>DASO01000006.1:77752-120251 GCA_002503845.1 Euryarchaeota archaeon UBA24 | reverse complement strand
TCTTCAGGTGCATTTCCTTCTTCAGAATCGATTATTTCTTTATTTTCTATACTTTCTATTATTTCTGTCGCCGGTTCCATTTTTAGTTTCACCTTCTATACACTTACATTACTCCTAAACTCTGCATAAAATTAGCTAACTAAATAGCCTCTCCTCTGATAATGGTCAGTTTGCTTTTCTATTCGTAATGAAGTACTCTAACGAGTTGGGCTACTTGTCCTATGGGTTTAATAGTTTCGAGAGAAAAATTCCCTTGACGTACCCTTTATATGCTAAACTATTATTATCTTTTATTGTGCAATATATTGAAAATTTAGTAGCTTATGGTAATCCAAATGTCACCGCAAATCATTCTTCCACCCTCGAAATCACCACTGATTCTTATTTAACCCCTTCTGGAGATTGCATAGTTGGTATCTCTTCTAACCGATCCCCTTCTATTTTTTCCAACGATTTCATTGCCGCCTGTCAAACCAACACTGCAAAAATAACTGCCAAATTATCCGTTGGCAGTCACGAACAATATATTTTCGGCTGTGGTCACCCCGATCTAACATTTAAAAGTACCAATTCTGCCGTCATCCGAACAAGCTCCTATGTCGATGATCGAACTATCATGATCAATTCAGATACTGCAGCAAAGAATTTGAATAGAAATATCATCTCCCTCTTACAAAATGGAAATAAAATCAGTGTTCGCTTAACTGTTCTATAGAACCAATTCCTTATAGTTCTCGAACCCAATCTATTTTTTCATGATAACTCCATCTGATCTCACTGTAGCAATAGTTGATGGTTATGTGGACGAACCTGCCCATTTTGGAGTCCCTCCCTATATCTCCACTTATCCTCGATACACAGCCGGAGCATTGGTCGACGCTGGGGTGTCTCCTCGCAATATAATCTACCACACAATCGATGCACTTCGACAAGAACACAACCGTTGGGACTGCATAGAGAATTCAGATCTATTAATTTACATCGGGGGCATGACCGTTCCAGGAAAATATGTGGGTGGGACACCTGCCGAACCAGATGAAGTCAAAAAAATATCCTGGACGGCAAAAGGAGTATCTCTTCTTGGAGGTCCCATCAAATTCGGTGTCGGAATTAAAAACGAGGGGGCTAGTGATATGCATAGAGATGATCTAGACTACACGTTCGTGGCAAAAGGAGATGTAGAAGCCGCTGCTTATGATTTAATCCATCAAAATCTTGAAGGATTTTCTGATAGAATGCGCGATAATGACGAGATTCAAAAATGGGCATCAAAAGGTTCTTTTATAGTTAAACAACATCCCAATCATCCCCATTATCTCATTTGCGAAATTGAAACTTCCCGTGGTTGTGCTTATCGATGTTCATTTTGCACCGAACCACTCTATGGTTCCAAACCATCTTTTAGGTCTGTTGACTCTATATTGCAAGAAATATCCGAACTCTATAACTCTGGAATTCGCCATTTTCGCATCGGGCGTCAAGCGGACATACTAGCCTATGGTGGAGATGGAAAGTGCCCCAATCCCTCTGAGCTATACGATCTTTATTCTGGTATTCATAGGGTGGCCCCGTCACTTGAGACTCTTCATCTAGACAATATGAACCCAATTACTATTGTAAATTGGCCTTCGGAATCTGCAGAATGTTTGCGCATTATTTCTAAATTTAATACACCTGGAGACACTGCCGCATTTGGTCTCGAATCTGCTGACCCAGTAGTGTATGATGAAAACAACCTCAATGTAACTGCAGAAGAGTGTTTTGTAGCGATAGAATCTGTTAACAAAGAATCTGGCTGGAGGCCAACCAAAGACTCACTACCAAAATTACTCCCCGGAATTAACCTTGTACACGGGCTCAAAGGGGAAACTAAAGAAACCTTTGAGCTCAATAAAAAATTCCTTAAAAGAGTTTTAGATTCTGGATTTTTAGTCCGCAGGGTCAACATACGCCAAGTTATGGCATTCCCTGGAACTCCCATGTCCAGTACTGGCGCATCCATCGCAATGGACCACAAGAAACACTTCCGAAAATACAAGGAAGAAGTCCGTCACACTTTCGATAATTTAATGATTCAAAAAGTCGCTCCGATTGGTACTATATTACCCCACGTACATCTAGAGTTCCAGAATGGTAGGTTCACCTTCGGAAGACAACTTGGCACTTACCCAATTCTTGTAGGGTTTCCTGGAAAACTTCCTCTTGGAACTGTTCTCGACGCCATTGTGGTCAATCATGGCCAAAGATCTGTCACGGCACTCCCGCTAAAATTGAACCTCAATACCGCGACATTCTCTGAACTATTAGCAATCCCTGGTGTAGGTAAAAAAAGAGCACAAACTTTGATTTCAAATCGCCCCTATATGTCAATCGAAGCCGCATCCAATTCGATTGAAGTAGATATATCTCGGTTTGCTACTACCCTTCTATAGAGAATGAGTCCCTCCTATTTTATTCTAGCACGTCTTCAACAACACTTGCCATAGAAAAATTTGGTTTGACGTCGATTATTTCTATCTTTACTTGTTCACCCACGCTTGACCCTGGAACAATTATGACATACCCCCTCTCAGCACGTGCTATGCCATCTCCTTGTTTCCCCAAACTTTCTATTTCTACATACCGTATCTCTCCCACTTCAACCGGCGGTTGTGGGTAATTAGGTGCAGTAGTAGATTCTGTTTGAACCCCTAGTTCAAAGTCTTCTCCTTGCTTTACTAGCGCAATTCGATACACCTCTCCTTTCTCCAAACTTTGATTCTCAATCTCTTCGTTTGGAATCCTAATAATATGGTCTCCGTCTATCTTTTCAATCCCTGCATTAAACAAACATAAAACTTGATCTAAATTTATCATACCGATATCCTCAAATGACCTGAGTTGCACCCCAACTTAATAGCCCTGTCGGTATTTCTATATACTTTTCCCATCTATATTCTTTGCACCTTCTGAATCATGAACAATCAATTTCTCCTTTCCCGTCTTTAAACTTTTATATCCCTTTACCAATTGTATTGATTCTTCTATTTCACGTATGGTTCTTTCTTTTAGAACCTCTGCCATTTTCATCGCTTCTTTGTACTCTATCTCTCTACCAATCCCTTCACATTCATGTACTAATATATCTCCTACTTTTTCTACAATCTCACCCTTAGGATTGTTACTTCCCCCCAAATCAACACTGAATGGATATGTCTCACAAATCAAAGGTTTGAACCCATATATGCTACACATCCCCTTCCCCTCCGTTTCTCTATAAAATGAACAATCTCCACACCCTCCTATCTGCAAAGCCCATTCGAACGTTTCTCCAACTAATTCCCCTTTCTCATTTTCCCGAACCCCAAAAGGCATCGGACGAGCAATGTCTCTCCATTCCATTTTACCAACATTTTGTATTTTCTTTATCTCACTTGGAAATATTGTCGCCGTGTGCTCTTCGTCTCCCCCTTTGCAACAAGCCCCACAATCAGTACACTCAAAACCAATTCCCACAATAGTCTCTGCTAATTCTTTCACATCTAACATTTGTGCAGCTACTAACTCTTCTTCCAATTTCACACCTAATATTCACAACCCATTTGTTAAAATCCATCGAAGAAAGACTACCCTACCATCTATGTTTTATCCAATTATGTCCTATGTTCTAATTGCAAATGAAAGGTAAAAGCTGGTATCAAGAAATCCCAAATGCCACTCGGTATGATACCAAGCGTTTCTCAAAAGGAGGGAGTCTAATCGATTCTCATGAGAAACAAATAGTAACTAATTTTATAGACACCATCGATGGAAAAAAGATTTTAGATATAGCCTGTGGGACTGCAAGATTCAGTCTAATGTTAGCAGATCTTGGAGCCGATGTCGTTGCGCTCGATATCTCTGAGCCCATGATAGAAATTGGAAAAAATAAATTGGGTCAATCATCCCATGCTGGAGATCTAACCTTTTTGCATGCAGATGCAGGGAATTTGCCATTTGAAGATTCCTCTTTTGATATAATTCTGGCCATGAGATTTTTCCACTTAACTCCAATTCCCATGTATTTCTTTTTAGAATTTCTCCGCGTCGCCCGTGAAAAAATTATTTTCGATACTTTCAACAAATATAGTGCACGATCTTTCTATAACTGGTTATTGCCCATGGGATCCACGCTCCACGATAGGTCCTATATATCTCGATTGTTATCGTCTGTAGACATGACAATTGAAGATTCTCACCAGGATTTTATTTTTCCGTACGGAATCTATAGGAATCTCCCGCTTTCCATAGCAAAACCTATACGATCTATCGATTCTTCAGCCGTTTCAACTTCGATAGGCCAACGGGTTTCAACCGTATCTTATTGGTCTGTATCTCTTTGAAGTCTACCGATTCAAGTCCGTTAAATTAATATAGACTCGCTAACCTCCAATTAGTAATCACTATGGCACACAATCAGCCTTTCATCATACTAGGCGACAGTACTCAACGCACACAAGGACGGGATGCACAATCTATGAATATCGCTGCTGGAAAAGCAGTCGCAGAATCAGTTAGAACTACATTGGGCCCTCGGGGAATGGATAAAATGCTGGTAACCTCTTCTGGAGATGTAATCATAACAAATGATGGCGCTACTATTTTGAAACAAATGGATATTGAACATCCTGCTGCTCAAATGATCGTAGAAGTATCTGAATCTCAAGAAGAAGAGGTCGGGGATGGCACTACGACCGCAGCTGTCATAGCCGGCCAATTACTAGCCAAAGCCGAGAAACTCCTAGAAGACGACGTTCACCCAACAACTATTGTGGAGGGCTATTCTGAGGCAAATCAAATTGCACAAGAAGCTATCACCTCTCATATTCTAAGTGAATCTCTGGACGACAAAACTCTGCAAAAAGTCGCCACCACTAGTATGACTGGCAAAGGAACTGGAGATGTTTCCCCATCTGAACTATCTAAAATCATTGTCGATGCTGTCAAACATGTCGCCAAATCTGGAAACGTAAATCGAGATGACATCCATCTTCAGACGCGTGTAGGTGCTTCTTCTAGTGCAACAGAACTAGTAAAAGGATTCATATTGGAATCTGAAAGGGCACACGAAAACATGCCCAAATCCGTTTCTAAAGGAAAAGTTCTAATTCTAGATATGGACCTAGAAATACGCGACCCCGAAGTTGATGCAGAATTCACAATAACCAGTGTTGATCAACTAACCGCTGCTTTTGAGGCCGAGGAAGCCGAGCTTCGTGACTATGCAGATACAATTTCCAAAGCTGGAGTGAATGTTGTATTTTGCACTGAAGACATAGATAATCGAGTTGCAGGATTTTTATCTGACAAAGACATTCTCGCATTCGAGGATGTTAGCAGCGACGATGCAAAAGCCCTCTCTCGCGCTACCGGTGCAATGAGGGTTGCGACTCTACATAATCTCTCTAATGAAGATTTGGGTACTGTGGATTCCCTCGAGATTCAAAAATTCAACGACGATGAATTGACCTTTGTAGAAGCAGGATCAAAAGCAGAAGCAGTCACTGTTTTCTTACGTGGTGGAACTGAACATATTGTAGATGAACTAGAACGTGCTGTCAGTGATGGATTGGACGTGGTTACCGCTGCTGTGGAATCTGGCGAGGTCGTTCCTGGGGCTGGTGTAGTCGAGATTGGAATCGCAAGTCGTGTCCGAAGTGTAGCAGCTTCTATTGAAGGAAGGAAGCAATTGGCCGTCGAAGCATTCGCAGATGCCGTAGAGGTAATCCCTAGAACTTTAGCAGAAAATGCGGGACTAGATCAGATTGATACACTTGTCGACCTCCGGGCTGCAAATGATTCTGGCCGCGCAGGAATAATTGCCAAAGGGGAATCTGGAGAACTAGCCGATCCGGTAAAACACGGAATTTTGGATCCTGCTGCAGTAAAAAGAGAAGCAATTGATAGTGCCACTGAAGCAGCAACTATGATCATTCGAATAGACGATATTATCGCAGCGAGTTAAGTTTCATCTCTCTGAGTCACTTTCGTTAATTTTTTGAATTCTTCGAATTCCCCCTATTTCTTCTATTATATCTCTCACTGGAACTGGAACCAGAGACCGCCAATCCTCTTCATTTTCCATCCTCCTTCTCACTTCTGCCCCTTCCAACACTTCTCGATCAAACATTGGAACTTGTCGGATCTCTTTCCCTGCTTCTCTAAACAATTGAATCACAAGTGGATTATTAGAATAAGCCACATCAAAACTTGGGCTTATGCTCTCAACATGACTCACCCAAATGGAGTTTCGTTTTAAATCCTCTATTTGTACCACATACGAGGGAACATCAAATTCTTCAATTGCCCTTGTAACCATTAACATCCGCTCTCCTGCAGTGAATGGATTTTTCCCTGTGTGGGAATCTCCGGCACTTCCTATCCCTAATACTATCTCGTCCACTTCTCCTGAAATTTTTTCTACCACTTTATGGTGGCCATTATGATAAGGTTGAAATCGCCCAATATATATCCCCCTAACCATACCTTATCGATCGTTTTCATCTGTAATAACCATGCCGCGTATGGTTCGAAATTTATTTGCTACATTTATCATCTGTCTACAAAAAGTATATCAGCCCTCTTAACCCCTATATTAATACCACGTTTATGACTAAAAAGAGCCAGAAGCTTTCAGACCAGAAAACGACAAAACCATCAAATTCTGATGCCTCCTCCATTAAGAAAAATCCCCCTAAGGATTTGAAAATAAATGAGGAAATAGCTGAAGAAGATATACTTGGTGGATTGATCTTTTCCACAACTGACGAAGTACCCATACCTGAAAAATTAATTGACCAGGTGATTGGTCAAGACAGGGCAACAGAAGCTATCACCAAAGCCGCACTTCAACACAGACACGTCATGATGATCGGATCTCCCGGAACTGGAAAATCCATGCTAGCCAAAGCCATGGCAGAGCTACTGCCCAAGGAAGAGTTACAAGACGTTTTAGTTTATGAGAACTCCGATGATAAGAACGTTCCTAAAATCCGAACAGTACCTACTGGAAAAGGGCAACAAATCATTGATGCACATAAGGAAGAAGCCAAAAAACAAAATCAAATGAGATCATTTTTAATGTGGATGATCATCATCGCTGTAGTTGGATATGCACTCTTAATAGCACAAGATCCTTTACTTGGAATCCTGGCAGCTGCAGTTATTTATATAGCATTTAGGTATGGCTCCCGAAACGCAGACGCTCTGATTCCCAACTTATTAATCAACAATGCTGAACAAAATACTGCACCCTTTCACGACGCAACTGGATCTCATGCAGGAGCTCTTTTGGGAGATGTTCGGCATGACCCATTCCAATCAGGTGGCATGGAGACTCCCGCACATGAACGAGTAGAGGCTGGTGCCATACACAAAGCACATAAAGGCGTTCTCTTCATTGATGAGATCAACACCCTTGAACTTCGTTCTCAACAAATGCTAATGACTGCAGTACAAGAAAGAAAATTTTCTATAACTGGTCAATCTGAACGGTCTTCTGGTGCAATGGTCCAAACCGAACCGGTCCCCACCGACTTCATCATGATCGCTGCAGGAAACCTAGATGCAATGCAAAATATGCACCCAGCATTGAGAAATAGAATCAAAGGGTATGGGTATGAATTGTATATGGACAACACAATTAAAGACACCCCGGAAATCCGTAGAAAATATGTCCAATTTGTAGCACAAGAAATAACAAATGACGGTAGGATTCCTCATTTCACTAAAGAAGCAGTTGAAGAGATCCTCGTCGAAGCCCGAAGAAGGGCCTCCCGAAAAGGGCATTTGACTTTGGGCTTCCGATCATTGGGCGGTCTCATTCGAGCAGCCGGGGACTTAGCAAGATCTGCCGAGGAAAAGTATGCAACTCAAGAACATGTTTTGCAAGCAAAATCACGGTCACGTTCTATAGAGCAACAATTGGCAGATGAGTATGCCCAAAGACGGAAAGACTATGCCCTTTCTAGTAATGATGGCACTTCCGTCGCCCGCGTTAATGGTCTAGCTGTTATGGGTGAAGATTCCGGAATAGTTCTCCCTGTTATGGCCGAAGTCACACCCTCCCAAGGACGTGGAAAAATAATTGCAACCGGGCAACTACAAAAAATAGCTGAGGAATCAATAAAAAATGTTTCTGCCATTATTAAAAAATTCTCTGCAAAAGGTCTAACTGACCGTGATATCCATGTTCAATTTGTCCAATCTTATGAAGGAATAGAGGGGGATTCTGCGAGTGTAACGGTGGCAACAGCTGTCTTATCCGCTCTCGAAAACGTCCCTGTTAAACAAGATGTGGCTATGACTGGATCCCTTTCTGTTCGTGGAGATGTTCTCCCCGTTGGGGGTGTAACTCATAAAATTGAAGCTGCGGCAAAAGCTGGTATTTCCAGCGTTATTATTCCTAAAGCAAATGAACAAGACGTGATGCTTTCAAGTGAATATACCGGCGCAGTCGAAATGGTTTCAGCAACTAACATCTGCGACGTTCTCGATTTCGCTTTAGTTAACTCTGCCAAAAAGACTAAGCTTATTCGTAAGCTCAAAAAATCTTTTACCTAATCTCTAATTTCATTTCTCAATTATACTCTCATCAATTGCTTCACCAAAATGGCGAGCAGCATGTTCGTAGCAAACCAATACCTCATCCCCAACCTCTAAAGCTGTAACGGCTTTAGGACCTTTTTGGGTTGCTACTTTGACAGTTTCTGCATTCTGCAACAATGTCTCGATCCTATCTTCTCCTTTTTTTGTTCCAATTATAGCCTCAATCCGAAGCATAGGACGTTTTTCTATCTTACACCTTCCCACAACCGCTTCTCTAGTTTCTCCCTCGGTATTTACAATTTGAATCTCATCTCCACTTTGCAGTTCTGCCAGGTATCTGGTTTTTCCTCCTAAAGATCTAACGTATGCATGAACTGCCCCTGCATTCACCCGAAACGGCCGGGAAGCAACATATGGCGATTCTGCAGTTTCTGCATGTACAAAAAATAATCCCCTTGCCATTGAACCAATAAGCATACCCTCTTCTGAATGCATGAGAGAACCCGTATCTACACATACTCTATCTGCCATACCTGTACTTTTTACAGATACTACTGTTGCCCATTCCAATTCTAAAGCTTCTCTATCCGCTGAATCTCTTAAATCCACCGTTGATCTAATCTCACTCAGATCGTCGGAATCTATTAACACCCCATTGGCTCCTATCTCCAAAGTCTCGAAAGCGGTTCTAGCTTCTTCAGAACTATTTACTCCCGCAACCAATTCTGTTTGGTCCCCAATTCTTGCAATTAAATTTTCTAGAGGGATGATTTTCCAATCCTCTCCACTAACTATCGTATACTCTCCCACCTTAGCTATTTCCTCTGCCAATGATTCATGCCCCTTCGATAATATTCGAATATATCCTCCATCTGCACCTCCCCTTCTGACGGCTTTTACATCTGTAGAATCCGAGAGTTTTTTAGGTAATTCTACAGTCCCATCACCTTCACCTTTTTTTCCTATGATTACTGCATCAGCTGCATCCTGACCACTACCCGTCCCTTCTGCCTCCATTACCTGAACGTCATTGGTAGTAAACGCAGCAATTTTTATATTCCCTAACTCTCTAACGGCATTTACATCAACATCATTCACCAACACCCAATCTACTCCAGCTTCTAAACCTGCTGTTATGCGCCTCTTTTTGGACTCCCAATCCCCTGCATCTGCTTTAAGCCAAACACTCCGTTTCATTTTTCTAACAAACCTGATTTTTCCATCGCTTTCTCAACAGATACTCCATTGTGAACTATCTCTACCACTGCACGGGATATTGACTCTGGATCTTTATGTTGGAATATACACCGACCCATTGAAACTCCCGATGCACCTGCCTCCATCGCACCTTTCACCATTTCAATAGTCTCTTTATCCGTCCCTTTCTTCCCCCCTGCAATCACCACGGGTTTGGAGGTTGCAGCGACCACTGATTCAAAACTTTTTGGATCACCTGTGTATGCGGTTTTTATGATGTCCGCCCCAAGCTCTTCCCCGAGGCGAACAGCATGCGAAATTTTTTCTGGATCCTTCGCATTTTCTTCGTGTCCTCTAACATAGCACATCACTAGTATCGGCATACCAAATTCATTGGCATCTTTCGTTACCTTTGCAAGAGACTCTATCTGGTTCCCTTCATACTCACTTGTAACATTTATATGGTATGAAACCGCATCCGCACCAATTTTAACAGCCTCTTCAACAGTCCCAGTCAAACGCTTATCTCCTGGAGCCGGTCCAATATCTGTTGACCCATTTAAGTGCATAATATATCCTGCCCCATTTTTACTCTGATGAACCCTCTGTGCAATCCCCTTCTGGGAAAGAATGGCATCAACACCACCCCTTGTAACTGCGTCAACAGTTGATTCTACATCTCTCAATCCATCCACCGCCCCTTGAGTCAAGCCGTGGTCTATTGGTACAATGACGTATTTGTTACCTTTTCCAATTCTGCATAATCTTGCAGCCGTTCCTGTATTCATTAGTGTGTTATCGTGTCGCACTCACCGGTTATGTGCGTTACGGTTTATTATTCTCTGTTCCTCCTCTAATACCGCGTACCAATTCCCGAGCTTTCTCCTCTAGTAATCTAATCGTGTCTTCTCTATCAACTCCTTCTATTCGACCTTTATCAATCATATCTACAAATACACTCCCTGCTATCACTCCATCCGCCCCCGATCCGATTATCTCAGCTGCCTGATCCGCGTTACTCACACCAAACCCTACTGCTTTTGGAATGTTATATTTTCTTAATCTATCCAAACTTTCATACGTAGTCTGACTCACATCTCTATGGATGCCAGTTGTTCCTAGTCTAGCTTGAACATACACAAAACCTGAAATTTTTTCCATTATCTTTTTTATTCGTTGCTCACGTGTAGTAGGTGCAATAATGAATATTAAATCAACCCCCCTTTTATTGCAAACTTTCAGCAATAGCTCTGCTTCTTCAACCGGCAGATCTGGAATTATCATCCCACTTATACCACATTTAACGGAATCAGAAACAAACGATTCTATGGGGATCTCTCCATATTGATGAACTATATTGTAATATGTCATTACCACTATTGGAACCTCACAATCCATCCTAGAAACTAACTCAAAAAATTTCCCCGGAGTCATACCTGCTTCTAGAGCTCTATTTATTGCCTCTTGAATTATTGGCCCATCTGCTATTGGTTCTGAAAATGGCAATCCTAATTCTATTATTTTCGCCCCCCCTCGAACAAGCGCGGCTACATATTCTACTGTAGCCTCTTGATCTGGATCCCCTGCCGCTATGTATGGGATCAGTATTGGCCCATCTGAAAATGCATTCTTAATTAAACTCATATCCCTTTTTTAATCCGATCCATTGTCTGATTTTTTAATCCCAATCTGTGCGATTCTTCGATCACAGTTTCTACATCTTTGTCCCCTCTCCCCGACAGGTTTACAATTACTACTTCTCCTATATCTCCTTCAACATGATTCTCTAGGTATCCAATTGCATGAGACGTCTCGAGTGCCGGAATTATTCCTTCCATTTCTGATAGTAAGAAAAAGGCCTCTATTGCATTCTCATCACGGACAATTCTTGGTATTACTCGGCCCTCATCAACCAAATAGGCTAATTCTGGTCCCACCCCTGCATAATCCAATCCTGCAGAAATGCTATGGGATTCTACTATTTGTCCATCTACATCTTGAAGTATTTTTGTTCTCGCACCGTGCAACACACCTTCTTTCCCTATGGTCAAAGACGCCGAATGATGTGCTATCTTACCTTCTGATTCAGCTTCTATACCCTTTCCACCCGCTTCAACCGCAATTAAATTAACCTGTTCATCCTGCAGAAAATTGTAAAATGCACCCATTGCGTTTGAACCCCCTCCTGCACAAGCAACAACACTATCTGGAAGTCTCCCAATTTCCGCTTGAATTTGTTCCCGCGCCTCCTGTGATATTATCGCTTGAAAATCTCTTACCATTTTAGGGAATGGGTGTGGCCCTACCACTGACCCAATTACATAGTGTGTTGTATCTACACTCTTTGACCAATCCCTTAGTGTCTCATTTATTGCTTCTTTTAATGTTCCACTTCCTCTTTCAACCGAATTTACCTTCGCACCATTAATCTCCATACGAAATACATTTGGCCGCTGTCTATTGATGTCCTTTTTCCCCATATATATTTCACAATCCAATCCTAGATATGACGCAGCCATAGCAGTTGCAGTTCCATGCTGGCCAGCCCCAGTTTCCGCAATAATCCTATCCTTTCCCATGTATTTCGCTAGCAAGCACTGCCCAAGAGCGTTGTTCAATTTATGCGCACCTCCGTGCAAAAGATCTTCCCGTTTAAGATATATTTCCCTCCCATATTTTTCCGACAACCTTTCTGCCTTATACAATGGAGTTGGACGTCCTCCGAAATCTTTCAACCGATCAAAAAAATCATCCATAAATCCATCTTTATTATTTCTCACATAATTCTCATACGCCGAAGTCAATTCTGATATAGCTGGCATCAGCACCTCTGGCACGTATTGTCCTCCATATTTCCCAAATTTAGTACTATTCATATTTCGATCTGAGCAAACCGCTTTGTGTTCTCCCCTATGTCTCCTTGCATGATGGCCGTTCCGATAAGCAACCCATCTGCCCCCTCCTCATACATCGTTATAGCATCTGCCACACTTTTGATTCCACTCTCTGCAATTAAAATAACATCAGAAGGGACTTTGGGTGCAAGTAGTTTGAAGGTATTTAGATCTACCTCTAGGTTTTTTATATTCCTATTGTTTATCCCAATAATCTCCGCTCCAGCCCCCACTGCCATCTCTATTTCTTCCTCCGAATGTACTTCCACCAATACCTGGAATCCTCTTTGTTTCGCAGCCAAAACTAGTTTATCTACCTCCTCTACAAAACTAGCTATTATCAACACAATATCCGATTCGACGGCATCTAGTTGCATTTCATTCAATATGAAATCTTTTCTCAAAATAGGGACTTCAACCGCTTTTCTCACACGCTCAAGAGATTCAATCGATCCATGAAAATAATCTGGTTCAGTCAAAACAGACAGGGCAGTCGCCCCATTTTTCACCATAGAAATAGCCATCTCCACCGGATCATCATGACGTATCCCTTCCGTAGTTGGGCTTGTGGGTTTTATTTCCGCTATAATTGGAATGTTCCCCTTTTTTATAGATTTTTCCAATGCCTCTGGAAATGACCGTGCAGAAACCTCAACTCTCTCGCCAGGAGGCTCCCTTCGCCGAGCCGATTCTAGTATCGCCTGAATCTCAGGTGCCAGCCTCTCTTTTTTGTTCATTATTGTACGTTTATGAACTTATATGTACATAAGGTTAACTGTTCTGGAAATGAGAACCTGAATTAGATATAGCTCATTTTTGTTTGCTCTTTTTCTTTTTCCTAGCTTCTCTCGCCGCTTTATATGCTTCAAAATTACAAATTGGGCATCCGATCTCCCATGGATCTTTCCCCTTATGAATCACCAGTTCGGGAAGTCTATGGTCTTCACAAACCCTGTCTGATATTTCTATCTCACCCTCTCGTGGGAATGGAAGTGTATATCCACATTCAGGATACCTAGTACACCCTACCAACCGCGACCCACTCCTCATCCTCTTAATCGCAAGCTCTCCTCCTTCTTGGGAATTGCACTCTGGACACGAACCTATGACCAAATCTTCCTCCGCTTCTGCAACATCCGCTTCACAAATGGGACACCCATACACGAAAGTACCCCTCCCTGCAATCATTTTAATATTTTTCAAATCATGCTTTTCACAAATATTTTTTACCACTGTCGGCTCTCCTTTATTGGGCAATGGCAATGTGAATTTACATTCTGGCCAATTATCACATCCCACAAAGAATGATCCCCTTCTTCTGCTCTTCCTAACAACCAAATCTTTGCCGCAATCTGGACACGGACCTATTGTTTTATCAGCCTTCAACGCATTCCTTATATGCCCTCCTATTTCTTCCTCCGAACCCTTCAATTCCTCAAAAACCTCAGCTAAAATTTCTCTAGATCGCTTGGTAACTTCTTCTAATGTAGAATCTCCTTTGGCTATTTCCGCCATGTTCGATTCAAGCTCCGCAGTCATTTTTTCCGATACTACCAATTCTGCATATTTTTCCGCTGCTTCCACAACTCCTCTGGCCAAATTTGTAGGTTGGGGCGGATTCTCTTCTAAATATCCTCTCTGATAAAGTTTTTCTATTGTATTATGCCTTGTAGATTTCGTCCCGATTCCCATCTTTTCCATGGTCTCGATCAGCCTAGCCTGTCCATACCTTCTTGGGGGTTGGGTTTCCTTCTGTTCCACCCATGCTTGTTTCATAGATAGCTTGGATCCTTCTTCCACCTTCGGGATATAATTTTCTTCATTTTTGTGATAAGGATATACTCTGTGATATCCTTCCTTGACTAGCCGTCTCCCACTCGCCTTGAATAACTCACTTTCTGCTTCTACCACCACTCGAAGGTGATCCCATTCAGCAGGTTCTGCAACAGTTCCCATAAACCGTCTAACTATTAACTCATAAATTTTCCACTCTGCCGGTTCAAGACTTTCCTTTTTTGGAATTTGTATTGTAGGGTGGATAGGGGGGTGATCTGTTGTTTCTTTCTTCCCCCGTGTTGGCTTTTTATCTAGCTCTACGAGATATGTGGCATCTTCTTTAAATATAGAATTTTTAGAGAGGATATCTAGCAACTCTTTACAATCCAAACTTTTTGGATACACGGTATTATCCGTCCTTGGGTATGTGATATAACCCGCAGTGTATAGTGATTCTGCTATATTCATAGCGCGTTTTGCAACCACTCCTATTCCTCCCGCCGCCCGAATAAACTGAGTTGTATTAAATGGAGTTGGGGGCTGGTCAATTCTGGTTTTTTGCTTTACTTCTTCAACTTTTACTTCGCCCGCACCTTTGATAACCCTAAGTATTCTATCAGACTCTTCTGCCGATAGAACTCTATCACTTTCTTTCCCTTCTTCTGTGAAGAAATATTTCACTTGAAATCCTTTCGAATTCTCTCCAATTCCTCCCACTTCTGCAAATATTTCCCAATAATCTTCCGGAATAAATTCATCTATTTCCCTCTCCCGGTCGACTATCAGTTTAAGTGTCGGAGATTGAACCCTTCCTACTGAAATAAAGTCTTTCCCATACTGTTTTGACGCAAGAGATAGGTAACGTGTCAAAGCAGCTCCCCACACAAGATCTATGATCTGACGAGCCTCTCCCGCTTCTGCCAAATTAAAGTCAATTTCTTCTGGATTACTAAAACTATCTTTTATTTCCTTTGAAGTAATCGATGAAAACCGAACTCGTTCTATCGGAGTTTCTTTGTTTACTCCCCTGACAATTTCATATGCTTCTTTTCCAATTAACTCACCTTCTCTATCATAGTCAGTTGCCACAATCACTTTGTCTACTTTCGAACTAACTTGTTCTAACACTTTTACAATATCCGATCTAATCGGTTTCTTTATGATCTCCGCTTCAATCAATTCTTTCGGATCTATTTTATTCCAATCTGAATATTTTTTTGGAAAATCCACCCCAACCACATGCCCCGAGAGTCCCATACATTTTGCTCCATCCCATTCATAAACATTGATTTTATTTATTTTTTTAACCTTGGCAGATTTATCTGATAATATCTCAGCAACCCGCTTGGCAGCTATCTCCTTTTCCGATACAATCAATTCCATCTTTTTTGCCTCTATTTTTTTCCGAACACTGTGGCCGTCGAGCTCAAGCTATTGTAAACCTTTCCTTTCATTTTTATCAATCTAGAATCTCTTTTAGAATCTGATTAATGACAGCAGGGTCTGCATTTCCTCTTGTCTTTACCATCACTTTTCCAACTAAATAGTTCATAGCATTCCCTTCTCCTCTATTATAATCTTCCACCGCAGATTCGTTTTCCTTGACTACCTCTAGGACAATTTCCTCGACTTCCTGACCACTGCTAATCTCTAATTTCTCTTGATCAATTATCTCTTCTGGACTAATCTCTTCATCCAACATGCGACGTAATACAATCGATCTAGCATTTTTTTCTGTGATTTTTCCCTCAGATACTAATGCCATCACCCTTTTAAATTCATATAGTCTGTCTATTGCATCTTCTATATTCATATCTCGGTAGTTGAGTTCTCCCAGTATTATGTCCGCCACCCACCTAGCAGCAAGATCCGGATCAAACTCTTTAACCACTTCTTCATAAAACTCCGCAACATCTCTCGTTGAAGTTAATTTCGAAGCCACTTCCACTGTGAGCCCATATTCTTCATAGAATCTATTTCTTTTTGCTTCTGGTAATTCTGGAATCTCTATATTCTTCACATAATCTTCCCACCACTCTCCTGTTAAACTAGGCAGATCAAACTCGGTAAAATATCTATAATCTCCTTCTGTTTCCTTAGACCGCATCGATATGGTTATCCCTCGATTTTCATCCCAATGTCGTGTTTCCTGTTTGATTTCTCCCCCATGCATAATGGTATTTTTTTGCCTACTGATCTCATATACTAGTGCTTTCTCTGCCCCTTTATGACTAGATATATTTTTTATTTCAATTCTCTCTGCAGCTTGCAGAATTCTCCGGTCAATAGTACCATCTTCATTCACATTCGACCCACTTATCAATGAAACATTCGCATCTGCTCTCAATGATCCATCCCTTGTCGAGTCAAATACGCCTAGGTATTCTAAATCTTCTTCTAACTTTGCCAAAAATAACCTCACTTCTTTTGGAGCACGTAAATCCGGCTCTGTCACAATTTCAACTAAAGGAATCCCTGCCCTATTATAATCCACTAGGACATATTCGTCTCCTCTTTTTCCTTCTGATATATGCTGCAGACTACCGGGGTCCTCTTCTAAATGGGCACGTTCAATTCTTATTTTTCTCCGATTTCCCTCTACATTAATTTCCATTTGACCATTTGTACAAATGGGCTCATCATATTGTGTAATCTGAAAACCTTTAGGCAGATCTGGGTAAAAATAATTCTTCCGATGGAATGAAGTCTCTTCTGAAATATCTGCCCCAATTGCTTTACCTATTTTCACGGCGGCTCTCACTGCTGCTTCATTCAATGTAGGCAGGGCCCCCGGAAGACCCAGACATACCGGGCATACATTCGTATTTGGCTCTATAGACATTTTCGTGCTACATCTGCAGAAAATTTTAGTATTAGTCTCGAGTTGAACATGAACCTCTAGTCCAATCACCGGAACGACATCTCCCCCTCTCATTTGAACCATTTGTTCCAAATTTGACGTGAAAGAGTTAAAATATACTGTTTATTTCATCCATCTCCCAAAAAACCAAGAAGTATAAGCGATCGAATCCCTCATAAGTGATATAGAGTGCGATTAAATTCCCCATTTAACACATCACTCACGGGCAACTATGTACATTGAAAAGCTCGTCCTAGATAATTTCAAGAGTTTCGGTCGAAAAACCGAAATACCCTTCTACGAAGATTTTACTACCATTAGCGGTCCAAATGGATCCGGAAAATCAAATATAATCGATGCAATTCTATTCTGCCTAGGACTCTCCCGAAGTTCCCGAATACGAGCAGAAAAATTAACGGATTTAATCTATAACCCTGGAACTGAATCTGGTTCCTCTCCTCCCGTCGAAGCAACCGTTGAGGTCATTTTAAATAACACTAATGGGTCGCTTTCCCAAGAACAATTAATTTCCATTCTCGAATCCGATCGAATAGGCGATACATCTCATATACGTATAACCCGGCGTGTAAAAAAGACCGCTAAAAATTATTATTCTTATTACTATGTAAACGACCGTCCTGTCAAACTATCCTCTATTCAGGATTTACTAGCACAAGTCGGAATCACTCCCGAGGGCTATAACGTTGTCATGCAAGGAGATGTAACAAGCCTAATCCAAATGACCCCCATCCAACGTAGACTTATCATAGACGAAATAGCAGGAGTCGCAGAATTTGACAATAAAAAAGAAAAGTCACTCGCCGAACTTACCACCGTAGAAGAACATATGTCTACTGCAAAAATTCATATAACTGAAAAACAGCAGCAACTTACCAAACTTTCTGCCGAACGAGAAGTCGCCCTCAAATATCAAAAATTCCGGGATGAGAAATCTGTTCTATCTGGCCATTTGAAAGCTGCAGAATTATCTACTAAATCAAACGAACTTAAGGAACAACTCCAATCCATATCTACTGAAGAAAATAATTTATCCATACTCGAGAAAAAATTCAAAGCTATATCTGACTCCGTAAACTCTGTAGAAAAAGATCTTGAAAACCTGAATCTTCAAATAGAACTAAAAGGCGGGAAAGAACAGTTTTCTTTACTTAGAGAAATAGAGGGAATAAAAGGTAATGTAGCTAGATTTGAAGGGGAATCTCTCTCAACCCTGAATCAAATTAAAGAGATCGAAGTCACTCGAAGAACTGCATTTATAGAGCTCGATAAAAAACAAGAATTTTTGTCTGAAATTGAAACTCAAATTAGGGATAAAAAACTAACCAAATCTACACTATTAGTTGAATCAAATTCGAAAAAAGATCAGCTACATACCATCCAGTCAAAAATTGAAGATCTGGGTTCTGAATTTGAAGATTCTCAAAATCAGTTAACCAATCTCAAAAACGAACTAAATTCTGCCCAAGAGGATAGATATCTCCAGCAACGTGAACAAGATGAATTACTCGACGAAGCCCGCAGAAGATCAAACGAAATAGAAAGTGTTTCTAAAGAATTAGAACAAGTCAACTCTCGATTCCCCGAATTTGAGAACTTACTTGAAAATCTACAATCTGAACTTGAATCTGCCCAACACTCTCAACTAAAAACCGAGGAAAAAATATTGAAATTGCAACGGGAAAAAACTCTTTTTAATACCCAGTTAGATTCACTCTCCCTTACTATAGTCAAGTCAAAAAAAGATTACTCAATCCTCGAAAATAAAACAAAAAACAAAGGAGTTCTATCTTTTAATAGGGCCGTCATGTCTATCCTTGGTAGTGATATTGACGGTGTACATGGAACCGTCTCACAGCTCGGAACTGTGGATAGAAAATACTCACGTGCCTGCGAAATAGCAGCTGGAATTCGACTTTCTCACATTGTAGTTGAAGACGATCAGGTCGCCCAAACATGCATAAATTATCTTAATAAAAACAATGTTGGACGGGCAACATTTTTACCTCTTAATCGGATAAAAAAACCCACTAAAAATCAACTCAAAGATGAACCTGGAGTCATCGACTTTGCGATCAATCTAGTTAATTTTGATCCCATCTATACTAGCATTTTCTCTCATGTTTTTGGTTCTACAATTGTTGTTGATAATTTAGAAAACGCACGTTCTATTTCTGGTAGAAACCGAATCGTAACTCTTCCTGGAGATCTTATCGAACCTTCTGGGGCAATGACTGGGGGGCCTCTCAAACACCCAAGATATACTTTTCTAACTGACGATGAGACCCACCTCCAAAATATGGCAACCGAAATCATCCAATTAGAATCTCAACAATCTTCCCTAATTGATTCTATAAGCTCTATTGAATCTCAAATAGAATCGGCCCGAGAGAAACGAATTGAATCACTTGATAACATTCGTGGAGTGACCTATCACATAGGACAAGTTCGCAAAGACTATGAAGATTTTTCCACTCGATCTTCCCCTCTTGAAAACCGTCTTAACGAACTCAAAAATGAAAGAAATTCGGTGAAGGATACAATGAAAATAGTTGAGAACAAACTAGATGAATTTGACACTTCTATACTCTCTATTGACTCTCAAATTTTTCATGTGGAATCCACTCTAACTGGATCTGATCTACCAAAACTTTCAACAGAATTTGATTCACTTTCCGATTCAATATCAACAATTGAAAAACAAATAGAAAGAATCGATTCAACATTAAATGAATTAAATCTTGAGCAGAAATATATCGAAGATTCTATTTCTGGTTTACATCTCCGGATAGAAACCTCTCAAAATACAGCAGCTACTATGTCCGAACGAATCGAATCTCTGCAATCAAAAACAAGCGATCTAGAGAAAGTTCTCTCACAAAAAGAAAGTTCATTTAACACATTGGAATCTGAATTAACCGAAATTAAAGCCGAACGAGATCTGGTCCAAGAGCGTCTTAGAACTTATAGAGACCTAAAAGATTCACAATCTGAAAAAGTAGCATTGCAAAAATCCCACATAGCGAATCTTGTTTCGACTTCCGATTCACTTTCCAATGAGATAGTTGAGCTTGAGTCAAGTATGGGGGAAATCCCTGAAAAAAGTTCTTTCGATCTCCCAACTTTGTTATTAAAAATAACTGATCTTGAACAAAAAATGATCCAACTAGAACCCGTAAATATGCTCGCAGTAGCCGAGTACGAATCTGTTGATTCTTCATTATTTGGCCTAACTGAAAAACTAAGTATTTTATCAGACGAGTCAAAAGCAATCCATGAACGAATTGAAAGTTATGAAGATGCCAAAAAAGAAGCATTCCTAGAGACATTCCATGGGATCGATAATCAATTCCAAGAAATATTTGGAAAACTTTCTGCTGGAACCGGGGAACTACACATTGAGAATACGGATGATCCATTTTCTGGTGGTCTAACCATGTTGGCGAAACCACGAGACAAACCCCTCCAACGATTAAACGCCATGTCTGGCGGTGAGAAATCACTTACGGCGTTGTCATTCATATTTGCCATCCAGAGGTATAGTCCCGCACCCTTCTACGCTCTTGATGAAATCGACGCGTTCCTCGATGCCTCCAATGCAGAGTTAGTTGGAGAACTTCTAGATGAGCTTGCCATTGGGACACAGTTCATAGTTGTATCTCATAGATCTGCATTACTCGAACGATCCGAACGTGCAATAGGGGTCGTAATGCAAGAAAATAATATTTCGGCAGTCACTGGAATATCACTCACTACCGAGGCGAATATTCTGTCATGAGTTTCTCCAATGAACAAGAAAGTTTTTCTTTCTCCTACGACCCCCTCAATGAACCAATCAATATATTGGTACAACTTGCAAAAGATGGTGAAATCGACCCCTGGGATATTGATATAGTAAGTGTAACTGACAAATTCTTGGCACGACTTGACAAATCCGATCTCCGAACATCTGCCAGAGCACTTCTCTACGCTAGTGTCCTCCTCCGAATCAAGTCCGATATAATTTTCCCCCCTGAACTACCCCCTGAGAAAGATAACCTTGAAAATGGAATGGACTCTATGTCTAATGAAGATCCACTTTCTGTTTTTGAAAAAGAACTAGATAGAAGACTGGCTAGGAAACGAGTTAGAGGTTCTCCTAGAACTCTCGAAGAACTCGTCCGCGAATTAAGAGATGCTGAATTAAATTCAAATTGGAAACTATCACGTCAGTATGACACTTCGGATTCCCCTCATGGCTTCTGGAGGGGGGTACAGCGCCTTGATTATCATGACGGCGATCAATTTAGACTCGAGAATGAACCCACCGAAAAAGATGTCATTGGAACTGCCCATGTTGAACCAATTGAAGAATCAATTTCTCAACTATCTCTTCTACTCCAATCTTTGTATGAAGACGGGAAATCAGAAGTTTCGTTCGAAGAACTAATCCGATCTGATAGATCTAGAGTTTCTTTATTTTTGGCACTTTTATTCATGGCTCAAAGGGGAAATGTGTATCTAGAACAGGACGAATTATTTGGAGATTTACGAGTGAAGAATCTTCTCTTATAGTATTATTTTACATAAAAATTTCCCCTTTCATTTCCCTTTTCAATCGTACACCACTAGCGATTCAATCTTAACATCCGAAATTTTTTCGAGTCTTTTTCTTCCATTAAGTTGGCTCAACTCTACCATGAATCCAAAACCCACCACTAGATCTTTTGGAACCAATTTAAATGCTGCAATTGCTGTGCCCCCTGTTGCCAACAAATCATCTATTATTAACACGTTCTTCGACGTTTCGAATGCATCTTTGTGCACTTGAATCTCCGTTTCTCCATATTCTAGCTTAACAGGCTGTGAGTGCACCTCTCTAGGCAATTTATCTGGTTTTCTCAACGGGACAAAACCCGCGTTCAATTTGTAGGCAATCGGAGCCCCCACAATAAACCCTCTCGATTCAATAGAAGCCACTGTATCAATTCCGGAATCTTCCCATATTTCGGTCATTTCATCAATCAGAATATTGAATATTTCTTGATTTTTCCATACCGGCGTTAAATCTTTAAATCCAACCCCTGGTATTGGATAATCTCGTATTTCTATAATCTCCTTCTTTATTCCTCTCATTCTTTTTTCGATCCCACTTCAATTAGATCTTGGCGCATCTCTGAAAGTTTATCCTCCATAACATACATCACATCATTTTTCAACACTTCTATATCCCAACTGCTCTCCGAATATTTTTCTATGGACCACATGAATGCAAATTTTGTCCCTATGAACCAGACAATTAGGCCTAAGATTATTATGAAGAGCCCTGCCCCTGGGAATATCCGATAGTTAATTATTGCTGGAGTATATCTCTGCAAACCAATTGGAATTAGTCCCCCCATTCCCACTCCCGCAATCACTATGGCTGTAGATATTGCAGTTATGATAAACCACAAACCTATGTATATTCCCATCTGCTTAATCGCATTTGAATTTCTCATACATTTTCTAACCTCGCTCTCCTTCACCAAAAATAATTTGGTCAGATTCTTATCTCATCTCTGCTACCGGAAGCTTCTTTTCCCGGCTAGCCGATTTCCACAACAAGAATAATGGCCACAATTTGGTTAACTGACGTGTCTAAATCCGACATAAAAATAGCAGGGGGAAAAGGAGCTTCCCTCGGAGAAATGATACGTTCTGGATTTCCTGTTCCTCCTGGCTTTGTCATCACTGCGTCAACTTATCGAAATTTCATTAACGAAGCCGGAATAGCCGAACAGTTATTTGACACAGTCGATGTAAATGTAGATGATTCCGATGCCTTAGTAACTGCTCATTCAAAAGCAGTGGCACTAATCCAAGGTGCATCTATCCCCCTCTCCGTTCAAGAAGACATACTCCTCAAATTCGATGAGCTGGTTCAACAGATCGGCGAAGAAGACATGTTTGTTGCAGTGCGCTCTTCTGCCACCGCTGAAGATTTACCCGAAGCATCGTTTGCAGGACAACAAGAAACTTACCTAAACGTAAGAAGAAGCGATTTACTAGACCGAGTCAAAGATTGCTGGGCCTCTTTATTTACCCAACGTGCCATCTATTATCGATCTGAAAAAGGATTCTCAACAGAAGATGTCGACATTTCCGTTGTCATTCAATCTATGATCGACGCAGAATCTTCGGGTGTCCTTTTCACCCGGCATCCCTCCACTGGAGATCTCCACATGGTCATCGAAGCCGCATGGGGGCTTGGAGAGGCCGTAGTATCTGGGGAAGTCTCACCGGATAATTATATCATCGACCGAGAAAGTAAAACAATTCTCAGCCTGACCATTTCTGATAAACAAATTCTCTACGAACGTGACCAATACACTGGCGAGACTTTGAAACGTAATGTCTCCTCTGACTTACGAGAAGTCCAAGTACTATCTGAATCGGTCTTGCTAGATTTGACAGAATTAGGAGAATTGATAGAAGGTCATTACGGGTCTCCCCAAGATATTGAATGGGCAATTTACAATGATAAAATCTACTTATTACAATCACGGCCCATAACAACTCTTGACACTTCCTTAACCTCTGGCGATCCTGCCCCCCCTAGTATAATCGATATTGAAGATCAACCCTCTGCTCCCCTTTTGGCTCAATCTACTACTCCCATTCTAACTGGGATCGGATCTAGTCCCGGTATCTCTTCGGGCCCCGTTCGAATTATAACAAACTTAGATCACCTAGATAAAGTCATTTCTGGGGATATCCTTGTGACTAAAATGACTACCCCTGACATGGTCCCTGCAATGAAACGAGCGGCGGGGATTATCACCGATGAAGGTGGTATGACTAGTCATGCTTCTATCGTTTCACGTGAATTAGGAGTCCCTGCGATTGTTGGGACCAAGTTCGCCACGACCCAACTGGAGGATGGAAATTTTGTTACTATGGATGGAAATTTAGGTATAGTCCTGGAAGGCATTTCTCATTATACTACCCCTCCTACTGCCAACAACCCCCCTTCCAATATCCCATTTTCTAAACCTATGACTGCAACTAAAGTTTTAGTTAATATCTCTATCCCTGAAGCAGCCGAACGCGCAGCTTCAACGGGGGCCGACGGCGTTGGATTACTCCGAATAGAGCATTTAATACTTTCCACAAACAAAACCCCTGAAAAGTATATAGCAGATCACGGATCAAAAGCATATATTGAAGAACTCATTCGTGGAATAAGCGCCGTCGCAGATGCATTCTATCCCCTCCCAGTTCGAGTAAGAACATTGGATGCCCCGACGGATGAGTTTCGCCAGCTTCAGGGAGGGGAAGAAGAACCTCAAGAACATAATCCAATGCTAGGCTATAGGGGGATCCGGCGATCTCTTAACACGCCCGATATCTTTTCACACGAATTACAAGCATTCGCCAAACTTTTCGATATGGGATATGATAATATTGAGATCATGTTCCCCCTGATCAACGACGCAAGCGATGTATATCCTGCAGTACGTTTGATGGAGGAAGCTGGTATCGATCCTGATAAATGCACATGGGGGGTTATGATAGAAACTCCTGGAAGTGCCTTGATGATTGAAGAACTCCTCGATACTGGGATTAAATTTGCAAGCTTTGGCACGAACGATTTAACCCAATACACTCTAGCTGTTGATCGCAATAATGCTAGAGTGGCTGACCGTTTCGATGAGTTACACCCTGCCATCTTAAAACTCATTTCTCCTGTTATCTGTGCATGCAACAAACGATCTATAGCGACATCTATCTGTGGACAAGCAGGATCAAGACCTTCTATGGTTCGATATTTAGTCTCTTGCGGAATCTCTTCTATATCTGCTAACATAGACGCAGTTCAAGACGTTCAACAGGAAGTACAACGTGTAGAACAACAACTCATTCTCGACTCAATACGATCCACTAACGAGTGATCTATGTTCTATGGGCGTTTACAATAGCACATGAGCACCGATCCTTTCCCCTCTATCAACCCCGCAGTTGTAACTTGTGGGCTGCCCTATGCAAATGGAAATTTACACATTGGGCACATGCGCACGTATGTTAGCGGGGATACTTTGAGTAGGTCGCTACGGAAATTAGGACAAACCACGGCATTTGTATGTGGATCTGATATGCATGGAACTCCTGTCGCAGTAAATGCTTGGAAGGAGGGAAAACCTCCCAAAGAATTTGCTCTATCTTGGCATGAAAAATATAAACAGACTTTCCTTGGAATGTCTATTGAATTCGATAATTATGGCCATACAGACGACGAAGTTAACACTCTACTCACCCGCGAAATCGTTAGAACACTAGATGCTTCTAACCATATTTATGACAAAGACATCCTCGTTGCATGGGATCCTCTCGAAGATCAACCCCTCCCTGATAGGTATGTCGAAGGAGTTTGTCCGCACTGTGGGGCAAACGCTAGGGGTGATGAGTGCGATGATGGCTGCCAAAGACATCTAGAGCCTGGAGAGATCTTAAACCCCAAGAGCATAATCACAGGAAACGAAGCAGAATATCGAAACAAATCCCACAAATTTTTCCGCATTTCTGATTTCCAAGATTATCTGCAAGAATTCATTAACAGACTCGAAGGAACTACCAATGCGAAAAATCAACCTAGGGAATGGATTGAAGGGTCTCTACACGATTGGTGTATTACACGAAATATAGATTGGGGAATTTCTTATCCAGGCGAGGAAGAAACAGACTTAGTCCTCTACGTATGGGTCGATGCGGTCGTCGAATATATTTCTTCAACTAAACAGTACTCCGACCGTGTTGGATCGGACCTATTCGATTGGGAATCTACTTGGAAAAAAAATGGAGAAATAATCCATGTTATCGGGCGTGATATAATCCAGCATCATGCAGTTTTCTGGCCAGCAATGTTATATGGAGCCGGTTTCACCGAACCCCGTGCAATCATGGCAACTGGATTTGTAAATCTAAACAAAAGAGCATTTTCAACCAGTAGAAACCGTGCGATTTGGGTAGATGATTATTTCTCTGAAAAATTCGACCCAGATCTGTTGAGGTATTATTTAGTTACTGTGGGAAGTCTTCAAGATGATATAGATTTCTCTTGGTCAAATTTCGCTGATAAGGTTAATGGAGAATTGGTTGGAAATGTAGGCAATTTCATCTACAGATCTCTACTATTTGCCCATCGCGAATATGGTGGAACTCCCAAAACACCAGTAAGTGAAGACGTGAGTAAACGAATCCAAGAAGCAATGATGGAATTCTCCGATTCAATTAACAAATATTCCCTACGAAATTCTGCCTTGGCCGGCACTAAACTAGCCCAGTATGGAAATGCTCATATCCAGCAAAACGAGCCTTGGAAACTTAAGAAAAGCAATCCCGAATCTGCTGCCCAAGTTATTAGGGACTGTTTGCAAATATGCAAGGCAGTTTGCATTTTGCTATCTCCAACTATGCCAAACACAACTCAAAAAATATGGAACGAAATGGGCGAATCCGATTCTGTTCATCAGGCAACTTTAGCCGAAGCCCTAGAATCTCCTTCCGCATCTTTCCAACCCCCCAGTGAGCCATTTATGCCAATTAGTGATAAACACCTCCAAAATCTCAATACCAAGCTCGGCCAAAGAACAAAACCTGACAACGAAAAATCGTCCTCCGAAACTTCCTTTTCTGACCGCATCTCCTTTGAGCATTTCCAAAAACTCGATCTGCGAATCGGAGAAATACTCGAAGCAGAAAAAATATCTGGCTCAGAAAAATTACTTTTACTCACCGTTGATATCGGATCTGAAACCCGGAGAATAGTCGCAGGCATACAAAAATTCTACGCCACCGACGATTTAATCGGAAAACACGTGGTAGTTGTCACCAATTTAGAAAAAGCAACTATTTTTGGAACCGAATCGGATGGAATGGTGTTGGCAGCGGGAGACTCCGCGGACTTACTCACTACTTATGGGGACTCTTCACCAGGACAAGAAGTACGATAGTAATATCTAGACATTCTTATTTTTTCGGCCCCACTATGATTATAATATGGGGAAAACCAAGATCGTCTGTACAATAGGACCTGCAACCTCCGATGCACCTACGATCCGTGGATTAATCGAAGCAGGCATGTCTGTCGCAAGAATCAATGCAAGTCATGGATCGCCCACCGAATGGGAGCACTATATAAATCTCATTCGAGAGGCAGAAAAAGAATTTGACAATCCTGTTTCTATACTTTTCGATTTGCAAGGCCCTGAGATACGAACAACTTCTTTGGATTCCCCTTTGCAACTCGTTCCTGGTGATTTAGTTCAATTTGTTGAAGGCCAGGGATCCCCTCCTCTGACTATCGGAACTTCTCACCCTCTGACTGGGGTTTCAGTAGGTGACAATATACTCCTCGACGATGGTAAAATAGAAACGACTATTGTGGAACTTGCACAAAATTCTGTAATTGCAAAAGTGATCTCGGGGGGTGAATTAACTAGTCAAAAAGGTATTAGTATACCTGGGGTCCGACTAAATTTAGATTCTGTCACTGAAAAAGACCATAAAGATCTAGAGTTTATTTCGTCCCAAAATGTAGATTTCATAGCAGCCAGTTTCATTCGAAGTGCAACCGATATACTATCCGTTCGATCTTCCATGGAGAATTTCAATCTCGATATTCCTATCATCGCAAAAATAGAGCGATCCGATTCTTTAGCAGAACTAGATTCCATAATCGAAATTTCTTATGGTATTATGATTGCAAGAGGAGACCTCGGTGTCGAGTGTCCACTCCAAGAAGTCCCATTGATTCAAAAAAGAATCATTCATAAATGCATTGATTCCGGAGTGCCGGTAATAACTGCAACAGAAATGCTAGAATCAATGGTGACTTCTCCCCGCCCCACCCGAGCTGAGGCATCGGATGTAGCAAATGCCGTCTTAGATGGAACTGACGCAGTTATGTTATCTGGAGAAACTGCCATTGGCATTGACCCCATCGGCGTGGTCAAAACGATGAATGGCATTATCTCCGAAGTAGAGTCGAGCGATGAGTATGCAAATCTACTCGAACAACGTGTATCTTCAATTGTTTCTTCCAATACAGGTGCCCTTTCTAGATCTGCACGCTATTTGGCTAGAGACATTGGAGCAAGCGCCATAATCGTCGTTTCCGATTCTGGATATACTGCACTTAAAACGTCAAAATTTAGACCTAGTGTTCCTATTTTCGCAGTTCTTCCTTCTGACAACTTATGCCGCAGGCTTTCACTTTCCTGGGGTGTATCTGCTAAACAAGGACTTTTGCCAAACGAACAAACATTCGAGATAACTAATCATGCCGTTTCTTTGGCATTGACCTCTAAAATAGTACATGACGGAGACACGGTTGTTGTAATTTCTGGGATGCTACCGCATCTCTCTTGGAATACTACAAAAACATTGCAAGTACACGTCGCATCTGAAATCATTGATAGAGGTGAAGGTATAGTTTCAGGACGAGTTTCTGGTCCTCTGTTCCGATTATCTTCTTCCAACCTCGATTCCATCCCCGAAGGCGCCATTGTTTTCATTCCCAATACTTTCACAGGAGAAATACCCACATTAGCTAAAAAATATTCAGGAATTTTATACGAAAGCCCTGGCTTAACTAGTTATGTTGCACTTATAGCTCGTGAACTGAACCTTCCTATGATAAGCGGAATTTCCATCCCTGATTCTCTTTCAAACAAAAGTATTGTCACTCTTGATGGGAGTAGGGGCCTTCTTTATTATGGAAATATCCTCTGACCAAGTAATTTTTCATTTTTATAACTTTCTCCATCTATGATTTCCCATCGCAAAAATTAAGTCCGTCACGGATAATTCGATCTTGTGTCTATCTCTTCCAACCCTCCTCAAGTCTCATTAGCTTTAATCTTACTCCTGGCAGGTATCATCTTGACCACTGCGGAAGCGATAGTCCCCGGTGCTCATTTCATAGTCTTGGGAGTTGCACTTATTTCAGCCGGCCTTTTGGGAATGGCCTTTTCTCCTTTAAACAATCCTATTGCACTTTCTGTCCTATTGATAATTTTTGGTGGAATAGCACTGTACCTTTTTAGAACACTAGATATCTATGGTGGAAAGGGCCTTTTCCGAACATCGGATGCTGATAGTCTGCGTGACAAAACAGGATATGTTGCCGAACAGGTCACTTCAAAAGGTGGAAAGGTAAACCTGTATGATGGTGGATTCGACTCACTATATTCAGCTAGAAGTACTGGTGAAACCATCCCCCCTGGAACCGAAATAAAGGTAGTGAATCCTGGTGGTGGAAACATGTTGGTGGTCGAACCTCTAAACCCGAAAAAATCTTAATTTTATCGACATACCTATAGGCTTTAATACATAGGACTCTAACCCGATTTATGTTAGATTTACTTCCATTACAAATTGGGTTACTTCCCACCATACCACTGTTAATTCTAGCAATTATCATCGTTACACAGATGGTTGTTATAGTAAATGCATACGAGAAAAAAGCACTAACAATTTTTGGTGAATACCGCGGTTTATTGGATCCTGGAATCCGATTCGTTCCGCCATTTGTTTCTCGCACTTATACATTTGATATGAGGACCCAAACTTTAGATGTCCCCCGCCAAGAAGCAATCACTAGGGACAATTCTCCTGTTAGGGCAGACGCGGTTGTATACATACGGGTCATGGATGCGAAGAAAGCATTCCTAGAAGTCACAAACTATAAAATCGCAGTGATGAATCTAGCCCAAACAACTCTAAGGGCGGTTCTTGGAGATATGGAACTCGACCAAACTTTGAGCAAGAGGGGTGTCATAAACACACGCATCCGAGAAGAATTAGATAAACCAACCGATGCATGGGGAATCCGTGTTGAGTCCGTTGAAGTCCGTGAAGTTAGTCCTTCCCAAGAAGTCCAAAATGCAATGGAACAACAAACATCCGCCGAACGACGCAGACGCGCAATGATTCTCGAAGCACAGGGACAAAGGAGAAGTGAAATTGAAATAGCAGAAGGTAATAAAAAATCAGCCATTATTCGTGCTCAAGGGGAAAAACAAAGTCTTATTTTACAAGCACAGGGGAGTGCCATTTCAACTGTTCTCCGAGCAAAAGCAGCAGAAGCAATGGGGGAGCGAGCAATCATAAACAAAGCTCTCAACACAATCGTTTCTGTTGGGGAAGGGGAATCCTCCACGATAATCATACCTCAAGAACTCACCTCTCTCTTAGGACGCTATGGAAAACATTTGTCTGGCAGTGATGTCTCTGATACTGAAGATACTTTGGAAAGCCTCGATTTCAATACCAAGACTCTCAAATTACTTGGACTAGATAAACTCGATAGCATCTTGACTGAGTTGGACAAGGATCTAGAATTGGAACCTGTTACCAAAGAAGACATGGATCTCCCTGACAATTAACTTCATTTTCTATACTTAATCTGACTATAGTCTGCGTTCTCGCTCAAAAGATTAATACTCCAGGAAGTTCAGTCTCGGTGCATGGCCCCCCCGGTCTCGGTAAGCGTAGTCCTCCCTGCATACAATGAATCTTCTACAATCACTTCCGCAGTCGAGGATACTTTGGATCATCTCAAAAGTTTTCTCCCCCCTGGTTCGTATGAATTAATTATAGCTGAGGATGGGTGCACAGATGACACGCCCAAAATAGCCTCTGATCTTGCTATCAAGTATGACGAAGTGAGACATTACCATAGTCCCTCTAGATTGGGTAGGGGAGAAGCATTAAACAGAGCATTTGAGATTGCCAAAGGTGATGTCTTAGTTTATCTAGATTCGGATCTAGCTACTGACAATGTACACCTCGAGCAACTCATAACTGCAGTTCATTCTGGATCCGTGGATATTGCCACAGGATCCCGATGGTTCCCCGGGGCACAAACCAAACGCCCTTTCCATAGATCTATTTTGAGCAAAGGGTTCAATACTCTAGTTCGATTTCTCCTAAGGTCTAAGCTATACGACCACCAGTGCGGATTCAAATCATTCAATCGAGAAATTTTTTTCAAACTTTCCCCCTCTTTGAAAGATACCCATTGGTTTTGGGACACTGAAATTTTAGTAAAAGCACAAAACTCCAATTTCAATGTATTAGAATTTCCCGTTTCTTGGACCCCTCAAAAAGATACCAAAGTCGATATAGCTCGAGACGTTTTTGCCATGGCAATAAATATTCTCCGACTCTGGGTCGAATTTTACATCTCCCCTCGCATAACCCCTCTCAATTCATCCATTTTTGGTTTTTTTATCTCCTTTTTGGCTTTATTCTTGATGGGATATTATCTTGATTTAGATCTCAATTTATTTTACACTTTTATGTCCAATCCCATTTATCTATTACTAAGCATTTTTATCTATCTATTATCTTGGCCAATTCGGGGAATTCGTTATCAAAAAATCCTTTCCCAATTAGGCTTTCAGGAATCCCTTAAATTCTTAACTGAATCTATATTCCTAAGCCAAACCTGCAACTTAGTTTTCCCTGCGAGGGCTGGGGATGCAGCCAGGGCATACATACTAAAGTCCAAGAAAAAAATTCCTTATGTATCTGGATTCGCTTCATTATTTTTTGAAAGGCTATTTGATCTTTTAACAATCACCACACTTGCCGGAGTAGTTTTCATACTAACTTCCCTTTTAAGAAGTGGATCCCTTTCATCTCTTGATATTACAGTTGGAAATATATCTCAGAGTGGTAAAATAGCAATTCGACTCGCAATTTTAGTTGCTATATTCGTACTATTTTTATTAACTTTGATACTCATATCTTCTAAAACTAAAGGAAATAGGATCTCTCGGTTACTCAAAATTTTTAGTAATGATTTGTACGCCCAGCGTTTCTCATCCTCTCTAGAACATTTCGTAGAAAATATTCAAAAACTTACTATTAATCCTGCAATTTTTGTTCGCGTTGGAGTGCTTAGTCTTATAATCTGGTCTTTAGATGTATTTGTAGCAATCATAATATTGTATTCTTTCGACCCATCCATATCTCTTCTAACCCTAATTTTCACCTGCTTCTTTGCTGTCAGTATTGGGAATTTAGCCAAAGTTCTACCTCTATCTCCTGGGGGAATTGGTCTCTATGAGGGTGCATTTACCCTTTTAGTTGTAAGTTTAGCAGGTGTCTCCCCCTCCCTCGCATTAAGCGTCGCAATTATCGATCACGCCATCAAAAATTTCATTACAATTTTAGGAGGATCTATTTCTTCATTAGATTTGAATTTATCCTTAAAATCCACTCTACAAATAAAATAAATTGCACACCTTTTCAAATTTATTCTGAACTTTAACACATCTCTTGTTTATGCCCGCCCCGGATAAGCTAAATACTATGCGAGCGGGATCTTCATATGGACTTTAGCACGTTTGTACTTGCTGCTAGTATGACTAGTTTAGATAACCTTCCCACCTCGGTCAATCAAGCAGATGCTATCGAATTCAGAATGGACCTCTCTCTCGATCCTTTGGCTGAATTATCTCAATATTCCCTCGACATTCCTATTATTGCTACCAATCGAGTGGCACATGAAGGAGGCAACTATCCCGAAAATGACTCTCGCATCGATCTGCTCTGTGCCGCTATGTCCAATCCTTCGGTCAAGGCAATAGACGTCGAATTCTCCTCCATCACTTCTGGGCACGGGCAGCGGGCCATTGATCATGCACGAAAACACGACATTTCCACTATCATTTCGACACATAATTTTAATTCTACCCCCTCCCTACTCGAGCTAGAATCTATTTTGACAGAATCAACTAAAATAGGCGACGTTGGAAAGTTATCTGTCACAGCAGAATCCCCATCTGACATAACCAATCTTCTGGTAGCCACTTGGAACCAAACCCAATCAGGAAACCTTGTGGCAACGATGTCTATGGGGACCCTTGGAAGTCATTCTCGTGTAATTGCACCTTTTTATGGTTCTAAAATTGGATATGCACCTCTCGATTTAAACACCACCACCGCACCTGGACAATACAGTCTAGAATCCTTACGAAATCTGATAAAGTCCTTATCTTAACCTATTGCATACTCTCCCCTCACCGAAACATTAAATTCAATTGAACCGCATCAGATTCCTGTGATAGCCCGAAATAGGCGTCTGATAATCGCCATTTTATTTGCTCTAATCTACCCAGGTTTGGGACATGTATATCTCAAGTCCTGGATACGAGCAGTAACTTGGTTTCTACTCGCAATCGCCACTACAATTTTAGTCGTACCCACTCCTATTATGGATGCAATTGAATCTGGAGGCGTATCTGTTATTTTTACAGATGCCGCCCAATTACCATTGGAAGCATATCTGGCCCTTGCAGCTGTTAATCTCCTAAACATAGTAGATGTATACATCCTCGCAAATGCGCAAAAAAATACCCAAGAATCCTCTTTAGTATGCCCCACTTGTCGCAGAAATATGGACCCTGACTTATCATTTTGTCCCTGGTGCACCGCGGTTTTAGAATAATTTTTTTTGAAATCATGTTTCCAAAGAATTTTTGCCTCTCTCTATTTCAAATAGCTTATAGTGAAGTTTCCTTGGCAAAAATGGGATCATATCCTCAAACTCGATCCTGATAAAGATCTGCCCCCTGGCATCTCTTATGAAGATGTATGCTCGACAGGAACTGACGCAATCGAAATAGGTGGGACCACTGGGATTACCAGCTCAAAAATGGAGGAAGTAATACAAGCATGCAGTGATTTTAACGTCCCACTCTACCAAGAACCTTCCAGTGTCGGCGCTGTCGTTCACCACGAAGGCTTAGATGGATATCTAGTACCCCTCGTTCTAAACGCAGATAGTTCTGCATGGGTTATCGGAGCACACAAAGAGTGGACCAAAATAGATCCGAATATAGTTTGGGAATTGACCTGGACCGAAGCGTACATAGTTTTAAATCCCGATTCTGCAGTCGCACGTTACACCAATGCGGATTGCGACCAGTCCCCCCAAGACGTTGCAGCCTATGCCAAAGTAGCAGAAAAATTCCTTAGACAGCCCATAGTCTATATAGAATATTCTGGAATGTTGGGCGACCCCAAAATAGTCAAATCTGCCCACGACGCTCTAACAGAATCTTCTTTATTTTACGGAGGTGGGATCTCAAATTATGATTCTGCGTATCAAATGCGAAGCTGTTGTGATACCATCGTGGTGGGGAATACACTCTACAACGATGGGCTCAATGCTGTAATAGAAACCGTAAGTGGAGCAAAGGATGCTGCATAGTCCCGATTATAAACATAGTATTTTAAACCTCACAAAGTAGTTAATTTCTATATGTACGACCGAACTTTAATTAATGCATCTTCTCCCGGGGATGAAATAACTGTAGTAGGGTGGGTCCACGAGGTGCGAGATTTAGGGGGACTTACATTCTTATTATTACGAGACAGAAGCGGTATTTTACAAGTAAAGTTCGAAAAAGAAACACTTTCTTCAGAAACGCTTTCCATACTCGATCAATTATACCGAGAAAGTGTCGTTCTACTAACTGGAATGGTTGTATCTGAAAAACGTGCCCCAACTGGGATTGAACTGGTACCCAAAACAATTGAAATTCTAGCACTTTCCGATCCAAATCTTCCCCTTGATCCTTCCGGAAAAGTTACATCCGAACTATCCACGCGGCTAGATAAACGTTGCATTGATCTTAGACGAATCGAAACCAGAGCGATATTCGAAATTCGATCCGAAATCCAACGATCCATACGCCAAAGATTCTACGATATAGATTGTATTGAAATAAATACTCCAAAAATAGTCGCAACAGGAACTGAAGGTGGCACTGATCTTTTTCCCATCGCATATTTCGGAAAAGAAGCCTTTATGAACCAATCTCCTCAACTTTTCAAACAACTTGTAGCTGGAGGTGGGATCGAGCGAGTATTTGAAATAGGACCTATCTTTAGAGCAGAGGAACACAACACAACCCGTCACCTAAACGAAGCAACTTCAATCGACTTTGAAGCAGCATTTATAGACCACGAGATGGCAATGGAGGTGGCTGAAGATATAATTTCAATTGCTTATCATTCCGTCTCTGAAAATTGCCCACAACAACTCCATACTCTCAGTCTAGATGGGCTATCTATCCCTGAAACGCCCTTTCCAAGAATTTCCTATGATTCTGCGATTGAAATAGCAAATGGCTCTAGTGATCTCTCTGAACCACTAGAATGGGGGGACGATCTATCCACACAGGCAGAAAGAATTATTGGGAGTACTATGGCTACTCACTATTTCATAACAGATTGGCCTAGTGAAATCAAACCCTTCTATATCCAAAACCACGATGAATCTCCCGAAATATCAAAAGGATTTGATCTAATGCACCCTTCAATGGAATTAGTCTCTGGAGGGCAACGAGAACATCGATACGATTCACTGATTGACGCTCTCCAAAACCAGGGCCTCAACCCTATAGATTTCGAATTTTATGTTGACATGTTTCGCTATGGTATGCCTCCCCATTCTGGGTGGGGCATGGGTGCAGACCGACTTGTTATGAGCATGCTTCAATTAGACAATGTACGTGAAGTTGTTCTTTTCCCCCGTGATCGCAATCGACTCGCCCCCTAGAGCAAATAATGACTTCTCATTCTATCTCTACGTTCATTCCTGCACACGTTTCATTATTCTTTTCACCCTTCTTATCTCCAAATCCACTCAAATCTGGTTCTACTGGCGCTGGGATCACACTTTCTGATGGTCTGACTTTTACAACTTCTCCTTCAAACGAGTCTTCACTGACAATAAATGGATCCAAAGTCCATATGGAAGTAGCAAATATAATCTTTAATTCCCTCCCTTCACCACTACACGTCGAGGCGCAGACAAAACTCCCTCTCGGAGCTGGATTTGGACTTTCCGGTGCAGTCGCGCTCGGGATTATTGCATCCGCGCAAGCACTCCTCGACTTGCCCTTCTCCCCCTCGGATATAGTGCGAATAGCACATTCTGCTGATGTTTCTGCAGGCACTGGGCTCGGAGATGTAATGTCCCAATCACACGGTGGTATTCCAATTCGAGTCAAACCTGGTGGTCCCGGACATGGAATTCTTGAAAAAATATCTGAAACAAATCGAATTGAGTATCTTTCTTTCAATAGCATGGACACCCACACTATCCTCTCTGGGGATCTCTCCAAAATTCAATCTATAGGGTCTGAATCATTACATTCCCTCTTAAAAAATCCTTCCTTGGATTCGCTATTTGATCTCGGTTACAAATTCACTCTTGAGACTAATCTCATGACCCCTAAGATCGAAGAAACAATAAATACGGTTATAGATTGTGGAGGAAAGGCGTCTATGGCAATGTTAGGGGAGACTGTAATTTCACTTGGAACTGGCTTAAGCGATGCAGGGTATGTTCCAAATATTTGTGAAACGTTTTCCCCGGAAAGGCCGCTTTTTGACATAAACTAATTTTTGAAGCTTGGCAGCCATCTCTACACCATGGGAAACATTCCTCCGAACCACCCTAGGTATGCTTCACTCCTCTTGAGAGATCGACTTATCGCTGGAATCCAGAATGGAATCACTAGCCAACATGGCTTGATAGCCCATGGTCGCGGAGAATCATTTGATTATTTACTATCTGAGCACTCCCTACCCACTGCGAACCAAGCCGCAAGAGCAGCAGCTGCGTATATTAGATTGGCAAAAAACCCTGTTATAAGTGTGAATGGAAATTCTGCAGCCCTTGTTCCCGCCGAAATAGTAGCCCTTTCTGAACTCACCGGGGCAGTGATAGAAGTCAATCTATTCCATCGAACGGAAAAAAGAATCGAATCAATCATTTCTCACTTAAATTCGCATGGTGCATCTAACGTGAAAGGTATCTCTGCCTCTTCTCTAATACCTGGTATCTCTCACGACCGTGCAAAAGTTACACCGGATGGATTATATGCGGCAGATGTTGTCTTAGTCCCCCTTGAAGATGGAGACCGCGCGGAAGCTTTTAATAAAATGGGGAAAACAACACTTGTTATTGATCTCAATCCTCTATCTAGATCTTCCCAACTTGCCACTGTCCCTATAGTTGACAATATAGTCCGTGCCATTCCCAATATTATCTCTCACTTTGAAAATATTTCTCACCTCTCTCCCAAAGAGCTGATGGACATAACGATAAATTTCGATCGCGAAGCTGCACTCGAAGAATCAGAGAGAATAATCCGAAATGGGATCGGTAACTTATGAATATAAAATTATAACTAAACTTTATTTTTTAAATTCAGGATCCAATTGAATCTTTGAAGCCTGGGGACCTTCTTGATCTTGGTATTTCGATCCCCTACCCTTTCCATACGGATTCTTTGCAGGCGTTTTTAATTCAGTAAATATCACTTGCGAGATTCGCATCCCCGGAGTCAGTGCAACAGGCGCGGTTCCTAAATTCGAGAGCTCTAGTGTTATCTGTCCCCGGTACCCAGGATCGATAACACCTGCAGTTGCATGTATCACTATTGCCAATCTACCTAGTGAAGATCTCCCCTGGACATGCGCAATAAGATCTGGTGGTATCTCTACCCGTTCTTTGGTAGTACCTAAAACAAAATCACTCGGGTGCAGTATGAATTCTTCCCCTTCTTTTACAATTGTTTTCCGAACGTATTTGGTAACTTCATCCTCCGAATTTGGATGGATGCACGGTATATTGGTCCGACGAAATTCTAAAAATTCTTCTCCTAATTTTAAATCCACACTTGCAGGCTGAATTTGCAGATCTGGATCATCAAGTGGGTCAATTACAATTTCTCCCTTTTCCATCCTTTGTCGAATATCTACATCAGAGAGTATCATCACCCTGTATGTCTTCGCCACCGAGATAAAAGTTCCCGCATGCAGCAGAATAGACTTTTATTTCACTATCGCCTCCGACTATTCATGAAGCAGGCCATTTTAGCACGTTCCGATCTAGGCATGACTCCTGGAAAGCTAGCGGCACAGGTCGCCCATGCTTCCCTTTCTGCATATTTGAAATCAGATAGTAAAACACAAAAAATTTGGAAACGTGATGGTCAAACCAAGATAGTCTTAAAAGCTCCCAACCAAAACGTCCTTTTCGAATTCAAAAAAATTGCAGAAGAGAACAAAATACCTGCTGTAATTATAAAGGACGCTGGCCGAACTCAATTGGAGCCCGGGACTATTACAACTCTTGGAATAGGCCCTGCAGAAGATTCTCTTCTAGATGAAATCGTCTGTGATTTATCCCTTTACTAATGCTTTCTTCTCTACCCGAAGAACAGATAATAGGAATTGACCATTTCATAAGCAATCATGCTGGTGTTGGTGGATCTCTGAGAAATAATCCTGAAGATTTTCAAGTTTATGAAATTGAAAATGTAGATTATAAACCACTCAATTCTGATCCTTCAACTTATCAATACCTAATTTTCCGCGCGACCCTCTTAAATTGGGATACTAACTCCTTCACTCGTGAATTATCTTCCCATTTGGATGTCCCTCAGAATTATATTTCTTGGGCTGGGACCAAAGACAAACGCGCATTCACTACCCAACTATTCTCTCTAAAAAATACTCATCCCCTTTCTCTTCCCCCCATCCCTGATACAACTATGCAACCTGTGGGTCGATTGGGCAGAAATTTATATTTTGGAGATTTAGCTGGAAACCACTTCGAAATTATTGTTCATAATCCTGCTGAAGTTAGTAATATCTCTGCCATCACAGACGATCTCAAAAACTTTGGAGGTGGGACTGTATCTTTTCCTAATTACTTTGGCCATCAACGTTTTGGTTCAATTCGGCCAATAACTCACCATGTAGGACTATACATCGCTCGCGGTGATTGGGAAGGGGCACTCATGTCTTATCTGGGTAGTTCCTATGCCTCCGAACCTGAGGAAACTCAAGAAGCCCGATCCTTGGTCCAATCTACCCGCGACTGGGAACTTTCTCTGTCTCTATTCCCCAAGTGGTTACATTACGAACGCAATATGCTAAAATCTTTAATCCATACTGGAGGGAAAACCGAACAAGATTACAGGATTGCCCTTGAAACGCTACCTCGAAATTTACAATTACTTCTCACCCACGCAGCACAGTCCTATATCTTCAATCGCATTTTAAGTCTTCGACTAGATAAAAAAATACCATTTCATATAGCTACTGTTGGAGATACTGTTTGTTTCTCAAAACCTATCCACGGACTAAATCTCCCTGATATCACTAAATCCCAAACTGCCACCTCAAAAAATTTGAATTCCCTCAATCGACATTTAACAAGAAACAGAGCATTTGTCACCGCCCCACTTATTGGATCTGAAACCACATTGAGTCCAGGTTATCCTGGTGAAATAGAACAAATGGCTCTAACTGAAGTAGGACTTTCTCCCTCTAGCTTCGATCTACCCGGCCTATTCAATTCTTTTGGTTCTTTACGACCCATTCTAACAACAACCCAACTAGAACTTCAAGAGAACCCCTTGACATTTTCATTTGATCTACCCCGCGGCAGTTATGCTACTGTATTTTTACGAGAATATCTTAAATCTCCCCTTTCTCAAATGTAACTTTATCTCCATTTTTCTTTCGCCCATACGATTACTATTCCTGTCAAAATAATCAACCCAACATATCCAAATATCCGGCTGGCCATGAACAAATTCCATCTATAAGATTCCATCCCTTCTGCTACTTCTAATTCTAATTCTGTTTCTAATTTGGATTGTCCCACTTCGGTCTCTTGAGAAATTCCAGACGCTATCTTTTCAATTGCAAGAATTATTCTGGGAGCTGGCTGATTGAGATGTTCCACCTGAACTACAATTATTTTATTATTCCGAGCTGCAGCTGTTTTCTGTATTATCTCATTATTTTTTATCTCCTCAATTTCATCAGAGTTAATTATGATCCATTCTGGTTCATTCTGAACTATTAATTCTGCATTGAGCTGCCTGTACCCCGAAATCCCCATCAATTTCGCACTATTCTTCGCCCCCGATTTTTCAATCACTTCATCTATCAAAGTTTCCTCTCCTGCAGTCCATCCATAAAACACGTAAAGAACCACGGGTTTTTCTTTTTCTTCTGCCTCTTCATAAATGAGATCCAAACTAGACTGCATCCGCGTTGTGACTTCTTCTGCCCCTTCACATTCCCCTGATAACCTGCCAATTAATCTGGTCTCTTCCATTATGTCTTCAATTGTTCTAAGCTCGGAAGAATAGTATACAACCATTCCAGTTTCTCTGAGTTTCTCCACTGTTTTTTCAGGTATTATGCTTGGGGCCAAAACCAAATCCGGATTCAAAGAAACAACACTCTCTAAGACAATTTCTCCTTCTGAGCTAGAGATGACCACCCTTTCATCTGCTCCTTCTAAATACTCTGCGTAGTGGGTTATCCCAACCACTTTATTCTTCCCACCAATCTCCCACATAGTCTGGGCCGAACTAGGCGCAAGAGTCACTATTTTCTGTGGTTCTCTCTCAATCTCAACCAATATTCCACTAGCATCAATTTCGCTTATTGGAAATGTACATAATTCCTCTATGCTTTTTTCTCCATTTTCAACCCCAACCGTTCCCATTGTTAGAATAGATGTTATTAGTAAACAACAACATGCAATTCCCATCAATCTCATATACTCATCGAATCCGTTAAACAATAAAAATGTTATTAATGCAATTTATATTGATTTATCCCCCTATCTTTAAAACCTCTTATAAATATGTAGTCTCATCTCAAAATATCATTTAAAAGGGTTTATCTCTAAGTCGCCGCTACACACAATCTATCCATGGCAAAAAAATCTGGTTCAGCCGGCCGATTCGGGGCTAGATACGGTCGCGTTGCCCGCCGTCGCGTGTCTGAAGTCGAAGCCCTCATGCGCGCTGATTACGCCTGCCCCAAATGTGGAGCACCCAAGTCCATCCACCGCGTGGGCACTGGAATCTGGGAATGCAGGCGAAAAAATTGCGATTATCGATTCGCAGGAGGCACTTACCGACCTGCTACACCTGGTGGTCTGATTGGTAGTCGTTCAATCACTCGTTCTGAAACCGAAGCTTCCCCCGAAGAACTACTTCTCACAGCAGTGCCATCCGATTCTCCAACAGAGGTGGAAGAATAGTGGCATATAGATGTTCTCGCTGTAAACGAGATGTTGAGTTAGAAGGGGTATTCGGGGTTCGATGTCCTTATTGCGGTCATCGGGTACTTCTCAAAGAGCGTAGCCCTTTGGTCAAAGAAACTCATATAAGGTAACAGAGTTTCCCTCCCTATCTATCTCTTTTTTCCAATCCACAATCTGATTGTAGAAAACGCGGGTTTTTGAGTTCAGACCGTTTACTGAACTTAAATGTCAGAACAACTTACCCCTGAAGCACGGGAGAAATTAGAAAATCTTCAGGCATTTCAATCTAAAGCCCAACAAGTCACCGTACAAAAACACCATGCAGAAGCACAATTGGCAGAAAATAAATCGGCCCTATCCGTTTTATCAAAAGCCGAAAAAGATGCTACTTTATATCGTCATGTAGGAAATTTATTGGTCGAAACAGATTCGAAATCCGCCGAAGAAGATCTTAACCAACGTGTCGAGGCCCTCGAAGTCCGGCTACAAACTCTAAATAAACAAAGTGAACGAATACAAAAACAATTTGAAACTTTACAAAAAGAAATCCAAGAAATTTTAAATATTTCTTGATCGGCCTTCGTACCCTTCCTACGCCGCTGCAAACAAGAATAAAAGTATGCTCATCGAAATGGTCGCAATTATCATTGCAGCCGTGAGTGCCCCGCCCATTGAAATCATCGCATTAGCGTGACTTGCTAGAGTTTCTGTCATATCATTTCCAAATACGGTTACTGTTGTTTTTCTAGATGACATCCCTGCCACAACTGACTCGCAATCTTCTTTTGCCTCTTTTATTAACTCTTGGATCTTACCAATCAATTCATTATGCGGTATCCTTTGCCCCACTTGATTCACGGCATCAATAGTATTCACAATATGTGTATCTGTTGTGATGATCTCAATCTCATCTACCAATTCATTTTCTTCTACAATTCTATCTCTTAACCCTGGATCCATATTGTTCCCATCGACCTGAACATATGCCGTTTCTTGATCACCTACTTTTATCACTGCCACTCGTATCCCCAACGGCCCCATTCCCTCTTCCAATCCCCATTTCGT
>DASO01000006.1:0-77360 GCA_002503845.1 Euryarchaeota archaeon UBA24 | reverse complement strand
CTTAGCAGCTTCAAATAAATCAAATGACCTTTGACTACCTGGAGTTATATGTCCTATCTCGCCACCCCTAGTACCATTATTACAATTATGTGCATCAATTAACATGACATTTCTTAAACCCTGTCCTCTGGCTTCTGCCATGGCGGATAACCCGACAGCATAGTCTATGTCATCTGCACATCCTGGTGAGTATGTTACTATCAACATAGCACTATCTCCAAACATCTGCCCAACTATCTCGGCTTCACCAACTCTACTCCGCACACTCCTAGTCGCAGTTTCATATAACTCTACATCTTCTATAGCCCGTTTTACCACTGATATTATTGAATCCACTTCCCGGGCGGTGGTTAGATTAAAATCATGCCCCGCAGTCGCGTGAGGTGTGAATGCCATCCCTTCTGTATCTCTGGCAAGACTTTCTGGAAGGTTCCCCCCTCCAATTGTCCCCATAGGTCCTGGATGAAGCATCGGCAGTGAAAAACAAGCTTTTTGTTTCCCTCTCAAATCTGCATAAGACATCACAGTGACAGGAACTACTGCTGATTCTCCTATGCTTTCAAAGAAATTTTCCAGTCCTCTAGAATCCTCTGCAATGTAGTCTATGAAACCTCTAATAAAATCGAAACCAGACACGCCCAGTGTCTTGCGCCAAGGCCTGTCTATAATTACAATTAATCCCCACACTCCTAGTGCGTATATTATACTCATCCCCACGAGTAATAGTAATTCCCCCTGTATCCCCACCGATATTATTTCTGTAATACTATTCTTTGGACCCATGGCATACGACTGAAAATATAACTTACCCGATCCCGGACCTATCAATAGATTTGGACCCACGCCATTTTTCACTACTTGCGACTGCGCAACAGCATAAATAGCAGCAGCAGTCACAGTCTGAATACTCGCAGGTATACTTGCAATAAACGGATTTTTATGTGATATCGCCATTACAATTGCTAACCTAAATGCAAATATGATTGCAAGGGATGCTATCAATACCACATATACAATACCTTCAATATTAAATAGGAGATCTACCACCTTCGAAAATAATAAACACACAACAACAATGATTTCACAGACTAATGCTAGTAGAGAAGATCTATTGTATGTAATCTTCCCACCTAGTATTCGATCAATCGGAGGTGTGAAGAAACTAGCCAGTAATGTTGGAAATCCTATGAAAAATACCCCTAAAATCATATTGTCTATGATTGAAGAAAAAATGGTTGTTCCCCCCTCCATCGACTGAAAAGCACTGGCCCCCACTACTGCAGCTAAAGCCAATGAAAAGAAAACGCTAATCTGCCAATTTGGGGATTTAAATACAAATCTAGATAAATCTGAAAGATTACTTTGGGATGTTGTCATTCGTTACTCCATTATATTTGACATTGGAATCATAGTTATTACATTAATTTCTATTATACCTTTCTCTTGCAGATTCAAATTTAGTCTCATCCATCTCTGCACTTTTTCTCTCCTCCATCATCTCTAATGCTTTTCTATCTGGTTCCACTTCATCGTTGATTCTAGCTCCTGATTTATGTACCTTTGCATGGCACCACCTACAAAGAATCACAATTATTTCGTGGTCCATCTGTTCTCCCCTTCCTACCCTTCCCCTCGCATACGAAAGGTGATGCTTCTCCAATAATGGTCGGCTATCATCATGGGCATTCAGACGCTCCTCCAATCCACAGCGGGCACATCTCTTTTCGTTCGCCCTGTACCTAAAGTAAGGGCAATTTTCCCATTTCCATTTTTGTTCTACCACGGGACAAACATATTCTCCCCTTTCAAGCTCCACTTGGAACGACCCTTCTACATCTCTGTGTTCTAGTATCAAACGACAAAGCCCTCCTCCTGTTAGATGGTCACACTTATCTACATACAGATAGGGATCGTCAACCCCAACTGGAGTTCCTTTAGGTGTCTTTTTCATAAATCCATCTCCATTTTTTAAACAAATAACTTTGCCTATGACTCTGTTTTTATTTCTCTATATCTATCCTGTGCCTGTAGAACTACCCTTCAAGACGGTACTGAATGGGACAATTTAAATACCCTCTCATCCCCCTGATTAATTAGGGCAAACCATGACCCATGATCGATTTATTAGGGAACTTATCCCAACTCAAAGATAATTCCCCCCAAACTATAGAAATCCTAGACACCACGCTCCGTGACGGAGAGCAAGCGCCAGGAATAGCATTGACCACTGAAGAAAAAGTCTCCATCGCCACCGAACTCGATAATATAGGTGTATCTGTCATCGAAGCAGGCAGCGCATGCACTGGACAAAGCGAACGCGAAGCGATCAAACAGATCGTAGGACTAGACCTACGTGCCAAAATAACTAGCTTCGCCCGTGGAATTCAATCTGATATCGACGACGCGCTCGATTGCGATGTTGATGGTATCACTTTAGTTGTTCCATCTAGCGACCGTCATGTAACTGACAAAGTTAGAACAACCCGAGAAGATGTTATCTCAAATTCCGTCTCTCTAATTGATTATGCTAAAGACCATGGAATTTGGTTAGAACTTCTAGGCGAAGACGGAAGCAGGGCCGACCTAGATTTCCTAACAGCCTTAATGCAATCCGGAATCGATGCGGGTGCAGATTGGATTTGTTGGGCAGATACTGTTGGATACGCTAGCCCCGAGCAGGCCCATTTCGCTGTTTCTCAACTATCCAAAATAGGTCCTACAAGTACTCATACCCACGACGATTTAGGCCTCGCAGTTTCTAATGTTTTGGCAAGTATAGCCGGAGGTGCATTGATGGTACATGCAACAGTAAATGGTATCGGAGAGCGATCTGGAAACGTCGCGTTGGAAGAGGTTGCAATCGCCTTACACCATTGCTATGGCATAGATACGGTCAAGTTAGATGGGTTATTCAACCTTGCACAACTTGTCTCTCAATCAACTGGTGTTTCTCTCCCACCTAACAAAGCCGTAATCGGAGAAAATGCCTTCACCCATGAAAGTGGCATTCACACCGATGGAATTCTCAAAGACGACCGAATGTATGAACCCTACCCTCCTGAATTAGTTGGCAGAGGGCGCCGCTTTGCGGTTGGAAAACATATAGGTCGAGCAGGAGCTAGAGCGGCACTCGAGGAACATGGGATAACTGCTTCCGACGACCAAATCTCTACCATTGTTAACCGAGTAAAAGTACTAGCTGAGCGTAATAAAAGGGTAACAGACGCCGATTTATTGGCAATAGCAGACGATGTCTGTGGCACTCCTCGAAATCAAAAAATCACGCTAGTGGATCTAATCGCCGTCAGTGGTGGGGCCACACCCACTGCAAGCATTCGTCTAATAGTAGATGGAGAAGAACGTTCTTCTTCTGGTATTGGTAGTGGTCCAGTTGACGCAGCGATTAACGCAGTTCGAGGTGCATTAAATGATTCCCGTTTTAGATTGGTTAGCTACCACGTAGACGCTCTGACCGGTGGTACTGATGCATTAGTTACTGTTTATGTCGAAGTTGCCAGGGGAGACCGAACCGTTAGTGTGGCTAGCAGTGACGCTGATATAACTCGAGCTAGTGTTTTGGCATTGATAGATGGACTAGACCGTTTAATGTTTAATTGAATTCTATTCTATTAACTTATCTTTTACTTTGCAGTGCTTACAATTTTTATGACATCACCTTCTTTTAAACCATACTCTTCTGAAATTCTTCTATTCGAACGAGCATCAATGGCATATAGGTATCCTTCTCCTATATCTGTGTGAACTTCATAAGCCAAATCTCTAGGAGTGGACCCACTTGGCATTAGATATGCGTCTGGCAATTTATTCCCTTTCCCATCTACCCAATGACTCTCATTTTCAACTGGGAATACTGTTATCATTCCCATCATCTCATATACTGCTCGATTGAGTGAATTTTGAACACCAGTACCTCCGTATTCCTTCATCACATTTTCAATTTTATTCAAACCCACTTCTTGTTCTTCTGTCAATTCTTTAATAACATCGAACGTATTATCTCCTGGGTCATATCGTATGATCCCTCTCTCGTTCCCCTTCCGAAGTATTAATTCATATTGCGCAGCAACCACGGATATCTCTTCTCCCATGTCTCCCAAACGTTCAATATTCTCTTCCGGTGCTACATCTATTTTATTGGCAACTACTATCGAAGGTTTGGATATTTTTCTAAGCAAACGTGCCAATTGTTCGTAATCCGAATCTTCCCATTCACTTGGCATCGGGGGATATTCGATCTTCCTGAGGCATGACAAAATATCTCGAGATTTTATGCCCAATCCTGACAAAACACTAGCAATTGATTTTTCCATATTGAAGTTTGGACCTCGTGAAAAACGTTCAACAGATCCCCAATTGCGCCTAATCACTCCTGCTAACCACAAATCAATTTCTTCTCTAATAAACACTACTTCGTTTAGGGGGTCATATTCGAGATTTTCTATTTTTTCTCCTTCTTCATTAGTCCCTCCTGAAAAATCAATTATATTGATAATTGCATCCGAATTCATCAAATCGTCTAAAAATTTATTTCCCAGACCTCTCCCCATATGGGCGTTTGGAACCAAACCCGCAACATCGATTAATTCAATTGGGATGTATCTTTTCCCCTCTTGACAGTGACTATTTCCACACCTTGTATCTCTATCCTGGCAAGGGCATTCGGACCTAACGTAGGCCACGCCCCGATTTGGCTCGATTGTAGTAAATGGATAATCTGCTATTTCTATGTCTGCTAATGTTGCAGCTTTAAAGAATGTAGATTTACCCGCATTTGGTTTTCCAGCAAGTGCTAAAACGATCATATCTTCTTATCTCTCTCTGAACCAAATCTTAAATTTCAATTTCATTCTTGGGGTTTCCTCCCCTTCGATCGAATCTGCATACCGTCCTTTGCTCTTATAGTTCCTTCCACGCGTGCACCCTCGTGAAGCTCCAATTTATTACAGGAAATGTCTCCCAATATGTGGGATCCCTCTCTAAGTGTGATATTCCCCTCTCTAGTAGTCACATCACCATGTATTCTGGTGCCATTTCCTATAACTACACCTTCGCGCGCTCGAATACTTCCAAACAAATTCACATCCTCTCCGATGCTTATATCCACTGCCCGGAAATTTCCATGTAATCTACACTCATTTTTAACTATCACTGGTGTAGAAACCCTCCACATTTCATCCGAAATATAGCTCCCCCGTGGAATGACTAGTGGATCTTCATCATTTCCCTTTTCCTTCTCCCCTTCAAGGATTTCAGAGAGTAATTCTTCTGCAGCTTCCTCTTCACCAAGACGCAGCAATTGTGTCAAATACATAAATAAGAATATGATTGTTGGTAATGGATTCCGTATATTGATCCATCCATTTGCTTCAAATCCCTCTTCGATCTGAACATCATCTCCTATATCCAGATCTCCGCCCACCGCCAATCTTCCCGAGATACTAACTCTTTCTCCTAAATAAGCGTCTTCACCGACTATCACGTTACCTTCGATTTCACACCATATGTCAACTCTACACTCTCTTTCAACCTCTATATCTCCTTCAAAACGGACTCTCTCCCCTACTAGTATATTTTGAGACCGAACCCCAAAACTAATGTTACTTTGTCCTCCTATTATCACATCCCCCGGGGCAACCAAATCTCGCTCCTCGGCAATAGTTCCTGTTGGGATTATAAGAACATCTAGTGGGTCTTCACCAACCGCCATATATTATTTTATCTGCGATCCCTAATAAAACCCACGTGTGCCATTTATCCATTTTCAACTATTTGCGACTCTCTGTAAAAATTATCCCCTTTCCTCTACGACACGCTTTTAGTTTCTTACATAAAAAGTGACTTATGGAGTCATCTCGTCCCGCTAGGGATTCACTCGCTATACGCATTGCGGGAGAAATAGCGCTAAGCGAAAAACCCGGAGAATCCCTCCGAAAATGGCGCCGAGAATTTAGTCTAAAACAAGTTGAAGTATCAAATAGGATTGGAATCTCTTCTTCCGTTTTATCTGATTACGAAGGAGGTAGGCGACCAAATCCCGGGGCAAATTTCATACAAAAGATTGTAACTGCTATATTAGATGCGGATCAAGAAACGGGTGGATTTAATATTCAACGCTATGCTTCTCTATCTGGATCCTCTGAATCTCATCCATCCATCCTAGCAATTCACGAGTACTTTTCATCAGTACCATTATCCACATTTTATGACAACATTGGTGGATCTGAACTAGTGACTGGTCCTGAAGGTATTACTGGATACACAGTTGTTGATAGTATATTAGCAATTACGACACTTTCTCCTGGGGATTTGTTTAAACTCTACGGACAAAGTACTAGTAGGGCTTTGATCTTTACCAATGTATCTCGTGGAGAATCTCCTCTAGTTGCAATGCGTGTCGTTTCCCCCACACCTAGTGCGGTCATACTCCATGGAATCTCGTCCGAATCCCTTTGGGAACATGCCCCCTCTCTCGCCTCGATAAGTGGATTTTCACTTGGAGTCGTTGACACACCTTTGGATACCTTACTCTCTAACCTCCAATCCACTCATTAGCCCTGTATGATTCAAATGAATTCGTAGGTATGTTCTCCCATTTTCCCATACCCTTTAAATGCAAACTCATTTTTGTAATCTGTCAATTCTTTTAACGAAGTCTCTTTAGAATAATTGTGGACGTCATGAATTTGTTCATATTCTTCAAATGACAACTGACGGCGAGATTCAAGTTGATCGTGTATATCTATTTTTTTAACCTTTTCGTCCCAACCATCTCTGATAGTTTCCGTATGAATTTCTGCCTGAGCACCACTCCCATACGACCCAACTAGTATCTTTTTCCCAACTAAATCTAACTTTTCCCTTGCAGCATATATCAATCCAGACGTCCGTGCAAGATGGACCGACCCAGTATACCAATTGCCAGCTTTTCCTGATATTTCTATCGTGGGTTCTATGACTCGCTTATACCATTTCTGATATATTTCAGTTTTCTCCAAGAGTTTCATGTATCCTCGAATACTTTCCGTATACATCTCATACTCTGAAAATTCTTCTACTTCTGGTTTTGGCCCTATAACTTTTTCTAACTCCTCTTCAATAGACGTCCCCCGGGTCATATGCCTATACCCCAAACTAGCCGCTTTCCTAACCATCCCTGGGAATGGAACATGAAATGGAACAAATTGAAACTCTTCTATATCCATTTTTTTACTCCGTTCCTCGAAGTTTGTCAAGGCATCTCTCATTAAAGAAAGATATACTTGAACAGATCTTTTCCCATCCACACTAGGAAATTGCCGATTCGGTTTCAGAAAATCCGTCTCATCCACACTAGAATACCCCTGCTTTAAACTCAATTCCACAATAGAGGGGTCTTCTGCAATTAACATAGCAACAGCACCAGCACCCTGTGTAGCCTCTCCTGGATTTCCCCTCTCATATAATGCCGTATCTGTTGCAATCACCAACGCCGATTTTCCTTCATTTCTCCCCGAAAGAATCCAATTATGAGCGTCGTCTATGCATTGCGTCCCTGCTATGCACGCAAACTTTCTTTCACCTTTGTTCACATTACGAAATTCTTCCCCAAACACTTGCTCCAAACACCCTGAAATATATGTAGAAATAGGTTTGGAGGAGTCAAATGAACTTTCAGTTGCAACATCTATTCTACCAATATCTCTCGGCTCTACCCCTTCACTTTTCATCAGTCTATACGCCGCATTTGCCCCCATTGTCACTATGTCTTCACGAACATCCGGGAACGAACACGCATGCAATCCCAATCCCTTTGTATATTTCTCTGGATCTTCTCCAACAGAAGGTGCAAATACATTTTCCAAGTCTAGACTTAATTTCCCTGACCAAATGGAAATCCCATCTATCCCTACGCTTTTCATAACGCTGTATAACTTGACCCTCTATAAGGAACTGCCGATGCATTTGTCGACAATCAACGAATTAATCTCTGGTTTTTATCCCATAAACCATTTCTGGAGTATCTACGTGTGCCACTTCCATTAATTCTTCATATCCCCTCTCTCTCAATAATTTAGTTCTTTTGGGGACTGTTTTCATCCCCAAAACAGCACCTGGTCTTCTTAAATCGTCTAGGTAGTCCGTCTCCATCATAAATGGCTTTCCACTCTGAATAGCCCTCTCCAGTTCTTCCTTCCTACTGATCACACTTGGGGTCACGCCCTTACAAACCCCTCCTGCAAAATGTTTAACAACCTTTTGCCAAGGCAGGCCCATTTCAATTGCCCAATCTGACACTTCAGAAAGATCCTCAGTTTCCTCTGTGTGGAGTTGCACAGCAATCCCCATTTTTGCTGCCAACGAAATTGCATGGCGAAGTACTTCATTTGACATTTCCCATATCTCTTGTGAAACTTCGTAATGCGGCCGCCCCGATTTAAGGGCAATTGCATCTCCTCTATCAATCATTTTTGCAGCCATATCTAGACCCTCACACATGAATTTTCCAGCTTCTTTTACAGTTTGACCATCTTCCACCAATCTCGATATCAACGCAGGATGAATTCCTAAAACAGACCAAGCGCGCCCTTGCAATACTTCCGTCGCTTGTTCTACTATTTCAATGGTTTGATAGAATCTCTCTTCAAAATCAGATATGTCTGTTGGATTTTTTCCACCCCTCCATGAATGCTGATTCACAACCAACATATGTGTCCCCCCACTTTTACTAAAATCTTCCACAGCAGCAATTCCCATTCCTTCCTCCGAATCCAAATGACAATGGTTGTCAAGAATTGGATTCATTTCGAATTTAAAACTATTGTTTCATGAGCTGATTTGGCTAGTCCTTCTGATTTTCCATGCTCACTCGGAGCAATAACAACTGTCTTAAGACCATATCTCGACGCAAGCTCAATTGCAGGTTTAAAGTCCATATCTCTAGATGCAATTGCAAGAATTTCAGTCGTCCCATTAACTGCTATTTCCACCGCATCAACTGCTAATCTTACATCCACATCTCCGCTAGTTATTACCGTTTCAAAACCCCGGGACTCTGCAGCTTGAATTAACCCAGGGGGTGCATATGAATCCAAATAACATCTAGCAACCACTAATCTCCCATACTGGAGTGCAACCTCTCTCAATTCATCCAAATCACAATCAAATTCCTCGCGAAAACAATTAGGCCCATCAATCAACAACCCAACCGATTTCCATTCCATTGATTGTTTTTTATTTGGTTTTCCATTAACCAATTTTTTGAAATTCATACCTACTATTATAACTTAAAGTGGATATGTCTGGCGATACGACCCATTTTCAATTCAATTATTTTAATTGAACCTTGCCCAACCCAAACATACAAGAGGGACACTGCCCACATATAATTGCTAGTCATGCTCCCTCGATTATCACCCCTAATTACATCCCATGAACAATTGGGTGCCAAATTCACAACTTTTGGAGGGTGGAAAATGCCCATTAGATTTGGATCTATAATAGAGGAGCATAATTGTGTTCGAAATGCGGTGGGAAAGTTTGACGTTTCCCACATGGGCCAAATATATTTAGATGGAAAAGATGCAGAATATTTGACAAACAAACTGGTTTCAAATAATGTCACACGACTCCGCGACAACCAAGCACAATACGCCATGATAACTGACGACAACGGGATTATCCTGGATGACACCCTTGTTTATCGAAATTCTTCAGAATCATTTATGTTCATACCAAATGCTGGACACGATGAAGAAATGTTTCTTAGGTGGGCACATTTCCGCGATAAGTGGGATCTCGATGTCACAATAAAAAATTCTACCAATGAGATTGCAATGTTCGCCATACAGGGCCCACTTGCAGTCGATTCTATTGATGCACTCTCTCCAGATTCACTCTCAGATTTAAAGAGGTTCACAACCACTATCACAACCATTTCAGGAATTACTTGCACCGTTTCCCGAACGGGATATACTGGCGAAGATGGATTCGAACTATTGCTTTCTTCTAACGACGCTGTAACTCTGTGGGATGCATTGGATTTCCCCCCGTGCGGACTTGGATCTCGGGACACTCTCCGAACTGAAATGGGATTTTTACTTTCTGGTCAAGATTTTAATCACCAAACAAATCCAAGAACTCCATTCGAAGCTGGAGTCGATTTCACAGTCGATTTGGGACAAGATTTCATTGGTAGAGACGCATTGCTGGAACTTCATTCAAAAGAACTTAGTCTCAATTTTATAGGGTTTTCTCTCTCCGAAAGATCAATCCCTAGACCTGGGTCTGCTATACTCAACGACGTGGGAGAACAAATAGGGGTGGTGACAAGCGGAACTCTAAGTCCCACTCTAGACCTTCCCATCGGATTAGGTTATGTCCCCCCTTCTTATTCTTCAATTGGGAGTTCCTTCCAAGTAGCCATACGAAATTCATTCAAACCAGCAACCATATGTTCAACACCGTTCATTAATCCACAATGACCTTTTCTATACCTGACGATAGGATATACTCCCAATCACATGAGTGGGCATTGGTAGATTCTAATATTGCCCTAGTTGGAATAACCGATTTCGCGCAAGACGAATTAGGAGATATAGTTTTCCTAGAGCTGCCCACTGCCGGAGATATTTTAATAAAAGAACAAATATTTGGTCTCGTCGAAAGTATCAAAGCCGTTTCCGATCTCTATGCTCCACTTTCTGGAACCGTTTTGGAAATTAACTCCACCCTTGAAACAGAACCTGAGCAAGTAAACGACGATCCTTACAACACAGGATGGTTACTCAAAATAGAATTAAAAGATCCCTCTGAAATTGACACACTACTTACGGCCGAAGAATATGGGAGTCAAACAAATTGAATATATAGGTAGGTTACCATGACGAATTTCCCTTCTACTCAAAGTCCCTATACTCCTCATACCCCTGCAGACGTCGAAGCAATGCTTTTACACTTAGGGTTTGAGTCAATAGAGGACTTATTCAATATCCCTCCCTCCCTTCAATTCTCTGATTCATTCAAAATCCCCCCTCGTTCAGAACACGAAATTAAAACCGAACTGAAGGAAATTTTTGATAAAAATCTACCCCTTGTCGAATTTCTTGGCCACGGCTATTATTCTCACTATATCCCTTCTTTAGTTGATCACATCTCTGATAGATCTGAATTTTTGACATCTTATACTCAATATCAGCCCGAGATTTCTCAAGGGTTTCTTCAGGTTTTGTTTGAATACCAATCTTTAATAGTTGAACTAACTGGCCTGGGAATAGCCAACAGCTCCATGTATGATTTCGCCACTTCTATAGGCGAAGCTGCCCTCTTGTCTGGAAGGATATCCCCCACTCGTACAACAATTCTAGTACCTGACATTCTGAGACCAGAACGCCTCAGCGTTTTGAAAAATTACACTTCAAATTCTGGATTCAAAATAGAATCTTACCCTACTCGTGATTCCAACACCGACATTGAAAAATTAGAAAATCTATTCTCCAATGATGTTTCAATGATATATATCGAAAGCCCCAATTCACACGGCGCACTTGAAGAATCCATTAAACACATATCTGATATGGCTCATGCTTCCGGATCTCTTTGCTGTCTTGGAACTGATCCCATCGCACTATCTATACTGGAGCCTCCGTCTTCTCTTGGTATTGATATAGTAGTTGGGGATGCATCTGTACTTGGTCTCCCAAATGCGTATGGAATGGGAGTCGGTCTATTCGCTTGTCGAAGCGACTATTTACGACAAGTACCCGGAAGATTAGTTGGAATCACTAAGGATGCAACCAATCGTAGGGCATACACACTAACACTTCAAACAAGAGAACAACACATCCGGCGTGAACGTGCAACTTCGAATATCTGCACCAACCAAGCATGGGTTGCCCTACGAACTGCAATACATGCCGCATATCTGGGACCTCATGGTTTAATCAATTTAGCGAAACAATGCATAGAACTACCTCTTGAACTTTCTTCTAAACTTGACACCATAGAAGGTGTATACGCCCCTCTTCATTCTCGACATTATTTTCGAGAGTTTGTAGTCAGGACCGATAAAATGGCCATGGAAGTGGTTCAATCACTCGAAACAAAAGGATATGCAGTTTCTGCAATAGGCGATCACGAATTGCTCATCTGTGTCACTGATACTAATGCCTCTCATATTGATGCTTTTGTCGACGCCTTCAAAGAGGTAAACTCATGAGCAATTCCCCTCCCCGCTATGATCAAGCGAAATGGACTTCTCAATCCGTTTACGAGCCCCTTTTATCTGAAAAGAATATGACTGAGGTCTCTTTGGATGACGTCCCCCTGCCCTCGAATTTAAAACGAAGTTCTCTCACTTTACCTAGCTTATCCGAACCCGAATTGGCACGCCATTATACTCGCCTTTCCCAAATGACATATGGGGTCGATAGTGGTCCATACCTCTTGGGGAGTTGCACTATGAAGTACAATCCAAAATTCACCGAAGATGTGGCCGTGCTACCTGGCTGTTCTGCACATCCTGATAGGGAACCACATACCATTCAGGGAACTCTCGAAATATTATATACTCTTCAAGAACATCTAGCCACTATTGGTGGGATGGATGCCGTAACACTACAACCACCTGCAGGTGCAGCTGGGGAATTCACCGGCATTCTGATAATCAAAGCATTCCACGAATCCAATGGTGATTTTTCACGGAATGAAATTATTATACCTGAAAGTGCACATGGGACCAACCCTGCAAGCGCAGCACTAGGAGGGTACAAAACAATTGAAATTCCCAGCAATGAACACGGGACGGTTAACATAGATGCACTTCAAGCTGCCCTTTCTGAAAACACTGCAGCGTTGATGCTAACCAACCCCAATACTCTTGGTCTATTTGAGCTGGAGATACAACTCATCGCATCAATGGTGCATAAAGCGGGAGGTTTACTTTACTACGATGGTGCAAATCTAAACGCCCTTCTAGGGCGGTCCCGCCCCCGTGATATGGGCTTTGATATCATGCACTATAATGTACACAAAACTTTTGCAACCCCTCATGGCGGCGGCGGCCCCGGAGCAGGCCCCGTTGGAGTAGTATCTAAACTTGAAAGTTTCTTACCGGCACCCATTGTGATAAAAACAAAATCCGGATTCGATCTATCCACTCCCAAAAATACCATTGGGAAAGTACATGGATTCTATGGAAACTGGCTTTGTTTGATAAAAGCACTTGCATACATCCTTCGACTCGGAGACAGTGGTCTTTCAGACGCTAGTGCAAAAGCAGTTCTGAATGCAAATTATTTAGGGAGCAAGATCCAGTATGAAATTCCTTTCCGGCCCTTCTACCATGAATTTGTGGCTAGTTCTGGGGATCAAGATGCTGCGGAAGTCGCAAAACGGTTGTTAGATTATGGGGTGCACCCCCCTACTACTAAATGGCCCCTGATAGTCCCTCAAGCATTGTTGGTAGAGCCCACAGAATCTGAAAACAAATCAACTTTGGATCAAATTGCAGCTTCATTCAATGCAGTTCTAAATGAAGACCACTCTACGCTAAAATCTGCCCCAAATTCAACGGCATCGGCAAGAATTGATCAAACTACTGCAGCCAGATCTCCCATTCTATCGTGGCACGCCCTCGATCCATCTTTATGAGTGATTTCACTTCAATTTTTTCCCGATATGAACCTCTCCTTGAAAACCATTCTCAATTCTTAGACGTGTGCAACACACCCCTCCCTTATGTCGTTAGGGTAAATACAATTAAAACAACGATCCAAAAATCGATTGACATTTTTTCCGACCTATCCATCGATGTCATTCCTTGTAAATGGAACCCTCTTCTTTTTCAGATAGATACCACTTCTCCTGGTAATACTCTGCCTTACTTACTTGGGTGGATTCATGGGCAAGAAGAAGTGTCTTCATTACCACCTCTTGTCCTCAATCCTTCTCCTGGAGATAGAATCTGGGACGCCTGTGCATCTCCTGGATCTAAAACCTCACAATTAGCAGCTTTAATGGATGATACGGGTCTCATAGTCGCAAACGATTCCAACCTACGACGAATGCCCGCATTAAGATCAAATCTTGAAAGATTGGGGGTTACCATCACTGCAGTTACTCATTCAGACGCGAGACATTTTTCCTTAAAACCATTTGACTTCACAGTTTTTGATTCCGCCCTAGTCGATGCCCCTTGTTCTGGAGAGGGGACTATACGGAAAAATCCTAGTGCCCTACGAAAATGGTCACTTGAAAAACTATTTTCTCTGCAAAAACTACAACTTTCCATTTTAAGAAGGGCAGTCAATGTAGTCAAGAGTGGGGGAACTATTGTTTACTCAACATGCACCTTTTCTCCTGAAGAAAATGAACTAGTCATTGATAAAATCCTCTCGGAAGGGAATTGCACCCTTGTACCTTTTGATCTGCCCCTTGTCTCCTCTCCCGGGGTGACCGAATGGGATGGGATTCAATTGGACTCCTCACTCCACCTTTGCAAACGAATCTGGCCAAATCAAAATAATACTGGGGGCTTTTTCATAGCAAAACTGGAGGTAAAATGAATTCTACAAATATCACTTTTAATTTATTACCTTTTGATACATCCCACGAACAAAACCAATCTACAATCACAAGGATGGAACTTCTAGAATTTTGGAACAATAGATTTGGAATTCCCTCCGAAATATTCAAAGAATACACTTTCTGGGAGAAAGGATCTGGAAAAATATGGGCTTTCAAGGGCAATTTACCACAAGAAACTGAAATAGAAGCACTAGGAATTCGATTTACCACTACCAACCAAAAAAGTTGGAAACCCACAACAAATGCTGCACAAAAATTTGGCCATCATGCTCACAAAAATGTTTTATCGTTGCCCTTTGATCAGATCTTAAAATTTGTCCAGGGGGATTCTTTACACATAGATTGGAATGGCGAATCTGGATATGTCATAGTACGTGGAAATTTATCAAACCATGCTATCCAAATAGGAGTTGGTTTGTATTCTAATGGGATCCTCCATTCCCAGATACCCAAAAGTAGACAATTACATCTCTCCTAATTTTTCAGTCTATTCTATGAACATTTTCAGATCTCCTCCCTTTTCAAAATCCTCGAAAGAAATCTCAAAAACGATATTATTCTCCACCTTTTCATTTGGTCCAATTTCTATCACCTCTGATTTTTGCTCCTTGGCTCCCTCTACCTCTACTACTATAACCAACTTACCAACCCTGGGGGCCCTCCCCTCATTTACTACTACTGTATCCACCCTGAGTTTTCCTTCAGACGTGGCGTTTATCCCGAAATCCTGAACTCTGACTAATTCCTTCACTCGACGATCTGAGGTAGGTGCACTCCTGATCTCATCCCCATCTTGCGATTCCATACAACCCACTAGTACTATTGGGGAAATCAACACTTTCGAGAGAAACAATCGTCTTTTCATTTCTACCACCTCAATGCTCCCCAGTAAAATTAACCTTAAGGAATTTCTGTCACAATATCTTTATAATTCCACAACACCTCTTATTCCATATGTCAAATCCTTCCGAACAAGACTCAAAAAATGATTCCAAAATGGATGGAGGAAACTTAGACAATACTCAAGAATCAAGTACAGAATCTGAGATAAGCATTTTATCATCTTCACTCAATACAATATTGCAAAATAATTTTAAATACGACTTGGAAGATCTTGATTTCCCCTCATCAAATAACGCAAAACTAGATCTGATTGTGGTTGAATTAACACAACAGCAGGATCGCATGATTGAACTCGAATCTATGCTCAAACGTGCCCATGCCGATCATCAAAATTATAAAAAAAGAAAACAAAGTCAATACGAATCTGAGAAACTCAGATCCATCGAAGGAATTTTGTTTAGACTATTTGATTTACGCGAAAGTTTGGCTCTCCTCTCTGAACAATGTCAAAGTGAAAATTCCAGCTCAAGCATTGAAGCAATATTGGCACATTTAGATTCCACCATATCCTCTTCTAATGTCTCTCCTATACTCCCCTCTCCTGGAGATAAAGTGGATCCTCACATCCACGAAGTTTTCTCTAGTGTTGAGGGATCTCAACCTCCTGGAACTATTGAATTTATCCATCGGATTGGATATTCTTCTGGTTCAAAAATTCTGAGACCCGCTCAAGTTTCTATTAGCTCCGATTCTTCTGAAGTTCAGTAAATTAGTAACCTTTAATGGGTTAACAATATTATTCTCTCCCACATGACTAGTAGTAAAATCATTGGCATTGATTTAGGAACCACTAATTCTGCGTTCGCGGTAATGGAATCTGGAGATCCTGAAATCATAGTAAATGCAGAAGGAGACCGAACTACGCCTTCTATTGTCTCTTTTACTTCAAAAACGGAAAGACTTGTTGGGAGACCTGCAAAAAACCAAGCAATCCAAAACCCCGAACGAACTATCCGCTCGATAAAACGCCACATGGGTGAGGAAAATTACACCGTTTCTATCGATAAGAAAGATTATTCACCAGAACAAATTTCTGCGATAATCTTGCAAAAAATAAAACGTGATGCAGAGGACTATCTAGGCGAACCTGTGACTCGGGCAGTGATAACTGTACCTGCTTATTTTAACGATGCACAACGCCAAGCAACGAAGAACGCCGGAGAAATAGCTGGCTTTACAGTTGAGAGGATAATCAACGAACCTACTGCCGCTGCGATGTCTTATGGGATCGGAGACTCCGAAGACAAAACAATCCTAGTCTTCGATTTAGGGGGTGGGACTTTCGATGTCTCCATTCTCGAACTAGGAGGTGGAGTCTATGAGGTTTTGGCGACCAATGGCGATTCCAATCTAGGCGGTGATGATTGGGATGAAGTTTTGATATCTCATATGGCAAATGAATTCCAAAACTCACATGGGGTCGATCTAACGAAGGACCTTCAGGCACTCCAGCGCCTAAAGGAGGCTGCGGAAAATGCTAAAATAGAACTTTCGAGTGCTATAGAAACAACAATTAATTTGCCCTATGTGACAGCAACCGATTCCGGTCCTCTTCACCTCGAACAAAAAATAACAAGATCTACTTTTGAATCACTAACCAAAGATCTCCTTGAAAAAACTTCTATACCAATACAAACGGCATTGAAAGATGCAAATTGCTCTGCCTCCGACATCGACGAAGTAATTCTAGTTGGTGGATCAACTAGGATTCCCAATGTGCAGGAAAAGGTGATTTCTATACTTGGGAAGGAACCCCGAAAAAATATCAATCCAGATGAATCTATTGCATTAGGCGCTGCAATTCAAGGTGGGGTCCTTTCCGGTGACATTCAGGATATCGTCCTACTCGATGTCACTCCTTTGTCTCTTGGCATTGAAGTCAAAGGCGGCCTCTTCGAACGGCTAATCATGCGTAATACTACCATTCCCACTGAAGAATCAAAAGTATTCACAACAGCAGCAAATAACCAGCCATCTGTTCACATTAAAGTTTCCCAAGGCGAACGAGAACTCGCAGAAAAAAATGAACTTTTAGGCGATTTTGAACTTTCTGGAATTCCTCCTGCTCCTGCTGGAATTCCTCAAATTGAAGTTACCTTCAAATTAGATGCAAATGGAATTACCCATGTGTCTGCCGAAGACAAAGGGTCTGGTACTAAAGAATCTATCACCATTGCCGGAGGATCTGGACTTTCCGAAGATGAAATAGAACGAATGAAGAAAGAAGCAGAAGAACACGCCGAAGAAGATCAACAACGACGTGCCCTCGTGGAATCTAGAAATAATGCAGAATCGGCTCTAAACCAAGCCAAAAATTTACTCGAGGAACACAAAGAACATGTAGATGAAGCCCTCAAAAATGAAATAGAATCTGCAATGTCTGACTTAGAATCCACTTTACAAAACGAAGGGTCTTCGGCAGACGAAATAACAACCTCACTCGAGAACTTATCAACCAAACTTCAAGAAATTGGAAAACGAATATATGAGGAAAATAATTCCAATTCCACCCCTCCTGAAGATCCTGTAGAGGAATCCATTGATGCAGAATTTGAAGATTTAGAAGAATAACTTTCCTGGTAGTTAAATAATTCCTCCTCCTATTCAGTTTTGTTTATGAGTGAGAGTTTTTACGATATTCTCGATATCGATCGAAATGCTACTACTCCCGAAATCAAACAAGCCTATCGTAAAAAAGCCGCCCAGCACCACCCTGATGTTTCTAACGATCCAAATGCGGAAGAAAAATTCAAAAACATAAAGAGAGCAAAGGACGTTCTAACCGATCCATCTCTTCGAAAAACCTATGACCAAATCGGCCATTCTCAATTTGAACAAGCCCAAAAACAAGGGGGTTTCTCAAATACCCATTTTAGCGGAGATCCTAGTGATTTCTTTACCAATTCCAATTTTTCTACTTCTGGATTTGGAAACCTCTTCGAAACTTTTTTTGGAGGAACATCTCGATCTACCCCTCGGCGTGGAAAAACTCTCACAACATCTCTTGAAGTAGATTTAGAAGATGCGTATTCTGGAGTAACCAAAACCATACGTTTCACTCGTCCTGAATCTTGCACAAAGTGCAATGGAACTGGTCACCCCTCTGATGCAAAAACTACTAACTGTTCTACTTGCAATGGCGCCGGAACTGTCACTCGTACAAGCTCTACTCTGTTCGGTCAGATCCAACAGGTAACCACTTGCCCCACTTGCAACGGAGATTGCGTGTCTTATTCCAAAAAATGCAATTCATGTTCTGGATCGGGAACTTCAATAAATAAGACGGAAATTCCATTTCAAGTCCCCCCCGGAGTTTTGGATGGGACCACTTTCCTCTATGAAGGGGAAGGTGCCGCATTAAAAAATGGTACCAATGGAGATCTTAAAGTAACAATTTCCATCAAACCACACCCCGAGTTTAAACGTGAAGGTTCTCATATCTATTACTCTTGTGAAATACCCTTCCAAAGTGCAGTTTTTGGAACTAAGGTAAACGTACCAACTATAGGCGGATCTTCTGAATTAACTATCCCACCCGGAACTCAAAGCGGAGACATTTTTACATTAAGTGGTAGCGGAATGCCCCAACAAGGTAGGAAAAAATCTTTCGGCGATCAAATAGTCAAAGTACAAATACCAACTCCTCATCCTTCCTCCCTCACCAGCGAACAGAAAAAAGCACTCAAATCCTTCGAAAAATCCACCGAGACTAGCACAAAAGCTGGAATTTTTGATAAATTCAAAGAACTATAGTTCTATATCCGTACTTTTACAGACCGTTCCAAATTTAGCTTCCACATTTTTCTCAGTCAATTTTTGTAACTCTGGCAAATCTGTACTTGAACAGTCTGAAAGTAATGTCACATCATACCCATTATCATAAGCATCATATAATGTGGTGGCAACACAAACATTAGTTGCACAACCTGCAAACAAAGTATCTGTGATGCCATTACTCCTCAAATAATCATCTAGATCTGTATTATGAAATCCACTATATCGATGTTTGATAACCACTATGTCCTCTTCTCCAACTTCTAATTCTGGTGCAAACTCCGCCCCTTCCGTTCCTGGCCTACAGAACCACTTCCCAATCCTTTCATATTTTTCAAATAAAGGCCTAGACACAGTTTTTTCGCTATGTATGGCCCCTACAAATATCGGCGTCCTACCCGATTCTCTATATTTTTTAAGAAACTTCACAGTCGCATCTATTGCAGGTTGGTGAATTGGATCTTCTACAAACCTCTCCTCTTCATCTGAATACTTTTTGCAAAAATCTAGTTGAAAATCAACAATAACAAGAGCTGGGTCACTTAACATATTACTCCTCCAACTCTTTTTGGGCCCAACTCTGATTATCTTTCCGATCAACTCTCGCTACAAATACTTTTTGCATTCGGACTACAATGATATTTCATGTACGTCCGAGCAGCTAAGAATCGTGATGAACTTTGGCTTCTTGATCAGATAGAGTCCCTCTCTGCGGACGATGTCGCTTTTCGTTCTAGAGATTACGTAATCTCAATAGATTCCGACAAAAATTCTCGATTAGGATTCGGACGCAATCGCATTCACAAAGAGCACGATGAAGAAGATTTCTGTGAAATAACTAGTATCTGTATCTTGGATGATTCCCAAAAAGAATCTATACTCGCCCAAATTTTTGAGAGATTAACCAAAAACGCTCAGAAAGAGGGTTTCGACGAATCCTATTTCTTCACAAAACCGACCGGATATCTATCCCAACTAGGATTTGACACCGTCGAAGAACTTGAGCTCTCTCCGCCCATCCAACATAGACTGTCTGAAAAACGGGATACAATCTCCCCAAAAGCCGTACCCCTTTTGCTTAAATTTGAATCATTCAAAATACCTCCTCATATCCAGGCAACTTTTGATTCTCCCAAATCCAATGTCCCTCCCACTCCTAAATTAACCCCCGAAGATTTTGGAATAAACCCTGAAAAAACTAGTTATAAATATTCTACTAGGAAATAAAAATTCAATCGCCCGAAATCCCTTCCATCCTCCGTCTCTAAAACAAGACGTTTGCAGAAATTTTTGAAAATTATGTCAAACTCCATCGATGTCTGAATTTGGGGTGTAAAGTTTCACTTATTTTGTCGAAACGTTACAGAAGCTTTTTGTTTTACCCATGCACATTTCCGTCAATGATCGACGATCTAAACTGGGCCATCGGGGGCGAGGCCGGCCACGGGATCGATTCCACTGGGAAAATTTTCGCACAAGCACTTTCTAGAGCCGGGCGTCACGTTTTTACATCAAAAGTTTTTGCATCTCGTATACGAGGTGGCTATACTTCTTATAAAATAAGAACTGCGCTGGTACCTGTCCAAAGTGTTGTTGATCGCATGGATGTTCTAGTTGCACTCACCAAACGAACAGTCGAAGAAAATTTGAGCCAATTACACGACAAATCTCTAATCATTTACGATGGAGAACGGACCATGATGAAAGATTTCGAACCACCTGGAAATATAACCAGCCTAAACGTACCACTTCAGAGATTGGCAGAAGAAGCTGGGGGTGCAATTATGAGGAATATAGTCGCTCTTGGAGCCACTTGCGCCGCAACTAATTTTCCAATCTCCAATCTGGATGAGTCTCTAGAAAAACAGTTTTCCCGAAAAGGATCTGATCTCGTTGAGAATAATAAGAAAGCTGCATTACTAGGTCATAACTATATCCTTGAAAATTACAATCCTAGTGATTTTGGATACATATTAGAGTGCACCGATTCAACATACGTTCTACTCAATGGAGATGAAGCTATAGGGATGGGTGCAATAGCTGCAGGGTGCCGTTTGTATGCGGGTTATCCCATTACTCCTGCCACTGCAGTAATGAACTATATAAAAGGTAGAATCGAACACTTTGGTGGTCATGTAATCCAGGCAGAAGACGAACTATCTGCAATTAACATTGCTTTGGGTGCTGCTAGAACTGGTGCACGGGCAATGACTGCAACATCTGGCCCCGGAATTGATCTCATGACCGAAACCTTTGGCTTGGTATCTATGACCGAAACCCCTCTTGTTATTTGCAACGTTATGCGGGCCGGACCTTCTACTGGAATGCCCACTAAACAAGAACAAGGGGATTTAAACACCATGTTGTATGGTGGCCATAGTGAATGCGAGCGATTCATCCTTGCCCCCACTACTGTTGCAGAATGTTTTCATAAAACAGTCGAAGCATTCAACCTAGCTGAGAAATACAATACCCCTGTATATTTGGCAGGAGATCTATCCCTCGCAATAACCGACCAAACTTATTCTCCGGACGAATTTGACATCACGTCTACCAAACGCGAACGTGGCTTATTTCTCACCGAAACCTCCGAACTAGAGCCTTGGTGCAACCCACAGGGACAATTCAAACCCCATGCCGATACTGAAGACGGTGTGAGTCCCCGAACATTACCTGGACTTGAAGGTGGAATCCATATGGTAACTGGACTCGAACACGACGAACTAGGACGCAGAACTGAGCACCCACCTACTCGGGAAAAACAAGTCCAAAAAAGAAGACGAAAAGTAGAAACTGCAATCAAACAAGAGAATTTCGACTACCGCGAGTTTGGTTCTCCCGATTCCGACATTTTGGTCATTTCTTGGGGTTCGAACGAAGGGGCAATATTGGAAGCAATAGGTCAGCTAGAACAAAAAATTAGATTCCTTTCTTTTCCTTATGTGTTCCCGCGGCCTGACATATCTGAAGCGATCCAAAATGCTTCCATGGTGTTTGTTATAGAATGCAATGCAAGTGGTCAATTTGCAACTCTTCTGGAGCACGATTCCCTCTCTCGTGTTACAAGAATACTAAAATATGATGGGATACGCTTCTCTGCAGACGAAATTGCAAAGGAGCTTAATTCTTATTTACTTCCCGAGGAGGTCGTGTTAAAATGAGTACTGGTGCAAATTTCGCAGATTTCAAATCCGATAAAAAACCGACTTGGTGTCCTGGATGTGGTGATTTCGGAACTATGAATGGAATACTAAAAGCCCTCTCGAACACCGGAGCTTCCCCTGAAAATACATTTTTTGTTGCAGGAATAGGATGTTCCGGAAAAATTGGAACTTACGTCCGAACTTATTCAATTCATGGTGTGCATGGCAGGGCCCTCCCAGTTGGTTGTGGGGCAAAAATAGCTAATCCAAATCTAGAAGTCATGGTAGCAGGAGGCGACGGCGACGGCTTTTCGATTGGAGCTGCCCATTTTATTCATGCCGTACGTAGGAACGTAAACATGACTTATGTTGTGATGGATAACCGTATCTATGGATTGACAAAGGGACAATATTCGCCTACAAGTGGGACCGATCTTAAAACAAAGACAAGTCCGAGTGGGACTCATATGCCGCCCCTGGATCCTCTCGCTTTGGCATTGTCCTCTCAAGGAACATTCATAGCACAGGCATTTTCTTCTGATTTAAAGCGACTCGTCGAAATCGTAGAAGCAGCGATAAATCACAATGGATTTGCATTTGTCAACGTTTTCAGTCCGTGTGTTACTTACAATAAGGTGGATACTTATCAATATTTCCGAGAAGCACTTGTCGATGTTAATGACATTGGTCATGATCCTACTGACTATGAGGCCGCGAAAAAACTAATTCTTGATAGTGAAACAGAATACCAAGGGATACTATATCAGAATCCAAACTCAGTTTCTTATGAAGAATCCCACGGTCTAGATTCTCCACTGTGGGATATCTCCGAAAATCCACCCGAAGATATCCTGAATTTACTCCGCGAATTCTACTAACTATAGTCCTTTCAGTATACTACTTTTTTCACCCAATTTTCTTCTTATATGTGTAACTTTCCCTCTCGTGCAGATCCCATGCATTTTTAACTTCTCCTAACAACACTTTTCCATGGGCGTTCAATCGTATGATATTATTGTAGTTGGAGGGGGCACTGCTGGTTCTTTTGCAGCTGCTACAGCTGCTAGAGAAGGATATTCAGTTGCTGTGCTGGAACGAAAAACAGTCAAAGAAGCTGGGAATATAGCCTGTGGGGATGCAGTCAAAGGCAAGAGTACTTTTCCTGATGTAATCAATCTAGAGCGACTCGCAAAGGAATCTTTTACCAACAAGAATATTCAGCGAGCAGTTTTTGAAAATCCAGCATCCGGGCAATCAATTAATATCCCTTTCGGCGAAACAAAAGGGACAATCCTTGATAGATATGCATACGGTCAGGTATTGCTAGATGAAGTAAAATTATCAGGGGCAGAAATTCACTATGATACTGTGATTCAAGACGTTGTCCAAAATGGGCAAGTCACAGGGGTCACTGGAATCTGTAAGGGAAAACCCGTTTCTTACCAGGCACCTATCACGATTGACACTGGTGGTTCCATGTCTCTTCTTCAAGATAAAACGGATTTTTCTGGAACCACTTTTGATACGAATGTTTCATATAGACAATTTTGCTCTGCCTACCGGGAAGTCATCGAATTACCCAATCCAGTAGACTGGCACGATGCTATCATCTTCAAACCCACCACTGAGTTAGGATATCTTTGGTATTTCCCACGGACACCAACTGTGATTAATGTGGGTGTGGGATTCCAAATGAATAAACCTCCTATGGAGCTTGTTAAAGCAGTTCAGGATGACATCCGAGCACATCCCGATTTCAAAGATTGCACTGTAGTTGACAAGTTAGGAGCTGCACTTCCCACCCGAAGGCCATTCGATTCCGCAGTTGCTCCTGGTTTCATAGCCGCAGGAGATTCTGCTGGCCATGTAAATCCAACCACTGGTGGTGGCATCGGAGCAGCAGCAACCTCTGGACACTTCGCTGCACAAACTGCAATGAATGCCATTGAGTCCGATGATGTAAGTGAATCCTCTCTTTGGGACTACAATGTTAAAGTGATGGAATCTTTTGGCAAGCGATACGCCGCAATGGATTTATATAATATTTGGGGCGGTGCACATGAGGTTTCTGAACTAACAGATGTCATTTCTTGTATCCCTGGACAACAACTCGTCGATATCATGAGCAAACATGGAAGCACAACCATGGGCCTCTGGGTTAAATTCAAAACATTAACAAAATCCTTCCGGCACTGGGGTCTCTTGTTCGAACTTTATAGAATAAATAGAGAAGCAGGACGACTCAAGGAACACTACGATGTCTATCCTTCATCGCCTAATGGGTTCGATTCATGGAAACGTGAAAGAGATCTAATTATGGATTCTGTCTATTCTATTTGCAATGCCGAACCAAAGTATTAAGGGCCTTTTCTCCGTCTTAGCATCACAAAGACATGGACACATCCGATCCAACAATTATCCTTCCTCGAAAAAAAGGCCTACCTGTGTTGGGACTAGGCACTTGGAAGATGTCTGGCCCATCTTGCTCGGAAACTATCAAGTTCGCCCTCGAAATAGGGTACCGTCATATCGATACTGCCCAGACTTATGGCAACGAAATAGATGTTGGTAATGGTATCTCTGAGGCCGAAATAGTTCGAGATGAGTTATTCATCGCAACAAAACTTCACACTGATAATCTCTCATATAAGGGCGTTATGAATGCAGCAGAGTATAGTGTGGATAGATTACAAACAGAATACTTGGATCTTCTCTATATACATTGGCCCTCTGGAACCTATGACCCCGAGGACACTCTAGCTGGATTTGCAGATCTTCGAGACGACGGTGTTATCTCCCACGTCGGAGTCAGCAATTTCGAACAACAACAGTTAGACATAGCCTTGAAGGAATGTGACGCCCCGATATTCGCAAACCAAATTGAAATGCATCCCTTTCTACATCAGGACTCGCTGCGTGCCCATTGCGAGTCAAATGACATCCTTGTCGTGGCATATTCTCCAATTGCCAGAGGAGCAATTTTTGACTCCCCTGAACTGGAAGCAATATCTAAAAAACATGGGGTCACTGAGGCAGAAGTAAGTCTATCTTGGATTCAAGAAAAAGGCGCGATCCCTATACCTAAAGCCTCCTCAGAAAACCATATCAAAAAAAATATAGAATCATTCCCCATAACACTCTCTATAGAAGATATCAACGTGATTGATTCCATTACTCATGAAGAACGTCAGGTAGACCCAGAATTCGCCCCTTGGAACCTCTAATTTTCCCCATTTATTCACTACATATATCCTAAATCCCTAAGGCGCTGCATGATGCCCTCCTTATCTTGTGCCCGCCCTTGCCTTTCTGGTGTTTCTTCTAGATCTTGCAACCATGCGGGTTTATTTTCTGATTTCATAGATCCCTTTTCTGTACCCAATGATCTAAATCCTTCAAAATATTTTGGACCGACCGGAACATCTTCTATAGAAATCCCATCCGGAAAATCATTATAATCCGCCGGAATATGGCCAACAGGATATTTTTCCACCGAATCTGGGACAACATATTTCCAAATAGCATCCCACAAATTCCTTTCATCAAATTGTAAAATAGGGTGGATTCTGTCATGAGGTGGGTATTTCTCCAAATCGTGACGCGGGCTAAAAAAAGTCTCATCCGATCTAGCCTCTTGTTCATCCCATCTGACTCCTGAGAAAATCCCATCAAATCCATTTTGTATAATCGTTTCGTTGAGAACTGCGGTTTTTAACAAGTGATTTCCCACAAATGAATCTGGATCTACGATTACGCTCTTTTCTTTATACCCCAACTTTTGTATTTCCTTCCGATTCGCGTCATTGAGATCTTCAATTTTTATCTCTTTACTCCCTCTTTTCCTAAGCCTGGCAATATCTTCATTTTGAGCTTTAATTAAATCTAAATTCCATATTCTTGCCCACCTGTCTACAAATTTTATAATCTCTGAAAAGTGTGCAAAATGATCAAGAAACACTACCGGAGGCACTTCTTCTCCCTTCTCACGAGCAACTTCTCTTATCACATAAAGTAGTAGGGTGGAATCTTTTCCCCCTGTCCACATAATTGCTGGAGATTCATATTGCTCTAGGCCGTCGCTCACTACTTGGATGGATTTTTCTAGTTTATGTTCAAGACCCTGGTAATCCTTTGCAGACTGGCCCTTTCCATCCGTATAATCAACTTTAACGTAGTTTGGAAACTCAACAACCATTCTCTAACGCATATATTTGTCTCAACGAACACAAATCCCTTTTGTATCTCACCTCAATTTATGTACTTGTTGTCTCTCCAATTGACACCGTTTTCTATATCTACGTCTTTTCTCTCTTCAGTAATTTTTATTACCGCCGGTTTCACCTCACCTTCTGTAATCTTCACAACTTTTAATTGGCCATCTTCAATAAATATCGCCTCAAGTGATCCTTTACTCCCTCTCTCTGCAATCTCACACAAAACCTGAAACATTTGGTACTGAAAAGCAGTATTCTGCAATATGGCATCCAATTCTCCTTTAAATGTGGCTATTTCTATAATGTCCATGGGGCGCTCTTGATCAGGTTCAAGAGCTTCTATCTCTTCTTCTGTTAGCTCTTTTAGCAACTTCAATTCAGTTACTGTTCCCTTTATGACTGCAGTGGGTGTGTATTTCCCAAGATCTGAATCTTCCACTACTGCAGATATGATCAAAGTGTTACTCCTTCTTTTTATATCTGCACTATCCAACCCCTCCGGGGGATTCAAATTTTTTATATGATCTTCTACTTCCGACAAAGGAATTTCTAGAGTAGAATGCAGGTAGTATACCTTATTCTCCATAATTCCCTCCCCAATCTCCAAGATTATTCATGTCTCCTATAGAACCCGCTTGGATATAGTATTGCCCTTATCTATTTTTTAGTTTTAATGCTATTTTTGCCCAATTTCTTTCAATTGGTTCACAACATCTTTCAGTGGAGTCACGTCTGCATATTTCATGTCCATATCAAATAAAGAAGCCTCATTAGCAAATGTGGACCTATCCGCCACACATTCAATCGGGATTATAATTCTAAAATTACTAGAGTGCCCATCTACCACTGTGGCCCTCACGCACCCCGATGTCGTCATCCCCGTCACAATCACTGTGTCAATTCCTCTATTGTGTAAAAGCATCGCCAAGTGTGTATCAAAAAATGCACTTGCTCTCGGTTTGTCTAGTACAATTTCCTCTTTCAATGGGGTCAATTTTTCGTTAATATTTTGCCCTTTTGACTCTTTCTTTTCAACTGAACTCCTCGCACCCGGGCGTTTTGTAGCACCCGGATATCCTTCGGGAAAGTTTCTAGATGGTTTTACATAATACACTGGGACATTGGCACCTCTGGCTGCCTCAATTAATTTCTTATTCGCATCAACAGCGGCAGAACCTGTATCCTCTCTACCAACTCCATAATCTCCAGTAGTAAATTCGTCTGTCATATCCACGATTAATATTGCAGCCGATTTACCCCACCCAACTCTGTTCCCATATCCCGCTTTTCTAAAATATTCTAAATCACCTTCTGGAATAATGTCCGGAATGTATGAATTTTCAAGTGACATACTTATTTTTCACGTGGTTACGGTTAAAATCTGTCGAACAATTCCATTTCTCAAATGGCAATCGTGATACGCTCTGTCTCCCTAACTCTCTCATGAGTACTAAACCCAAAATACACATCCTCGGAACTGGGGGTACTATTGCCAATATCACTGGAAATTACATATCATCGGCAGACTTTGTCCCTATAGATGCCCTTCTCGATTTAGCACCCGACGAAGTAACTTCACATGGCGAATTGTCTTTGGCAGAAATAACCCACCTTAACAGTGGCGCACTGACCCCTGAAGTTTGGTTCGATCTCCACGATGAAATTATGCAAAGATCCTCTTCGAACAATCCTCCCGATGGTTTCGTGATCACACATGGGTCTAATACCTCTGAAGAAACAGCTTACTTTTTAAATCTAGTTTTGAAAACCGAAATTCCTGTTATTGTCACTGCAGCTCAGCGAAATATAGGGAAGCTAGGGTCTGAGGGATTCAAAAATTTATACGATTCCATCCGTGTAGCTTCTTCTCCAGATTCAGTAGGAAAAGGAGTTCTTTTCGTTGCAAATGAGGAAATTCACCATGCCCGGGATGTGACAAAACTTGCAGCCAGCCGGCCCGATGCATGGAGATCTCCCAATTTCGGCCGTCTAGGTGATATTTTCGACGAAGTTCGTTTCTATCGCACCTCCACTCGAGCCTCCACAGTAAAAACCGAATTCGATATTTCCGATTACACTACGTCAGATTTCCCTTTGTTGGATGTCCAGATAGTTTATTCATCCTTTTCGGACGATGGAACGATGGTTCGAGCAGCAGTAGATTCAGGAGCAAAAGGCATTGTTTGTGCTGCATTTCCCACTTGCAGCCCTGCCTGGCCTGACAACCACCCTACTCAAGGAGATGCCCTAATCGAAGCTACAAAAAAAGATATACCAGTTGTACTATGCAATCGTGGAACTTCTGGTTTTAAACCAGTAAAAGAACCCTTCTTAAATGGTGGAACTCTCCGGCCTCAAAAAGCACGTATACTATTGGCATTAGCATTGATGAAAACTAATGACCCTCAGGAACTACAACGAATCTTCAATTCTTATTGAACATATTTTGGGACGTTCCTTTTTATTTATAGATTCGATCTCCGGAAGTCTAAAGATCCAAACATCCCATCGTACTGACATATGACCAACGAACCTATTGATCTCAGGAGGGCACATGAGCGTTAAGTTTGAACAAATAGAGGTTTCTTCACACGATTTTGAACAAATGAAGGAGTTCGTTTATAAACAGTTAATCTCCAGTACCGAACACGATGCCGATGGAAATAGAATGAGGTGGTATCCTTGGCACTCTGCAGATTATCGTTTCATCCATACTCTAAATGTCGTTTCAATCTCTACAAAAATAGCACAAAAAGAAGGTGCAAACATAGATCGTGTTCGGATTTCTGCTCTGTTCCACGATATTGCAAAATTCTCTTCGCCTCAAAAGACTCATGCCCAAGATGGTGCAGATCTCGCCAGAGATTATCTACAAAATAATTTTGATTATCCTGATTTTTTTCTCGATGACATTCACAAAATAATTTCCAATCACATTTACGAAGGCGACTTATCCACTCTATCCCTCGAAGAAAGATGCTTGATCGAAGCCGATATGATTGATAAAATTGGTGCTAATGGATCTGCACTTCTAATCCTAAGAATGGGTTATGATTCTCGCCCCTCTTCTCATACTTCCGATACACTACAAAAAGTCATCACCCGCGGAAAAGATACATTATCTAAAATCACAAGTGACACTGCATACTCCATCGCATACCAACGAGTCCAACGGGCGACATGGTTAAAAGAATGGATCGATGAAGAAACCCCTGGGGCATTTGAGCTATCCAATAAATAACATTGACATCGATTTCGCTAAAAATACTCCGCCAAACACGGCTAGTATCCCTGAGCTAGCCAACGAAATCACTCGGAAAATCTGTTCATTTTTCTCCCCGGCTATTATCAATACAGTTGGAAACACCAAAATCCATATGGATATGCCAACAAATATTCCTATAATTACCTCTATACTCTGTAATTGGATCTCCCACCCTGTAATTCCCACGACCATTCCTGCCACTGTTTCTATCCCTTCATTCTGGAATAATGCCGCAGACATTCCTGCCCAGAAAGCCACTTGCCATGGATTTGTTATTCCCAATCCTAGTGCCTTTAAAAACCCATTTCTATCATTCGTCTTCACTTCCCATTCGATTTTATTCCTACCATCTCGAAATAGCCTATATGCAAAAACTAGCATAACCACTCCTCCGATCCCTATCAGTGCTCCTTGCAACCACTCTCTCGAAGTTATAATTGTAATCACCCCCATGTAAGCCAACAAAAGTAGAACCATATCTGACACCATTGCGCCAAAACCAGTCTGAACTCCTGCATTCCACCCTTTGTTTATACTTTCATCAGCAATTATTGCGTTCATTGGACCCGGGGGCGCAGCTAGAACTAATCCAAATAATATTCCTACTATTATTCCCCCTATCATCCTCTCCCACCTTCTTCAAATTTTTTTAACGTGTATGGACATTGATACCTCTTTTGGTAAGCTATGGCTCCCTTTCTCATTGCTCACCGTAATCATTCCAAACGGGGCCACTGATTCAACTTTCACTTTTTCTCCTGGTTTTATCCCTATCTCTGCTAGATATTGCAATTCTTCACTATCTCTAGTGCGTGGAGAATTCTCAGATCCGATGTAGTTCTCCTTCACCCTCTCTATCATTACCAGGTCTCCAGAAATGTGTTCTCCCAATTTTGTAGTCTCATCTTTGGCAATTGATGCCAGATCTGCACTTGGTATTGGCGCACCATAAAGGCCGTATTTTGGATTCCCAAGCGCATTCGCAATCCTGCGCTCCAATTCCTCCGAGATGTGATGTTCCAATACATCTGCTTCTTCATGCACCTCTGACCAATCATAACCTAGAAACTCCACAAGGTATGTTTCTATCAGTCTATGGTGGCGTAATATTTCTAGTGCAATCGCTTCCCCTTTCTTGGTAAGAGTTGCACCTTTATATTTTTCATATTTTATAAATTTCTTTTCCCCCAGTTTGACCAGCATACTTGTTACAGTTGGTGCACTCACTCTCATTTTCTCGGCAACCTCCGAAGTCGATACAGATTCTCCACTTTCCCGATTAATTAGATAAATACTTTTTAAATAATCTTGCATCGATTCGCTAGCTTCTTCCCGCATTACTTATATTTATTAGACCTATCTAAACATATATTTTTTGGTACTTCTAAATCTATAATATAAATCGTCTAATTTCTCACAAACAATAAACTTCTTTCACTTAATTAGATCAAAGGAGTTGGATTTTTATCTCCCTGGTAATGCTCTTCTGTGTAATATTTCAACCAAGCTTCTCCATTAAGGAAGTTCTCTGGAATATCTTCTTCTAGAGAATCCGCGCTTATCTTTACCCAACCTTCACCCTCCTCTGATCTCCATGAATACGAAGTTTTCCCAAGAGCTATGTATACTTCACTTTTCTCTGGTTTGGATTCTCTAAGTTGGAATATGGCCGCCGACAGTGTAGTTTCATCATTATAATCGTTCTCTTGGTACCTGCAGATAGAATTCAATCCCGGACCATTTTTATGATCTATTGACAAATCCCTCATAGTTTCCACCGTGACGTTGCCCTCATTTTTCTCCAGCATTTCCATAACTCTCTCATACCTGCAATAGCTCGAAGGTATTTCCGATCTAGGACGTGCCAAGTGACTTAAAATTTCAAATTTATTTGCTCGACCTGTTACTCCATTTTCAATCCATTCTGCAGCAAGATGCGTAAACTCACCTTCAAGTATGACTGCTCTCTTCGCATCAGCAATATCAATACTACCTGGGGAAGACATAGGGTCTGAAAATAGCAATGGGGTAATAACTTGTGCCGCCTCTATTGCCGTACTTCCTTGAATCAATCCCTGTCTCATAAATTCACCCCTCGATGCAGCCGCCCACTCTTTCGCACTTTTCCCCTCTTCGTCAAATGTAATGGTGCGTGATATGTTTGATCCGATTGCAACACCTTTGTCATTTATTCCCATTTTTACAGCAGTCGAACCTGCAGCAGCAACCATCAACACATTATTTCCCTCTTCGTGTTCTTCTACTCTGATCACATTCACTTGCTGATTCTCATAGCAGTTTTCTCCAGTAAACTCACTGGAACCCTTTTTATCAGATTGCTTAAAGAAAATGGTTTCTCCAGTCGCCGAGGCGTTTCCTGCAGCAATAGCAACAGTACATCCATCTGGAGTGATGTTCTCCTCAAACAAGTTGAATGCCAACAGATCCATATACGGAACTGAAGCTGACCTTGCCATACTTTTAATTTCCATCTTGGTTAGGTCTGGCAACCTGTGGGAATTTTCCCGAACCGCGGCATATATATCTTCTCTGTAAATCTCTCTGTCTCTTGCAGAAACCCAGAAATTCTTCAGATTTTGCCCAATGGCCCATTTGAGCATTTCTCCCCTTTTTTCTCCTTTCTTTACAGCTTCTCTCCGATTCATACCATCTGACATTTTAAAATATTATTCCGTTTATGTATACTGTTTATATTCTGCGCGCGGTTCTGTTAATTTCCTAGGAGAGTTCCAAGGCATTTTGTCCACATCTACTAATGTTCCAAACCCTCTTTCTCCAACTACCTTTCCATCTTCGTATACCACTTTTCCTCGAACAACCGTCATCGTAGCCCTACCTTTGAATGTTTCCCCATGGAATGGTGTCGCTGTATTTTTAGAATGGAGATTCTTCCTGTCCATAGTCCAAGTTTCGTTTAGATCAAAAACGGTGAAATCTGCATCAGTTCCAATTCGAAGAGATCCTTTCTCTGGGTACATTCCCCAAATCTCTGCGGGTCTTTTACTGTGCATGTCAACCCACTTTTCCAATGTGAGTTTTCCATCATTTACAAAAGTAAGCATTGCTGCAACTTCTGATTCTAATCCGACAAATCCCGAGATGACATTCCATGTATTCTGGAACGGATCGTCCATTCCTTTCTCTTCATCTGTGTGAGGTGAGTGATCAGTCGCTATACAATCAATCCCACCACCATGAATTCCGATATCCCAAAGCATATCTTGCTCAATCTGATCTCTAATTGGCGGTTGAATTCGAGCAACATTGCCCTTATCACGCATCACTTCTTCGTTGAACCACAAGTAGTGAGGCATAGTTTCTGCAGTTACATTTATTCCTTTCTTTTTAGCATCAAGAACCATCTGAGCACCAGACCCCGAGGCCAAGTGGAACTCGTGAATTGGACATCCCGTATGTTCTGAGAACAATATGGTTCTTCCTACTGCTTCCCTTTCACAAACAGGAGGTCTCGACCACGAGTGGTAGATAGGATCATTCAACCCTTGTTCAATGAACTGAGCCTCATAATGTTTCAGAATCTCATCATCTTCTTCATGGAATCCTAGTCTCTTTCCAGTCTTTGCAATTGCATGCATCGCATCAAGTAGTTCCCCATCATTTGGAGGTGGAATCGCACCAATGGTGGTTCCTAAAAACACTTTGTATCCAACACACCCTGCTTCATTTAGAGCATTTACACTTTCTTCTGTAGCATTATCTGATGTTATTACAACATAGGATTGGAAATCGACATACGCCTTCTCTTCTCCCTTTTCAAATTTAAGTTTAAGATGCTCCGGTGCATCGATAACCGGTATGCAGTTGGGCATTCCTATGACTGTGGTCACGCCCCCTGCTGCTGCAGCTTGGGTCGCGGTTCCCCAATCTTCTTTATATTCGAGTCCAGGTTCGCGATTGTGAATGTGACAGTCTATGATCCCCGAGGTCAGGTATTTCCCCGTAGCATCAATTTCTCTACTGCCACTTGGCAGTGCATCAGACGAACCTACCGCTACTATTTTTCCGTCTTTTGCAGCTACTCCCGCATTCTCCATCAATCCATCTGGAGTTACTATCGTACAATTCTTAATTACAAGATCTGCTTGCATATACACAATAAATTCCTTTTGTGACAGGTTATATTTATCGAAACAAATATGCTCTATTTCATATTTGATTACCTTTTTAACAAATGGACCGCGTACCTATCTATAATATGAGACCTAATAATTGGATTCGTACATCTTTAATCCTCTTAATAACTATAATGTTAATCATCCCTGCTCCTGTACTCGCATCTGCGCAAGGGAACCCCAGCATAAGTGTATTCTTGCCCGAAGATCGAGTTTCACCTGGGGATGAAACAACCCTTTCTTTTTCTATCCTTAACGCTGGTGAAATAAGCGTTGGTGGTGGTGCAAGCGCCGAAGCCCGAGTCACAACCGCCAGAGACGTAAAACTGACCTTGTTCCCTGGGGAAGCACCCATTCAAGTTCTAACCGGAACTGTACCTATTGGAAACGTGGCAGAAGGTGAAAGCGATCCCGTTCCTGTCAAAATTTCTGTTAATGAGAATGCCGCCCCCGGGACTTATTCACTCCCTGTAGAAATAGAATATGTCTATACTTTCATAATCGCAACGGGGGATGTGGACAGCCCTGGACATTACCAGAGAACAAAAACTGTAACTCAGAATGTCAATTTGATAGTTGAACCTCAACCCTCTTTCGAAATAGATCAAATCACTCTGGGCCCCGTCCTCGATGGATATGGCCCCCTCGATATTGTTCTAAGCAATGATGGCAGTGAGACTGCTACAGCTGCAACTATAACTCTGACCTCTGAATCATCTCAACTCACCTTCAGTGGTGCCCATGGTTCTCAAAGTGTAAGTGCCTTTGTTGGAGATATACCTTCTGGAGGTTCTCAGTCCATCCAATTCGAGGCCCAATTAGCCAAAGGATCAATGGGTATAGTGCACCCTGTCTCCCTCTCCATATCTTATACGGATGAGTTTGGGGAAACTCAACAATCAAAATCGATTAAATCAGGAGTCTCCCCTGTGTCCGATTCTGGAAGATTTTCTGTAATATCTAATCCCACCAATCTATCCTTGGACCAAGCTGCTGATATCTCTTTTACCATAAACAACGACGGTGAAGATGCCATATTTGACGCAAGAGTGTTCATACAATCAACAGATCCAAAACTCTCATTTGGTGGCTCTCACACTGCCGAATATGTGGTTGGAAATTGGCCCTCTTCTGCCTCTAAAATAGTTTCTTTCAAAAGTAGCCTTGCAGAAGATTCTAATGTACGACCATACCCGGTTATTGTTGAGGTCATCTATAAATCCAGCAACAATTCTGATAGGACCTCTTACCCGGTAACCGTTGGAGTAACGCCCCTTGGAGAGCAATCTTTCTCAATCACTGATGTTTCCACCAAGCTATCTGTTGGAAGCGAAGGCGATCTAAGCGCAACCTTAGTCAATGACGGTCCACAATCCGTTGAAAATGCTGTGATTGTTTTCACATCTGATCTTCAGACCATTTCTTCTCTCGAAGAAGAATATGCTGTTGGAAGTCTTTCTACTGGGGATTCTAAGTCTTTTAAATTTTCATTAGATGTAAGTGAATCTGCAGACGAAGGTCAAAGACAAATCTCACTTTCGATACGTTATAGGGATTCTGATGGAAAATCTCATGTTTCCGACCCAATCGATGTTATCCTCACTGTATCTCCTGAATTAGATGTATTCGAAGTCTCACCCGTCAGTTCAACTTTCTCCCCTGGAGGAAATGGATTATTGGTATTGCAAGTCACCAACGTCGATGATGAAACCCTCACTGATATCTCTGCAAAGGTCTTCCCCGAGAGTCCCATAACTGCAGGAGACGATACTGCATTTATACCAAAACTATCTGCTGGAGAAAGCACTGAAATAGTATTTGATATCTCCCTCTCACCCGCGGCTTTAGATAAAATCTATCCACTAGATTTGGATTTCCAATATGACACAAACTCTGGAGAAACTCTACTATCTGACACTTATCAAGTACCCGTCGAAGTCGATTCCGCTACGAATGGTGGCCAAAGCGCTATATCCACCTTCTTACTTCCTGTGGGGATTCTCATAGTTATAGTAGCTGGAGGGGTCTATTTCTATCGAAGACGTCAGAATTCACAAGTAGAAAAATAAGTGACCTAAAATGGATCTCCAACCATATGTAGAACCCATAGTCGATCTAATCACGTCTCGTACGAAGACAATAATCGTTTTATTTTTGGTCCTATCTGTAATTTTCACGGCAGGTTTGGGAAATATTTCCACAGAATCGGGAACAGAACAATTCACAACCGATTTGCCCTCTGAAAAAGCTCTGCAAGAAATAAACCAAGAATTCACCCCGCGCTTCACTGTTGATAAAACGACTAATACTGGAAGTACTCAACTAATTCAAGTAAGTACGAATGTCTTGTCCAAACAATCGCTCTTGCGGATGTTAGAACTTCTCTATGAATTGGACCAAAACGACGATCTCCGCGTAGTTAGCACCTCTAGCGTAGCCCAAATAGTTGCCACATCCATCGACCCATCCGCACAAACACTCAGAAAACAAATCTATGTAATCGAACAAACTCCCCCCTCGAAAATCAAATCCACGCTCCGATCTATCAATGAGAACTTCCCCCTATCTGGCCTTCTCAGCAACGACTACAATGAAGGGTCTATGACTGCTAGTTCCACGATAGGTGTCGTAGTCCATTCCTTGCCTTCTTCTGCACAGTCTGCTCAACAGAGTTCTGGAACTAGTGGCACTGATCCTTTAACGGACATGCAAGTTAGCATACAAGAAGTTGCTTCCATTGGCGGCGATGTAAAGGTGTTTGGATCTGGTATATTCTCAAGTGAATTTGGAAACGTTATTGGCGATACAATGATCATCGTAACTCCTGCAGCAATTCTGTTTATAATTCTATTTTTGATATATGCATATCGAGATTTAGTTGATCTACTACTGGGAGTTTTGTCCTTATTTATGGCAATTATCTGGACGTTTGGATTCATGGGAATTGCAAATATACCATTCAGTCAAATGCTCATTGCAGTTCCTCCTATTCTCCTCGCTCTGGGTGTCGATTTTGGTATCCATGCTATCAATCGTTACCGCGAAGAAAAAAATGATGAAACTAGTGTAAAAGAAGCAGCATCACGTATGCTTCGGCAAATCCTCATCGCATTTTTCATAGTCACCGCAACCACCATAATTGGATTTTTATCAAATCTGACTAGTGCCCTCGCCCCGATCAAGGATTTCGGAGTAGTTGCTAGTATTGGTATAGTATTTACATTTTTAATTTTTGGGATATTCCTACCTGCGGCAAAAATACACCTAGATCAATTCCGAGGCCAAAAACAACGCCCTAAAAAACCCCTTGGAGTGGAGGGGTCGTTTTTAGGTCACTCCTTAAAAATAGGAGTATGGATCGCTAAAAAAATCCCTGTTATCTTTTTAATTTTCGTTATCATTCTCTCTGGATTCTCGCTCAACTACGCCACTGGAATTGATACCACGTTTACAGTTGAAAATTTCTTACCCCCTGAAAAATCTGCTTCTTATTTGATGGTCCTTCCTGAACCTTTCAAACCAAGTGAATACTCTTCAATTGGCACTCTTAATTACCTAACCGACAATTTCGGAACATCCCAAGGAGGTTCTGTAACGTTGTTTGTGGAGGCACCCATGCGTGATGATAGTGCTTTAGAATCCATCTACAAACTTAGTCAGAACCCTCCTGATACTTTTGCGACTGAAAATAGGATTGCTGTCTCCAACAGTATTTTGACAGTCATCCAAGACACTGCAGCAAATTCCCCCGAATTCGCTACACTAGTCTCTAAAAACGATAGAAATGGAAATGGAGTACCTGACAAAAACCTCGATGACATATATGATGCTTTATTCTCCTCCTCTGCACGTGGAGATGCACTTAAATATTTATCTGAGGATCGCCGCAGCACTCTAATCATATATTCGCTAAAGGCTGGCGCCAACACTGGAGACGCCGCTTCAGACGGTAAAATACTGGCAGAAGAACAAAGATATTCTGCAATTTCTACCGGCGAAACTGTGGTTCTAGAAGATGTTGTAGAGTTGCTGCTTCAGTCCGCTATAAAAAGTCTTTTAGTTGCGTTATCTCTCACTGCAGTTTTCTTGGTTTTCCTATATTGGCTGATAGATCGGCGCCCCTTGCTAGGTTTGATCAATGTATTTCCCATTATAGTCACCGTGGCCTTAGTAGGTGGAAGCATGCGCTTGGCGGGACTCTCATTCGATGCTTTTACAGCAACAGTTTTGGCTTTAACTGTTGGACTTGGAGTTGATTATTCCGTACATATAGTACACAGGTTCGTGGATGAATATGGCACAAGCAAAGCTCTTTTTGAGTCTCTCAATCGGACCTTGCAAGGAACTGGAGGTGCCCTCACTGGAAGTATGCTTACAACAGTATTCGGTATTGGTGCACTCTATCTCGCAGTCTTTCCTGCTATTGGTTCTTTCGGACTTCTCACCGCACTAAGTGTCTTTTATGCATATCTGTCCTCTATCATTGTTCTTCCCCCTCTCCTCGCACTTTGGACAAAAATAGCATAGTTATTTATTCACAGTTCCAGGAAGGTGGATTTAATAGTACAGACATCGGCGTTCGATTATGGAGCGTGTAGATGTAGCTGTCATTGGAGGTGGACCTGCTGGAGCAATCGCAGCAAAATCAGCAGCATCAAATGGCGCCAAGACGATTTTATTTGAAAAAGGCGTCCCTCGTGAGGATAGAAAAAATATTGGCCCCGATTCTACCGATGCAGCTGGAATTCTAGATTATTGGGTCGATTTAATGCAACTTGACCCGTCGACATTTCCCGAAGGCATCCTTCTTCGGCATCTCGATTGTGCCGAATTCATCTCACCCTCAGAAAGTGTTTGTTTGTACAAAACTGGAATTAAATCTTCATATCCCCATTTTGGATATACTTATAATCGAGCGATGTTTGATGATTGGATGCTCGAAAATGCCATTTCCGCAGGGGCAGATTGCCGAATTGGGGATACTGTCCACGAAGTAGTAGTTTCAAAAACAGGCCCCCATGAATTAATCTTAAGAAGTGGAGAGTCCCTCTTAGCATCCAATCTTATTTTGGCCGATGGACCGCAACGAAGCATCACTCTAGGCGTATTGGATCAGCTTCTCCCCCCTGGAGTGGCGACAAAAGCACTTGGAACTACGACTGCAAATCATATTGCTTATCAAGAGTATCGAGAACTTCCCTCAGATTTATTCGAACCAAATAAGATTAAATTTTGGTGGGGGCACATACCCGGCCACACAGCGTACCCTTGGATATTCCCAAATGAAGGTAACACAGCTAGAATCGGCATCACCATGCCAATTGGGATGGATATCGATTCTTTCAAAAATCGAGATTCTTACCTGTTACTTCGCCCCGAAGATACTCAAATACCACGATGCAGTGATTATATCGAACGTCTTCTTTCATTTGTTTATCCCGATTTGGATTTATCTGATTTTCCCCTTGTATCGCAGAAAGGAAAACGAAAAGGAACTGAAACATATCCTATTTCTTCCACTCGCCCAATAGACTCCCCCGGCCACGCCAATATAGCCATCACCGGCGGTGCGATGGGGGCCACATCCGCCTTCCATGAAGGCGGTGCTCATGTTGCTATTCGAACTGGGAAAATCGCTGGAACCCTTGCAGCCCGTGGCCAATTGGAACAATATAATACTCAATGGAAAAGTGCAATCGGAACTGAAATCCGAAGAAACGTTGCGTTTGCCAATCTCGTTCGCGGATTCAGTCCAAGTGATTGGGACAATGTATTCCAAATTACTAACAGGGTTCTAGCTGGTGATGACACTAGCTCTATCCTATCTGCACTCAGGAGAGCGGGTTTTGGGGGTTTCAAACTTCTAAGTGCTTACAAAAAAGAAAAGTTCACACTTCGGAATGGGCGTTATGTGCAAATAGCTGAATCAGATTATCAACCCCTCTGATGTCTCCTTAACATGAACATTCCTCCTAAAAAAATACCTGCTAATTCTTCCAATTCTATGTTGGATTTATACACTCATTATGGTAGGAATCATCGTTTCCATATTTTTTGTGGGGTACTCGGAACCCTTCTCGGACGCTTTTCTGGTCTACTCCCTGCATTTTTCTTAGGTCTAGCAATCGATCTAATCTTCTTCGACCAGAGTCTCCCCCCCTCCTATGTATTTTCATCCCAACTTGAATCATTTTCCTCTTCTTCAATTCTCATACTTTTTTCTGTAATAATTACACTGTCATTTTTTCTCGGAGCAGTTTCCATGTGGCTTGGAGATCGGGGTTGGAATGCGTTCGCCCAAGAAATTCAACACGAACTTCGAACAGATGCATACGACGCTTTGCAGGCTTTATCAATGAATTTTTTCGAGGATTCTAGAACTGGGGAGCTATTGAGTATAATCAACAATGATGTAAATCAATTAGAAGATTTCCTTAGTACTAGTTTCAGCGATGCACTCCGACTTGTAGTAATGGTCATTGGAGTAGGTTTAATTCTTTTTTTACTTAACCCCGAACTCACTATTATTGCAATGTTCCCAGTTCCTATAATTGCAATTTTGGCCTATTTATTTGTTAGGAATATTCATCCAAAATACGTCGCAATGAGGTCTAGTGTTGGGGGATTGTCATCGAGACTAGAAGACAATCTTAGTGGGATTGAAGTAATCAACACAGAATCTACCAAACCATATGAGAAAGGTAGGGTTTCTGATTCTTCTTCTGAGTATTACAATACCAATTGGGAGGCAATCTCAACCCGGATAAAATTCTTTCCTATGGTGACCATCATTACAGGAATTGGATTTGTGTTAACTTTCACTGTTGGTGGACTCTGGGTCCTTTCTGGTCCCCCTCTAGGTTTCAGTCGCCCCCTCACTCCTGGAACTTTTGTAACTTTCGTCATTTATGTCCAACAATTTGTTTGGCCAATTGCCCAATTTGGACAAATAGTTAATACTTACCAGCGTGCCAAAGCATCGAATTCTCGTATATTTGGTTTGTTAAAACAATCTCCTTCTATCGTAGACTCGCCCGAAGCAATTGATTTCTCACCACTGAATGTGAATCTAAACTTCAATCAGGTTTCTTTCCGATATCCATCTCTTGAAAACTATGTGCTAAAAGACATCTCTTTCCGATTAGAAAAAGGAGAAACATTAGGTGTTGTTGGGCCGTCTGGAAGCGGAAAAACTACTCTTGTAAAGCTCCTCGCACGTCTATACGATGTCAATGAAGGATCAATATGTATAGAAGATAAAAATATTCAAGAAATAACTCTCTATAGTCTCCGAAAATCTATCGCATATGTTAGCCAAGATAGCTACCTATTCTCTGGAACTCTCCGTGAAAATATAGAATACGGGCAACAAAATGTCACTGAACAACAGATAATTGAAGCAACAAAAACCGCACGAATCCATGAATTTATTTCCACCTTGCCAGATGGGTATGACACTATAATAGGAGAACGTGGAGTAACTCTATCCGGTGGACAAAGACAAAGAGTGGCGTTAGCCCGGGCATTGATAAAACAATCTCCAATTTTTGTAATTGACGAGGCAACACGGTATCTTGACACAGAAACTGAATCTGATATTCGAGAAAGCCTATCCACTTCTTCTTCCAATCGAATCACTATTATAATTTCCCACCGTCTCGCTTCCGTTTATAAATCGACTAAAATCATAATGTTAGACGATGGGAGAATAATTGCAAATGGTTCTCATGAAGATTTATTGAAAAATAGCCCTCTATATGCCTCTCTCTGGAAAAATCAGTCAACTTCCTCTTAAGATTAATTTTCCTTATGTTGGTTTTCTTCAAGCAAAAGATAACAGTGTCAACAACACTGCCCCCATAACTACAACAACCGCCCCCATCACCAACCTAAAAGTAACCTTTTCCAACTTCTGCAAGAACAAAAATGATATCCCTGCAACCAACAATGGGCTGGTTTGCATTATTGGAAAAACAATCGTCACAGGTCCTGAAGATATCGCAACAAAATATGCTACCAAAAATCCCGTGTTACATATTGCAGCAATCAATATCCATTTCCACTGTGAACCATCCACCCCGCCTAGTTTTGGTAATTTCCCGCTCCACCAAAGATAAGCAAAGAAAACAATCCCTCCCGCCGTAGCCTTGAGTGCCAACCCAACTAATATCGGTGTGCCTTCTTCCAATCCCATCTTATTAAATACCGGATCAAGGGCGTAAAAAAAGGAAGCAAACAATGTAATTAACACACCCCTCCATGACCCTTTCAACCTTTCCTTGTGCGTCGCAATTTCCACCGAGACCAACGCGACACCTGCGACTATCATCAATATACCTATGATAATTTCTATGGACAACGTTTCACCTAGCAATATAACTGCAGCAATGGCAGCAAGCACTGGATTTGATGCTTTTATTGGTTCCGCTCTACTAGCACCAATATGTCTAATTCCCTCATAATATAGTGATCTTGCAAACACCGTTCCCGCAATACCCGCAGCAATGAATGCCCCCACTGACCGAGATGTCAACCCATAATTGGGATGGTGAATCAAAAATGCCAGTGGAATGAACACAATTAAATTCACAATAACAACAACTGCCAAAATGTCGGAAGATCTGCTCTTTTCCGTTCCTATCCGGACTGCTACCGATGTCATCGCAACAATCAACGCAGCCAAAACAGCAAACAAAATGGCATTTATCTCTGACATAATTTCCCTATTTGATGGTGATTTTGTTGTATTTTACCAAGTTTGTTTTCACATCAATATATTTCTATACTCCCATAAGATTATTACCCTTGCTTTCAATAAAACAAACAACCTCATGCAAATAGCGATCATTGGCGGTGCAGGAACTATCGGCTCAACTGTAGCATATTCTCTATCTATAATGGATCCAGAACTCGAGATTTTTTTAGTTGATATCGACCAGGACTCTGCGGAAGGCCATGCGTTAGATTTATCTTATTCTTCTTCACATTTGTGCAATCCTGTAGGCACGTCAACCCCTCTCGTCGATTCAAATGTCATTAAAACATTGCCTCTCCCATCTCTACACGATCTAAATCCTGATCTTTTGATCATAACCGCAAGTCTTCCCCGTCCTGTAAATTCATCCTCTAAATCTTCAACCAAAGGCTGGAGGCTTGAATTTCTAAAATTAAACAAACCATTAATCACATCGATAGGAACGTATTTGGAATCAATGACGCCCATCCCTGTTATCGTTGTAACAAACCCTCTTGATAGGATAACCTATCACCTTTGGAAAAGTTCCAATTGGCCAAGAAAATTTTTCGTTGGATATTCTCTGTCTGAACAAGCTAGAATGGCATATTATATTTCCCAACTTAAGCAAGTGGCCCCCTCCGATGTATATTGCCCCGTACTCGGGGAACACGGGGATTATGTCGTTCCTATATTTTCTAGAGCAAAAGTTCAAAATATGCCTATAGAATTCTCTCCACAGGAACGCCAAAATCTCACTGAACAAGTTCGAGATGCGGCGTACGAAGTAATACGTCTAAGAGGAACTGAAGATTCTTCAAGATGGGTAACTGGAAGGGGCGTTTCTCTGTTAGCTTTGGCTCTATTGTCTGATAACATTTCTTCCCCTATACCTCTATCTGTACCTCTCGAAGGTGAATATGGTTTCAACGACGTTTGTTTAATAGTCCCTGTTTTATTCTCCAATAGAACCGTCACGAAAATAGTAGAATGGGACCTTTCCAAAGAGGAAAAAATAGAATTGCAATCCGCTTATAATTCGATCAAATCAGATTGTGTACTGTAACTATACTAAACTTCCACCATCAACTGCAAGCTCAGAACCCGTAATGAATCCATTTTCTGGATCCACTAGGAACAATGCTGCGTTAGCCTGATCTTCTGGTTTACCCCACCTACCTACTAATATAGCATCTACGACTTTCCCCGATCTTTCTTCTTCTTCTCCCACTGGAGAACCGGTTCTAGTTGGCGATAGTGTATTAACGCGTATTTCTGGAGCAAGTATTTTTGCCATAGACCGAGAAAAATTAACTATCGCCGCCTTTGAAGCAGCATATGCTGGGGCATCTGTCCTACTACGATGGGCAGAGGTTGAAGAAACATTTACTATTCTCCCACCTTCCCCTTTTTTCATTGACTTAGCCACCTCTCTTGTGCATAAAAATGCCCCTCTGACATTCACAGCAAAAATACGATCAAATGTTTCCACCGAGAGATCAAAGAGACCATCATGATCACTAATAGCAACGTTATTTACAAGAATGCTTATTGGACCCCATTCATTTTCAACTGATTCAACCATCTGCTTTACTTGGTTTTCATCCGTAACATCCGTTATCACCGATATAGCTTCACCACCCTCCTTTTTTATTAATTCTACCGTACCAGATGCACGCTCTTCATCAACATCCACCACTGCAACTTTGGCACCTTCTCTAGCAAATAATTCCGCAGTCTTGCGCCCAATGTTTCTGCCCGCACCCGTTATCACCGCAACATCCCCTTTAAGTTTTTCTGAATCTCCTGTCGCCATAGCATACAAAAACTTTCATTTATAGATATATCCTTCTATCTGGCCACCTTAGAGGAAAACCACTGAGCTATAGTCTCAAACATGCGGAACGTTCCCCTAAAAAAATCCACTATGTGGGAAAATCACTCTGGTCCCTATGGGGAAAAAGAATAGGAGAGATGGAAGTAATGGCAGCATTCCCTGCAATAGGAAATGCTATCTACGACGCAATCGGGATTGATTTAGATGTAATTCCCATAACGCCAGAACGCGTCTTGGAAGTGATGCGTGATAGTGATTGACATTCTAATTTCATTTAATAAGTTATAAATCTCCACTATTCCAATTTCGAGTCATATAATGAGTAGAAATACTATTGATTGGATAGGTTTGAGAGAATTCATTAGCAGAGCAGAACAAGTCCCCGGTGAGATCGTTCACATAGACAACGCACATTGGGATCGTGAAATGAGTACAATATCTCATGAGCTCTGTCGACATCACCCTCGACCCGTACCAGCTCCTATCTTTGATAACATACCTGATTACAAACCTGGTTTCCGAACCATGTATGCAATGACCAATTCCATGAACCGTCTGGCAATCGCCCTTGGAATGGAGCCCAATTATCACCACGAGATGAAGTTCTTACAAGACTATCGTGAAAAAGCCAAAGAAATGGCAGACGTAGATGCCATAGATCCTGTATTCGTCGAGAAATCCGACGCACCCGTAATGGAAAATGTGGATCGCGGTAAAGATGTTGATCTTTTGAAATTCCCTGTACCCAAACACCACGAATACGATGGGGGCCGATATATTGGAACTGCAACTAGTTTTATAACTGACAACCCTGGAATGGGAAGAAAAGCCAATCTTGGTGCATACCGTGTTCAGGTACATAGTGCAAACGAAGCGGGAGTTTACATTTCTCCTGGAAAACACGGTGCACTCGATATAGATGATTATTGGCAACGTGATGAGAGGGTCCCGGTGGCCGCATCTTTCGGTCAAGACCCCATTCTATTTTACTACACATCTGTCGGAATTGAGCACACCCACCCATACGGTGAATACGCCCACACAGGAGGACTTAAAGGGCACCCATTCCCCGTTGTCGAAGGTCCTGTAACTGGACTCCCACTTCCTGCCCACGCAGAAATTGTAATGGAAGGATTCATCGAGCCACATTCTACCCACTTAGAAGGTCCATTCGGAGAATGGCAAGGGTATTATGGAAGAGATGCAGATGAAGAACCTTTGATAAAAGTCGAAGCTGTTTATCACCGGAATGATCCCATCATGACATGCGCGGTCCCAGCCAGACCTCCCTATGATTACTCTTACCACAAAGCACTAGCAAGATCTGCAACCACTTGGGATTACCTAGATACTGCAGGTGTCCCTGGTATCAAAGGTGTATGGAGAACTGAAGCTGGTGGGTCGAGACTATTCAATATTATTTGCATAGAACAAAGGTACCCTGGCCACGCACGCCAAGCTGGATTTATAGCCCAACACGTACGTGAAGGTGGCTATGCAAACAGGTTCACCGTCGTCGTCGACGACGATATCGACCCAACAAGCTGGAATGAAGTTGCATGGGCCATGAGTACGAGGTGCGATCCAGCAACCGATATTGATATCCAACGAAGAACCTGGAGTACTCCTCTGGACCCTCTCGTTGAATTCCATGGCACTGAACCCGGTTTAAAGAATCTGACTTTCAACTCTCGTGCTTTGATTGACGCAACCATTCCTTACGAACGTATGCACAACTTCCCCAAAGTTGCAGAGGCCCCTCGCGAATATACTGAGGAAATAATCGACAAATGGCGTGAAGTAATTACTGGCGTCGAATCGAAAGAAAAAGAAACCGTTAAAGAATAACTCTCTCCATTCTTATTCCATAAATTTTTTTTGCTTCTGACCTAGGAAACCCTTTTTAGTTGCAATGAAAAATAACAATCTATACTATGAATTCCTCTAACAACTTTCCTCTCTCCAGACGTGCATTATCTGCCGAAGCATCTCCCATTCGAGAAATGGCCAATCTAGCCTCTCAGTATGAGGGAGACGATCTGGTGAGTCTGGCAATCGGCGAACCCGACTTTACTACACCTTCCCATATAATCGAAGCTGCTGCGAAAGCAGCTAAAAATGGGTCAACACACTATACTCAAAATGCTGGAATTCTCGAGTTAAGAGAAGCAATCTCTGAAAAAATGCGATCTGAAAACAAAGCCGATTTTGATCCCACTTCTGAGATAGTCGTGACCAACGGAGCAATGCAAGCTCTTTGTTTCGCATTACTCGCAATAGTCAACCCCGGATCTGAAGTTATATTCCCCACTCCGTGCTGGCCAAATTATTTCTCCCAGGTCAAACTAGCGGAAGGAAAGTCAATTCTCGTCAAACTTCCCCAATCAAATGGTTTTCAATTAGACCCCGATTTGCTAATCAAATCAATAACTAAGGATACGGCAGCAATTGTGTTGAACTCTCCCAACAATCCTACAGGTGTTGTTTACGATCGAAAAGCCATCAACGAAGTAGTAACTGCCGCTGCAGATAATAATGCATATGTCATCGCGGATGATGTCTACGAAGGACTGATCTACGAAGGAAATGCGGATAGTATAGTCTCCTATGTTGATCATCCAGAAAATATTTTAGTCGTAAATTCCTGTTCTAAAAAATACGCCATGACTGGATGGAGGCTAGGTTGGTTAGCTGGGAATAAGGATATCATTGAGGCTGCAACAAAACTCCACCAAAGCACTACTTCTTCCGCTTCAAGTGTATCTCAAATGGCAGCATTGGAAGCCATAACCGGGGATCAAGGCCCCATCGATTCAATGAAAAAAGAATTCCAGTCTCGTCGAGATTATGTGGTGGACCGGATCAAAGAAATGCGATCAGTTTCTTGCCCAAAACCAGGTGGGGCTATATACGCTTTTCTTGACGTGAGCCCCTTGGATGGGTCTGATTCTGATATCGCAAAACGACTGCTTATGGATTATGGTGTAGTCACCGTCCCCGGAAGTGGGTTTGGGGCAGAAGGGTCTTTCCTCAGACTCAGTACTGCAACCAGTATGGATCAACTCAAACTAGGATTAGATCGGATTGAGAAGTTAATCGAAAACGAGTTAAATTAATATTTCCGATTGATGTAGTCCATTACATCTTGCATTTTTTCTACCCTACCGTATTTTAAACCCATTTCTTCCATGTGGTATTCATGAGCTTCAACTCGCTTATCTGCCACACATTCTTTGGGAAGTATTATATTGAGGTCATTTGAAAATGCATCTGTCACGGTGGCGCGAATGCAACCAGACGTCATCATTCCCGTTACAATCACCGTATCAATTTTCATCGAGGAAAGGTATGTATCTAACATAGTTTTAAAGAAGGCACTAGATCTACTTTTTTCCAAAACTATTTCATTCTCCATTGGGGCTATCTCTGATAAAATTTCCATATATGGTATCGCTTCTTCTTCACTCTCGACTCGAATGCCATTTTTCTTCGCCCAACCACCTCTCTCAGTATCTGTCATGGGTATTCCGCCACTCGTGTGGGAAAGTTTTCCACCCTTTGTAAATATTATTGGTATGCCTGCTATCCTTGCTTTTGCTAGCAATTTTTGTATGGAAACTGCAGCTTCAATGCATGGAGGGTATGAATTTTTCACCTCCTCGTCTGCCAATGCCCGGGTCACATCGATAACCAAAAGTGCTGGATTATCACCCCATTTAAACTCTTTCATATCGATTCAGTATTCGATGCACTGGGTCTTAAATGGTTATTTTCTCTAACGAAAGTTTTATTTAGAACCTTAACTCCATAAATAGTGAATATATTGAAGATTTTCGGAGTTAAATAAAATGGCTTATCAACCTATAATTGTCCTGAGTGAGGGCAGTCAACAAACAAGCGGTCGAGATGCACAGAGAATGAACATTGCTGCAGGGAAAGCAGTTGCTGAAGCTGTGAGGTCTACATTGGGCCCCAAAGGAATGGACAAAATGCTTGTAGATTCTCTCGGAGATGTCGTGATAACAAACGACGGCGCCACAATTCTTTCTGAAATGGATATCGAACACCCTACCGCACAAATGATAGTTGAAGTTGCAGATTCTCAAGAAGAAGAAACTGGAGATGGTACTACCTCTGCAGTTGTTTTGACAGGGGAATTACTTCTTAAAGCAGAAGGTCTGTTAGATGAGGATGTACACCCCACCATAATTGTATCCGGGTACCGACTTGCTGCCAGACATGCCCGCGGAGTTCTCGATAAACTTGCTATCGATGCCGCACCCACCGAAACAGAAACTCTGCTAAAAATAGCAAAAACTTCTATGACTGGAAAAGGAGTTGGTGATTCGCACGACCATTTGGCCGATCTTGCCGTCCGAACAATACAGGCAATCGAAGAAGATGGTAGAATTGATCTAGACAATGTCAAAATAGAGACGGTTTCCACTGGATCTATCGAAGAATCTGAATTGATCGAAGGCGTTTTGATAGACAAAGAGCCTGTCCATGAAAACATGCCAACTAAGGTCAAAAAAGCGAAAATAGCCTTGCTAGGGACTGCAATTGAAATCGCTGAGACTGAAACTGATGCAGAAATAAGTGTTTCCGATCCCAGCCAATTACAGCAGTTCTTAGACGCAGAAGAACAGCATATGAGGGATCTAGTTAATGCAGTTGTAGATGCAGGGGCAAACGTTGTATTCGTTCAGAAAGGCATCGACGATCTCGCACAACATTATCTCGCTAAAGCAGGAGTCCTTGCAGTCCGACGAACTAAGAAAAGTGATTTAACAAAATTATCTAGGGCGACCGGAGCAAAAGTAGTCTCTAAAATCACTGATATCTCCAAAGAGGATTTGGGATCTGTTGGGTTGGTAGAACAAAGAAAAATTGGGGAAGATGAAATGATATTTGTTGTTGAATGTGACAATCCAAAAAGCGTATCTCTCGTCTTGCGCGGGGGGACTGAACACGTTGTAGAAGAAGTAGAACGGGCCCTCAATGACGCACTCGAAGTCGTTAGAGTAACCATTCAAGATGGGAAAGTTCTTGCGGGGGGTGGCTCTCCCGAAGTTGAAGTTTCTTTATCGTTAAGGAGCTATGCAGATTCCGTTGGTGGTAGGGAACAACTCGCAATTGAAGCCTTTGCAGACGCAGTTGAAGTCATTCCTCGAACTCTAGCCATCAATAGTGGATTGGATCCCATAGATTCTATAGTTGATTTACGAGCACAACACACCGCTGGTAGTACCTATGCTGGGCTATCTGTTATTGAAGGCGGAGTTGCGGATATGCTGGCAGAAGGTGTTGTAGAACCTCTCCGTGTCAAAACCCAAGCAATTTCTAGTGCCCAAGAAGCAACAGATCTGGTCCTTCGGATTGACGATATTATTGCAGCTGGAAATCTAGCCAAGGGCCCTGGGGATATGGAAGACGATCCCTTTGAACACGTGTAATCTTACACTAAAAAAATATTTAATAAATAGAGAAATTATTATCCGAGACTTCCTTCCATTTCTAATTCTACCAATCGATTAAGTTCCACAGCATATTCTATAGGCAGTGATTCCGTTATTGGCTCAATAAACCCTGCAACAATCATCTTCTTTGCATCTGTCTCTGAAAGACCTCTGGATTGCAAGTAGAATATATCCTCATCTCCAATTTTACCTACTGTGGCTTCGTGAGCAACGTCTACATTATTCTCGTGAATTTCTACATGAGGCATTGTATCTGACGTAGAACCATTGTCAAACATCAATGCATCACATTCCACAGTAGAAGAAGATCCTATTGCCCCTTTTGCAATATGAACTAGTCCCCTGTAATTTGTCCTTCCCCCATCTTTAGAGATAGATTTGGACTCTATACTGGATTTAGTATCTGGTGCATTATGGTACACCTTCGCACCAGTATCGATATTTTGACCAGAGCTAGCAAAAGCTATCGTCATATGTGTGTCTGTTGCCCCTCTTCCTTTAAGAACCGTACATGGGTACAGCATAGTGGCTTTCGATCCCATTGATCCCGAAATCCACTCCATACGACCTTCCGTTTCTACTATTGCACGTTTGGTATTCAAATTGTATGTGTTCTTCGACCAGTTTTGTACAGTTGAATATTGAACATGGGCACGATCTTTAACAAAGACTTCTACACAACCGGAGTGCAGATTAAAAGCCGAATACCTTGGAGCAGAACATCCCTCTATGTAGTGTACCTCTGAACCTTCTTCTGCTATTATCAAAGTATGTTCAAATTGACCCATACCTGCAGAGTTCATTCGGAAGTAAGCTTGAACTGGCATCTGGACTTGGACGCCTTCTGGGACATATACGAATGAACCTCCTGACCAAATCGCCCCATGCAATGCTGCAAATTTATTATCGCTTGGAGGAACACATTTGGTCATAAAGTATTCTTGCACTATGTCAGGATGTTCTCGAACTGCCCTGTCCATATCCATGAATATGACTCCTTTCTCTTCCCATTCTGTACTCATGTTTTGATATACAATTTCAGATTCATATTGTGCACCAACACCTGCAAGAGATGTTCGTTCAGCTTCTGGAATGCCTAATTTATCAAATGTATCTTTTATCTCATCAGGTAAATCGTTCCAATCTTTGACACCCCCTCTAACCTCTACATCTGGTCTAATGTATGGGATTATCTCATTAACATCTACCTCTGATAAATCAGGTTGCCCCGGCCAGTCAGTTGGCATTGGAAACGAGTTCCAAAACTTCAATGCCCGCAATCTGCGGTTCAGCATCCATTCTGGCTCTCCCTTGTCTTCTGAAATTACCCTGATGGTATCTTCTGTAAGTCCTTTTTCCGCTTTAAATGCAGATTTTTCTTCTTTTTTGAAGTCAAAACGTGCACTTGTATCCGTTTTACGCAGATACTCTTCTTCAGCATTACTCATTACAGACTACCCTATGGTTTCTAACCACTTAACAATTTATTCCTATAGTCCCATCTGAATCGAACATTCCTCTCTAGTTCCATTCTCCTTATACGTATATAGTACCCCTTCTTCTTCATCTTCGGCCTTTCGGTGCGACCCATTGCAGAATGGGAGGTTAGATGATAACCCACACATGCAAATCCCCCTCAATCTGATGTTTCCTTCCTCATCAACTACTTGAAGTTTATGTGAAGCTTGGGCTTCTTTTATAACTATTCTTGCCATGCTTGTTACTAAACCCCCTCTGGTAAAAACGACGTCGGTCAATTTTCTATAATGGTCCACCCCACTGGGGGAAGGGGGCAACTATTTTCCACGATGTTTAATGAATTCCATCATTTTCAATAGCCTGAGCTCCTATTATGAGCCAAATATGTTCTTTCTCCGTATCATTGTACATTTGCCTCCATGTTTCTGGGCGCTTGACATCCCAACGAATCTAATTAGCGACTTTGATTATGATTAAGTTGAAATAGGATGGTCTCGACAATTTCGCAGATATGGTCCATCCGGGATTTGAACCCGAGTCTTTACCGTGAGAGGGTAAAATGATTGGCCGGACTACACCAATGGACCTATGGCCATTTGATTTCTTTTTTGTATAACAGTTCTGTTTTAATACTCCCTTTCTACGGAGTCAATCTAAACGGATGTTTTTCCTCATAATATGCAAAAGTCTGAGGCATCCACTCTTTCGCTTCTTCAAGCAACATCCGGGACATTTCCCGAATCTCCCATTGGGCATCTGCTTTCATACGCATATCTAAAAGGTGCATCAACGACCTCGCATTCATGCTAAACGTCAAATTTACCTTTGTCCCAATTGGAAGTAGCATTCTTGCATCTTCTTTTGGTATTCCTGCATCCACCAATTTACAATATGCAGCCGCGCAATTTTTATAGATTTCATCAACTAATTTTTGACGCTCTTGGACTGGCATGTCGACATTTTCAACCCCCTCCCGTGAAACCACTTCTTCTTGCTCAAATGTATCTGGATAAATAAATCTCTGTTTCAAGTCCATCCCTTCTGATAAATCTACGTACCGTAGGGACATAACATCAAAAGAAGCATGTCGGTGCCGAGTCAATTGTGCCATACAAGCCCGACTCATACCTTGTATAGCAAAGGTCGCTTGAGGATGTTCAAATGGTCCCCAGTGGCCAGATCTCATTAAGTGGTCAAGCAAAGTTCTTTTCTTTTCTTCGATGGTCTCCCCCTTTACCCGCTCCATAATTTCTTCGAATGATCTACTTTTGCCAACCCACTCATCAGAATAATCTCCCCTTGCACAGCGACACACAAGTTCCTCCGGATTAGGGGTTCCTTCTAATAATTTTACTCTCATTATTGTTTATCCTCTATGTTCTACCCTTATTTAGTATATCTTCTTATCTTTTATACGTTCCTTTTATTAAATCATCTCTCTAATTTTCTCTCTTCTTCCCTCCAACACATTAAATTTTTGTCCCCGTTGTCCCTCGAGCAATAGTAACAAAAACTCTGCCCATTTTAACTTATGTCTTTTTTCAATTCCTACTGACTCATCATCAAAATCCCATCCTATAAAAATCATTTCACTTGCCCCCATTGCATCTCCCAAAAAAGCCGCTCTATCACCATCTGTAAATCCTCCATAATTCACAATATTTCCAATTGGTTCCACCTGGGTGGTTCCCATCACATAGTTTAAATCACATCTTGGTACCCACTCTTTTAAATCTCCTATATTATCTCCGTGAGCCGCCACAGCAACCGGAATTTTCATTTTACTTAATCTAACTGCTGTACCTGGGTTTTTATCCAAATCTGTTACCATCATATCAATTTTTATATCCTTTTCTAATAACACATCTGCTGCAGTTGAAACTGCAATAACTCTATCTACTTTTTCAACCAAGTCTAGTTCCTGTTCTATACATTTCGAACCACCTGCAATCATCACCTTCGCACTTTCAAACTTAGTTAATTCTTCAATCCTATATTCTGGCTCAATATTGTTCAACACATCTCTAGCATGTTCATCATTTTCTTTCTGGAAACCAAATTCCATTCTTATCTTTTCATAGATCCCCTCCCATGCTTCAAATTCCATCTATTTCTCCTCTGAAAACGCGTATCCAACCATGGCAGCATCTCGAGTTTCTGAAATATCATGCGTTCTTATCACCCTAACTCCCATTCCAACCGCCATAGCAGTTGCAGCAAGACTCGCTGAAAGTGCATCTTCTGTGGATTTGTTAACTATCTCCTTAATAAAATTTTTCCTATTCACTGATATTAAAACAGGGGGCCCCAATTCACAAAAACTCCTCAATCCACGAAATGTTTCCCTGTCTAATTCTAATGTTTTCCCCTCACTCCACCCACCAAATGCGGGATCTATTATTGTTTTATTTGTCAAATTCCGACTCAATTCTGCATAAATGTCTTCTATATTTTCTAGCGCACCCGGACGTCCCAAATCTTGAGGCCCTGCCATCTTCACGACCGCAGCATCATATTTTGTACAAATCTTTGGCATTTCTATGTCTGCAAACCCACAAATATCATTCACTATATCCCACCCTCCTTTCAATGCCCTTTCCGCAACACTTGCATACCGAGTTTCAATTGAAAAAATAACTTCCTTACGAACACCATTTCTGATATCCATCGCCAGTCCTAATCTTTCCATCTCCTCTTCTTCTGTTAATGGACCAATCTTACGATTTGCAGATGATAACCCCACATCTATTATGTCCGCCCCACTCTCTGTCATATTTTCAATTCTCTCTATTGCTTTTTCTGGATCAACATATATGCTCGGTTCATATGGTGATTCTGGACTCAAATTCAGTATCCCCATGATTCGTGGTGGGTGCAATTTACCAATTGACAATCCCTTCACGTCAACCGTTCGAAATCTACTATTCTGATCTTTTTCCATGTGAAATTCCTTATTTTTCTACTAGTATCTCCTTTCTTTCTATGTAGATTATTTTTCCTATACCCTTTTAGAGATACCTTTCCAATTTAACACAATGGTTCTTGACATCTCTATCGTCCTTGTAGGTGCACAAACCCCTGGAAATATAGGTACTGCCGCAAGGGCAATGAAAAATTTTGGATTTTCAAAACTTCTTTTAGTCGACCCTCCTCACCTTTCCCGAGATGGTGATGCCTATGGATTTGCTGGACGTGCCCGGGATGATATTCTCCCCAACCACAAAATCGTATCCTTTGATTATGTAGTGGAGAATTACCATACCATTGCTTTCACGGCAATAACAAACCAAAGTGGGTCAAAACACATGCGATTCCCATTCCTTACGACCCGGGATATCCTGGACGAAACTTCTCAGTTATCTGGATCTATTGCTTTAGTTTTCGGTCGAGAAAGAATTGGACTTACTAATGTAGAAATAGCAAAATTAGACCGAATATGTTCTATACCCGCATCCTCTGATTATCCAACTCTTAATCTAGGGCAAGCTGTAACTGTAGCGTTATATGAGCTGAGTCCGTTATCTCTTTCTGAATTTCATCACCCAGATCTTGAATCTGATCTAGCAACTCCTTCTGAATTGGAAGATTTCTATGCCCATTTTTCTTCTTTACTCTCGGCATTGGACTATCCTTCTCAAAAACACGGAAAGACTCTGAGATTAATTCGCCGCGTTTTGGGGCGAACCCATCCAACTTCTCGTGAACTCAACACCCTCCGTGGAGTATTTCGACGAACAATTAGAAATGCAAGTCATACTGCCTCTCCCCCCGAAGAAAAGGATTCTCCCTAGTTATAACCTTTTTTCAATTTCTTGTTGTAGTATGGAACTCACTACAGATCCCTTTGTTTTCCCCCTTAGTTCTACCATACATTCCCCCATAAGCGCGGAAAAAGACCCTTTTCCTTCCATTTTTATTTTTTCTTCATTAGCTTTCACTACCTTTTCAATTATTTTTCTCACACCCTCTTCTTTTACAACCACCAATCCCATCTTTTCTAGCGCTTCATTGACGGTAGCAAATTTCTTTGCAGATATCAACTTTAGCACATCTGCTATCCCCTCTCTCATAAGTTTCTTCTCTGTTATGAGTTGGAATATTTCCTCAAAATTTTCATCTGATACATTTCCCACTTGAACCCCTTCTCTGCGTAGTTCTGTATATTTATTTTCAAGAATCTCTATTGCTAAAGTTGGTTTAATTCCCGTATCTATCGCCTTTTCAAACAATGGCATTCTCTCTGAATAAGCCATTTGTTTCGAAAGATCTTCTCCAATTCCCAAATCCTTGTTATACCTTTCAGCCCTTTTTTCTAACGTTTCTACCACTCTTATCCCTGCAGTCTCAACTTCAACCGGAAACACATCCGTCTCTGGATACATTCTAGCTTCTCCTGGCAACGGACGCAAGTATCTTGAGGTACCATCTTCTTTTACCCCTCTAGTCTCTTCTGGAACTTTTTCTAAGCATCCCTCAGCCCTATCCGCAACTGAAACAATAGCTTCGTTTGCCACTTTTTTTTCTGCCGCAACAATAACAAAAGCCGATTCATTTTGTATCCCTATTCTTCTTCTGATCTCGTCGACCTCTTCCTGCATAATCCCGTAATTCGGCAATTCATCAGTGTGGAATATTCCCCCTGCTCCATACTTTTTTGCATAGTCCGATAGTTCTGTACCAAGCCTCCTATCTGGTGCTATCATTTCCCCCAATACTCCCTGAAACCCCTTCATAGGAAGTGCGACTACAATCCCTCCTCGATCCACTTCCTTCTGAATTACTTCACTACCTGTTTCTTTGAATACTTCCGTGACTTCCATGGAGGGTTTTATTTCTACTTCCTTTGAACCCAATCTTTCCTTAATCTCAATAAGATTCTTCTGACGATCAATTTCAATCTGTATGATTTTTTCAATATCATCTAAATTTTGAACACCTTTCAATTCGACACGAGCACCCGAATTTATTGAGATATTGATATCTTGTCGTATCGTTCCAATTCCTCGCTTCACCTTTCCTGTAGATCGAAGTAACATCCCAATTTTAGCAGCCACGTTTCGTGCTTGTTTAGGCGTCTTGATATCCGGAAGCGTACTAATCTCAACAAGTGGAATTCCAATTCTATCTAAACTATAGATTACTTCTCCCTTCTGTTCTTCTATTCTTTTTGCACTTTCCTCTTCTAACATTAACTCTCCCAATCGAACCACACCCTCTTCAGTTTCAATCTGGCCACCTCTTGCAATCAAAGCCGTCCGCTGAAATCCAGAAGTATTCGACCCATCTATCACTAGTTTCCTCATTATTTGAATCTGATCTACCGGTTCCATTCCCAATAACAGTGCCACTTCTAACGCGATTTCTAACGCCTCTTTATTAAGATTTCCTGGTGGTTCCTCATCTTCTTCAACAAGACAAGTACTCTCGAATGAAAGATATCTAAATTTTTTCCCCGTCTGACTTTCCTCCAACGCGGCTCTATCTATTTCTCCCATCTCTGACATGGTGGCATGCAAACTCCGTGAAAATGATTTAACATGCTCTTCTGGGTCTCGAAATACAGTTGGGCATTTACAAAATAGTTTATGTTTCGTGTTGAGTTGCTGGTGTATTTCTAAACCTGCCACCAATCCCAATTCTGCATACTCATGTTCCTCCATTGAACTGAATGGGTCTTGAACAGATAAAAAGAAATCCGTATAATGCCTATTTGCCGACTACTCTTCCGATTCAAGTATCCCTGGTTTTGTCATCCTCCTAGCATCCAACATATCATCTGCATCCGCTTCAGAAATTTCCCCCATCTCAATCGCAACTTCTCTAACTGTCTTTTCATTCACATATGCTTCTTTTGCGATTTTAGCAGCTTTATCATACCCTATATGGGGGCTTAGCGATGTGGCAAGAGCCATACTCCATTCAACTTGATTTTCACACTTTTCTTTATTTGCATTCAACAGGTCGATGAATTTTTCTGCAAAGACCACTGCAACATTAGAAATTATTTTTGTTGAATTTAAGAAGTCATTTGCTAGGATTGGTTTGTATAAGTTTAATTCTAACTGCCCCTCCGCCGCTCCATATGCTATTGTCATGTCGTTCCCAATAACTCGTTTATGAACTTGGTTAACTGCTTCTGCCATAACTGGATTTATTTTCCCTGGCATTATTGAAGATCCCGGTTGATTTTCTGGCTGCTTGATCTCGCCCAATCCATTTCTAGGCCCCGACGCCAATAGTCTCAAATCATTTGCTATTTTGTTCATTGACCCTGCCACAACTCGTAGGGCCGCATGCGCTTCCGACATGGCATCATGCGCAGCTTGAGCTTCAAAATGATCTATAGCTTCCCTAAATGAAATCCCTGTTTCTTCAGATATGTATTTACTGGCTATCTTTGGAAATTCAGGATGCATGTTCAGTCCAGTCCCAACAGCAGTTCCTCCAATTGGGAGTTCGGCAAGACTACTTCTCACATTTTCCAATCTTTTAATCCCCTTTTCTATTTGTGTTTTGTATCCTCCAAACTCTTGCCCCAACGTTATTGGAGTTGCATCCTGTAAGTGAGTCCTCCCTGTCTTTACAACCCCTGAAAATTCCTTTTCTTTTTTCTCCAATGCGCTTTTCAATATCTCCAATGCTGGTACTACTTCTTTGTCAATTGACTCTAGGGCAGAAACATGCATCGCAGTAGGAATTATATCATTAGATGATTGCCCAAAGTTGACATGATCATTGGGGTGTATCACTTTTGATCCAATATCTTCCCCCACAATCTCACAAGCACGGTTCGCTATCACTTCATTCGCATTCATATTCGAAGACGTCCCCGATCCTGTCTGAAATACATCTACTTGAAATTGATCTACAAGTTCTCCTGAAATAACCTCATCAGCAGCCAAAACAATTGCTTCCACCACTTTTTGTTCCAGAAATCCTAGTTCTCCATTTGCTTTCGCTGCAGACTTTTTAATAATCCCTAGAGCTCTTATGAATCCTGACTCAAATACCTCTCCACTAATTGGAAAGTTCTCAATCGCCCGCTGGGTCTGTGCCCCCCAGTATACATCTTTTGGAACTTTTACTTCCCCAAGACTATCTTTTTCAATACGATAATCTGTCATTACAACTCATTCTTTGCGAGCAATGACCTAAAATACTTGGGTCTGCACCTAACTGTCCCCCACCTAAAACCACCTATTCAATCCCGTTTGTTTGGTTAATTCTCCTATTTGATTCAAACCACGATCCACCTTTTCTTTCGGAATGCCCCATTCTTTTACTATGTAATTTCTTGCCCCTTCTATATCTGGATTCATAGAAACATCCAATTCATATTTGTCTGTCACTGTAGGCTGTAGGAATATTTCTCTAATTCGATCAACGTATTCTATGGATTCCGATCTCGCATTGAGCACTTCCCATATATCTCCATATTTTATTATTTCTTTAAGGGCTGTTTTGGGTCCCACACCCATTAATCCCTCATTGAAATCTGTCCCCGAAAGAATCCCAACATCGACCAATTGTTCCCATGTAATGTTATTACGATCCAGAGTCTCTTGCAATTTCATTATCTCTACGTCTCCAGACCCTGTGAGTCTCCTCAAAGTTACTGGGGATCCAAACAAAAGAGTATCATAATCATCGCTACCCGCGCAATCTACCCTTTCATCATGCCGAGCCATATACGAACATTGCCCCTCCCCTTCTGCAGGAGCTTCAACGTATGAAATATCTAATAATTCGAATAATTCCCTTGTGGTTTTGTGTATCGTTGGAGTCAATCTTTGGGTTTGAGATTCCAATCGAGAAATCTCTGCCTTGTCCTCTGATTTTATAGCCTCTTCAAGTCGAATTTCTCTCATCTCTCTTCCTCTCCTCCTTTCTTCAATTACCTCATTTTTCAATTCCGTTGGAATTCCATCAAAAACCATCACAGGTTGAACTTGTGATTGGAGTAGTTTTGATATCCCTCTCACAATTCCTATTAAGTTTGCAACTTCCACTCCATCCTCTGTTGTGTATGCTCCCCTTTCTGTAAACCTAACTGTCGTAGTTAGATATTTATAAAGCCAATTATGAGCATCTATCGCCACCGTTCTACCCATGAAGTCCTCTGGTTTTGCCGATTGTAAAGCAGCCAAAGAACGTAGTGCAGCGTTTCCCATTATCTACTCTTAAACCTCTCTAAATTTGAAGTCTACCTTCTCATTCTCACATCGGTGGGTATTTCTACCTTCCCTCTTTATCTGTTTTGAGCTGTTAATATGCCGACTGGTACAATTGTATTCTTTCATTCGAGAAAAGGCTATGGATTCATAAAACAAGAGGACTCCTCTACCGACGTTTTCGTTCACATGGACGATGTAGAAGGGCCCGATCTAACCGAAGGAGAAGTAGTAGAGTTTGAGATCGAGACCGCCCCCAAGGGCCCCCGCGCAACTAATGTAAAACGCATAGAAGCGGACGATTCCGAATCATCAGAAACTGAATAAAGTCTTAGTAGGCATATTTTTTATATCCTCTTTAGACACGAATTCAACTTCTTCATCCGTGAGAGATTTCACCGACCGAAATGCCTCTATTCCCTCTAGATATCTCTCCCGCGTTTGGGCACTTGGACACTCTAATACCAATTCTAATATGCCCGTTTTCTTTCCTGTGTACTCAAAACCAGATTTATACAAAGCCCTATATGCAAAAACATTATTCGTTGCTATTTTGACCAATTTCACTCGCCCCATCAAACTCTCCACCGCATATGATAATAATTTTGGACCAATTCCTTTACCTCTAAGATTTTTTTCTACCACCACGTATCTGATCCAAACAATATCTTTATCATTTCTATCTCCACTAAATGAAAGAGCTGCAATTATCCTTTCTCCATTTTTCGCTAAAATTTTACCTGTATCCTTCCCAATGAATTTCCCTGCATAACTAAATTTATCTCTCTCAAGAAATATCGGGGGTCCCCCTTCCCCATCCCCCAGGGTATTAAATTTAATTTTTTCACCCAAAATCTTTCACCATTTCAACCCCATCATTTTTATCATAATCGCCCCTGAATATAACCTATGGTGGCTACACTATTGCTCACTAGCGAAGACATCTCCGATCTAGCTTCCCCCAAAGAATATGTAGATGCAGTGAAGAGAGGGTATCAACAACATGGAGGCGGCGCGCCTCTTGTTCCTAGGGCATCTCTATTCTGTAAAGACCCTCCTGGAAAACTCACCGGGTATTCTGCTATCCTCCCTGAAGACGGTGTAATGGGGGGCTACCTCTATTCTGCAGGTTTCACTTCCCAAGATGCTTGGTTTATCACAACAATTTTCGATGCAAAAACTGGGGAACCACTAGCTATACTAGATGGGGCTTCTTTCAATCCCTATAAAACAGGAGCAGTAGGTGCATTAGGCATCGATACACTAGCTCGAAAAAGTGTATCCAATTTAGCAGTTATCGGATCTGGACCTCAAGCAAAAGGACAACTAAGAGCAGCAGTAACTGTCCGAAAATTCGATAGCATACATGTCTATTCCTCTACTAAACACCACCGGGAATCGTTTGCAAAAGAACTCACCGAAGAACTTGATATCCCTATCAAACCTGTTAGTTCAAGCAAACTAGCTATCTCCAATGCAGATGTCATCATAACCGCAACCAATTCTAGTATTCCCGTTTTTGATGGCCACAACGTATCTGATGGGACTCACATAACTGCAATTGGACAATATCATCCTCGAAAGAGAGAATTAGACGAAAATATTATACAAAGATCTCTCTATGTCCCTGACTTACGCTCCAGAGTTTTCACTGATGCTGGATCCTTTTTAGCCGCATTCAACATGGGTCTAGTAGATGAAACTCACATACATGCAGAACTCAGTGAAGTCCTTAATGAAGTTTCACCCGGAAGAACTACTGATTCTGAAATCACGATTTTTGACAGTGGAGGGACTGCAATAGAAACCATTTCTTCTGCTTATATGCTGTATCAAAAAGCTTTACAAGAGGGAATCGGGACCACCTTGAAAATTGAACCTTCTAGCACTGCAATGAATTAATTCCCATTTCACAATCCTATTGCGGATGTCAGCGAAATGCCAGCCACGATCGACCCTACTAGGTATCCTATGATTGCACCGCCATTAAGAAACGGAAGTCCTGCGTGAGCTCTTCCCTTGTTCACCAACCATAGCAGTATAATTAACCCTCCTATCGTCCCAACCATGCTTCCCACTACTGGCATACTTATTGGTATCCTCAAAAAGATGTAAGGTGCTTCTGAAAAACACGCTGCGCTTGCTACCATTATCGTAGGCAGTATCAAATCCCCCAGACCTATGTAAAAAGCCTCCCTTTCCTTTTTCCTATCTGCCTCCATACCATCTTTGAAAAATGAATACTCAAGTGAAAACGGTACTATCAATATTAATGGCAATTTCAACCTGCTAATCTCCTCTGCTAACGTTAACATATGCTTAGTCTTGTACACACTTATGACATCATAAATAATCAAAAATATCAATAAAATTAACGCAGGCAATGGGCCAAAACTAATTCCGAATAAACCTGCCGCACTGGCACTTACTATTATTCCTGCTCCATCGATAACATACCATTCTGGATATACAAACAACGCAATGCAGAGGCCTCCTGCCAATATCAAAGCAATCATTTCTGTGGGCCCTCTCGGCACTATCCACTCTGCCACAACCACAAAGGCGTACCACGATATAAACCCACACATCGATATTATCACAAGACGAATCAGGAGATCCATCTCTTGTCTCATTGTGTATAACAAAATCCCAGTAGCCACAAGAACCACTGCCAAGTAGAGTACTCCATTCAGAGGGTCGTCTGGATTCTCAACTGACTGATAACCTTCTTCTAAAAATGGATTGATAAGTGATATTGCCCCCATTTGAACTATCAATACAAAAGCTAGTATTACTCCCACCGCAATTATTTTCTTGTGTTCTATTTTCATTTTCCCTCGATTTCTGGATATGCCTTCAACGAGAATACAAACGTTTTTTCAGTATGCTCTTCGCACCCTCTTTAATTTTAATAACCATGTATGGTCTGGAAACTGGTCCAATCACGTCGACAATACGTCCCACATTCTCTAATTTTTCATCGATAACTTTCGTCCCTATTTTTGGACGTGTTTGATCCTCTCCTTGTACTATTGCTATCGAACCTGTAATTGTTTTGACCTCACCTATTCTCTTCATTTCTAATCGCCTTTACGTATGCCGCAACAGCTTGAATTATATCATTCTTCGCCGAATCACTTGAGTTCTTTACCCTTACTCGACCTGTCATTACCCATGGCTGTCGTGAATATGATTTCTCCTGTTCGATTTCCGAAGAATATCCTATCTTTTTCAATGCCAGCTCTATCTCCTCTACTGTTGGACTTTCAACTGCAAGATTCTCTGGAACACGCCTACCCCCCGCTCTAGTTTTTTGAGAATCTAAATATGCTGGGTAGATGAGCTTGTCCACCATACTCTGATCTGGTTTCCCTCTGAATTTATACTTCTTCTTTTCTCAACTATCTTAATTTTATAGCCGCTAATACAACACTTATTTATTTAATCCAAATTTAATTGTGTATCAATGCGTTACATTCACCGCGTAACTGCTTGGTGCTTAACTCTTTCCACTCTATTGATTATAGTCTCTTTAGTTAGTTCTGGAATTGGCCCCGTCAAGTTGTCTTCTAATTTATTTCTCAAAGTTATGCTCACTATTTTCTTCGGTGAAACCAATCTTCTCACTCCTACTGATATGACCATTTTGGTAACTCTGAGATTACCCCGTATAATTCTCGCTGCTATAGTGGGATTCGCACTAGCAGCAGCCGGAACCGTTATGCAAGGGTTTTTTAGAAATCCCATGGCCGACCCGTCTATTATCGGTGTGTCCGCAGGAGCTGCAACTGGAGCAGTAGCAGTGATAGCCTTTGGACTTTCTATTCCATTTGGTATTGAAATTGCAGCTATCATTGGAGCACTTGTAGCTGCGTTTTTTGTTTTCTATGTTTCCACCGAAAAAGGACACACACCCGTTGCAACACTTTTACTTGCTGGAATTGCAGTCCAAACATTTCTCGGAGCTGTAGTATCCCTTTTACTCCTTCTCAGTGGAGAAAATCTTCGGCAAGCAATCTTTTGGTTGATGGGACATCTCCACACCGCAAATTGGATTGATATTTCTTTCACTTTACCCCTCGTCTTACTTGGATTTTCATTCTTATTTTTGTTCACCCGAGATTTGAATGCCCTTTACCTTGGGGAAGAAAGTGCGCACAGTTTAGGTATAAACGTAGAACAAACGAAGAGACTACTCTTAGGAGTGGCAAGTCTCCTAACTGCAGTCGCGGTTTCCGTATCTGGAATAATCGGGTTTGTTGGACTCATCATTCCTCATATAATGCGTATTATAGTTGGACCAGACCATCGTATACTACTCCCCACAAGCGCACTATCTGGGGCTATATTTCTAGTTATAGCCGATACCGTAGCTAGATCTGGTGTCGCAGAAGTACCAGTTGGAGTTGTCACAGCACTAGTAGGGGCTCCATTTTTTATTTATTTATTGCGCAATAGAGGGGGGTCTGTATGATGACTTCTATAAAAGTGGAAAATGTTTCTGTTCATATCGACAATATGCCTATATTAAAAAATATAAGTACAAACTTTGATGAATCCAAATTCATTGGGATCGTGGGTCCTAATGGGTCTGGAAAAACTACACTTTTGAGAGTATTGAATGGACATATTACTCCTGCCCAAGGAAATGTCTATGTGGGGTCTGAATCGATAACCCAGCTTTCCGCACATCAGATAAGTAAAAAAATTGCTGTAGTTCCTCAAAACACGATGGTTTCTTTTGATTTCACTGTACGAGAAATTGTAGAAATGGGTCGTTATCCTCATAGTCCACGTTTCGGAGGATTCGATTCGCACACTGATATCGTTACTTGGGCAATCAAACAAACTGACCTATCAACACTTTCTGAACGAACTATAAATTCATTAAGCGGTGGCGAAAAAGCACGTGTCTTCATAGCCAGAACACTCGCCCAAGAAACTCCAATCCTCTTACTTGATGAACCAATAGCAAGTCTTGATTTTCGTCATACTGCGCGTATTCTTTCTCTCATTAAAGATCAGGTTGATACTTTTAAAAAAACCGCCATCGTAGTTTTACATGATTTGGAATTGGCAGCTAATTTTTGCGACCAACTCCTCTTACTATCTGAAGGTGAAATTTTATCCATGGGGGCTCCCAAATCTGTTCTAACTCGTAGAAATATTCAGGAGGCATTTGACACAAATGTTTCTATAGAGACTCACCCACTCACTGGTCTCTTAACAATCAATGTGATTGACTAAACCCCCACTCATTGGAACTGCGTTTAAATGCAGATGTTTGTTATAATTTTTACAACCAGGAAAATATACTAATACCTTTCCCTCTTCTGTCCATACAATAAAATGAATTCAATTCTCTCCGATAGCGCACTTAAATTTTTAGATTTGATATCTCCCAAACCCACTGAAATTTTACTAGAAATGGAACTCCTAGCACAAGAGAGGAATTTCCCCACCGTTGGTCTCCAAGCTGGAAGGGCAATAGAGCTCATCACTACTATGTCTGGTGCAACAAGAGCATTTGAATTTGGTTCAGGATTCGGCTACTCTGCATATTGGATCGCACGCGGACTCCCCTCTGACGGATCTGTTGTATTAACGGACCGGGACCAAGCCGAATTAGATCTAGCCCGCGATTTTCTCACTCGGGCAAACCTTTCCGACAAAGCAATATTTGAAATAGGCGAAGCCCGCAAAATTTTTGATAACTATTCTGAACAATTCGATCTAATTTTATTTGACCATTATAACCAAGACTATCTACTAGACTTCCATGCTGTAAAGCATAAACTTCTTCCTGGAGGTGTTATAATCGCCGACAATGCTATGTCGGGGTTGACAGTGAGTTTCGAAGGTTTGATCTCCTTTTTCGACCCGGATTCCGACGACCCGCCACTCAATGAAAATACCATGGGAACTGCAAATTACCTACTTGAACTGAAAAAAGATCCCTCCCTCACAACATTCGTCATACCCATTGGAGATGGACTAGTTGTAAGCGTACGCACCTAATTTTTGCACCCCATTTTCATTTCAACGTACACGATCCCGTGTATTCCACATCTTTAATATTTTTTATAATTGGTTCCTTCCCACAAATAGGACAATTTGGATTCTTCCTGATGTTCGTCTCTTCAAACGACATATTCAACGCATTGTATTCTATGATTCTTCCTTGCACCAATTCTCCTATTTTTGCAACATTTTTTATGGCCTCTGTCGCTTGTATGCTCCCTATCACCCCTGCAACACTACCCAAAACTCCTGCAGTCGCACAATCAAGAACAGTCCCCGGAGGTGGGGCGGTTTTAAACAAACATCTATAACATGGAGAACTGTCCGTTTCTGGGAATGTCATTACCCTCCCTGAAAACCTGAGAACTGCCCCATAACTATATGGTTTTTTGGATAAAGTACAAGCGTCATTTATTAAAAAACAACTCTCAAAATTATCAGTACCATCGACTATGAAATCATACCCTTCAATCAAATCTAGAATGTTGTTGGGATTTACTTCTGTATGGTGCACTTTCACCTTTACATCTGGATTTATGCCATTTACAAATCTACTTGCACATTCAACCTTTGGCCTTCCTATGTCCTTTACCCCATAGATAATTTGTCTATGGAGATTGGAAATTTCCACGGAATCTCCATCTGCTATCCCCATGGTTCCAACACCTGCAGCAGCCAGATATTGGATCACAGGTGCCCCCAGTCCTCCTGCACCTATGACTAATATCTTACTTCTTAATATGGCATCCTGCCCTTCTGGTCCGATCTCTTCCATTATAATTTGCCTAGAATATCTCTCTAGCCTTTCTCGATCGAGGTTTGGACCATCCATCTAGTTACTTAGACCGCTTTTGGGATAAATACACAGCTAATTTTATCTAAGTTTTATACCCTCGATAAATGCTTTTAAGTCCCCCTCTCTGTTACTCAATACTATGTCAAAGACTGGGAGTATCACCTCCATGGAGCTAAATGACAAAATAGAAGCAGGTGAAAACGTGCAAATAATCGATGTTCGACCCGAACAGGATTATATATCTGGCCATATACCTGGATCGATTAATCTGCCTCTTTCTCATTTTGCGAGAGACATTTCTACTATAACTTTTGAACCTAGTATCGTAGTTGTTTGTGCAATAGGCGAAAGTTCTCTACAAGCTATACGTTTATTAAATTCTTATAGCGCCGTTCCCCAAGAAACTGAAATTTTGAATCTTATAGGTGGATACCACCATTGGATTTTTTCCATCTCTCCTACTTAAATTTCCAATACCTTTTCTACTTCAAACTCCCCACCGAAATTGATATATCACTTCTGTCTAGTATTGCGAGTATATGGCAATTGAATTCGACATAGATGGAGATATTTTCACAGCCCAACTCCTTGAAAAAGACGCTCCAGAGTCTACCAAAGCATTCCGTTCTCTCCTCCCCCTGGAATCAAAACTTTTCCACGTTAGGTGGAGCGGATTTGCTGTTTGGATTGACATAGACGATATAGAACTTCCAAATTTACCTCGTGAAAATCATACAGTTTATCCCTCTATTGGGGATGTATTGCTGTATCCTGGATTTCGCAGTGTGAAAGAAATACTGATATCTTGTGGACCAACGTGTTTCAAAAGTACCGCAGGAGAATTGGCAGGTAACCACATAGCCACTCTTGACGCCTCTCGAAAAGAACTAATAGAATTGGAACTCTCATCACTTGAGCATGGATCAAAACCGGTGACCATCCGGGAAATCTAAATTTCCTTTAGGAGCATTTTCACATCTGATATAAGCGTTTCTGAGTCTACAAAAACCAACTTCAACATCGGTTCTTTACCATCTGCACCTCTGTCAATTACCTTCGCTACGAGTGGCCCCTGATCACTAAACACCTCTCTCGCACCCCATTCCATAGTGTTGCCTTCATTTTCTCTGATAGATTTTTCTTGATCCATCCGATTATATTCTTTTGTTTCCCAACCAATTTTTTCAATTCCTAATTCAATTTTTTCATTAAATTTACAATTCATGGCAAACCTCAAATAAGGGTGGTATTCTCTAGCCTCCTTTAGAAACCTCGCAACATGACTAGACGCCCCAAAAACAACCCCATCTCCTATATTTACCCCCCTAGATGTTTTTGTAATTCTCCCTTCCACTCCTGCCATTTCTTCGATACTTTCTGCATATGGGGTAGACCCCACAATATTCATCCCGACTTCAGGAACTAGTGGCCGTATTTCCAGTCGAACCAATTCCGACACGATGGACCTAATGGTCTCTATCGTCGCCTGTCTCTCCCCCTTCTCCCTTAACTCGACGAGATGGTGAATGGTTCCTGGTCCTCTTCCCACATCTATAGGATATCGCAGCGCACGTTCGACAAACGCTATACTTTCACAGACTGCATCTTCGATAGTTTCTCCTTTCGCTACATTCGCAGTAATCGCACTTGACAACGTGCATCCCGACCCATGCGTTATGTCCGAATCTATCCATTCATGTTCTATCTGAATATTCCCCTCTTTTGTCACCAAAATATCTACAACCGTATCTCCTTTGATATGTCCGCCCTTTACCAACACATTTTCGGTACCCATTTTGAGTATCTTCTCACCCGCATCAATAGCATCCGATATGTTCCTTATCTCCATCGCTGCCAATACTCCTGCTTCATCGGCATTTGGAGTTACAATTTGAGAATTTTTAATTAACTCTTTGTACGCCTCTTCTGCCCCACTTTCTAGCAATGCATCCCCGGAGGTAGCCACCATAACAGGGTCTACTATAAGTGGGAATTCAAAACTTTTCGAACGTCTCGCAATCATCTCTATGTTTTGAGTGTTAGCTAGCATACCGGTCTTCGCCGCACTCACTTCAAAATCAGACAAAATAGAATCTATTTGAGCTCCCACTTCTGCAACCGGTATTACCATAACGGAATCTACTCTCCTTGTATTTTGTGCCGTAATTGAAGTAATGGCACAAGTTCCAAACACACCTAATGACTCCATAGTTTTAAGATCCGCCTGAATACCTGCACCACCACCCGAATCACTCCCTGCTATGCTCAAAACTACTGGTGGATAAATAGGGGCAATTTTTCTTTTATTGGACTTTTTATCCATAATTCCTTTACCTATTAATTTTCTGCCCGATCCCATATACTTTTGTACTACTAACTCTTGATGGGATACCATGCAATCCGTAGTTTTCCTCTCAATTTTATTTTTACTGCTAGCAAGTTTTACCGCACTTGGATTTTGGCATTCTCGAGGGCGAGTCAAATCAGTTGAAGATCTGATAACTGCAAGAAATTCTATTGGTAGGGGTGCAATTACTGCAACACTCATCTCTTCTGTTATGGGTGTGTGGATCCTATTCATCCCTGCAGAAGCAGGAGCAGTTTTTGGAGGCGTTTCTGCAATAATTGGTTATGGTATAGGTGAAGCATTGCCTCTCTTAACTTATGCAAAACTCGGCCCAAGAATTCGAAAACTTATTCCAAACGGACACAGCCTCACCGAATACGCATACGTTCGATATGGCCCAACTGCGTACTTCCTAGTCTTAGTTGTTAGTATTTGTTATATGCTCCTCTTCCTCTCCGCAGAACTCACCGGAATGACCGGGGTTCTAGAATTAATTATGGAAATACCACGATGGCAATCTGCTCTTATGATCATCTTTTTTGTACTCTTATATACGGGGTACGGTGGAATCCGAGCTAGTATCTTCACCGATACAATCCAGACACTTTTAATTTTACCTTTGATGATCGCATTTGCCCTTTTCATTGTTTACACTCTAGGTGGAACTACCACTATCTATACAAACGTCTTTTCTGTCGACCCCAATCTGCTCAATCCCGGATTTAAGACCGGACTCTTTTTCGGGTTCTGGGTGGCGATCGCAATATTGTCTGCAGAATTGATGAACCAAACTTGGTGGCAAAGAATCTATGCATCTCAAGACGATTCGAATCTCCAAACCTCTTTTATCGCAGCGGCATTGATCAATATGTTCATCGTCATACTCGCGGGTTTATTCGGAGTCATAGCACGAGGTCATGTGGACCTCATAACTGACCCATCCAACCCCGGGTATAATGCTAGTTCTTCCCTCTTTCTACTATTCCAAACCGTTTCCCCAGAACCCATACTAGTGGGCGTTCTCATCTTAGCAATTCTATTGACAATTGGATCTGCCGATTCTTTATTAAACGCTCTTTCGAGCCTTATCACGGCAGACCTTCCTAAATATTTCAATACACCTTCGGACAATTCCTTGCGCTTCAGCGCCCGAATTCTCACTGTTATAGTAGCCTTCGTCGCAATTTATATTAGTCTTCAAGCACGAAGCGTTCTTGGATTATTCTTACTAGCAGATTTACTTTGTGCCGCGGTAGCAGGCCCATTTTTATATGGACTTTACTCAAAAAAGACGACAGGGTCTGGATTTTTAATTTCTTCTATAAGTGGTTTGGTGGTTGGAATTATTTACTTCCCAAACCAAACCATTTCTTCGTTTCTTGGTTCCATCCCTTATTATGGATCCATACATCCCACTCCTAATTTCCTCTTGGCTTTCTTCGGGGCAGCATTCATTTCGACCTCTCTAACCGTCATCTTTTCTTACGGGAAATACTATCTCCCTCCAAAGATATTTTCACATGAGGATTTTGATTTCGAACGGTTAACCACAGAGATTAAAGACCTACACGACCCCTCCACTACTAAAAAGAAATAGACTATATGCCTAATTCCGCGTAAAACTATGTCCCTAAATTTATCATTTGCCAATTCCTGGAAATCCCACCTCTCTCAAATAGGACCTTCCTGGATAGTAGGGGCCATCGCCGCGGGACCTGCGACCATGGCTGCAGTCATAACTGCAGGAGCAACATTCGGTCATGTTTTTCTTTGGATAGTAATTCTATCTGCAGTTCTAGGTTCTCTAGCACAATATCTTTCCATGCGGCTGGGATTATTAACCGAGGCCGGCATCATCCAAACGGTTGAAAAAAATTTAGGTGGGAATTGGGCCTGGCTTCTAGTAATCGATGTAGTATTTTGCGCAGGTATAGCACAAATTATCATTATGAAAGGAGTCGCTGATATAAGCGAAATAATCACCGGTGTCGACTCTCGGTTATGGGGCATCATGTGGGCAATTATACTTGCGGTTGGACTCGCAGGAAAAGGGTATCGTTTCATAGAATTAGTAGCGAAAATTCTCGTTTGTACTATTGTACTAATTTTTATATTTTCCCTCTTCATCGTACCTATCAATCTATCGGATGCTGTGAGTGGTATCATCCCCTCTTTCCCAACCGGAGTCGGCGGAGCTTTAGTGGCCGCTGGAATCTTGGGCGGTGCCGTCCATGTTTCCCTGATCACTGTTCATTCCTATGTAATGATGGCTAGAAACTGGACTAAAAATGATTACTCTCTAGCTTCATTCGATATCGGGGCATCTATGCTGGTTGCATTTGGCATCTATAGTGTGGCAATTTTTCTTGTTGCGGCTAGTGTTCTTCATTCTCCCACCATTGATCCCAGTGACCTTACTGCTGTGAAAGCAGCTCAGATATTGGGTCCCATTGCAGGCTCAAACGCAACCTGGCTGTTTTTACTTGGACTTTGGGGTGCGGGAATTTCCACTCTAGGTGGAAATACACTCGTTCCCCTTTATCCACTCGCAGATAAATTGGGATGGTCATTTGATGGATCTCCTGACTCTTCTCTCCCCTCCATGTTCAACAAACTTATACGTCGACCCCTTGACCAACCGATAGCAATATCGAGGCACAGACTCTTACTCGTGTTCTTTGCTCTCTTTTCCGCTAGTGGTGCATTCATATCTGGCTCATTTTTCTCATTACTGGTGGTAGTATTGGCACTCGGACTTGTCGGAACTCCCTTTGCATTACTCATTGTTCTATATCTCCTGAATAGCTCCGCAGTCTCTGATAGAACCCATCCCATTATTAATCTCGGAGGAATCGCTTTGATTATTATTACTTCTTCTGTCGCTGCAGCTTACATATTAAATAACCATCTCGAATCTGCAATTTCCAATCCAATCTCCCTATCTGGTATGGCCGTTATATTTTCGACTATTCTTTTCTTCTCAATGCTACTCTTGATTCTCAAATTTATTCTCACCGAATCTCCTCTCGCCCCGACTAGTATCAATGAATGATTTACCATTTCCTCTCGATGGATCCACTCTGATCACTGGCCCCTCGAACACCGGAAAAACAATGCTCACGTCCCAGGCTCTCTCCAATTGGATCTCCAAAAACGGATCTGAAAATATTATCATTTTGGAGTTTGGCCCCGAATATTCCCACAATGGAAAAATACTAGGGAGGCACCTCTCTCGTTTCATAGATTTCCCCCCTGATATTTGGTATGGATATTTGGAAACATATGCTCCTCGTGCAGAAGGTAGGGACCTTACTGAATCTATGGAACTAGCAGCTATCAATGTCGAAAGAGCTTCGTTTTTATTGGATACTCTCCCTCCGCATCCTACAGCTGTTTTTGTAAACGACGCAACAATTCCCCTCCAATCCCCTTCCACCAATTTTGAAACTTTGGTTGGCTACTGTGACCAAGCGGATTGTGCAATCTTGAACGCATTTACAGGAAACGAATTAGGATATGGAGATCCCATTTCTCAGTCCGAAATATCTTCTATAAGTGCCTTGGAAAATTGGGCAGATCGCTGCGTAACTCTCCCTCTTTAATTCTTCCATTTAATATGGAAATCTACAACTCTATTTTCTCAAATCTTCTAGTAGTTTTTTAGAGTGATCTGCTACCTTGACCTTCAAATACGTCTGAATAATTTTCCCCTTGGAATCTACCACGTATGTATTTCTTTTAACTCCCATATATGTTTTCCCGTACATTTTTTTCTCTCCATATGAATCATACATCTCACCGACTTTCCCCCCTTCATCACTCAAGAGATCAAATGGAAGATTATATTTGGCATGGAATTTCGCCACCTTTGCGACCGGGTCATCACTTATTCCCACAACTCCTATGTTCTCCTCTTCAAATTCAGTCCAATCATCTCTAAAACCACAGGCCTCTGTAGTGCAACCCGGAGTATCTGCCCTTGGGTAGAAATATATTACTAAACTTCTGCCCTCGAAGTCTTTCAATTCGACTGTTTCCCCATTTTGGTTCAACAAACTAAACGGTGGCGCAGATTCTCCTACATTTGGCATTATGTATATCTTTTCATCAAGAATAAGTATAATAGTTACTCTTTTTACACTTAAGTATGTAAAAACGCCTTCGAAGCCTATAAATCCGCATACCATTAATCTATACAAGTATGCCGAAAAGTCTACAAGGATTTATCGAAGAAGTCAGCGATGAAGTTCTCACCGTTGATCGAGAGATCCGCCCGGACCTATTTGAAGCAAGTGCTGTACTAGCTTATCTAGAAAAGCGCAGTGAATGGCCTCTTGTCCATTTCACCAATCCACTCGGTATCAATGGAGTGGACACTGCACCTGGAAAGGTAACTCTAGCGAGCAATGTTTTCGCAGACCGAAAACGTCTAGCTCGAGCACTTGGTATGCCACGTAGCCAATACCGAATGGAATTGGCACTTGAAATGGCACGCAGAGAACGGGAAGCAATAGCACCCGAAATAATCAAACCAAAAGATGCACCTGTAAAGGAAGTTAGCCAAGTAAAAGAGTATGGAGAAGTTCGAATAGACAAATTGCCTATGATGCGGATAAACGAAATGGATCCTGCTCCTTATTTCGACATGGCAAATGTCATGCGTGGTCCTGAAGACCAAGAAGACGATCTAAACGAAGGAAATCCCTTTTACAACAGTGCGTTCCTACGAACTCAATACAAAGGACCTGACAAACTCGGAATTCACATGTCACCCCGTCATAACCACCGAATTGTCGCAGAAAATTGGAAGAAAGATGAGCCCACCCCTGTGGCCATTGTCCTCGGACACCATCCTGCATATTATCTAGGCTCTTTGACCCTTGCAGCATATGGTATTGATGAATACGGTGTCATGGGTGCTGTCATGGATGAGCCACTTCGACTCGTTCCTTCAGAAACCTGGGGCGACGATTTCATGGTACCTGCAGATGCCGAGATAGTTTTAGAAGGTGAGATACCTCCTCATGAACTTGAAGCAGAAGCACCATTTGGTGAGTACCCTGGATACTATGGTCCTATGAGAATGCGTCCTGTAATCAATGTAACAAACATAACTCGACGTGAAAACGCAGTGTTACAGACCGTTTTCGCAGGATACCGTGACCACTGGCTCGCAGGAACTTTATCCAAAGAAGCAGGAATGTACAACGCTCTCAAGCACTATGGTAGGATCCCTTACCTCACAGCTTGCCACCAACCACCTAGTGGCTGTGGCCGATTCCGGGCGTATGTATCTATAGCAAAACAATCAGAAGGAGAAGGTAAAATGGCAGGACTTGCAGCGTTAGCACAAACTGACCAAATCCTCAAAGAAGTCGTTGTTGTCGACGATGATATTGATGTATTTAACGAAGCCCAAGTCCAATGGGCCATCTCAACAAGATGCAGGTTCGATCAAGATATTGATATCATCCCTGGAGCAAAGAACAACACATTGGATCCAACAATAGCACCTGGCTATGATGTAAAAGGACCAAAAATGATCATTGACGCAACTCAACCACTCGAGTACGCTTACGCAGCTAGAGTAAATGTCCCAGACGACATCAAAGCGGTCGTAGAAGACAACCCTGCAGAATGGATTAACGAATCTGATCTACAGAGTTATCGCGCCTTAGGTGGAGATGGGGAGTTGGGTGATTTCAAAACGACCATCGTTCACAAAAAAGGAGGTAAAAAATAATGGTAGGTATATTCTGGTGCACATGTCCTAAGTGTAGCGGCGAATTCATGGCCCAAACTGCAGATTTTAGAGGTACTGGAAATCAAATGATGTGCCCATTCTGTAGCCATTGGTTCACAGACGACGAAGCGGCTAAAATCGTAAGTCACGGAGAACGCGGCGCTACCGGCGGACATCTGTAGTTTCCCCCGAATTTCTTCTTTTTTCTTTCTAACGTTTTCTGTTACTCTTATTCTTCAATCTACATTTTTGAGTGTATATTTATATATTCCAATATATCATTTTATAATCGACTAATATTAATATTAGGTATGACTAAATATAAATTGGAGTGAATAAAAATCTAAACCAAAACAAGCGAAATCATCGCGAGAAGAATCTTCTTTCGTTACCTCGAGAGCGTTTACTAGGGGGCTACCATGGCAGACTTCTACTAATCCTCACCCTAGGTGCTGCATTAGCTAAATTTGCCAAATTAGTGTTGCCTCCGTTGTTACCTGTAATCGCGATTGATTTATCTATTACTCCAGTTCTAGCAGGTGGTGCACTTTCACTCCTTACATTGACATCCGCATTTCTCCAGTACCCTGGAGGAAAGTTTTCGGATCACCTGTCACGAAAAACAGTGCTCGTCGTCAGCATTTTTTTCCTGATAACTGGTAGTATATTACTATTATCCGCCCCTTCGTATTGGGTATTTGTTGTAGGCGTTATTATTATTGGAGCATGCGATGGGTTATTTCATATACCTGCGCGATCCTTACTTTCTGATTTTTATGTAACTAAGCGTAATCGCGCATTTGGGATTCACTTAATCGCTATCGACATAGCTGGCATCCTCGCGGCCTTGGTTGCGATAGTAGCCGTAGCGACTTGGCGTGCCGTTTTTATCCCTGTACTTTTTGCAGCGATAGGAGTACTGATTCTGTATCACACTTCTAGCCGTGGCCACTACGTATTTCATTCAGTATCCCTCGAGTTCACTTCGACAATGAAGAGACTTTTCCATTCGAGTTCTATCAGAAAATTAATCTTTGTTAATGGACTGTTCTCCTTCGTATTCCAAGGATTCATAGGATTTCTTCCCCTCTTTTTGCAAGCTTACCATGGATTTTCCCCCGCATTTGCAGCTGCAGGATTTGCACTATTATTCGTCATTGGACTATTCATCAAACCCATATCTGGTGAATTAGCCGATCGCTTTGGAGGGGCTCCAATCACAATCGTATCTTTGTTTCTAATAGCAGTAGGTATTTTGTCTCTACTAGTATTCTCCAATCTCTTCATTCTACTCGGTGGGATAGCCCTTGTAGCCGTAGGGCAAAAAGCTTTCACACCACCTATGCAATCAATACTTCTAGATGCAGTTTCACAGGAAAGCAATGCTGGAGATTATGGTGCAGTGCGAACCATATTCTTTGGAATTGGAAGTATGGGGCCTTTATACATTGGGATCATGGCAAGCATACTTGGATATGAATTTGCATTTGCAGGATTTATACTCTGCATGCTCCTCGGTGCTTTTATGTTATTCGAGTTAGGTACAAAATACAATCACAACTCTGCTAACGCCGCACCCTGATCATTTTTATTCTCTTCGGACTTATGTTCTCCTATGAATACCCTAGTCACCGGTGGAACTGGAAGCATTGGTGCATGGGTAGCCCATGAATTACTGAATCGTGGTCACACCCCTATAATTTTTGATATCAATATCCGAGAACAATTCCTAGATGACATCTCCGAAAAAATCCAATTCGTAGAAGGGGATATCACTAATTATGATTCTATTCTCAACTGCGTCTCTAACTACAATGTCGACCGGATAATCCACCTAGCTAAAATTTTACCTGCCTATTCTGAAGAACGCCCCATCCATGCCCTTAATGTGAATGTATCTGGAACTGGAAATGTTCTAAAAGCGGCAGTCAACGCCGGCATAAAACGGGTAGTTTTCTCAAGCTCCAAATCTGTCTTTGACACGATCACTGAAGAATATGGACCTCCCCTTTTCAAGCCACTTCCTATTGATTATCCAAAGTTTTCTAGAACCTCTTTGGACCATGTTCCCTTTTACACCATTACAAATAAAATGGTAGAATATTTTGCAATACGATATTCTCGCGCCAACGACCTTGAGTTGGTAATAACACGTTTTGGCAGCACTTGGGGTCCTGGGAAACTTCAAACACAACACGAGGTATATGATAAAAACCCACAATCCACCGGCGGGTGGTTAATCTGTCGTATGATCGAAAGTGCAGTATCTGGGTCCTCGATCGATGTCAATGCCTCCCAATTAAAAACAGATAATGTGGTTTATACAAAAGATGTCGCACTGGGGGTGACACTCGCAGCCTTAAGCGACAATGTCCACTTCACCTCTGGATATCGGGAATTTTTACTCGATGCTGGCTGTGTTTTTAATCACAAAGATTTCGCCGAGGCCCTATGCGAACTTTACCCTAGTTTTAATCTAAATGTCAACGAAGACGATGGTGGAATGGCTTCGCACAGGGACGGTGTTGCTTGCCGATTTGATCTCTCTAGATCTAAAGAAGAACTAGGATATTCTCCCCAATTCGCAGACGTCAAAACCGCAGTTAACGATTACATAAAAACATCTGAAAAATACTCACAATAAATCTCTCTCCTAATGGGGTGTATGGAATACTCTTCTATCTAGCCCCATCCACCACCGCCATGACCTCCGCCA
>DASO01000003.1 GCA_002503845.1 Euryarchaeota archaeon UBA24 | reverse complement strand
GGACGTCCACAATATGAACAATACATATTCATTTGACTTAGGCAGTTCTATTTTGGTAAGAGAAGGGGTTGGAGAAATAAAATAGTAAAATGTATCAATACAATATGATAGCGGGAGGCTCATTACCTCACAAGGACTATTGTAGAAGTGAAAATGGTAGCGTGGAAGAAAAATATGGCAAGCGGTCTTGTGGTACTAGTTCCACTGTTGCTTACCGTTTATGTACTTAAATGGGTATATGGATTGATTTCGCAATTAACATTTGTGCGCATAGGAGGAGCATTCCAAGGTAATCAATTTATTGTGGAAATTGCACAGGCGAGTTTAACAATTATATTGTTGATATCTATAACATTTATTGTGGGGTATCTAATGAGAACTACATTAGGAGAGTTATTTGGAGCTAGGATTGATGGTGTTATCAATTTTGTTCCGGGGCTTAGGATAGTATACAACGCTGCGAAAATGGCAGTTGAAACTACCGTATCTGAAGAGGGAACACTTCAAGCTCCAGTGAAAGTCACTGTGTGGCCAGGGATGAAAATGACAGCATTCAAAACTGGGAACAAAACAGATGATGGAAAAGATATATTGTTCATGCCCACATCGCCGAATATTACAACCGGATTTGTAATAGAGATGGATCCAGAAGGGTATGAAGACTCAGATGAAAGTGTTGAAGATTCGCTAGCTCGGGTACTGAGTGCGGGTTTTGGTGTTAAAAAAACAGAAACGAAAAAATAGGAGGTATAATTTTTTTAAAAAGGGGGATGTTTCAATCTAGCTATACGTAGGTAAACCATTCATCGTGGGCCTCATTTCTGCGGTTTAATACATCAAAAAATGTTGATTGAAGGTCTTTTGTTATTTCTCCACGAGATCCCTTTCCAACAATGGTTTCATTGACTTTTTTGATGGGAGTTACCTCAGCTGCAGTTCCCGTGAAAAATAATTCATCTGCAGAATGCAACTCGTCTTCGCTGATGATAGCTTCGTCGTACACTGTGTAGCCTTTTTCCCTAGCCAACGTGATGATAGTTTCGCGAGTTATACCAGCAAGAACTCCTTGGGACAAGTCAGGGGTGTAGATATCCCCATCTCGAATAAGGAAAATATTTTCACCGGCTCCCTCTGCCACATTACCATCAGTGTTCAAGAGAATTGCTTCTGAAAATCCATTCCTATGGGCTTCTTCACTGGCAAGGACGCTGTTGACATAAAGTCCAGTTGTTTTAGCATTCATTGGAACTTGGTTGGAAGAATATCGCCTCCAACTAGACACCATGACGTCTACCCCAGAAGAAAGTGCCTCTTCCCCGAGATAAACACCCCAGGGCCAGCAGGCGATAGCTACTTGGACTGGGATTCCTACAGGACTGAGACCAAGACGGTCGTATCCGTAAAATGCAATTGGTCGGATGTAACAAGCATTTAGATTCTGTCTACGGAGGAGTTCAAGTGTGGCTTCGGTTAGATCGGAAGTGGAATATCCGATATCCATTTCATAGGGCTTTGCTGAGTTATAGAATCTAGTGAGGTGGTCATCCCATCTAAAAATTGCAGGTCCTCGTACTGTATCATAGCATCTAACTCCCTCAAAAATTCCGACTCCATAGTGCAAACCGTGGCTTAAAACATGAGTATGTGCAGAATCCCAATCGACAAAGGAACCATCTAGCCAAATTGTGGTAACGTCCATATCATCAAATATTGCCATATTCCTTTTGATAGTCCTTGTGGTGTTAAAAATATAGTTGTTATGTACTGAATATTCATTTAACGTTTGGTTCCGTGAATGGAGATATGTAATTCGTCTGTATCGTCTATGGATAGTGTTTTTCTCAAGTTAACAGGAGAGAGCAATTCGAGTTGATCCGCTCCATGGCGAGTTTTCTCTGGAAGAATCGCATGAATAGGGATATGTTTACCACTAGAGGGTTTGGTTATGGTAGCGGGGTAACAGGTAGCAGGTCCATATGTCCTATCACCGTCGGTCCATTCATGGATCAAGAGGGAGTCCAAGTCTGATAGATTTGATTTAAGTTGAGTACTATGTGCATTCAATGTTATATTTAGAGTCCCAGGGAATGGTTTATAACCAAGTATAGACTGAAATTGATCTAAATAGCCAGTAAGTGAGAGAAATTTCTTTGCATCTCCCATACCGGTTGTGATAGTTCCTATAAGGGGTAAAGTGGTTTTATCCATAATAATTTATTCGGCGTAGGCTACCGTCTCGTTTTTCCAAAAACTACTAGATTTTTTAAGCATGGGAATCCATGTTTCTTCGTGTTTTGAGAGTAGTACGACTCTAGAAATGGGCACTGTTTTGAGAGTAGTATGTTCAGGGAGGTAGGATCCTACTTCTTTTGCAAAGTCAACTATTTCTTGGGTTTCAGGCATTATATCCCGTGAAAGTCTATCTCGGGAGTGTCCCACATGCATATATGCTTTAAGTTCTATGAAATCTGGATCGGCCCGTTCATAGAAAGCAGCATACCAATCGGGATTCTCCATATTCCATCCTCTAAGAAGTGTAGTTCTAAGGACAGTTCTACAGGATTTTTTATGGAGAATATCCATGGTATCAATGAGTTGTTCCCATGCGTTTTTCTCAACAGGTCTTACAACTCTATCAAAAGTGGATCTCTCGGCTGCATCGACTGAAATGTATAATTGAGTGGGTTCACACTCTTTAATCATATCAGGATTTGTTCCATTAGAAACCAAAAAGGTAGACATATTACGGGAATGAAATTCCTCAATTAACTCGGGTAAATAGGGATATAGAGTAGGTTCCCCATCTAGAGAGATAGCGACATGTCGGGGGTTCATTGCTTGCTGAAACGTCTCTGGACTAACATGTTGATTTCCGCCGAAACCAGAGAGAATTTTTTTCTGTAGAATAATTGAAGCATCCGCGACAGCAGAGGGATCATCCCACTCGACATTATCGAGCTCGTAAGCATGGCCTCGGTGATCACGCCAACAAAAAACGCAGCGCTCGTTGCACTTGACAATTGGTGTCATTTGGATACATCGATGCGATTCAATGCCATAGAAAATATTTTTATAGCATTTTCCTTGTCCTCTCAATGCGTTTGCAGTCCAGCCGCAAGTCTGAGCGGCGGTATGCCCAATATGATGATAATTGGGGTAATCTACTTGTTTGGGTCCATCTGGGCAGCTCATATATACCAGACCGTGGTTCGCGGATGCCAAAAATAAAACGATCTCAGAGAGGGGGGAAATCTAAGTAAATATGAAATAGGAGACAAAGGGGTGATCTTTTATCAAACCGCGCATAAGGAAATATCATGCTCCTCGCAATGCGCAGCGAGGTGGAGAATGCATTTGAGTGTGTGTGTTCCCAACTTGACCTCCATATGAGTGATTTTGGACTGGAAGAGCCTCCAGAAGAGGTAGAGGCAATACTAGCCTCTAACATCGCATATCGTGTTCAAAAGGAAATGGGAAAGCCCCCTTCAGAAGTGGCAGGAAAAATTGTTAAATTGTTAGATTTAGAAAATTTCCAATATGTAGATAGAGTTTATGCAGAAGGACCATACATAAATTTTGTTCCATCGGCGAAATACTTTAAAGAAACGTTAGAAGGGGCCCAAGAAGAAAATTATGGCCAGTTTCAAAAGAGAGGGGAAACGGTGATCGTAGAACATACCAGTGCCAACCCAACGGGGCCAGTCCATGTGGGACGTGCTCGTAATCCAATCATAGGAGATTCAATATCTCGAATTTTATCCTTTGCAGGGTATCAAGTGGAGAGGCAATATTACGTGAATGATTCGGGGAAGCAAGTTGCAACGTTGATATGGGCATTCGAAAAATTTAACGAAAGGGACATGGGAGATCTAAAGAAGGATAGGGGGGATTATGACATAGTTCGGTATTATCAACTATCAAATGTGTATTTGGAGAATTCCTCTATTGAAGATAAAAATATTGCTGAACTTGAAATCTCAGATATTTTAGGAAAGATAGAGTCAGGGGATGAAGAGATATATCAGAAGCTAGTATCGATAACGGAGATGGTATTGGGGGGGATGAAAGAATGTTTGTATCGAATTTCTGTTGAATTTGATGAATTTATTCGGGAAACGAAATTTATCCAGGATGGGTCAGTTGATGAGATGGTAGATCGATTGAAACAGTTGGATTCTGCATTCCAAGAAGATGGGGCTTGGAAATTGGGTATTCCGGGAGAAGAAAAACCATTGGTATTCCTACGATCTGATGGTACTTCGTTGTATACAACTAGAGATTTATGTTATCATGAATGGAAACTTGAGAGGGCGGATAAAATTGTTACAATACTTGGAGAAGATCATAAATTTCAGGCTGAACAATTGACGAAAACATTGTCACTTTTAGGTGCAGAAACTAGTAGAATTCGTCAAGTGTTTTATTCATGGGTGAATCTTCCAGAAGGGGGGATGAGTACCCGAAAAGGTACGGGGATTAATTTAGATGATTTACTTGACGAATCGGTGAAAAGAGCTAGAGGGGAAGTTACGGCACGAGAAGGGTCGAGGATTAGAGAAATGGAACTAAAAAAATCAGATATAGACAGGATTTCGCGACAAATTGGAATTGGTGCAATTAGATGTGGAATTGTAGCCACCCAACCGGGGAAGGGAATAACATTTGATTGGGATGATGCACTGAGTTTTGAGAGACAAGGTGCCCCATATATGCAATATGTTCATGCACGTTGTTGTGGAATATTAGCAAAACAGAAATCGGATATACAAGGGGTAGATAGTACACTACTTAATTCTAAAGAAGAACTAGATCTATTACATGAAATTTCTCGATTGCCATTTGTTGTTTCATCCGCTGCAGAGGCACTGGAACCTCATCGTATTATAACATATGCACAAAAATTAGCAGAAAAATTCAATATATTTTATCGAGAATGCCCTGTATTGAAGGGTACAGATTCTGAGTTGATGGCGGCGCGCTTGTCATTGGTTACTGCGACAAAGAATGCCATGTCAAATTCATTATACCTGGTTGGGATTGAGTCGCCAGATTCCATGTAAAATATATTGAGAAGAGGTGTGAACCTGTGTCAATACTTACTTACGACATGAAAAGTTAGAGAAATCAATGGACAAAGAAGCGGATACGCCGGATGATCTTGATAAGCGCAAGTATGAGTTCAAACGGCTACTGGAGGATTATGAAGAACATACAGGTTCAGGTACTCAACTAGTAACGATCTATGTTCCAGAAGATAAACAAATTTCAGATGTGGTGTCTCACGTCACACAGGAGCACTCTCAAGCAGCAAATATTAAATCCAAAGATACACGCACGAATGTGACAAATGCCTTGGCATCTATCCGGGCCCGATTAAGATATTATAAGAAACCACCGACAAATGGAATGGTATTGTTTTCAGGTGCCGTGAATGTAGGTAGTGGGCAGACAGATATGGTTACAGAAATTTTTGAGAGCCCTCCTCAACCCATTCAAACGTTTCGTTACCACTGTGATTCTACATTTTTAACAGAACCACTTAGAGATATGTTGCTTGATGTAGGTTTGTATGGATTACTGGTATTAGATCGGAGGGAAGCACATGTTGGGTGGTTAAAAGGGAAACGAATTGAACCGGTAAAAGGCACAACATCACGTGTTCCGGGGAAACAGCGTAAGGGTGGTCAATCTGCGCAAAGGTTCCATCGACTACGGTTGGAGGCAATAGATCAATTTTATAAAGAGATAGCCGAGTTGGCAGGGGATCTTTTTGTCCCAGATAGATATGAATTGGATGGGATATTAGTAGGAGGGCCTTCCCCAACAAAGGATGAATTTTTAGAAGGTAATTACTTGCACCATGAGCTCCGCGAAAAGGTACTAGGAAAGTTCGATATATCATATACGGATGAATCGGGATTGCATGAATTGGTAAACGCAGCTACTGATGTGTTGGCTGGTGCTGCGATTGTTAAGGAAAAAATCGCTATGGAACGTTTTTTCAAAGAACTTCATCAAGGGGAGAAGGCTACTTATGGATTTATTCCAACACGTGAAAATCTAATTATGGGTGCCGTTGATAGACTTTTAATTTCTTCAGATCTTAGAAAAGATGTTATAAATATTGTATGCAAGAGTGGACATCAAAACTATGAGATAATAGAGAGTCGCTCGAAAAAAATAGAGAAAATCTGCTCAGAGTGTGGAGAAAAAATAGAACTCGTCGAGCGAGAAGATGTGGTGAAACATCTTATTGAACTTGCAGAATATAGAGGAACAGTAATTGAATTTGTTAGTACGGAT
>DASO01000009.1 GCA_002503845.1 Euryarchaeota archaeon UBA24 | reverse complement strand
AACTGCTGCGAATTGTATCCCTGCAGAACGATTATGGTAATATACGGACTCATTTTTACCTTTTCTACCTATCTCCTTTTCACAAATAATTTCAGACAAAGTGGGATATCCCGTCTCTACAAACCCGCGCTTCCCCCTTTTAGATTGATATTTATCAATTTTTCCACCACCTATTATTTCGGCCTTGTGATTTTTGTTCGTCGTTGAAAACACCCGATCGACATTTTCTATAGTCCCGTTGTCAATTTCAGTACTCCTCACATCTATTATGGTCATTCCTGGTTCTATCCACTCCTGAGAAAAAACTGGAGTTTGAGATGCAGTACATGTGGCAACAATATCTGATCCTCTTGCTACCCCTTCTGGACTCTCCATAGTATTCACTTCTATATTCAATTCATCAGACATTTTTTCCGCAAAAATTTTCCTGTTTTTTTCCGTTGGAGAATATACTTTTATTTCTTCTATTTCTCTCACCTCTGAAATATTCATGGCATAACTCTGAGCCATCCCCCCTGATCCTATTATCCCCAGTATATTCGAATCCTCATTTGAGAGATGTTTACACGCAACAGCCGCAGTTGCTCCTACTCTCTCATGCTGTATCACTCCATCGTTCATTATTGATAATAACTCGCCGTTTCTTGTATCAAAAAGAAGTATGACTCCCATGAATTTACCCGGGCTCTCATTGAACTTTTCCTCTGCAAAATATCCTCCTTTGTCTACGTATTTTATGACATCCGATTTAAAACGAAGAGCTAGCCTTGGAGGATTTATTGTAGCACCAACCATCGATCCCCATGCAAAATAATCTCCCATTGTGGTCGGAGAAACTATATCTGTCCTGGAGAGAAACGTAGCATTTCCTCCTCCTAGTTGCCTGAATGCAGTTTCTATAGAATCTATAGTTTCTCTTCTGTCCAATACTTTCTTCGCAATTTCATTGTCGATCAAAACAACCATACCGTATTAAAGATGTGTCTACCAATGAACTTAGGTTAATCTCCTTTCATCCTGCAATCAATACGCGACATTTTAAGCGAATGAAGAGTTAGCCGACATATGAGTGAAAAAGACCTAGAACATGCTTGGTTTTATCAAACCAACCCTGAAGATATCCTCACCGGGGCAATTGCAATAGAAGAAGGGTCTTGCATTTCCCCCCTCCCCTGGCCGTCTATGGCCCTCGAATATGGGTATGCACCAACTCCCGATGAATACTATTCTCGTCTATATAATTCGGCATGTGAAGCTGCGCAAAAATCTGCATCAAATCTTACCAAAACCCCCGACCGGCAAATCTCCCATGCAATCCGTACCATGGATGACTACTCTCGTATTGAGAACGAACTCACAGCCCGACTCTCTGAGTGGCTGGGCGACTATACTGGCATATCCCAAGACCTCCAAACTTCCATCGAGACAATCGCCACTAATTCTGACCATTCCCACTTCGATGCTCACATCCTTTCACTTCATAATCAAATAGTATCTCTCTCCGACAAGCGTGAAAAACTTGCACATTTCATCGAATCTGAAATGCCCCACATATCACCCAATCTAACACAAATGGCAGGTCCTCTTCTGGCAGCAAGACTAATTTCGATAGCAGGGGGCTTGGAAAAATTAGCAAAAAAACCATCCGGAACTCTACAAGTTCTCGGGGCCGAAAACGCACTATTTGCCCATCTCAGGGGACGCGCAACCTCCCCAAAACATGGGGTCATATATACTCATGAATATATCTCTAAAACACATCCCCGTTTAAGAGGGAATGTAGCACGAGCCTTCTCCGGTAAACTTTCAATTGCCGCCCGAATCGATTATTATTCTGGCACTTTAAATCCCGAAGTCCATTCCGACCTACTTGCCAAAATAGACCAAATTAGATCTCGGGGTGAAAGTAAATGACAAAACCAGAGTCTTATCAACATTTGGACATTCGAGGAAAAACCCACTTAGTCACAAAAGGCCCTCCTACTTATGGGGAGCAAACAAAAAATGGGTGGAGAGTATGGGATCCTGCCAGATCCAAACTCGGATCAGTCCTCACTCAAGACATCGATGTCGGTCTGTCTAAAAATGCAAAGGTCCTTTATTTAGGTGCTGCGAATGGGACCACAGTCAGTCATGTTGCAGACGTTGCATCTATAGTTTATGCAGTTGAATTTTCACCACAACCAATGAGGGACCTCCTCAATGTGGCGCGATCACGAACGAATATTATTCCTTTGTTAAAAGACGCCCGACATCCTCAAACGTACTCACATGTTGTGGAATCCAATCTTGATCTAATAATACAGGATGTCGCAACCAGGGGTCAGGTTAAAATCGCCCTTGATAACAAAGAATTCCTATCTCCAACTGGAAAACTTTTCCTCGTAATCAAAGCCCGAAGTGAAAACGTTGTTACTCCGCCTGAACTTATTTTCAAATCGTCTATAGAAGATTTATCTCAAAGCTACGCCATTCTTCAAACTCAAAAACTTACTTCTCATCATAAAGACCACATGGCCATTGTTGCAGAACCCCTTCCTCAATAATGAGTTAATTTTTATTCCCATCTCGGCTAACTATATCCAATGAAACTAGGTTCTGCAGCCAATTTTAACAAATTTGGTACTCTTGGAATTGAAGAGGAGTACTTCGTCGTGGATTCTAGTGGAAAACCTGTTAATACCACCGGTCAACTCATAGAAGGATCTGATGCTCCTGGTTTCCTTAAAAATAATATTGACAATGAACTCTTCAAATTCATAATTGAATGTAGAACCCCTATATCAAACAACCTCAACGACGCAAAATCAGCTTTATCGGAAATGCGAGAAAATATACAATTACACGTCCAAAATTATGGATTTGAACTAGCAGTATCTGGGCTACACCCTGCAGCATTATGGCAAGAACTTGAACACGTAGAATCTCCTAGATATGCTGCACAACTCGACCGAATTCAATATCCTCAGCACAGAAATACTACTGCGGGATTGCATGTTCATTTTGGCGTGGACGACGCCGAAAAAGCAATATGGATGGCAAATCAGTGCCGCCCCTACCTTCCTCTTTTGCTGGCTCTATCTTCAAATTCTCCCTATTGGAATGGTTTCGATACGGGCTTAGAATCTGCACGGGCACTCATTTTCGAGTCACTACCCAATACTGGAATGCCTGCTGAATTTTCAAATATGGCTGATTATTTACATTTCGAGCGTTTAATGGTGGAAACCAATTCAATCTCCGACCGAGGTGCACTTTGGCACGACGTCCGTCCTCATACTGAAAATGGAACCATTGAATTGCGAATCATGGATGCTCAAACCCAAACTGAAAGGTCTGCACACCTTTTGGAGTATATTTACTACCTATTGTCTGACCTATCCGAACGATACGAAGATGGGGATTCTGGAGATTCCCCCCGATTTGAAGTTTTATGTGAAAACAAATGGAGATCTATCCGACACGGTTATCATTCCACTTTTATTAATTGGGAAAACTCTAATCAAATTCACTTAGTCGATCTAGTCGAATCCGAGTGCCAACGCCTTGGAACTTCAAGCTTACGTACTCTCTACGATTTAGGGTCTGGATCTTCTTCCCAACGGGACCAATATGATAGTGGTGGACTCGATACTCTTTGCAGGAGTTTAATTATTTGATGCCTCCTCTTAAAAATGTCATTTTTGGAGGCACATTCGACCCCATCCATGATGGACACCGGAGTTTATTCAAATACGCATTCGAGTTAGGAAACGTTACCATTGGACTCACTAGCGACGAACTAGCATCTAGCACTCGATCCAGTTCTAGACTCATTCGCCCCTTCTCTGATAGGAAACAAAATCTCATATCTGAACTCCTTCTCCTCTCAAAAACTCACTCAAGAACCTTTGAAATCACCGAATTGATGACTCCGACTTCCATAGCTTCCGAAGGCGAATATGATGTGCTTGTCGTCTCTCCTGAAACTGAACCTATTTCCTATTTAATAAATCAAATTCGGGCCGATACTGGTCTGAAACCACTATCTGTAGTAACTATCCCGTTTGTCCACTCAAAAGACGGGGGAATTATTTCTAGTACTCGAATACTTTCCGGGGAAATAGATTCCAATGGCAATACCCTTTCACCATGAAGGGGGATCAAAACCCGCAGCCTTCAAAGTTTCCTTCCATCTCCCCTGTATCGCCAAACGAGATATGCCCATTTTTTCTGCAATCTCTTGTTGTGACCTTTCTTCCCCTGCAATCAATGAACCGACATAAATCCCCGTTGCAATTGCTGCGGGCTTCGATCTCTCCTTCTCTGGTATGTCTGACAAGTATATCTCCACCGCATATGATTTAGCACGCGCACCGAGATTCAACTCTTTTGCAACCCTATCGATCTCCGAAATCCATTCCAATTGCTCAACATGGTCCTTTGCTTTGTGCACAATATCCCCTCGTTTTTCTGATTATATATAATCTCACCTTCTCTCATTTTCTTGACTCAAAGAAAAACATATTAAACCACCCCCACAAAAAGTCATAACCTGCATGGGTAGCCGAGCCAGGTCAAAGGCGCAGGGTTTAGGACCCTGTCTCGTAGGAGTTCGCAGGTTCGAATCCTGCCCCGTGCATCATTCCTTCAATTGATCTAATTCAATACTAGGGGGGTATATGCCCCTCTTTAAAATCAAATCACTCTGGGGCCGAGCCATACAAGTCAAAGCATATCTTTCTCGCTCTTCTTTAGTCAACGCGTGGGCTGCAGGCTGCACCACCTCTCCTTGGACGATCTCTGCACAGCAAGCCAGACACATTCCCACTCTGCATGAATATTCTTGAGCGATCCCATCTCTAAGGCACCCTCTTAATATCGTATGCTTATCCGAAACTTCTAGAGATTCACCCGCATCTTGATATTCTACCTTGTATTCTGCCATTGTTATTGTTAGACTCTCTCTTACTGAATTAAACTTTTCCCATTTTTCCTCCAAAAACTAATAACTAATATATTTCCCTCTCTTATCTCTCACATGGATCTATCCAAAACACCCTCTGAAATGATTTATGGGGGCGCAATCGCAATCGTATCTGGTATCTACTCATTTCTAATGGGATCTAGTTTTACAATTTCCCCTTTCACTCTTCCCACCATTCTCGGGGTAATTGTTTTCATCCATGGGGCATTGTTATTATTTTCTCCAGACTCTATTTCTAAATTTTCCAGAGAAAGTGGACTAATGATGATGGTTTATTCGATTCTTATGCTCACAAACCAAGTGATCATGCAGCTGACTTCAATGATGATGGCAGAGTGGGATATCGGGATGGTTTCTTTGGCTATCTTGATGTTAGTCAGCGGCAGACTCATGGTCTCCAGCGCAGTATCTATGTAAGATATAAATGAATAAAGAACCCTACGTCACTAGTTTCGATGTTCGCTTCAGGGATCTAGACTCTATGGGTCACGTAAACAATGCAGTCTATGCAACTTATCTAGAACACGCACGAATAAAATATTATGAGAGTCTACTCGACATATCTTTGGCAGATGTAGACACTGTCATTGTCCATTTGGAGATTGACTATATCAAATCCTTGCAATTAGGAGAAACGGTCGAAGTATCTTTGTCTATATCTTCGATAGGAACCTCTAGTGTTACTATGGAGTATGTTTTGACAAATGGTTCTGAAAAAGTTGCCACTGCAAAGACAGTCCAGGTTCTACTTGATGGAAAAACAGGAACTTCTACCCCAATCCCCCAAGAATGGCGAACTCTAATGGAATAATTTCCATTTCACCTCTTTGGAATTATCCCTCTCGATTGAAGTAGTTTAATATCACTTTCTGTATAACCCACCTCGTAGAGTATTTCCTCATTGTGTTCTCCAAGCAATGGAGGTGGCATTCTAAAACCCGTCTCTGCATTATTATAATTCAGAGGATGATTGATAACTGGAATACTCATAGATCCTTCGCGAGCTATCTCTGAAATAACCCCTCTTGCCATTGTTTGTTCGTTATACATGGCATCTCTCACAGAAAGTAAAGGCCCCACAGGCAGCTGCTTCTCTACAGCTAGTAATTCGACCCATTCTTTTGTGGATTTTTTCTCGAATACAGAATTAAGAATCTCTTCTAATTCATCCACATTTTCGACACGGTCTGCATTCTGTTTAAATCTCACATCCTCTACTAAATCCACCCTTTCAATAGAGTCACACAACTCTGCCCATAGTTTCTGATTCGCACAAGCAACATTGAGATAACCATCCTGAGTCCTGTACGATTGATACGGGGACAAAACCGGATCTTTGGTTCCCATTCTCGTTGGAATTTCTCCTGCAAATACTTTGGCAGCTTGCTTAGTTAACCATGGCAATGCAGCATCATTCATACTAAGTTCAATAAATTCCCCTTCATTTGTTTTTTCCCGACGGCGAAGAGCACACACAATTCCAAAAGCAGCCCACATTCCTGTAATAAGATCAGTCTGAGGCAATCCAACCTTTGTGGGGTCTCCTCCCACCTGTCCTGTGACATCCATGATGCCTGCAGTACCCTGTATGAGCAAATCATACCCCGGCCTACTAGACCACGGCCCACTTTCTCCAAAAGCGGATATTGAACAATAAACAATATCTGGTCGGCATTTTTTGATGTCTTCATAACCTACGCCCAACCTCTCCGCCGTCCCTGGTCTAAAGTTTTGGATGAATACATCTGCCTGGTCACACAACTTATATAAAACTTCGACCCCTCCTTCTGCTTTCAGATCTATTTCCACACTCCGCTTTCCGTAATTAACAGTCCAGAAATATGGCGATTCTCCCCGATCAGAAGCTGTTATTCCTGCCCCTTTTTTATTTTCCATTTCAATAAACGGGGGGCCAGAGTGTCTATTATCATCTCCTACATTCGGCTTCTCCACTTTTATCACATCAGCCCCTTGAAAACCAAGCATAAGTGTTGCAAAACCTCCCGTAACAAATGTGGTCAAATCAATGACTTTTATTCCTTCAAGTAGACATTCTCCACCTTCCATGTGTCAGAGAAAATAGATTCATGAACTAACCAGTTTCGACTCATTTTTGTCTGGCACTCGCATTAGCAACTGTATGTACGATTTAACGTTACCACTCGATGAAGGTACTATTCGACCCGCCCAGCGTGTTGGATTCGAAGCAATACAGACTGCCTCTGGAGAATTAAAAAACTTCGCTAGCGACGTCCGAGCTTTCTCAACCTATGTCCATACTGGCACCCATATAGACGCACCCATCCATTATTCCCCTGGTGGAAAAACTATAGACCAACTTGATGTAAGTATTTTCTGTGGACCTGCGCGGGTTTTTGATATGAGGGCCCACGCAAGCAAACTCATTACTGCAGACATACTAGATGAATGCAATCCCGGAATTTCTCCCGGGGATCGAGTCGTTTTGCTCACTGGAGATATTGACAAACAAATAGAAAGCGGCGATTATCCAGATGGAGTTTATGTCGAGTCTTCCAGTCTCTCCCCCGATGGTGCCACTTGGCTTGTTGAAAAACAGGTCTCATTGGTTGTAGTGGATTTTGTTACTGAATCTGTCGATGCATCAAAGTACCATGTTAAAGATCCCTCTCGCCCTGTGCACGTCACATTGCTCGATGCAGAAATACCCATTGTTGAGAATATCTGTAACATTGGCACAATAGTTGATCACGATACCATTGAAATATTTTGTTTACCTCTATTGATCCCTCGATACGAAGCCGCACCCGCACGTGTAGTGGCACGATTACCCAATTAAGATAGTACCTAAATTCTCCCTCGCTACCATGCCTCGAATCAAAGTTCCCCAAAGTCCGGACCCTCCGATACGCAAGCCACCATCTGACGATTCCATCCCATCCGAAATAGACTTTTCCTGGGAACTAAATACTTCTGCACATCACAAAATACGTTTATTTTTACTCTTGGCCCCAGGATCTCTGGTATTTTTATTCACAATTATAGCAATGAATTGGGCTGACCCGAAACAACACATATACTTGGCATTGGGTGGGTTTGGATTAACATTATGGGCTATATTGAAAGGTGGGGATTTAGTCAAGATCTATGACAATCGATATAAGAAAAAGCGATTAGAAGAACTCAATTCTTAGGTTTCTATAGTTCTTTACAGTCAATCCCAACCACTTCTTCAATCGATGCATGCCCATCCCTCTCTAGTAACTCTACCAAACCCGTAGTTATCTGACGTGCAAGTGAAGGTCCTTTGTATACAAAACCTGTGTATATCTGTACTAAGGATGCACCATGCCTAATTTTCTTATAAGCACTTTCTGCTGAATCTACCCCTCCCACACCAATCACGGGTAGGTCTGTCAGCCCATATATGCATTCAACGGTATCCGTAGCTTTCTGCTCTAATGGCCTCCCACTAACCCCACCCCATTCTTGACCATGTTTGGATTTCAATTGAGAATGATCTGTAGTCGTATTTGTCGCTACAATTGCTTTTATATCATGATCCTCTGCAACTTCAATAGCCTTTGACAAATTGGCTAACTTTTCTTTCGAATCATAATCTGGACCAACCTTCACAGCAATCGGTTTGTTATGTTTATTCTTTTCTTGTAAAGCCCCAAAAACTTCTGAAAGCCGTTCTGGACTAGACTCATCATACACTTCCGGGGTATTCGGGCACGAAACATTAATCACAAAATAGTCTGGAAACTCATACAGCGTCTCAAATACTTTCACATAATCTTTAATCGCATCCTCTGGGCCTGATTGATTCATTTTCCCTATATTTACTGAAATGGGTGCCGCAACATTTCCCATGGATTCCATTCTATCTCTCACCCGATTCGCACCCTCTCCATTAAATGCAAGCCTATTGATCATCCCTTCATCCTCTGGCAATCTAAATAATCTTGGTTTGGATTCTCCTTCTTGGGCATCTGGAGTAACTGTCCCTATCTCTGAAAACCCAAACCCTAGATCGATTAAACTTTTTGTAATTTCACCATTCTTGTCAAACCCAGCTGCAATCCCTATCGGATTTGGAAACTCAGATTCTAGACACTTCATTTTGAGAGATGGGTGATTTAATTGATAGTAAGATCTAATTCGCTCTCTAATTATCTCAGAAGAGCAACCCACTTTGAGAATATTTTTTCCACAACTATGAGCAACCTCTGGTGGTAATTTGAAGAACACCGGCCGAACAATATCATACAATGTCACGATTAGCCTTTATCCTGCTCATACGTACTTTTATCGTTCTCAACACATAGATTGTAATAACAACTGCAAATAAATAATCCTCGCCAGTTCACTAACAACAATTTACCATGACATCTACTTCCCACACTGTGCGTTTAATCTGGGACAGCGGCCATATCGACACCATCGATGTTCCTGTTGGTAAAACTATTCTTGAAGCTGCAATTTTAGCAGGTTGCGTCGTCCCATTCGAATGTCGTTGGGGATCTTGTGCAAAATGTACGGGCCATTTACTCACAGGGGATGTAGTCCACACCTCCCCTCCTCGTGTACTCCGAAAAGAACATTTAATTGCGAACTATGTTCTCCTCTGCGTTGCAGAGCCCATTTCCGATTGTTCAATCGAAGTGGGAGACCATTTTAAAGACTCTCTTTCCACCGTTTCTAGGGACTCTATCACATCCACTACTTCCCCTCCCCTTTCACCCGCATTTGGCTGGAAATCTCAAAGAGAAAACCCGTAGATATCTTCGATACACCACCAAGCACACACCCTTCGAACGTTTTTATTTTTCACATATTCCTCCGAAGCATATTTATACTCCTCTCTTATTATTATAGCAAAATTTAAATACGCTAATCATAGATTAAGTTCAGGTTTATTGATGATGATTTCTGTCAGAAATGTAAACGCAATAACCTGGAATAATTTAAATTATGAAAGAAAATCTTAAAAGACGACAATTTTTAAAAGTTTCAGCCGTAGGTGCCGGTATTGCCGGTATCGCTGGCTGTACGGGCAGCAGCGGAGGATCCTCTGGATCTGGAGCCGCCCGAGAAAAGTCAGGGTCAACTACCTCTAGTAGCGTTGTAAAAGGTGGAAGTGCATCTTCCGCCGCTGGACGTTCCGAGAGAAAACCTGCCCCTGGAGCATCTGCAGGATTAAAAATTGGGTCCATAACCGTTCCTAGTGCTGTTATCTCAAAAGCACAGGCAGAGGGAGAATGTCTCCTTTACGGTGCAATGGACGAGCCAGATATG
>DASO01000016.1:61834-90782 GCA_002503845.1 Euryarchaeota archaeon UBA24 | reverse complement strand
CGAGCGAAACCCGCTCATTTTTTTTATTTCTAAACAACCCCAATAAAGAAGTTTCTACTTGCTAATCATTGAAATTCTGTTAAAACTTCATCATAATACGCGCATTACTAAACTCCAAGCGCCCCGGAGCTAAACTTTTTACCCCTCTGCTAATTGTATTTTTCCCATATGAGTTAAGTTAAATCACCAAACCTTCAAAAATATACGACAAACCCATTTTAAGTTTCATATGACTAAACTAAACAAAGAAGAATTTAAATTTGCCATTCTGATCAGCTCTGTTCATGGAATGCAACACTTCTTCTTGAGACTTTTACCCCCTTTAATCCCTTTAATAGCAATTCAAACCGGACTCCCTTTGTGGAAGTTAGGCCTATTGATCACTAGTCAGTATGCCGGTTCTGCAATAGGACAAGCACCCGCCGGGATAATCTCTGATAAGTACGACCGTCGTCTGTTTTTGCCATGTGGCATAGCCTTGGCGGGACTAGGCTATGCTTTGTTGTTATTTACCCCCTTATTTGGAGAATCTGACCTTTCCATCTTAGGAGAGCCATTCCCCATTAAATTCCTTTTTATGGCATTTGCGTTATTCATTAATGGAATTGGTATGAGTGTCGTCCATCCCACTGGATATCCTATAATATCTCGAAATGTCCGTGCAGAAATCAAAGGTAAATTTTACGGTATGTGGGGCAGTGCATCAAAACTTGGCGATGCCATTGGGCCTGCAGTATTGGGCTTATTTTTCTTATTCTTTGTTTGGACTGACATTCTCATACTCTTAGGTCTTATTGGAATTTTTTACGCACTCATTCTTTATATCGGACTTGGTAATTATGACACCACCCCTCTTCTTACATCTTCTACCAAAAACTCCTCTGAACCTTCGACACTTTCCGATTCACTCCCCCCTCGGAGAAAATACCTATACCCTCTCCTTGCAGTCTTTACATTCTTTACAATCTATTCATTTGTGGCCACCGGAGTGATGGCATTTTTACCCGAATTTATAATCCGTGAATATTCCTACACTTTAACAGTTGGATCTCTACTTATAACTCCTGAATCTACTGCAAGTTTCTACCTAGCCGCATTACTATTTATCGGAGGGTTGGCACAACTTCTTACTGGAGAACTTGTCGACCGCTATGATGCAAGAAAAGTAATCGCCATTTTTGTTATTTTTTCATCATTCTTCATAACTGTTTTTTCTATATTTTCCCTAAGTCCTCTCCTACTTTTCCTTATTCTGGGGGCAATGGGAATTAGTTTCTGGGGAATCAGTCCTGCACGAGATTCTCTACTTAGTACCATCACTCCCCCTGAGCGGGAAGGACGAACTTTTGGATATCTTTGGACTGGGATCTTTATATTTTCCGCATTTTCACCTATCATCATTGGATATGTTGGCGACGATATAGGGCTGCGATTCGGATTTGGAATACTGTCTCTGATAACTTTACTCAGTCTTATTCCCATACTATTCCTTTTCAGCCGCTATTCAGATCTATCTTTGAAGTAATCTTTCCTCTATTCAAGATATGCTGATACAAATTTTCCTCGACGTTCAACGGTTTATGGATCGACACTAACTTATATTTTAAAACAAAATCAAGAACATGGTCTCCCAAAAAGAGAGAACACACACTCGGGAAAGTGAGCCCGAACCAAAAGGAAATTACGAACAATTACTGGAGTACTTCAAAGAAGCACGTGACCGTGTTCACCTCCCTCATGTAACCAAATCCACCGATGTCCCTTGGCAAATTGGGAGGAATGGAACTTCGAAGTATTATTCAACCCCTTTCATGAACACCGTCTTACCAGATTGGTATATATTCAGAAAAACAATCCGGGATAAAAATGGAAGGCACACTCACCAAGGTGGATTGATAATATTTGGTTTGCATGGAGATGGGGAATCCCTAGTCGACGACGAACGCGTTCCTTGGGGGAAAGGGGACTTATTAATTTTACCCGTAAAACCAGGTGGGGTGGAACATCAACATTTCAATATGAGGGGACCCGATGACCCTGCAGAATGGCTGGCTATGGTCGATATACCCTTTTTAGAACTTTTGGGGGCTCAACTTACCCAAAACGAAACTTACAAAGAGTGGCAAGAGAAGCACGCCCATATGATGGCCGCGGATGATTTTGAGGATTATAAAGACGAGTACGATCAAGTCAGTGAACTTTTTGGAACTTTCAATTTTGATGATTGGCTTGATTATGAACCCCCTGCTTCTGAATCTATCAAAACATATTATGATGCATCCATCGTTCAGCGAGATAACTATCGGAAAATGGTAGCAAAGGCTAGGAAGGCAGGCAATTGGGCCATAGTCCGTGGAGACGATCTCGAATGGGAAATAAATCCGCAAGGAAAAATGAAATGGTACCTTCATCCCACTATGGAAGATAGATCTGTAATCTCCTCTTTATTTGCAGTCCAGGAAATTCCACCCGGAAGTCGAAGTGGGAAACAACATCGACAAGGTGGCCAAGTCCACTATATCATGGAAGGCGAAGGTTACACTGAAATTTCTGGCCCTCGCTATGAAGGAACTAAACGATACGACTGGGAGGAAAAAGATTATTTGGGAATCCCTGTAATTCCCGAGGGGCTCGCTTTCCAACATTTCAACAAAAATCCAGACAAACCAGCAACTTTCATAGTATCTGAATCCACACGATACCTGTCGCTTGGATACGATCTTGGAAGTGGATTTGTACAGTTAGAAAATTGCCCCGAATATGAGGCACTCGATGACTCTGAAAAATCAGTAGTTGTCTAAATCTACTGACCTCAGTCACTTAATTTTTTTAACGCATTTTCTAAATGTTTCCCTTCCACCACCACTACGGATTTGTAATCCTCTTCTCTTATAGCCGACAATTTTGCCTCTTCACAAAGGGAAGCAAGCCTGCCACCAGACCACCCTTCTGACTTTTTAGAGATACTCTTAATTTCTTCTTTAGTCACTCTTGTTTCCACACCCTGAAGATGTATTTTTATTACTTCTTCCCTGTCGCCTACACTAAGTTTTGGAAGGTGAATCACCTCTCCAAATCTGCTTGGGGAGAGCAATGATTCATCAATATCTTCAATTCTATCTGTTGTCCCGATGACCTTCACATCATGTTCTCTTAAACCATCCATTTCCGTTAAAAGTTGATTTATTACTCTGGTACTAACTGATTCGCCCCCCCCTTCTCCAATCCTGCGTGCCATTGCATCAATGTTATCTATGAGAATGACCGAAGGGGCAGCTCTACGTGCAATAAGGAATGTTTCTTTTATTGCTTTTTCCGATCTTCCTACCCATTCACTAAATATATCTGAAGATTCAACTTGTAAAAATGTCGCCCCCAGATCATTACCCGCCGCCTGAGCCAAAGCAGTTTTACCCGTTCCTGGAGGTCCTACAATTAATATCCCCGGGGGTGTCTCTATCCCCATTTTCGCAAATGTTTCTGCATTTTCCTGTGGGGCTTTAATCAATTCGTGCAGTCGGACTTTTGCCTCTTTGAGTCCTCCTATATTTTCCATAGTCATTTTTGAATCCCGCGAAAGTGGGCCTCTCAGAACTGAAGGTTGAACAGTTCTTAGTGCATGCTCAAAATCACCAACTGTGACCACTAGATCTACAAGTGACATTTCTTCTCGGTTTGCAGGTCCTTCTGAAGGAAACTGTCTCCTCAGTGCATTGACCCCCGCCTCTCTGGCCAATTCTCTTATATCTGCCCCTGTATATCCATTCATTCTCTGAGCAAGGTCTGGTACTGCTTCAGAAAAGTTTTCTTCCAACAACATTCCTCTGGTGTGTATTCCCAATATATCTTTGCGTGCATCTTCATTAGGTGGCCCTACGTACAATTCCCTATCAAATCTCCCCGGCCGTCTTAAAGCAGGTTCTATTGCATCAATTCGATTTGTAGTGGCAACTACCATCACACCTTGAACCGACTGCAAACCATCCATTAACTCAAGCAACTGTGTCGTAACCCGTAAATCCGTAAACGACCCCGTGTCGTCTCTATTTGGGGCAATAGCGTCTATCTCGTCGATTAAAATTATTGAGGGCAACGAATGATTCGCTGCATCAAAAATACTTCTCAATTTCCCCTCTGTTTCCCCGTACCCTGCACTAATAATACTAGGCCCATTTATGTAATGGAAATTGGCATCTAATTCATTAGATATGGCCTTAGTCATTAATGTCTTCCCCGTCCCCGGGGGGCCAAATAAAAGTACCCCTCTAGCAGGATTTATTCCAATCTCTTGGTAGACATCTGGGAATTTTATTGGATATTCGATCAATTCCCTTATATGTTGTAACTCTTCTCCAAGCCCCCCCACATCATCAAAAGTAGTTTCTCTAGCAGTTCCCCATGTATCAAAAGCATACTCAACATCTACGTCAGTACCTTTGTCAACAATTCCACTTTCCGGATCTGATTCTAACACCTTAAACGCCGTTGCAGATCCTTTCCCTGGAAGTGATATATATTCAATTACTCCCCGATTGACCAATTTTCCTCTAGCAACAAAACTTTCTTTTATATATTCTGAAAGTTGCTCCGCTTCTACTCCTGATACATCTGAAAGAGGTGCGAACTTAACCGATTTCACCACTTCAACTTCTGCCGGTTCAATCTCAACCATTGAACCGATTGTTGTTTTAATTGCCCCCCGAATCCCCCTGTCCAATCTAATATACCCTCGCCCTTCATCTCCGTCCTTAGGGGTACCCACATGAGCTAACGCAAATTTCCCACTGGATGTTTTTACCACGATAGTATCTCCCACTCCGATTCCTTCTTGCTCCATAACCGTCGCATCTATTACCACTTGCCCTCCCATTCCATGCTGATGCCCCGTAGTTTCTACTTGCAGAATAATTGCCATTGTTATTAGTTCTAGTATCTCCAATATAGATCTTCCTATGTCGATTCCAAACTCGCCGATTGTCGAATCAATAACACTCCGATATCGCTAAAGACACATCCATCATCATTATAATGTGTCGCGTACTATCTCACCACATGGCAGGTCAGAAAGAAAGAACCCATGTCCGAGAACAAGAACCGGAACCCGCTGGTTTTTACGAAAATTTCCTTGAGTATCTGAAAATAATCCGAGACAGGACCGAACTTCCTCATGTAACCAAGTCTTCAGATGTTCCTTGGCAAGTTGGGAGAAACGGAAAGTCGAAGTATTATTCAACCCCTCTTAAACCCGATGCAGTACTTCCTGACCGACTCGTTTTTAGAAAAACTATAGAAGACAGAAACGGTCGACACACTCACCAGGGCAGTCTTGTCATCCTCGGATTGAAAGGATCTGGAGAAACATTAGTCGACGACGTTCGACATCCATGGGGGCCAGAAGATCTTATTATCCTTCCTATAAAACCAGGTGGCATTGAGCACCAACATTTCAATATGAGGGGACCCGATGACCCTGCGGAATGGATCGCATTCATTCACGTACCGTATCTAGAAGAACTCGGTGCGGAACTCACTCAAAATGAAGTTTACAAAGAGTGGCAAGAAAAACACTCTCACATGATGTCTGCAGATGACTTCGAAGAGTATGATGACCACTACGATTTATTTCTAGACTTCGACTATGCAGACTGGGCTGACTACACACCCCCTGAAACAACCAACAGCTTGTACGATGATCTAGTCGTTTTACGAAACAATTACCGAAAAATGGTCGCCCAGGCACAAGGGGCTGGAAATTGGGCTGTAATCCGGGGCGAAGATCTAGAATACGAAATCAATCCCCAAGGAAAAATGAAATGGTATCTCCACCCTTCCTTTGAAGACCGATCTATGCGATCTCTTCTATTCTATATTCAAGAAATTCCACCCGGAAGCCGAAGTGGAAAACAACATCGACAAGGGGGATTAGTCCATTACATAATGGGGGGGAAAGGACATACTATTATAGATGGAGCTAGATACCCCGATGGACCAAAACGCCTCGAATGGGAAGCCGAGGATTATATGGCAATACCTCTATCCCCCGAAGGATGTCAGTTCCAACATTTCAACGACGACCCAGAGAATCCGGCAAAAATGGTCGTTACAGAACCCTCTCATGGCTATGAACTCGGATGGTTAGATCTAGGATGTGGATTTGAACAGTTAGAAAATTGTCCAGAGTACGACGCACTAGATGACTCTGAAAAATCAACAGCAATCTAACTAATTTTTCAAAAGTAAACACTTTATCCCCTCCTCCACCTGATATAGTATAATGTTAGATTACGCAGCAATACAGATTTCAATGCGGGAATGGATTCGAACAGAACCCGCGACCGAGAAGGAGATCGAATATGCAGCAAAAATCCAACCTGGGATGTATGAAGTCTATTCCAATAAGTTAGACGTGGCTCTCGATGAGGCTAGAACTGTGTTTGTCCGAACTGGAGTTTCTGCGTTTCTTCGATCCGGGGATCTAGTGGTTGGATTACATAATGCAAAAGGAGATCTAGTCTCTGCTAGTTGTGGTACTTATATCCACGCTGCCATAGCACAATTGCCGATAAAATATATAATCGATCTATACATTGATGGAAATTCCAATGTCAAAGTTCGCCCAGGAGATATTTTTTATACCAATGAAGCACTTGTTGGGGGTCTGCACAACCCCGATCAATTCGCAATCATGCCTATTTTCTTCGAAGACGAATTGATAGCTTGGAGCTCTGCCGCAGTCCACCAACAAGAAACAGGCGCGATCGAACCCGGCGGGATGCCTCAAAAAGCAACTTCTCGACATGATGAAGGCATGCGTCTTACTCCTATTAAAATCGCTGAGAATTATGAAATTAGAGATGATCTGATGGATATGATGGTCAACTTTATTTCTCGTGCTCCGCAAATGCAAGAAATAGATGTCAGAGCGAGATGCACTGCTACGGATAAACTACGCCACAGGGTCCAAGAATTAGCCCAAGAAATTGGACCCGAACATGTCCATGGACTCTTCCGAAAAATAATCGATGCCGCAGAATCTGGAGCAAGAGCTAGAATTTCTTCCTGGACTGACGGGGTCTACAAATCTGTCGCATTCGTCGATACCACCGGCAACGATGAAACTTTATTAAAAGTTGCATTAGCTGTACACAAAAAGGGGGATTCTATCCATTTAGATTTCACTGGCACTTCACCAGAATGTGATGGGTCTTACAATACCTATGGACATGGCGTGGCTGCATTCCTTGCGACATACATATATCCTTATGTTTTCCATGATCTCCCCGTCTCTACTGGGACGTTGGCACCTTTCACTTTTGAAGTCCCCGATGGGTCTCTTCTCAACGCAGGTCCTGAGAAATCTGTCTGCAATTGCGTCTATTTAGGAAGATCTGTCATTTCTCTGTGCTTCGACGCTTTCACACGCCTACTTTATTCCACAGACCCCACCCGCGCCGTGGCAGCCCCTAGCGCCCATTCTGGAGGGGGATCTTTCAAAGGAATCAATAATATTGGATGGCCAATTTCAGAGAGCTTTTCATTTACACTAAACACCGATGGCCAGGGGGCACGCCACGACAAAGACGGTATGAATGCTCATGGGTTCTTTTACTCACCATGGGGGAAAACAAACAACCTAGAAGATTTCGAAGAACATGGTATTTTTCTCGGATTGACACGAAGGCATTTCAATGATGCCCATGGGTTTGGTAAATACAGGGGCGGTGTTGGAACTCAAAATGTTAATGTAGTCATTTCTGGTCCTGTTGAAGTAACTTCTCGTGGGAAAGGATCTAGAATTCCTCATGACAATGGGGTTTTTGGTGGCTATGCTTCCACTTCATTACCAGGAATCTCTATCATTGGAAGCGACGCACTAGATCTTTTAGAAAATGGAACTGACTTTCCCGTTTCCGTTCGAGACTTGGTCGTTGACAAATCCCTTTCTGGCGATTACCGATTCGAGCGAATCAATCGAAGTAATCGAACCCTTGACAAGGGCGACATCTGGATAACCCTATCTTCTGGTGGTGGTGGCTTTGGAGATCCAATCGAACGTGACCCTGAAGATGTTCTTTCTGATTTTAATAAACATTTCATCTCTGAATGGACTGCAACAAACGTTTACCATGTTTGTATTCGCGATGGCGTTTTAGATCTCAATGAAACTTCCAAACTTAGGGAAGAAGCATTAAAATCCCGTTTATCCCGTGGAACTTCATACGACACCTTTTCTAATGCCTGGTCTAAACAAAGTCCCCCCATACCCGTTTCTACATTTTAACCCATTTTTCCTTTTTCTAAATATACAACTTAATTACGGTCACAGGTCTCTAAACCCCCATGGAACCTTCTGATTTCCTTGGAAAAACTATTATTGTCACTGGGGCAGCCAGCGGCGTTGGAAAGGCAATAGCCACTCGTTTTATGAACGGAGGCGGCGATGTAGTGGTCGCTGATATAGATCTAAACCATGCAAAAGAAACTGCAGAATCTCTCAACGGGGCTGGAACTTCTTACGCAGTACAAGTAGACGTAAGAGACGAACAGTCTGTCAAATCTATGGTTGAATATACACTCAAAAACTGCGATTCACTTGATGTATTAGTAAATAACGCAGGAATCTTTCAAAAATCAATTCCGTCCATTGAACAATCTCTAGAAGAATGGACACGTGTCATGGATGTCCATGTACAAGGGACTTATCTATGTTCGAAAATAGCCGCAGTCCCTATGTTGGAACAAAAACAAGGTGCCATTGTAAACATCTCTTCCAATGCCGGATTTGCTGCATTCCCATACCGAACCGGATACAGTACTGCAAAAGCAGCGATAAACATGTTGACAAAAGTGTTTGCCATTGAATGGGCCTCCGACGGGGTCCGAGTCAATGCAATAGCCCCCAATTTTGTGGAAAAAGATCGAACCATCGATAGAGCCCTCGGGGAAGAAACTGTAAGGACAATAGGGGGTGGTGCAGATTTAGATTCGATTTTAGCACGAACTCCAACTCACCGCCTAACATCGCTCGGATCGATCTCCGAATCCGTTGCATTTCTAGCTTCTGATAAAATCCCAGATGTTACTGGGGCCATTCTCCCAGTCGATGGAGGCTGGACTGCATACGGCTATTATTGAATTCATCAGCCTTTTATCCTCCATACTCTATTATTCATTACAAATATGGTTTCTGTCGAAATTACTCCCTATTTAGATATAAACTTGGATTCTGAGATGTGGGTTTGTAGCTCTTGTAATGGAGATTTGATAGATTGCAATTCAAATTACAAAACTGGATGTACAATCGCAGAGAGGGACCCCTCTGAAATACATCATTCTGAGATTGACACCGAATATAAATTTTCTCCAGACCCTAAATGGTGTAAAATTATTGAATTTTATTGTCCCCATTGCGGAATCATGATCGAAAATGAATATTTGCCCCTTGGTCATCCTATAACTCATGACATAGACATAGATATTGACCAACTTCGCACAAAAATATCTGAAGGTAGCATCCACCTGCGCACAAAACCATGACAAAAAAGCTTAACACAACCATTGATGTCGATATAGGTGGAACTTTCACTGACTGTTTCGTTCGCTCAAATGGAACTATAGTCACCGGAAAAGCAGAGACCACTAGTCACGATTTGTCCATTGGATTTCTCAATTCTATCATCTCCGCATCTAGAGATCTAAATGTTGACCCCAATGACCTAATTGCCAGTGCAACCGCAATTCGATACTCTACAACTTTCGCGTTAAACAAATTAATTTCTCGAAGTGGTTCAAAACTTGGAGTTCTTGTCACCAATGGACTTGAAGACATAGTCCCTGTTGGGCGCGGATCACAATGGACCGATGGGATGACGGTACATGAACAACGAAATGTTTCACGATCCGATAAACCAGAACCCATAGTTCCTCAAGATATGATAGTCGGCGTTCGCGAACGAATCAATTTCAAAGGTGAAATCATGCGGCCACTCGACGAAGCCGATCTTCGCGATAAAGTACGATACCTGGTTGAACAAGGAGCCAGAGGGTTCGCCGTGTGCCTCGCATGGTCTCACAGAAATCCTACTCATGAACAAAAAGTCAGAGAAATAATATCCGATGAATACCCCGATGCATATCTCGGAAGTGCACCTGCATTTTTATCTTCTGAAATAAGCAGAAAAAAAGGTGAATATGAACGCACAATTACAACTATGCTAAGTGCATATCTTCATCAATCTATGATCGATGAATTGTATGGCATTGGAGATGAACTTAGACAGCGCGGATATGTTAAACCACTTCAAATGATTCACAACACCGGTGGGACTGCAGAAATCTTCCGAACGAGTGCAATTGATACATTCAAAGGCGGTCCTGCTTCTGCTCTGGTCGGTGGTTCTTATCTTGGTGGTATCTATGGTTATGAAAATGTGATTGCAGCAGACATGGGGGGAACTAGTTTTGATCTATCTTTGATCGCTGGAGGGGCTTCTCGAACTTACAATCTTGAACCCGTCGTAGATCGCTGGAGGGTTCATAGCACCATGCTCAAAAGTCAGTCCATAGGTGCTGGTGGGGGGTCTATCGCACGAGTAAGGGTGGATCTAGACAACAAAATAGAAGTTGGACCAGAGAGTGCTGGATCAAATCCAGGCCCTGCCTGTTATAACCAAGGTGGACGGAATCCAACTGTAACTGATGCAGATGTTATCTTAGGCTATATAGATCCCTCTGGATTCCATGGGGGGGAAAAACCACTGAGTGTACGACACGCAGAGCGTGCAGTACAGCGACAAGTTGCAGATCCACTCGGAATAGATGTGGTCGAAGCAGCGAGTTTGATCCGCTCCATAACTGATGCTGAAATGGGAAGTACCATCTACAAGGAGACTGCACTCCGGGGGTATGATCCTCAAAATTTTGTTCTATTTGCCATTGGGGGCGCTGGACCAACACACGCAGAAGGATTCGCAAAACACGCCGGAGTGAACACAATCATCGTATTCCCCTATTCCTCTGTATTTTCTGCTTTTGGTTCTAGTGTCATGGATACAAAACATATCTACGAACAGTCTTTACATATCCCTCTACTCCAACCAGGGACTTTGGATCCTTACCAAAATTTCGACGAATTCAACCAAACAGTACTCGATCTCCAAGAACTAGCGATCCACGATTTTAATGGCGAGGGGTATGGGGAAGATCAACTTTCATTTGAATTATATCTTGACATGAAATACGGGGGGCAGTTGGATGTGACTCGCGTTACTTCTCCTCTAACTGAACTCACTTCCGATCAGGATATCTCAACCATTTCATCCGCATTTGAGAAAGAGTACAATGAGGTGTATAGTCCGATATCTACTACTCCCCAAAACGGAGTGGAAATAGACAATTTTGTACTCCAAGCAACTGCCCCTCGTGACAAACCACTTCTAGCGGAATATCCATTGTCTGGATCCGACCCACAATCTGCAGAAACAGGATCAAGACCTGTCTATTGGCTTCCCGACGGTTTTCAATCTTCCATCATCTATGACTGGAGTAAATTACTCTCTGGAAATGTTGTCAATGGGCCTGCAATCATCGAAGCCCCTTTTACAACCATAGCTGTCCCACCAAACTCAACGTATACGGTCGATAACAAATTAACTGGAATCTTATCACTCTCGTTTGAATCTTCTTAACTTATCTTATGTCTACGCCGTCTGGAATGACTGAAGAAGTATCTATAATTTTCTCCGGTAGAATCTGAATTAGATATCGTTCCTTTTTCTTTTGAAATGGGTATTCTTGTACTCCCCATCTTCGTTGGGCCTCTTGGTCTAGAAATTCTTTCCCCCCTCGTTTTGACATGCTTACTACCTTTCCCCTAACTAAGTACACTTCATATGGGTTTTCTGGAGCAGAAATTGTAAGTGCTACTCTCGGGTCCCGTTTCATATTTGCATGCCTCACGTGCTCTATTCCTCCGGCAGTTATTATATATTCACCATCAATGCCCACCCATACTGGAACTACATGAGGGGATCCATCTTCCATTATGGTGGCGAGACTTGAAAAAACATTTTTTTCGAACATCTCTATGAATTTTTTTGACATTCTCATACTTCTTCCAGGGTCCACCCACTCTTAATCCTATCTCAACCCCCTCTATTATTTGACCAGTTAGTCTGTTGAGATATCAAATAATTATTATACTTAAGTGATCTCTCCGTACTTATGGTTGATACCGAATTTGGCTATAAGGATGAAAGCTATTATAAAACTCCTTGGAAAAGTTACCAAGGCCATAATGCAGATCCAATTGACACTTTGGATACTCCTCTAATAATAGAAGTCGCCCCTTGTGGATCATTTATAAAAAGAGATTTGAATCCCCACCAACCTTATGTGGCAGAAGAAGTTGCAGATCAGGTAATCGGGGCGATGAATGCTGGGGCTTCTATGGCACATCTCCACGTCCGCAGGGAGGATGGTATTCCCGATGCATCCCCTGAGACTATAGTTAAAACAATTAAACTAATCCAAAAAGAACACAATCCTATTACTACTATTAATGTAAGGAGCAACATCGAAGGTGCCACTTTTGGGGTCCCTCTTTTAGAACAAACTATCGGTAGGATTCTCGATGAGTACGGTCCTGGATATGTTGATATGGTTACTGGCTCCCCTTTGGGAGATGCCTTAGACCCTAGAGCCCCTTTCGTGATGAACCCTGATATTTTACAAGGATGGGTGAACTTCCTCCAAGACAATGGCCTCAAACCGGAAATGATGGCTTATTCTTACAAAGCATACCCTCGACTCAAAAGATGGCTTGTTGACACAGGAGTCTGGAAAAAACCCTATTATGTAAACACAACTTGTGGTGATCACGCATACTTCACCTCCGGCCCAACCGCCCCTCACCCCTGGGGGGCACTATATTTAGCTTCTATGTGGGAAACAAACCCACTCCCTAGAGAAGACACCGTTCAGGGGAGTGTTGTAGGTGGAAGAAATTGGCTACCTCTGACAGTCGAGGCAATAATGATGGGGTATCAAGTCGTACGTATAGGTATGGAAGACACCGTATACATGTATCCTCATAAAGATGAAAAAATAAAAACCTGCCAGCAAGTAGTCGAAACCGTAGTTAATATCTGTGAAAACCTTGGCCGTGAAATTGCTACACCAAAACAAGCAAGAAAAATTTTGGGAATTTAATTCCATTTTCAATATAATTGGAAGTATCGGATCACTCCTATACTCCATGCTATAATCCAGATTATTAGAAATCCCATTACTCCTACTCTTAGTCTCCTTCTCCATAGATCAATCCCATCTCCCAATTCTTCAATTGGAATCGAGTCATCTGGAACTTGATATAGGTTCAAAGATCTCTTCGCATTAAATATTTTGATTATTCCTGTCAATGCAAAGATCAAAAATGCATATGCCTGGAGGCCCACAAAAGTGTGTAACGCAATGTATCCATCTAACCGAGAAAAGGATCTAGGTATCATCCACACAATAATGGGGAATGTAGTAAGTGCAAGACCTGTAAAAATAAATTTTAAATGGTGGACTAAAACCCCCCATGTAACTACTTTTTCTCTAAGAATTATCCATGCACCATATATGTAAAATGGAAAACTAGCCGTAACAGTAATTAAAACTATTGTGGCAATTATTGCATCTCCATTCATCCCGTTCGTTCAAACCAAACACCCTAAGATCACTTAATTTTTGCTCTTCGGTTAACAATATGAAAACACCTTGTCCAGCCCCAACGAAGAATCACTCACTCCACCTGACTCCGATCTCCCCTCTGATCTAGAATTTTCTATAGTTGGCAAAGAATTGTTAAATCGTGTAGAACTAGACATTAGAGATCGAATCTCTAGGCGGAATATCATAGCCGCAATAGAAACAATCCATATTGACGACGAAGAGAATCTTTTAATCTATGACGATGCCGGATATGCTCTTATAGCACTCGACGGTTCAGTGAGTGGGATGGGTTCAATCCGAACCGAGATAGAAAATATAGTTGTACTTTGCTCTATGGACACTTACGATGTGCCCGAACTACCTGCAGGGGATTTCTCTCTCAATATTGATGCAATCTCCAAATCCTCCTCTGGAATTGGAAATAAATTGCTTCAAATATTGGCATCATCCTTCTTGATCATTGGAATTCTACTTCTTTTTTCACCCCTTTTTATAAACTTTCCCCGTCCCGGTTCCGGAATTCTCACCACTGTCTCTGGATTTGGTTTTATTTTTACCGGGCTATTCCTACTCTTAGTCGTAGTCCACTCGCGTCTATCTGATCGTTTTCGGTCCACGGAGTACGAAGATCGACTAAAAAAAATTGGAATTGGATCCGATTTCCGACCCGATTTTCTCCCCCCTTCTGATAAAAAATAAGATCAATTTTCAGATATTTTATATCTCTGTTTATTTCACACATATCGGTGCCTTTATTGACCTCCTCTACTCATATTCCACTATATGCATCGGCGGCATTTCCTTCAATCTGCTACCGGGTCTCTTGCACTTCTTTTTACCTCTCCAATTGTTGCAGCGGCAGAAGTGCCTCCGTCAGCAGAAGAATCTGCCCAAACTCATGTGGTCGAAATGACCGACGCTATGATTTATGACCCCGATGTGATCACCATTGCACCCGGCGACACAGTCGAATGGATTACCGTTGGTCAAATGGGACATTCGATCACTGCCTATGAAAATGAATTGCCCGATGGGGCACCCTATTGGGCATCTGGTGGATTTGATTCCGAAGACGATGCCAGAAGCGGCTACCCCGGTGGAAACATTGCAAAAGACGAAACTTACTCCTATACCTTCGATATGGAAGGGGAATATGGCTATTTCTGTGTCCCTCACGAAACCATCCAAATGATCGGTAAAGTAATAGTTAGTGAAGGAGGTGCAGCCACTGCATCAAGTAGCAGTGGCGGCCATGCAGCAGGAATGGGGGCAGGGGGAGACGATCCACATTCCGAAGGAGAAGACCCCGAACACATGGGTGTGGCATTCCAAGCACACTGGGTCGGAATAGCAACACTTCTTGGAATATTCGCTTCTCTAGTATTCACATTTTTCTTCTTAAAGTACAACGAAACGCCACATTCAGGATACCCAAAACAAAAGTGATAGTATGACATCTCCAAGTAGTAAATATGGTTCTATACACCGCTACGAACCTCCGCGAGAAAGCACGGCAGCAACAATAGCCATAGTTTTACTCACTGTGATTGAAGTCCTATTCGCGACCCTATTCACCTATGGTTTAATCTTCGGAGGCTGGGGATTCTCTGGAGTGGGAAATATGTATTTAGGAGGTCTACTAGCCCTACTATTTATTAATTTATCCTTCATCCTGGTTCTGTACCGAAGGGATTTTTTACCGGATGTCGTAATTGTAAAACAGCGCAGGAGAAAATGGGAAGACCTCTACACCAAACCAGAAGATGTACATGGCCATTCCATAATTACCACTATGACCGATAAGATGAAAACCAATCTATACCTCTATAAGAAAAAATAACCATGACTTCAGATGATAAATACCCCAAAGTTTCTGGAAGAAGGCGGTTTGTCAAAGGTGTCGTAGGCGGGGCCGCACTAGCAGGTATTGGAACTGCGACTAGCGGAACTGTAAACACCATGACCAATCCTTCTGGAGCTGGTGGTGGCGTAACCGAATACTTCGGAATCGAAAAATTATTTGGTCCTGCTCCTCGCGGAATGCCTCAAATACCCGTCGTCATCGACGACGATGGATTCCTTATGGGATTGTGGCCAAAAGTATCTGAAATAATTGAAGGAGGGAGGAAGGTAACTGTGGCCCAACAAGAAATAGCCGGTGTTACTTATTCCTCTGATTGGTTCCAATACTGTGGTGTCCAAACCTACCCTGGAGTAAAACCACTTGCAGATCAAGACAACTATTTCAGATATGCAAATAATCCCCCTTATAAGTGGCAAAAAGAAGAAGTTTCCCCCGGGGCAAAAGTACATATTGACGATTTTGAGGACTACGTGACTTGGGGTAATTCAATTGGAAAGGCGGGTGTGGGAAAGCCTGCATTTGCTACCTGGAGGTCTCAAGATGTACCCCCTCAAGTACAGATGCCCGTGCAGCTCATTCGTAGTACAATAGTTGACAACCTAATCTCTAATGCACAAGGTGAAACAAAACAATGGCTTCAGGAAAGTTGCCGCCAAGGATTTATAGCCATATTAGACAAATGCACTCATTTTTGCTGCGTTCCCGGATTCAAATCATTCACAGATAGTGAAAAATTTGATGGCGCAGATTTAATTTATTGCCAATGCCACCAATCCGTCTATGATCCTTTCAGCATAATCAAAGATCGATTTGTAGCTTTACCAAGGACTGAGGAATGACATGACCCCTGATTTAAAAGAACACTACGACTATTCCAAATGGCTATCTGAAAAGGAACTGACTCCCCTTGAAAAAACCTATTTAACAATTCTCATCTGGGCAGATCAACGTCTCCGAATAGTAGATTACCTGGAGTCTATGGAAAATTTATACTACAAGATAAATATGCAAATGCCCCGTAGCCACACCGAACAATACAATCTTGATAATAAATTTTGGTATTGGTATCCACTATATGCACTTGGGACCTTCTCTGTAATTGCATATCTAGTCGCTGCCATCTCTGGGGCTTTGCTAGGATTCTATTATTCCCCCGCAACGGCTGGAGACCCCTCCGTTGCATACAACCAAATAACATATATCATGACCGATCTCAATTTTGGATTCATGTTACGTTCCATCCATCGATGGTCTGCACAAGTTATGGTAGCTGCAGTTTTCCTCCATATGCTGCGTGTCTATTTCGTAGGGGCATACAAAGAACCAAGAGAATTGAATTGGATAATAGGAATCATCTTGATCTCACTCACCCTGATGTTCGGCTACACTGGTTACCTCCTCCCCTGGGATCAACTTTCGTTCTGGGCCGGTCAAATTGGGGTTGAAATGGCACTCTCAATTCCTATATTGGGTGAATGGGTTGCACAACTAATGTTTGGCGGATTCTCCCTAGGACAAGCCACTTTACAACGTATGTATATCCTCCACGTATTCATACTTCCATTTGCGGTAACTACTGTGATTGCAATTCACATTGGAATTGTTTGGATGCAAGGAATTGCAGAACCACATTGATGATATTATGAAAAACAAAATATACAAAAAACAAAAAAACAACGTGGAATTCCCTATCCTCACCGATGGCTCTGGATTAATGCAAACCCCAGTCCCCCCTGATGATCAAACCCCTAGTTGGTCTGAGCGTAAATCTAGATCCACTGGGCTAGCCCAACTCACATATGAATATTTCGAACGGGCTAGACTTGAGGATCAAGACATTCGTTCCCGAGCTGACTATTTAGAACGGGAAGTATTGGGATTCCCAATGTGGCCACACGAAGTCGTCCGCGGATTTGCAATTACTAGCTTTTTCATAGGCATTATATTACTTCTTTCGGCCGTTGCACCTCCTCACATTGCCGCTCCTGCAAACCCAAGCCAAACCCCTGCGGTCATCCTCCCTGATTGGTACCTATATTGGTCATTTGGTCTTCTTAAGCTCGAACCGCTCAACCCTGCACTTTCCATATTAGGAGGTGACAAAATAATGCTAGATCGAACATTCGGAGTTCTTGCAAATCTAGTCGTCGTGGGGTTCTTGGCAGCCCTGCCATTTGTAAATAAAGGCAAAGCTAGACGGCCTGTAGAAGAACCATTTTGGGCAGCTTTCGGTGTCGCAGGTGTAGTTTTTGCATTCACCGTAAGTGTTCTTTCTGTCAAAAATCTGGTCCCTCTAAATTCCCATCTCCTCTTTGATTTAACTTTCATTCTACCTGTTCTATTTGGGATTGTATTCTATTCCTTATTAAAAACCATGCGGGAAGGATATATGTATGAATTAAACAGACGTTACTATCGTCTTAGACCTCCTAAACCATATAGCCCCCCGAAACCTCCTAAATAACTCATTACTATGGGAAAAACAGACAGAGAAGTAATTGTTCCTAACCAACTTTATAAAAGTATAGTTGTACTTTCAACTGCTTTTTCCATACTCTCCATCGTCATTGGTTTCATCCTACTTGACACGGCAACTCAAAGAGCAACCTCTCCATTTTCTCAGATAGACCCTTTATTAGCGTTAGTCGGCCTTTCTTCAATTGGAATCGGAACTGTAGTGTATGCATTCACTAGCCGTTTCAAAACACAGGGAATGACAATAACTAAGGGCAAGGAGGATTAACTACAGACCATGGCCGACGAATTCATGAAAGGTTTTGGTATATTTTCAATCGCAGGACTAGCTTGGATGATACTCTCTGGGTGGTTCACAACTCCTGGGTTTGAAACCACGCAGCTAATAGCACCCGTTCCTGAAAACTTGGATTTTTACGGGCAGTTTTCAATTGTACTCCGGGAAATTATGTTTTGGTTCGCCGTCGTTGGGGCCCTTACCTTTTGGGTTCTCATCCCTGCTATCAACGAAATCAAAGCGAAATCAAACGAAAAATAAAACCAATTTAATTTATATCGGTATTAATGTGAGAAATTGATCTAGTGGTCCTGCAGGAAGTATGATTATGTATAGTATGTATACTAATACTAGCGCCGATCCGACCATCGAACCCTTTGGCAATTCTATTTCCATTCCCCCTCTAGATTCTACAAGCCTAGCTTCAAACTCAAATATGTCTGCTAAAATCATTGCCAAAACCATTAAAGATAAAACCATTCCTCCGTGATGATGAAGAGTCATATAGTATAGTGAAAATACTATCAATACCCCGTTGGAAATCTCATGGAATACAAAGTGTTTCAGGGACCCCTTCTCTTCTTCATTTTGTCGAATATGGGATCTATGGGCCAAATGCCGAGTGACTAGATTTATCACCACCCCAATCAGTAATATTGGCTCTATGATTGGAGAAAAAATAGCATCAATTGGGCCTAATATAGCTGGGTCCATACTTATTGTTCTTAACGCAACCGTTTAGCGGTTATCATTTTAAATAATCCCCTTTTCCTTCATTCCATCTATTAGATCTTCTATCAGATCTTCCACAGTTTCATAAGGGAAATCTTGTTTATCCGACAACCGCATACTCAATTCGATCACCGTCATCGAAAAGTCCCCCGACTCAAATCTAGTAGACATACCATTTGGTAACGTTGGAACTAGATCCATCTGATTGGATATTGGATATGTAGCGGGAGAGAATGCTTCAAAAAACTGTTCACGTAATTCTTCTTCTATATTCTCCATGACACTTTAGTAAACCCTATCCCTTAAAACATTTTTGACACCTTTCCAATCGTATCGGTGCCTTTATGCAATTCCCATTCCGAGACTTTACTATATGGGATTCTCGCATTTTTTCAAATTTGCCATGGGATTTCTCGCACTTATTTTTTGCTCGGGGATAGCAGCAGCCGCGGGATCTTCTTTCTCTGACCCGGCGAAAAGCATATTAATAGCTTCTATTTTTGGAATGGTTGCAATTCTTTTTTTGTGTTATATCCTACTCAAATACGGTGGAGAAGCACAATAGTTAATTTAATCCAGTTGCCAAACCTTTCGTTTTTTAGTGTCGCTCTTCATAACCAATTCCCTCACTGGAAAAAAAGAGAAATTTAAACCAATAACTCCAAATTCTGTTTCAATATATTTTTGTGGTTTAACAGTTTCCGACCTACCTCACTTGGGACATGCACGAGCATGGGTCCACGTAGATGTTATGAGACGGTGGCTTGAATATTTGGGATTCTCTGTCACTTATGTTGAAAATTTCACGGATATAAATGAGAAAATTGTAGCTAGGTTGGGAGAATCCGATTACGGAAGTTCTGAATCTGAAGTTGCTACTTATTTTATCAATAAAGCCCTTGAAGATATGAATTCATTAGGTCTAAAAAGTGCCCACGTTTATCCAAAAGCATCCGAACATATACCTGAAATCATCGCCATTATCTCTTCCCTCATTGACTCAAATCACGCCTATGAGTCCAATGGTTCGGTATATTTCGACGTAAGTTCATTTGACAATTATGGGGCATTATCTAAACCAAATTTAGACGAAGAATTTTTTTCAGATTCTCCCGAAGAAGTAAGTGATAAAAGACACCCCCACGACTTTGCTTTATGGAAATCGGGCCAAGTCCCTCCCGAATCCATTTCCAAATACCGCGATTCGAATCTGCCTCCTATAACTGCTCCTTCTGGAGACGTCTGGGATTCTCCATGGGGCCTTGGGAGGCCGGGCTGGCATATAGAGTGCTCTGCGATGTCTATGACTCACCTTTCGAATACTATTGATATTCATGCGGGGGGACAAGATCTGATGTTTCCTCACCACGAAAACGAAAAAGCACAGAGTGAAGCATCCACTGGGGAAAATTTTGCTAATTTTTGGATACACGTACGCCTTCTAGAAACCCACGGTGAAAAAATGAGTTCGAGCCTAAAAAATTATTTTTCTGTTGCCAATGCGATCTCCGAATTTGGTCCCAATTCCATTAAAATGTTTTTAATTTCAACTTCTTACCATAGTCATCAAGCTTATTCTGAGTCTGCCCTCCACGAGGCGGTAGAACGCTGGAGGAGACTGGAACGTGCATACCTTCGAACTACAAACGCACTCCTAGAGCCATCACCCCACTCAACCACAACCGACGAAAATCTCCGAAAATCTATAGAATCTTCTGTACGGAATTTCCAAACTGCATTGGATGATGATTTTAATACCCGGGAAGCACTCGTAGCAATTTTTGATGTTGTCAATTCCCTTAACCAACACCTTGAAACACACGAAGAATATGATCATTTTGGATTGAACCTTGCGATTAAAACTCTGGACGATCTTGCCCGAGATGTACTTGGATTCTCTTTTGTTGTGGCCGATTCAAACGAATCATTCTCTGATACAATTACTTCCCTAATAGATTCCCGTGAGCAAGAGCGTTCTAAAGGCAATTATGATAAAGCCGACGAAATACGAAAAGAATTGGAGCTTCTTGGAATTATTGTAGAAGATACCGCAGAGGAATCTACGTATCGGCATAAATAGCCATCTCTACCTGCTATATCAATCTTCTCCTTGTAACAAAACTTAATAGGAATTTGATCCCCTTTCGGTAGCAGTTTTATCCGAAAAGATCCCCAAGTCCTGCTGCGGATGCTGCCTCTTCTTCTTCTGTCTGTTTTGCTTCTTCCTCTGCAGATGCTTTCGCTTCCTCAGCATTACCCGAGTCTGCAGCAGCCTCCTCACTACCTCCAACCGCTACTGCTGTGGGAATGGCAACTTGCCCTGCTTCCAATGCTTCTTCGATATTGACATCTTCCAGTGCCGCAACTAGTGCTTTAACACGTACGTCTTCGACTTTCACATCAGCTGCTTTTAGCACTGTTGTCAAACTTTCTTCGTTTATTTCTTTTTCCGATTCATGAAGGATTAATGCTGCGTATATATATTCCATTTTAATTCCTATTTATTTTATTTATTTTATCCGAAAAGATCCCCAAGTCCTGCTGCAGACGCTTCTTCTGTTGCATCTTCACTTTCAGCTTCGGTATCTTCTGTATTCTCTTGTTCAACGCTCTGTTCTTTTTTGTCTATCGATTCATTTCTAGCTACGTTCTTCAGCGTTTCGGGCCGTGCATCCTCTTCCAAGGATACAGCCAATGTATGTGATTCTGCAGCTGCCTTATTTATCAATTCCACAGCCAGATCTGGACTTTCAATAGCTGCCGAAATGCCTACTGATTTGGCATTTCTAAATCCATTAACTAACATGGTGGATATCGTTTGAGAAGTTGGGTACCCACTGCCCACCGATAAACTCCTTGCATTATTTGCTGCTTTGATGAACTTTACTCTATATTCATCCGTGTCTATGTCAAGGGAACTTACCTCATAAGTAACCCCTCCTGAATAAACCGCTTTTAAGTTCAACCCAACTTCTTTCGGTTCTATTCCAAGAGCACCTAATACATTAGCTAGTTTTGGAGTGATGACATCTCCCATCTCCGCAACAACACTAGATGCAGTCACTCGAATGGACCCGTCTGCTATTTGGGCAGCAGCCCCTACGGCTTGTAGATCTCCTACAAATGGACCTGGGGGAAATCCCGTGTCTCCTTCTGGTATGATAATTTGCTTGGTGGCTACATCTCCTGCATTTATTGGAGCTGGGGTTTTCGAACCTTTGAGCATTTGATACAATGTAAAAGGATTGTCATTCGTACCAACAATGCCTACCTGCCCTTTTAGCTGATCTGCCATTGAATCCAGCCCTTTCACACCCTCTGCAGCAAGTTTAACTAGTGTGTTTCTACTCACCTTGATTGCCACTTTCCCCCTGAGGCTTGCCCGCATTTGTTGAAACTGCCTACTTGGGATGCCTGAGACATCACAAACGCCAATACTCATGTGACTCAAAAGCCACTCTTTGACTTCTTCAACCTCTTGTGTCTTCCACTCCGGCAAATTATCTGTATGACGTTCCACTTGTGTAGACATTATGCTACCCTCTCTGAAGGTCCCATAGTGGTCTTAACATAGATCGAATCTACATTTAGGGCCCCGTTTTTCAATGCTGCATGAAGTCTCCTAATCACCACTTCTATGTTTGTGGCTATATCTGTTGCAGACATATCTTGTGCCCCAACACGTGCGTGGAACGTCCGATTATCCCGACTCCGTAGCTGAACTGTATTTTTCATTCTATTCACTACATCAACCACATCTTCTTCTGGTTGAAGTGGTCTTGGCATTTTTCCTCTTGGCCCTAGTACTTTTCCCAAGAGTCTTGCTATGTCTTGCATCAATCCAACATCTGCGACAAAAAAGTCAGTTGAATTTGCAAGCGCCTTCGCAGCTTCTGCGTCATCCCCTAATTCTTTTATCTGTACAGATCCCAGTACTTCTTCAACTACCTTCTCACCCAAAACGGCGTTTTCTCCTGTTGCAAATAATACAACCTTTGTTTCTCGACCAGTACCACTAGGGAGAACCACTGTTTCATCCACACGATTGGTTGGATCCCTAAGATCCAATCCTTTTAAATTAATTGCAAGATCAACTGATTCTCTAAAATTCCGACTCGGGGCGGTTTCTAGTGCGCGTATAACAGCTTCTTCTATTTCTTTATCTGCCATTTTTTCCTCCGTAGTCCGCCATACGGCTACTACAGTATATGTCAGGCATTCGCCTGTTATCTGAAATTTGGTTTATGTGGGGGCATAAACCCGTCGTAATGAATATCTCCAGCCCGCCCCATGCCCAAAGGCCAATTTAATTTTTTCGGAAAATTTTCTATCCCGCGTCAGACGCGCTCTCTCTTATCATTCAGATAAGATATCATCGTACGCACCACTGTCCACTTTCTCTTTAAAATCTCTTGGATTTTTTCCATCGATAGTAATGCCCAATGCAACACATGTTCCTGCAATTTCTTTTGCAGCATTTTTCACATCATATGATAGAAGCCCTGGTAATTTTTGAATCGCGATCTTTTTTATTTGCTCCACGGATATATTTGCGACAAAACTCCTCTTTGCATATCCTGATCCTTTTTCAATACCTAACTCTTTCTTGATCAAAGCGGCTGTTGGCGGACTGCCAACTTCTAATTCAAAACTCCCGTCATCTTCATAAACTATCTTGACTGGAACTTGCGTTCCATCATAAGCAGCAGTTACTTCATTTATCTTACTAACCACTGCTTGAACATCCACTGGTGTAGGGCCTAAAACTGGTCCAATCGGAGGTCCCGGATTTGCCCGGCCACCTTCTACAAGTACATCTACGGTACCACTCATACCCTGACGGAAACCTACCATTGGTTTTAAACTTTCTCTTTTGTCCTATCCCTTTCGCACAAAGACGCAGATTTTTTTATCTATCCGGATACAGTAGTGGGCAGTGGCACTAGAGCAGGAAATTGAAGAACTCGAACGGGAAATACGTGAAACGTCGAAAAACAAAGCAACTGAGTCTCATCTCGGCAGATTAAAAGCAAAATTAGCAGACAAAAAAGCACAGGTAGAACGACAATCCTCTTCGGGAGGGGGCGGGGGGTATGGCGTTCGAAAAAGTGGTGACGCGACTGTAGCTTTAGTCGGATTCCCTAGTGTAGGCAAATCCACTTTATTAAATGTTCTTACCAATGCCGAGAGCGAAGTAGGAGAATATGCTTTCACCACTCTAGGAGTGACCCCTGGGATGCTCCATCTCCACGGTGCAAACATCCAAATTCTAGATTTACCCGGCTTGATCGAAGGAGCATCTTCGGGACGTGGGCGCGGGAAAGAGGTCCTCTCCGTCGTCAGAACAGCAGACCTTGTGATTTTTGTCTTAGATGCACAACACATACAATTATATTCCACTCTTTTATCTGAACTCCATGAAAACCGCATCCGAATCAACGCAACCCCTCCTCAAATTAAAATATCTAGGACTAGCAGGGGTGGAATCACTATCTTTCACAGCGTCGATTTGGGTCTTGAAGAATCTACCATTAAAGGAGTCTTGATGGAATATGGAATCGTAAACGCGGATGTGACCATTCGAGAAACCCTTGACCTTGATAGCTTGATCGATGGAATCATGGGAAATTGTGTGTATAAAAAATCATTAGTTGTAATCAATAAATCCGATTCAATTAGCGCTTCCACATTAAACACCATTTCAAATGAATTGACGGACTACGGAGTGTCCCCCGAATGCATACTCCACATAAGTGCAAAAGAGGAGCTTGGAATTGTAGAATTTAAGGATGCAATTTGGGACTCCCTAGGTTTCATTCGAATATATATGGACAAACCAGGAAGGGGACCCGACTATGAAGAACCACTTATCCTCCAAAAAGGTGCAACAGTTAAGGATGCTTGCCATGAACTTGGCGGCGATTTCTTAACAACTTTCAGATTTGCACGCATAACTGGACCTAGTGCAAAACACGATGATCAAATAGTGGGAATCGATCATGAACTTTTGGAAGAAGATGTCCTCCGATTAGTCCTCAAACGGCAATAATAGTCCGTCCCCTTTCTTAAACTTATAAATGCATCTCTGTAAATGATTCTAGTGCTTCCATTTCCATATGGTGTAACTCCCCTGGTATTACCATCAAATGTAATGGTTTTCCAAAATCCATCTTTGACAATTTTTCCAACCTACCAGTGACCACACGTGGATTTTTACTCCCTGCCCTTGCTATGATTATGCCTATCCAATCTTCTCCGATCCCCATTAATTTTTTCGCAGCTTCATTCCCCTTCATATATTTATTTTGCTCAATCTTTATATCTAAATATACCAATGTGTGTAATCCCCTTTCTCTATTCCCCTCAATCGTCTGATATACGCTATCTGGCAACTTTTCTACTGGTTCAAATGGCACTGTGGTGGATTTTCCAAATCTGTAGTTTTGCAATCCTGTAAGTCCACACGCGGCGGTACTTGCACTAGTCCCGTGTATCACCTCAGTTTCTATCCCCCTTACATTCGCCCGAAGCCTAAGGTCTACATGGGTAGTGGCAATCATGGGATCTCCTGCTATTAGTATCGCAACCTCGCCTTCTTTCGCAGCTTCTAATACCTTCTCTGGATTCACTTCCACATCCTCTCTTTGAAGAATCTCAATATTCTTTCCATAGTATTTTTCCAATTCTTCAACCTCCGACCCCCCTAGTTTACTCGTATAATTTTCAAGAAACACAAAATCCGCCTCTCTAATCACTTCTGCACCCCTCACTGTGATCGATTTTACATCATATAACCCCAAACCGACAAATGAGAGCATACTCGATTCTCGTTTTCGATCAATTAAACCCCTCCGTTAAAACACCCTGAAAATTCGAATAAACATCCTTATGAATTTGTTTGATCTCTGTGCAATCATATAATGGCAAAGGACCTTCGAACTTATCTAGAAATCCTCGAGCGAGAATCGCCTTCTCAGTTGGCCTATATTGACAAAGAAGTCGACCCCAAATATGAAATAGCATCCATCGTCCGGAAATTACAAGACGAACCAGACGGTGCTTACCCTGCTATATTTTGCACAAATGTTAAAGGGTTCCCCGACTGGAGTGTAGTCACCAATTTGTGTGGGACCGATTATCGCATGGCACTTGGGATCGATGCGACACCCGAAGAAGCAATACGAGAGTACACAGAACGCGTTACAAACCCCATACCACCCATCGAAGTATCCACCGGACCTGTAAAAGATGTAATCAAAATAGGGGATGAAGCTGATATCAATGAAATACCTCTTTTGAGTCACACAGTAGAAGAACCCGCTCCCTTCATGGATGGGGAGGTTTTCGTTCTCTATGACCAAGAAAATTCTAGGTACAATACGGGAATCTATCGTATGATGAAAAAGGCTCCTCGGAAAACTGGAATATTTTTCGCCCAGGGAACGCATGCATATTCCATTCTTAGCCAGGCAGAAGCCAGAGACGAGCCTCTAGAATTTGCTGCCGTAGTTGGGCACCATCCTGCCTTTATTTATGGCTGCCAAGTCCAAACGGTCGAAGACGAATACAATGCTATTGGAGGTGTAATGGGCGAACCACTCGAACTAGTAGATTGCGAAACTGTTGATCTCAAAGTCCCCGCAAATGCAGAGCTAGTAGTCGAAGGGGTAATCCAACCTCATGTCCGAGAAAAAGAAGGTCCATTTTGTGAATTCACATACTTACTCGGAAAAGCACGTGAATCTCCCGTCTGCGAAATAACTGCGATCACTCACCGAAAAGATCCTATTTACTTTGATGTTTACAATCCCGGGGTAGAACACGTGAACATAGGAAAACTCCCTATGGAAGTGGATATCTATCGAAAAGCAAAAGATTCAGTATCCCAGGTTATGGATGTCTTCATGCCTGCAGAAGCAAGTAGGACTGTAGCAATAGTCAAAGTAAGAAATGAATACCCCGGAGTTGGAAAACAAGCAGCAATAGCAGCAGCATCTGCAAAATACTTCCCCAAGATCATAACCGTTGTAGACGAAGAACAAAATATCCGAGACCCCCACGATGTTTGGTGGGCAATGGCAATGAAATGCCGCCCCGACCGGGACTTTAATTTCGTCAAAGATGCATATGTGGAAAATTTAATCCCTGTCGCAACTACTGGTCGTGGCTGGCCCGATACGCACGGTGGTGTAGATACCAAATTGTTCATTGACGCAACCAAACCGCTCGATGTTGATTACCCACCACATTGTGAACCACCTGCAGAGATTTGGCAAAATATGGATCTCGACGAATACATCCGTGGAAGATCTTCCTAACATTATGTAACGTCCTCTCTTTTACGAATATATTAACAACCTATTATACCTACAAAATATTTAATACACCTTTGCTTCTTAAAGAGTAGATATATATCGTTTGAAAAACTCTATTCAGACACTCAGTAGTACAATTAATTCATTATGAAACAAAATTTGAGAACATTCCTAAAACAACTCGACGACAATTGCCCCGAGCAAATTGCACACGTCCACAAAGAAGTAGATCCCAAATATGAAATAGCATCCCTCGTCCGGGCCCATCAAGATGAAGGTCAAAGAGGAAGACACGTTGCCAATTACCCGTTAATACATGTAGAACGGGGAAATGTTAAAGGCTACCCTGAATGGGAAGTGGTTACAAACGTCTTGGCAACAAGACAAAGATTAGCAGAAGCCCTTCAAACCACACCTGATAATCTCCTCTGGAAATATTTAGAACGCAGAGAAAAACTATTGGATTATAATATCGTATCTAAAGGGGCTGTCCAAGACGTAGTGAAAAAAGGAAAAGACGCAGATTTAAACTCACTTCCTTTGCTGACTCACACTCCAGAAGAACCTGCGCCATTTATGGACGCAGAAGTGTTCGTCGTCTGGGATTCTGAAAACGAACGTCACAATTGCGGTATTTACCGTATGATGAGAAAACAAGACGAAAATGGTGCATATAAAACTGGTTTGTTCCTCGCGCGTGGAACTCATGCATATTCCATTCTCAGTCAAGCTGAAGCCAAAGATGAACCCCTTCCCTTCGCAGCATATGTCGGACACCACCCAGCTGCAATCATGGGATGTCAAGTTCACACAGTAGAAGATGAATATAAAGCAATCGGAGGTGTACTGGGCGAACCTATGGATCTAGTGAAATGTAAAACAAATGATTTACTTGTCCCTGCAGATGCAGAGTTAGTAGTCGAAGGGGTAATACAACCTCATGTCCGAGAAAAAGAAGGTCCATTCTGTGAATTTACATACCTACTTGGCAAAGAACGGGAATCTCCAGTTTGTGAAGTAACTGCAATCACCCACAGAAAAGATCCTATTTATTATGATGTGTATAATCCTTACATTGACCACCTCATGCACGGTGCACTGCCTATGGAAACTGACGTTTACCGAAAGGCAAAAGACGCAGTCTCCCAAGTTATGGATGTTCACCTACCACCCGAATGTAGTAAGTTTGTGGCTATTGTCCAAGTAAGAAATGAATACCCTGGAGTTGGAAAACAAGCAGCAATAGCCGCTTCATCCGGAAAATATTTCATGAAATATGTTGTCGTAGTCGATGAAGAACAAGATCCATACGATATGCACGATATCTGGTGGGCAATGGCAATGAAATGCCGCCCCGACCGAGACATCAATTTCATCAAAGATGCTTATATCGAATGTCTAGATCCTATTGGAACTGATGGAAGAGGATGGCCTTACACCGGTGGCGGTGTCGATACTCGTGTGTTCATTGACGCAACCAAACCGCTCGATGTTGATTACCCACCACATTGTGAACCACCTGCAGAGATTTGGCAAAATATGGATCTCGACGAATACATCCGTGGAAGA
>DASO01000016.1:54314-61527 GCA_002503845.1 Euryarchaeota archaeon UBA24 | reverse complement strand
CTCGACGAATACATCCGTGGAAGAAAATCAAGCTAGCACTATTTTTCAATGAATCCTCTCGCGGCTTAGGGATTTATTCAATACAATTCACCACTTGATAGCAACTGCTCTAACTGCAGCAGGAGTAAAAAAAGCCCATAAAGAAGACGAATTCCGATAAATGAGGCACCGTTATTTGTATTGCCACCGGAACTAGGATTAAATGGCCCCGTGGAATCTCACCTCCATTTGACCCCGTACCTACAATTTCCCCTACGTTAGAATCTCTGAAAGATGCCACTTCTTTTATTTTTAAAGAGCAAGAATAAAATAGTCCCTCACTTGGATTTTTTCAACTGATTTTCCATGTGATGTATCTGTTCCTGGTGCAGCGAAATCAACATACTTGATAGGGATGATAGAATAAGCATTTGAACTCCCAATAAAATCCCAAACGCAGAAACTATGGCGAGAACTTCGTGGCCAGTATGATTCACAAACCAATCATATCCTACAAAAATCGCCATCATAATTCCCACTAATGTGGATAACAATCCAGTTCCTATGATCAATTTATGACGGGTTTTGATCACTTCCAGTCCTTTATTTCCCCATTCCATGCGTTTCTCTATACTCTCCCCGTTCTTATTTTCTTTGATATCTAAACGCTTAACACTCCCAATCCCCGAGATATTCACATACCTATGGATTCTGAAGACCCAGATTCGAACGCCGAATTTAATTTTGATAATTTCACAACACCCTCTGTAGTTGATTATGATGACTCTCTCATTCTAACACAAACAGTTGATCCCTCTGGAAGTAGCGGAGTCCGTTTATACCAACTTGAAGATTCTGTCTTCGCATTTACAACCTTTAGTCGTGATATTCATTCTGGAACCGGCTGGTCTGAATTTTTACTCGCGAAAGGAACTCTCAATATTCACCCTCCCTCTTTTGATATGGACGCCTTATCTAATTCAATCGGAGACCTCTCTGTAAAAATATCCGAAAATCAAGTGAACGACGCCCTTGAAATCTATAAAACCCAATGTGTCACCGTAGTGGAATCTGCTTTATTTGACCCTGATTCAAAATACGAAGTTGTTTTTAGAGGGCCTATTGCATACGTCGAAGATTTCTCCTGGCCAACCTCCCTTCTGGATAAACTTTCTTCAGTTTTGGAACCCGACCAATTAGGCTTGGTACCTCCCATTTTTCTCCAACACCGAGAAGGGATGGAAGAAGATTCCTGGATTCAATTGCGTGGTCACTACATGGCTCTACTTGAAATTCTATAATCAAACTCTCTAAACTTCTATTTCTTGTTTTCTCGAAGTCGCTTCCTCTCTAATCACCACGCAAAACCTTTCTGAGCTAATGCCATATATTGTATTTCCCTCCTGAGTTCTATATTTTTTAATATCACATACTGGTATGTCATCCATTCTAATTTCCCAATCATCTAGGTATCTCACATCTATCCCTATAAATAGAATCTCGCATTCTAGCTCTTCCTCTAGGGCTGGAACTATTGTATGGGTGTATGTGCCGTCTTCAAACCTAGGGGGGTCATAAAATGGGAGGTCCATTCCCGATTTTATGGATTGGTTTTCAATCCACCAATCAGGTAATTCGTCTCTCCCATCTATCATCATAAAGTAACTATGATCTTTCCGTCTTCAACACGCACAGGATATGAAGGAAGTTTGACAGATCTCCTAGATAAGCAAGTCCCCGTTTTTATATCATATTCCCAACCGTGCCACGGACAGTTCAATATTTTTCCTTCTTTTATCCAATTCAGCCTAGTTTCTAGAGTGTCTCTATTAAACTCACCTTCAAACGTCCCTGTAAGGGTCCCTTCACACCAGGGTCCACCTTGATGAGCACACCAATTAGCAAACGCATAATACTCTCCATCTATATAAAATATTCCAATTTCTCTTCCCTTCAATTCAACAAGAATTCTCTCTCCCTCTTTTATCTCTGAAACTTCTGCAACTACGTGATCTGCCATTAAATCCCGTACACCTCTTTGGCATTTCCTGACAATACTTTTTTTCTATCCTTCGCAGGTATATTCACCCTAAGGAATTTCTCCAAACCCTCTGGATGGTCAAAATCGAAGTGTGGATAATCCGAAGAAAACATCATCCTATCAAATCCGATCACTTCCATTATCTTCCTCATGTCTTCTTGATTATTTGGCTCTCCAACGGGTTGGGTGGATATGTAGAATTGATCTTTGATATACTCTTCTGGAGTTTTTGTTAACATCGGCGCATCAAACCTTCGGATTGAGTGCACTTTGTTTAATCGATACATCATGTACGGGAGCCAGGTAACTCCCCCTTCTAAGAAAATAAATTTTAGGTCTGGGAATTTCTCGGGAACTCCGTGTTCAAAGAGGCTAGTCATTGTTAGAAAGTGGGCATATGGGTGTGTTAACACATGCACTGCGAAGAATGATTCTACTCCTGCATTTTGTCTTGGAAAATCAACGATAAATCCACTGTCATATGCATGATAAGATACAGGGAGTCCCTTGTCTTCTGCCGCTCGATATACTACGTCATATCGTGGGTCGCCTAGTGGCGGGTTTGGACCTGTATTGTCTATAAAAACCCCGATATATTGCTTTTCATCTGCCATTCTGTAAATTTCTTCTGCTGCCGCTTCTGGATCTTGCATTGCGACTGTTATCAAACCATAAAAGTGAGGATAGTCGTCCAAATATTTCTGTAGAACTAAATCATTATACCCTTTCATGAGCGCAACAGCAAGCCGAGACATAGATGCCTTTCCCAACTTCCCAAATGAATTTATTATTGGATGGTCGATGTGGAACTCTTCACATAACTTTTCGTGAATATCCTCTGGCCCCGTAATTTGTCTCTTTTCTATTTTCCCCGCCATACTTCTGTCCCACCCCGAATCTGGAAGTGGGTTCCCAATATGGCCCTTTGTCATTATACTTTTAAATGGCTCGTCGACCCATTTCGCAATCTCTTCAGGTTTTACCTGGAGATGGACATCTGTATCAATAATCGTCTCCTTTTTCAGTGATAAATTTCTCTCATTTGCCATTTTAATTACTTATTCTGGTCCCATATGTAATAATCACACCGGATGGTGACAGAAAAATTTAATACCCTTCACTAACCTTTTCGATCAAACCCGCCAATTTATCATAAAATAAAGGTGAATACTTTTCTTCTTGATCAATAGTAGGTCTGGCGTTCGTTTCGTTTATTACAACCCTATCTTTATTCACCAAGATATCTATCCCTACATATTTTATCCCAAGTAATGAAGCAACCTCTTCTGCAATTTTTCTGATGGGTCCTGGCATTTCAGCTTTCACCGCAATCGCATTTCTGTGGACATTTTTTTTCCATTTTTTACCTTCTAAATCGCTTTCTACAAATCTCCTTTCAACAGCACCCACATATTCTCCATCAATTACCATAACTCGGTAATCTTTCGCATCAGGAATGTATTCTTGAATTAAGAATGATTTGTCTCCTGTTTCCACCCTATCCTGAATCAATCTAATATAATCCACAATCCCTTCAAATGAGTCCACATCATCTACAAGAGCAATCCCCAATCCTCTAGTAGCCGAATTTGGTTTTATTATCATTGGATTTTCTATTTTTTCATATGCATCTCTTAACCCCTCTTCCCCAATGGGATTTGAAATCATGACGGTCGATGGGACATCAAATCCATTTTTATTCAGTATTGTTAGCACCCTCCCTTTATTCCTAGAAAGCACGACAGATTCCAATCCATTTACCCACGGAACTTCTAAAAATGCATCAATCACTCCTCCTTCCATAATACGAGATGGATATACAAAACCCACATCTATACCTTGGAGCTCAATAGGATTTTCTTTAGAAATTGATATCCCTCTCCCATAAACATCAATATACCGGGCCAGTATTCCTCGATCTTTAAGAGGATCCTTCATCCTGTTAAAGGTCTCCTCATGAGTGATAACTGCTAATTCCAGCATACTCTTCGTTAATCTCACTGAAATTTCAACGTTACTACTTTATAAGTTCTTGGCCACGTTCAACTACAATCCTACACGGGGGGGATAACTTATTGTACGCCCGCCTTAGTGCCTCTTTTGTAACATTCACTTGATCCACATCACAATAAACTGTAAAAACAATATCCCCTTTGTTCACCCTAGCGGCGGTACCGACAGGTTTCCCAAAAGACAATCTCATCCCATCGGAAACACGGTCGGCACCCGCCCCTGTAGCAACCTTGTTTTCACGGAGAATTTGATGCGGGAATTTATTAAGTAAAAATGTGTAGTTCCCCTCTCCCAATTCTGCAGCCAAGTGGCGATTGGAAGTCAAACGTGCCGCTTCAAGGGAAGTATGCCTCAATTGACATGACTCTTCCACTTTTAAGCAAATTTTAACAGGATAATCTTCATGGGATTTATGCACATCCCCCATGATATGTCGTACAATTCTCGATCCAGGAATTCCAGTTACGTAGTCTCTCCGTGTATAGGCGACTTTATTCTTTTTCCTATACATGGAAGCAGGCTTTCGGGCCATAGTTACCAGAAAGAAGCTCTCACCTCTGCATAAAGGCTCCGAACCGTTCTTATCCTTTCACACCAGATTTCTCCACGTTATATATATTTTCCCCCATCGAGTGACATCTGTCAGACAAGGTCTGACGCACCTTTATGTAGTTACAGAACTCAAAATCTTATACTCCTGCTTAAAACCCATCGCAGCGGTTATCACAACCACTGTTCGCCTCGACAACAGGAACAGCGGGAGTGGGTGCCACATACAGCAAATCATGGCTGATCTTATTGGCACCGTTTCTACCTTCTAAAGTGCCAACTTTATTCACTCATTACCCAACAAAACGTCGGACCATTTTTCTACTATCTCTTTTTTCAATCCAGGAGATCCCTCTGCAACTTTCGCGAAACTATCTTTTTGTACGCTTATTCTATCTCTATTTCCCTAGTTTCAAAACCTTCTTCGATTTTTGGACACGTTACTACTAGAATTCCATTTCTATATTTTGCCTTCACCAAGTCTGAATTTCCAATTTTTGGAAGTACAATTTGTTCATTAATTTCTAGATCTATGTTTTTTGCGTTAATCATGAGAACAAATCCATTACATTTAATCGATATCTCTTCCTTTTCAAACCCTTGTAGGTCCACTGTGATTATCATCTCCTCCTCCAATTCCTGAATATCAGTTTGGATCCCCGAACCACTTTGGATTTTCCCTTCTTCTTCCACTGAGCCTATTATGGAGCCCACCATTGCTTGAATCTCTTCAAAAATATCTTCGAAAGGATCGTCAAAATTACGCATTTTATACCCTACGAAAAGTCATGTATCAGCTTAAGTTTTGCATTCTGATTTATATCTACCTCCTCAGTCCCATTCCCATTGTCTTATCTGTTAAATTCATACTTTCCTCCTGGCCACATTCATTAACTATGGCCCGAATCGCATCTATATTTTCAGGAACCACGTCTGCTTCTTGGTGTATGGCCTGGAATAAATACACCTCTTTACTTTTAACCGAAACCGATTCTTCCCACACACAATTTTCCCATAAATCCCCTCGTGGTCGTTCCAGATCTAGAGCCAACTCCTTAAGTCCTGCAATCCCCTTTATTCCTTCTTCCTCTGCAACCATGTGGATTCTAGACTCACCTGATAACAATCTACACATATCTTCCTTGCTCGTATCTTTTTCCAATGCTATGTTCACCACGTGGACGTGCATTAGCGTTGTAGGCACTTTCAAAGCAAGTGTATCTATGTTTATATTCGGAAGAACGCTCTTAACATCCGGTCCATGGTGAGATGGGAGGTATACTGGATCTAAGATCACATCATTAATTGGTCCTTTCCCAGGTTGGCCTGGGTCCGCCCCTCTCCGAATCAATGTAACGCGCACTTGGTCAATTCCGTATGTCTCTTCTATAGGAGTTAGCAACCTAGCCAATCCTGTTGAATTACATGAAACAACTCTCACCAAGTTCTTTCCAATTGAGTTTTCAAAGTTAGCCCTAGCATTAAAACTAGACTCTACTGAATCTTTTGCCTCACCCCCTTGTACTATCACCGGAGTTCTCATTCCCTTATACAATTCATAATTTCTAACTCCCACTCCCGAAGGGGTCGCATCCACTACTACATCTGCACTATCCCACATTTCTTCTACAGTACCTTCGAATTCGATACCTGCCTCTGCAAATGATTTTTTTGATTCTTTAACCACGTACAATGGATATTTTTTCCCCCCTGCCGTTTTGGCTTCATGATTCGGTCTAGTTTTTGAAACTCCTACCAATTTCATGTCTGGCTGCTGGACCACTGCATCAGCAACCCGTTTGCCTATCGTGCCATACCCATTAACAGCAACATTGATCATATGTCCGATGTCCATTTCTATCGACAAAACGATTTCGGGGCGATGTTTGTGGCATTTAGCTTCTACATTTCTTTAAAAAAGGCTATCTAAGTTGGTATTAATTATCCTAGTATGTCCCTCAAACAAGCCTCTTTCATAGCACTTTCCCAGTGCATGGGACTCCAACAAGGAGAATCTTGCCTCATAATCACTGACTCTGTCTGTAAAGATATAGGGGAATGTCTCTACGAGGTAGCTTTAGATCTAACCACCGACGTCACTCTATTACTTTACCCTCCTGGAAATCAACATGGAGAAGAGCCCCCTTCTGATGTGGCAGCCGCCATGCTGGAATATGACGTTTTTCTAGCTGCAACTAGTAAAAGCATCACTCATACTATGGCTAGAACTGAAGCCACCAATTCTGGCTCTCGTGGTGCAACTTTGCCAGGAATAACCAAGGAAGTAATGATAAAAGGTCTGTGTTCCAACTATGGCGCAATCCGTTCAACGTGCGACGATTTAATCCGCACTCTCGAGGGCTCCAAAACAATCCGTCTAACATCCCATTCAGGAACCGACATTGAGTTCAATCTAGGTTCTCGCAGTTGGCACTCTGACCATGGTATAAATCACAATCCCGGAGATTTTTCCAATTTACCTGCTGGAGAGATCTATATTAGTCCCCTAAGTGCAGATGGAAAATTTATAGTAGATGGTACTATGATGCCCCATGGACTTTTAAAAGAACCAATAGAATTTGAAGTCTCAGGTGGATATGTGACTTATATTTCTGATAACGACATTAAAAA
>DASO01000016.1:2254-53932 GCA_002503845.1 Euryarchaeota archaeon UBA24 | reverse complement strand
GAGCTAGGAATTGGAACCAACCTCGATGTTGTTGAATTAATTGGATCCGTTTTGCTAGATGAAAAAGCAGCAGGAACTGTCCATGTGGCAATAGGGGATGACAAAGGAATTGGAGGCGATGTAGAAGCACCATTGCACCTCGATGGGATCATTCGAAACCCCACCCTTTATGCAGATGGAATTAAAATTAGTCTACCTTCTTCCTCAATACAACTGTAACAATTCATGACTAATACCCACTCCAATCGCTGCCCTATTTGCTCTCCTATTATGGAACTCGATCATACAATATTACATACTACTAAAGACACCCTCACTTTACAATGTCCGAATTGCAATTATGTCCATAAAAACCACATTCCATCTCCAAAATTAATCAATTGCAATGTTATCGTTTCTCAACATGAAGATTCTCTCTCAACTACAATCCCGCTCTCCCAAGACACCATTCTTCAACTGGGAGATGAATTCATAGTTGATACTGAAGAAGCCATTTTCGTCGTTACAATAACTTCTCTTGAATCTTTATCCTCTGCAAAACGTGTTGCAAAGACAACTGCACAGAATGTAAAAACCATATGGACTCGGGCCATCGATAATGTTTATGTTAATGTAACCATTCATTCACTCGGGTCCGAAAGACATCAGAGCCGGAGTATGAAATTTGGAGTTCCAGGGGATTATCTCTTCGAGATAGGGAAGATCACTACTTTGGATAATTCCTCATTTTTAATTGAAGGAATACATCTCCGCCAGGATCTCCAAAACAATCCGGTTCCCAAACTTAAAAATAGAGGTGAAGCGGCGCTAGCAAAAGATATCAAACGCATATATGCTAGTGAACCAAAGTATTCCATTTCTTATAGATGAACTCTTCGATTCACCCTTTAAAAGAAATCCCTCCCCGTTTCGTAGATTCCATTGTGTTTCTCTCTTTAGGGGGATTTCTCGGAGCAACCACCAGATATGTTTCCACAATTCTCTTTCCCACTCTGTTTGCCACAATTTTTGTCAATACCCTTGGGAGTTTCTTCATAGGAATACTTTTTTATACAGGTACTTTTACCGAACGTTCCAATCCAATGCTTCATTTTCTCTTGGTAATTGGATTCCTTGCATCATTCACTACGTATAGTACATTCGCTCTCGAAACTTTCCTCTCCCCTCGATTTGCTATGTTGAACATTCTACTGACCTATATCTTGGGATTTGTTGGAGTATTATTTGGAAAATTTATCAGTCAAAAATTACAACAAGGGGGATTATGATGCCCGATCTATACTCAATAGAAACTTTCGCTCTAGTTGGTATTGGCGGCGCATTTGGGGCCCTCGCAAGATATGCTGTAATTCGAGTTGTCCCATCTCAAAACTTTCCCGTGGGCACTTTCATAGTGAATGTGATTGGTAGTTTCATACTGGGTGCATTTACATTTTCTAATAGCTCCTCGGGAATTCTCCTTATGGTGGGGGTGGGAATCTGCGGATCTTTCACTACCTTTTCAACATTCTCCCTTGATACCGTCCGCCTAATTGAAGAAAACAATCTATTGTATGCGGCTATCAACTCTATAGGAACTCTTACTGCATCCCTATTCGCAATTTTACTCGCCTGGGTCGTCTTTCTCTGAGTGCGGTCTTTACTCTTCTATTCCAACTTTCTGTATGTTTCTTCCAGTCCTGCTTTTACATCTATTGTGGCCCCTTCCTTTTGAAGAGCACTCCCAAATGCCATCATGAAATAAGAAATATTATGTGCATTTGCAGAATGCCCCATACAACCAACTCTAAATATTTTCCCACTCAAATCTCCGAGACCTCTTGCAATCTCTAAGTTATATTTCTGAAGAAGTATCTTTACCACATTTATATCATTCACACCCTCTGGAACTCGAATCGCGTTAAGACTTGGAAGCCAATATTCCGCTTTTGAATTCATTTCTATGCCCATTGCTTCCACACCTGATTTTAGCGCGGATGCCAATCCAAGATGTCGTTCCCATCTATTCTCTATGCCTTCTTCATTTACTAACCTAAGTGCTTCTCTTATTGCATATATGCTTGTTATCGGAGCGGTGTGATGGTATGTCCTATCGTCACCCCAATATCCATTCAAAAGACCTAAATCTAAATACCACGATCTGCAAAGCGTTTCTCTCTTCTCTATTTTCTCCAGAGCACTCTCATTCAACGTTAATGGACTTGCCCCCGGAGGGCAGGAAAGACATTTTTGCGCCCCTGAATATGCAACATCAATGCCCCATTTATCCACTTCCAGTTCCACCCCACCCAAAGATGTAACTGTATCTGCAATGACAATGGCCTCATTTTCATGTGCAATAGAAGTTAATTCTTCGACGGAGTGTTGAAGTGCCCCCGTACTCGTTTCGGCATGCACAAATGCAAACACATCTGGGGAATTTTCTTCAAAGGCACGGGAAACTTCTTCGACTTGTAGCGGCTCTCCCCAGGGGGCATCTACATAAACTATTTCCCCACCGGCTCGCATTGCCATTGATTCCATTCTCTTTCCAAAATACCCATTAGTCGGAACTAACACAGTGTCTCCTGGTTCAACTACGTTTGCAAAAGCAGCCTCCATCGCGGCAGACCCTGTACCACTTACTGGGATTGTATATTCATTTTTTGTTCGGAACGTATATCTAAGCAATTCTTGTGTCTCTTCCATAATTTGAAGGAAATAAGGATCCAAGTGCCCTACTAATGGAGTACTCATAGCTCGCAATACTCTTGGATGGACATTACTCGGACCTGGTCCCATCAATATTCTGGTAGGGGGATTTAAATCGTCTATCTGCAAATTTTTAGTCATATTCTGTCTAATATTTCCACATCTGCAACCAAAACTCCATTGAATCTTTTTTTACATTGAAAGAGATGTTTCAGTTAAATTTTCTGCAAGCTTGGAGAACTTCGAAAGATACTCTTTACGCTCTTCTTTCAATGACCCTAAAATCCCACTGTAATCCTCAAAATAATCTGGTGGGTAGAACTCTTTTATATCCATTCCATTCACATATAGTGGAATGCTTAATCCTATCTTATCATCCCTTTTCCATTCTATATCCCCTTTGGCTATTTCTCGTAAAATTGCCACGCTGTGTTCTATTTCAACCGACCTCGAATCTACATTCCCAACCTTTCCTGTATTAATTATAAAACACTCTACTTCTGCTTGCTTTATCAGTTCTAAAAATCTATTGCCCTCCTCTCCTTTGGAACCAATTATGAACGGGTTCGTTCCCACAACCCGGATGGGTTCTCCAGCCTTCGTAGGATCTCCCGCGCTTGTCTCAATTGACTCACCAAGCATGAATGCGGCGGCTGCTTCTTCTTCTGTCAATTTAGCTACAGGTGGCATTAATGGATTCCTCGTGATGAAAAATATTTGGTGCGCCTCTTCCAGATCAATACTATCTGCGGCATTTGGCAAGTCGGAACGCAAAATAGATGCCCTCCCATTATCTGTCAAATTTCCATCATAAAAATCCACATCTCCTGACTTTCCCACGGCAACGTTTTCCAAAACCGCATCATCAGAAATGGTGGCGTCATAGATCTCTGGCTGGTCTTCTTTAGATAATCCAATAGTTTTAATATATAATCCGCCCCCTTCACTCCCTGCAACCAACCCATCTGGGAACAATGCACAGACATCATCCTGGACCAAATTTGCATTTTCAGCACCAGTAAGGCCAAACCCATGGCACGTAAGTGTCGTCTTCCCCGTGGCACTTAAGCCCATGAAGATCTGCCCAACTCGCCTTTCCCCCACTTTCGTGTTTATACAAACTTGTTTGGTCCCTGCATGCAATCCTAACCCATTTCTCTGCTTGGCGTAATACATAAACATCCTCAAAAATGATTTTTTTGCCTCCCCTGTATAATCACTTCCTAGTACATATGTCACACCATCCTCTGGAAATATTCTTATTCGGGTTTCTTCCCAATCTGGAATGTGTACTGTACATAAATCGGGATCCTCTCCGTTACTTGGTTCAAGCAAAGTCGCCCAAGAAAGTGCAATCCTCGCGTATTTTTTAGGAACGAACAATCTGCACGTAAACGATAATCTTGGATGGCTGCCCATCTTTCTATCAATACAAACAAAAGGCTCTGAGAAAACTCGCTCTACAGCATTGAAGATGTGAGTTTCATCATCACTATCAAATTCATCATCTATATTGTTCTTTGTCTTACTCGAACTCCGAGACCTAATCTCACTAACATAGTTTGGACTCCCATATTCTGTAGCCTGTTCTAATTCTTCAGAAAATCGACGCAAATCCTCGAACGTGGGATTATAAATAATATTACTCGCGTCGATGCTTGGAAACTTATGTTTCATTCTATATCCTCTTACGGCGAACTCCGGCAATTCACCTAGATATCATTAGATATTTCTTTTTTGGTATTTATTGACTCCGCTATCGATCGCACCGTGTCACTAATAGGCATTATTCCTTCCATTTAATCCCGCACCCTATTGAAGGAGACACAGTCCCCTTCCATTTTTTCCCTTTCAAACATGCATCAATAACCTCTTTCATTTCGTGTTTTTTTGGCACATCATCTGGATTTGTTGCATCGTCCAGTCTCCCATGGTATACTAGCACGAATTTACTCCCTTTTACAACAAACAAAAATGGATCAGGAGTGCACTCTGCCCCATAATCCCTTGCAACAGTTTGGTCACCGTCATATAGGTAATAATCATATGAAATTTTTCCACTTTCAACCCACTCGGTCATCATTTCAAGCGAATCTTCAGGGTATGCTTCCATATCATTTGAACTAATTCCAACAACCGCCATTTCTGAATACTCCTCTGCCAATTCGTTAAGAACCGGGATTTTTGCTTGGGCATACGGACAATGATTGCACGTAAAACAAACCAGGAGTAGTTTATAATAGACAAAATCCTCTAGGGTGTGTTGATTTCCATCTGTACCAATCAATTTAAACGCAGGGGCTTCACTACCAATTTTTAGTACTTCATTCGACTCTGAAAGGACCATATCTTATAATTTCACTTAAACCTTACAAACTTTCTGAATCTCATTTCTTCCATTTTGGATCATTCAATTTTCGTTGGAATACTCGTTCTCCAAATTTAATATCAAGCTCCCTGTATGCAACCAACTCACTCCTCCTTTTTGTAGAAGCTATGATTTCTTCTATAGCCAATTCTATCGTAGGTTTTGCTATCAAATTTGGCATTGGCTGATACTCCTCCCCACTTTGTTCTTTATCTATGCCTTCAATTCTAATTCCACCTTCTATTGGTACTATTGTCTTTGCAATATGGGTGGAAAAAACCCCCATTGATTCTCCCCGATCTGCGAGATGCAAAACCCATCTAAGTATCTCTGGTGCATCCTTCATCCCAGTCACCATCTCTATTTCATCAACTAGTAACAATGTCTTTTTCTCCTCCACAATTGGAGGGACCATTGACTTCAACATTTCTCTCGCTTCTGCTATTTTCTGTTTCCCCGAACATTTTTGCAATATGATCGAATCAAATAATCCCACCTCTGCATATTCTGCAGGAACTGGAAGTCCCATATTCGATAGTACTGTGATATGAAATACCGTGTCTAACAATGTGGTCTTCCCACTCCCTGCCCTCCCCGTCAACACGGCGAGTCTCTCACTTTCCACTTGGGGCTGAGTTTCAGACGTCCCGATAGTATAATTTATTGGCGTTACTTCCTCCCTCTGCGAACTCAACATAGATAAATTCCGTCCTTTTTTGACCTTTACACACAAGATGTCTTTTTTCACTATCGGCTTAGACATGTCAAAATGCAGTGCAAAGAGAGCCAACGATAGATAAAACGCAATTTTGTCAATTGTCTCAATGGATTTGTTTATGTCGCCCCTTGACCTTTCAATAAATTCTCGATTCTCTTCATCCAATTTTCTTTTTTCTTCATCAATTTCACCTCGAAATTTAGTTTTTAATTTTCTAATTATTTCTAATATAAACTCATCTGCTTCTATCAATTCTTCCACTTCTATATCTCTTATTAGACTCCCGTCGATTCCCGTTTTTCTAGTTAGGGACGCATATACTTCTTCTTTAAACTCTATGAAACCACTAACATTCTTTTTCTTGATATCTTCTATAATTTGGTAGACCTCCTCTTCCATCTGGACCAAACTCTCGATACTCTCTATAGGTGGCCTTATTCTTTCAGCATCCACTTCAAGGGGAGTCTGCTTCAACTGATTCATGGCCCTTTCAACTTTCTTCAGAGTCTCTATGTTCAAAGTTTCTATTTCTTGAAAAACACCACCCAAATTCCCCATGTCATATAAAAATGTAGAAATCCCCACCGTGGTTCGCCCGATTCCCTCTACATCATCGCACCACTTCAAACGCTCCAATATCATTTTTCTATTCTCTTCTGGCAGCAATTTCCATGCCTCAACTGTGTCAAAAATTAAATCAAGCTGTTCATTAATCAAACCAATCGATGACATCGGGGCTAAAATTTTTATCTTATTTTTTACCCTCGAAGACACAGAAAATTTTTGCACTATTTCAAGTATATTTTTATACCCATTTCTAGAATCCACCGATCCAAAAGCATCTATATTCTTCCCCTCTCCCACTCTTCTCAATATGGACACTATTCTTCCAAGACCAACTCCTGTGGACAACAAGGAATCAAAGTCCGAGTAAAGAACTGCCCGTTGAGCCCCATCCACCCCTAATTTATCTTCAAATTTTTCCCTAGTCTTAGGTCCAATCCCCCAATACCTCTCAAGTTCCAATCCCATTTCTTATTCTGTGTTCACTTTTCTTTCCGGACGGGAAAACTAAATTCACCTCCGTTCAATTTCCATCTCCATAGATCGTACCCAAACGCCAACATCCCGACTATAATCAATCCAATTCCCCACCTTAATTCTCCGTTCAACAATGAGTTTATGCCGAACAGAAAAAACACTGCATCCAGTGCCCATTGCCACCATTTCACGTTTTCTACTGGGATCTTAGCCATTTTCCAACCTCACTCCGTCTCCCCGTGATGGTGCCTAAAAGTCTCCACTGCCAACTGAATTTCCCCTGCATTTGCACTATTTTTTGTACCAATTCGGTGACAGATACGACTCCAGCGTATATTTTGTTCCACTTCCCACATTTGGTCAATATCGTGCATTATCTGTATTCCTTTTTCTTTATCCCCTCCTATCGTTTCTTCATAAAATTCATAATCTTCACCACAAACCGGACAATTTTTTGCTCCCATACTTCCCCCTTTGGACTTCCTCCAACTTAAGTCGATTTTCTCCCAATTAGTTTAGATAATTAGCAAACTTCTTATCAAACATGTGACATATATTTGTCTACATGGATGCGCAAGAAGTCCAGGATTTACTTAGTTCTATTCCCGATCCGCGCCTTGGAAATGACATAGTCTCTCTCGGATTGGTTAATTCTATAACCATCGAAGAATCTACAATCAAAATATCCCTTGTTCTGGGGGCTCCTTACTCCACCGAAGAACGATCAATAGCCAAACAAATTAGAGATTTATTTTCAAATTCCAAATTTGAAGTGGAAATATCTGCGCGATCCGAAAAAAATGTTTCACCCGAGGACGACCTTTTACCCACTGTCAAGAACGTAATCGCAGTAGCGTCCGGAAAAGGTGGGGTAGGAAAATCTACTGTTTCTGTAAATCTTGCCACCGAATTGGCGAGACTTGGCGCCAGAGTGGGCCTGTTCGATGCTGATGTTTATGGCCCAAATACTCCTCGGATGATCGGCCACACGGACGAACCCCTTGAAACAAAAGATGGGAAAATCCAACCTCCTGAACAATTTGGAGTAAAATTCATTAGTCTAGGCCTTCTTGTCGGGGAAAATGACCCTGTAATCTGGAGGGGGCCTATGGTTCATAAAATAATTTCACAGTTACTTTCGGATGTAAATTGGGGTTCATTGGACTATTTAATCATAGACTTGCCACCTGGAACGGGGGATGCCCAGTTGACCCTACTTCAAATTGTATCCGTAACTGGGGCCGTGATAGTCACCACGCCACAATCGGTTGTCCTTGACGATGCCGAAAAAAGCCTTAAAATGTTTGATACACATGGAACTCCTATTTTGGGGTTAGTAGAAAATATGAGTGGATTTTTGTGCCCCTCTTGCAACACCGTCCACGACCTGTTTGGAACGGGAACTTCCGAGATATTTGCAAATGAATTGGAACTCCCATTCCTCGGACGAATTCAATTGGACCCTCTTGTTAGGAAGGGATCTGACGACGGATTTCCTGCCGTCCTCAATCCTGATTCAATAGCCCAGTCAGATTTTCAGACAGTTTGCCAAAATATAATCAATAATGTAGGTGCATTAACCCGAAAATTACATTCTGATAATTGTGCAGATTAATTATTTAGGATATGTTGAAATCGATACCAATAGTCGCATTTATGCCACCATTATAAATTAATCTATCATGATTATTCATATTTATTGGGGCAAAGTCTTTTACATGTCAAGTTCCAATCAAATTCCAGTGCATAAATAATGGATTCAGAGCTCATTTGGCGTATTTCGGGAGGGTCCGGGGATGGCATAGTTTCTACTAGTGATAATTTTGGCAAGGCAATCATGAGATCTGGCCTGAATGTTTTCACCCACCGACATTACCCATCTCGCATTCGAGGGGGGCATACCTACGCCGAAATAAGAGCGGGTCCTACGGAATTAAAATCACGTGGCGATGGTTACAATTTCCTCTTGGCATTGGGGGATTCATTTGGCAGAAACCAGAAGATAGATTCTGCATATTATGGAAATGAACGAATAAAGCCCTTAACTGAGAATCTATACGATTTACACAATGGTGGTGTAATTGTATACGACACGGGGATAATCGACATAGAAGATGTACCTGACTTCTCCGAACAAGTGGCTGAAAATAATTGGCATGTCTATCCAATTGATCTGCGTTCCATCGCAAAAGAAGAAGGCAGGGATATCATGCGAAATACTGCTGGTATAGGGGCCACAGCCGCGCTATTGGAAATGGAATTGGCCCCCATCGAAGCGCTGATGAAAGCCGCAATGAAGGGGCCTATATTTGAACAAAATCTAACCATTCTTAGAAATACGTACTCTATGGTGGCTGACACCTTTGAATTTACACATGACATCAGATTCCCCTCTGGCGAGCACAACGAAACCCAAGCTCTCGTATCGGGAAGTCACGCAATAGCTTATGCTGCCCTCGACGAAGGGTGCCGATTTATTGCAGGGTACCCTATGACACCTTGGACTGCTGCATTTACGATTATGTGTGGGATCCTTCCCGATGTTGGTGGTATATCCGAACAAGTTGAGGACGAAATAGCCGCAGCAGCACTTGCCATTGGAGCGTCCCACGCAGGGGTAAAAGCAATGTCAGGATCTGCAGGAGGTGGGTTTTCATTAATGTCTGAACCACTAGGCCTAGCAGAAATGGTTGAACAACCTATAGTCCTCCTAGAGGCCCAGCGCGCAGGCCCTGCAACCGGGATGCCAACTAAGACTGAACAGGCAGATCTAGAGCACGTTCTATATACTAGCCAAGGAGACTCCACCCGCATAGTGTTGGCCCCCGGGGACCCCAAAGAAGCATACGACCAAACCCGTATGGCGTTCCAGATTGCGTATGGGTATAATATCCCTGTGATTCTTTTATACGATCAAAAACTCGGGGCAGAATTGCGAAACATACCTCTTAGTTTCTTCGACCGTGATCCTGATCCTTCCATGCCTGGAACCATCCCCGAATCCGATCTAATCGATGCTCCCCACCATCCCTCTGGCAAGTATCATCGCTATAACTATGACGCAAAAGATGGGGTATCTCTTCGATCCATACCTGGACAGAAACACGGAAGATTCCATGCTTCTGGCAATGAACATACTCAAGAAGGACACATATCTGAAGACCCCATCAATCGAGTTCTACAAATGGACCGACGTAGGAGTAAAATAGCCGCAATAAGGACTTACCTAGATGACCAAAATGTGTCAAATAATACCCCGTATGGTCCTATTTCCTCCCCCTATGGGATCTTAACATGGGGCTCTAACAAAGGAACCGTTGAAGAAGCGGTTGACCGACTTAATTCGTCTGGAACCTCTATAGTAAAAGCACTTTCTGTAAGTGACCTCTGCCCATTCCCTATTCAAGAAGTCACTTCTTTCGTTGAAAGTGTTTCCAAGATCTTAGTCGTGGAAATGAATGCAACGGGCCAATTCCAAGGACTTGTGAAACAACAACTTGGGGCATACGGGGATAAATTATATGCGTTGCTCAAATATGATGGGAATCCATTCGAACCCGCTGAGATTGTAGCAGGATTCGAAGAAAAAATAATGGGAGAAAATTAACTATGAATACTACCTTTAGTGCCATTGGAGAACACAGAACCGTTGACGCAAATGAATTTACACCCGAAATCGAACCCCAACCAACGTGGTGTCCCGGATGTGGAGATTTCTCAGTACTAAACGCTTTGAAGAAAGCTGTCTCTGAAGTCGGCAGGTCCCCCGAGGAAGTTCTTCTTGTTACTGGGGTTGGTTGCTCTAGTAAAATCAGTAGTTATTTCGAGTGTTATGGGTTCCACTCTTTACATGGACGGTCTCTCCCAATTGCACGGGCGGCAAAGTTGGCGAATCCAGATTTACTTGTCATAGCCGCTGGAGGGGATGGAGATGGATATGGAATTGGTGGAAACCATTTCATGCATACTGCTCGTGAAAATCACGATATTGTATATATAGTATTCAACAATGAAGTTTTTGGATTGACAAAAGGCCAAGCTTCTCCCACTTCATTAAAGGGACACAAATCCAAAGAACAACCCCTAGGCAGTGCAAAAGACCCCATTCGACCTTTGTCCATGGGACTTGCAGCTGGTGCATCTTATATAGCAAGAACCGCTGCAGTAAATCCTTCCCAAGCAAAGGACATTCTTGTAGAGGCAATTCAACATGAAGGATTTGCACACATCGATTTCCTTACACAATGTCCCACTTGGAATAAAGATGCAAAACAATATGTTCCATATGTCGATGTTCAGAAATCAGAAGAATATGACTTTGACCCTCGAAACCGCGTGCAAGCGGCACAGATGATGTATGAAACTGAAACTTCACTAGCCGAAGGAAAAATACTCACCGGACGTTATTTCATCGACGATCGGCCTTCTTATCAGCAAGAAAAAATAGCCCGGGGATCTATGCCAAAAGATCCTTTGGCATATCGATACACCGATGAAAAATACTCCTGGGAAAGGTCTTTTGACTATGTTCAAAAGAGACACACGTAGTGACTTTAAATTCTATTGATTATCTTCAATAAATTTTCCTATTCTTTCTATTGCTACCTTCAAATCTTCCATTCCTGTGGCATATGAGAGTCTAAGACAATTTTCTACGGACCCTCCAAAATCTGCCCCCGGTGTAGTGGCCACCCCCACTTCATCTAACAACCTATTGGAAATATCAAATGCATCTCCCAACTCACTAACATCTATCAAAAGATAATAAGCCCCCTCTGGGACATATCCCATTCCTACTCCTAATTTCTCCACCCCTTCAATGAGGACGTCTCTCCTCTTTCTATACACATCTCTCATTTTTGGAACTAAATCGTCTGACATTTGTAAGGCGGCTATCCCTGCGTCTTGTACAAAGTTAGTCGCACAGATGACTAAATTTTGCGTCAATCTGTTTATCACATCTATACATTCGGGTGGACATACAATCCATCCCAAGCGCCACCCAGTCATTGCAAATCTCTTTGAAAAACCATCCACCACAAACGCATCGTCCGTGTGTTCTAATATGCTGTGTGTTTCTGTATCGTAGTATATGCCGTGGTACACTTCGTCCGAAACGATAGTTGTTTTATTTCTCTGTGCAATTCTTGCCAACTCTCCTATTTCCGAATTTTTTAACACGGAACCCGTTGGATTTGAAGGGGAATTTAATAACATCACCTTGGTACTTTCGCTCATAGATTCTTCAAAAAGTTTTATATTCGGCGCAAAACCTGCAGATATATCTAATGGAACTGTGTTGATAGTACCGCCAGTTTGTCTAATAAAATTGGGGTAACAAGCATAATAAGGATCTGTAAGAATCGCCTCATCCCCCTCCTCGAGCAGAGCTAGACAGACCATAGTAAGTGCAGCCGAAGTCCCGGGGGTGATTACTATTCTATCTATTCCAATATCTAAGTCGTACGTCCTTTGATAGTAATCTGAAACCGCTTCTCTTAGTTTTATTTTCCCCCTAGAAGTTGTATACCCTGAATTGCCATTCAACATCGACTCGATTGCCGAATCTATCACTTCTGCCGGAGGTTCAAAATCTGGCTCTCCAACTTCAAGGTGAACCACGTCTTCCATTTTTTGTGCCCGTTCTAATACAGACATGGCTCTGAAAGGGGTAGTTTCCTTCGCACGTTTCGTTAGCATTCTTACCCCGAAAAAGGCAGAAGAGAACATCAACTTGGCTATTTCAATTCCCAATTTAAAACATATATTTTATATTCGTTTAAAAGGAATCAAAAACATGCCTATTTTCACTAAATCTTCTCGTATAATCTCTCCATTTGAGGATGTGTGGAACTTTCATTCAAATATAGCAGGACTTGAACAATTAACCCCTCCTTGGATGAATCTTAAAATCGAGTCTATAGTAGATTCCAAAGGAAACCAAATTCAAGGCAATCTCCCTAAAGGTGCCAAAATAGTAGCCACAATTCAGCCTTTCAAAATAGGCTCTCCCATTGTTTGGAACGTCACAATACTCGAAATCGATGAAAAATCAAATAGTGCATTCTTCCGGGACGATGTGTCCGGGAAACCATTCCAAAGGTGGATCCATACTCATAGTTTTTCATCCCAAGGAGATCACACAATTTTAACAGACAAGGTCGAGTATAATCTAGGTGGATTTCTTAGCCCATTTTCCCTTTTCTGCTACCCATTGTTCTGGGTAATGTTCACTATGCGTCATTATCAACTCAACAAATTACTCCAAGAAAGCTAATCCCCACCACCATTCGACTTTAGTCCTACAAACGTATGAAATATTTTTGAGATGGTTTAATTTATCACCGGGTCCTATCCATCCGTATGACTCGAACTATACCCAATGCCGGAGATACCTTCCTTACGCAAAGACAAATCGAAGTGCTGTCTCTTAGGGAACGCGGAGTGACTCAAAAAAGCATCGCGTCTCAACTTGGAACAAGTGTGGCAAATATCAGCACAATAGAAACTTCTGCACGTGTTAACATATCTAAAGCAGAACAAACAATCACTTTATCTAAACTGCTTAAGTGCAACATCATCTTCAATGCACAGGAAGGAACTGAATTATGGGATCTAGTATCTCGAATTTACACCATGGCTGACAACGGTGATACAAAATTGGCCTACACTGAACCTGAACTCGTGGCATTTCTAAACCGGGGGCTTAAACATGTTTTCAACGATAGAAAATTAACCGCCAGTGCCGAAATTGGATTGACTCCTGATGGAAACTTGATTATAAATCCTACAATCCAAGATTAAATAGATTTAGTTGATCAATTTGGTAATATTAAACCCTTAAGCTTAAATTCTCTTGGCGAGAATATACCCATGTGTTAAAAGATTCGTTTGGAAGGGAGGTCAACAGCGTCCGGATGTCGCTAACTGATCGATGCAATTTCGATTGCGTTTATTGCCACAACGAAGGGTTGGGGGATACCCGGGGGCCATTAGACCCTCAAATGGATGAAATCTCAACTGACGATGTCGTTCGATTCCTCGAAGTTTGCGAGGAGTTTGAGATAAATTCTGTTAAATTCACAGGAGGGGAGCCCATGCTACGTCAAGATCTAGAAGAAATCATACGTAGGACTCCCGACTCTTTTGAGATTTCTCTTACAACTAATGGGACTTTCTTACCCGGGAGGGCCCAAGCACTGGCCGATGCTGGGCTCGATCGTGTAAATATTTCTTTGGATGCACTTGATAGGGAATCATTTGCAAAATTAACAAAAAGTGGGGCCTTCGACCGGGTGTTATTGGGGATAGATTCTGCCCTCGAAGCCAATCTCGCCCCTGTAAAACTCAACATGGTCGTCTTTCGACAAACGGCAGGATTCATCCCGTCTATGGTTGACTTCATCTCTCAAAGAGAGGGGCTCCACCTGCAACTCATTGAATATATGCCCGAATTAACTGGAAATTCCGATTGGGCAGTCAACATATCCGATGTCCACGCTTGGTTCGAATCCCGGGCCGATAAAGTGGAACAACGGCATATGCATTCTAGAAAACGATATTGGTTTGGCAAAGGAATGGTCGAAATAGTCGACCCTGTTGGAAATTCGGATTTCTGTTCCAATTGTCACCGTATACGTGTCACACATGATGGGTATCTGAAAGGGTGCTTGAATCGAAACGACGATCTAAAATCAATGGGGGAGATGACCAAACGAGAAATCAGAAATGCCCTAATAGAAACCATATCTGAAAGAGTACCATTTTATGGTGCATACTTAACTAAGAACGAAAATGAACATTGGGTTTTCAATGAAAAGTACCAAAATTCTATCGGAGATCGAAAGCCATACCTATATACCTAAACCGTCAGATTTATCGCGAAAAAACTTATCAATCCTACTGCAACTACTGTGATGAATCCAATCAAAAACGATTGGGGGCCAAGATCTCTAATTTTTTGAAGTTTGGTGCTTAGGCCCACTCCTGCCAAGGCCACTATGAACAATCCATTAGATATCATTTCAACTGAACTTATCATCTGAACCCACTCGACTTGATCTATCACCCAGTATGCAGTTCCCCCCTTTCCAATCTCCCAATCTCCTATTGTCCGGACCATGGAAAGAATTAAAAATCCTATGATAAATTTTGGGAAGTATTGGAAATAATTTTGCCCAATCTTGCACAATCTTAAATGGCCTTTCAAACCAATTTCACTAGTCCTCTCTAGGCCCCCTGAATAGACAATCGCAACTATGGGTATTATTATCACCATGAACACATTTCGTATTACTTTTGTGAGACTTGCAATGTCTATAGTCATAGGGGAGTTCCACACTTGTGAATATATCAACGCCGCCCCCACTACTTGTGATGTATCTTGAATGGAGGTCCCTAACCATAACCCCACTTTTGTTGGATCTCCTCCAAATAGGAGGTGGCCCAAAATTGGATATATGAGAACTGCGACCAATCCAAATAATGTAACCACTGCTATGGCGTAAGCTGTTTCTTCTTCCGTGGCTTCAATCGCGGTACTCGTTGCTAAAATAGCAGATATGCCACATATTGAGGTCCCAACTGCTATTAACGAACCCAAGCGTCTCGGTTGATTCAATTTATTACTTAAAAAATATGTGACCAACAACGCAGTCCCTATACAACCAATAATTATTGGCAATCCCATCAATCCTAGCTTAAAAACATCCCCTATCGCAAGTTTAATCCCAATTAGAACAATCCCTAATCGTAGCAATGCCCCTTGGCTGAATTTAATCCCTGGGCGAACTGAATTTGGGACTGTAAATACATTTCCAAGGATAATGCCAAGTAACAACGCTAGTATGACTGCAGGGATGTTTATGTCAAACCCGTCTATTATTTTAAATTCTAATATTTGCCCTAAAAATAGCGATAAGCCTAGCAAAATAGTAGTCAAAACTAACCCTGGAACTATTGTACCCACTTCCGAAACGGGGACTCCTAGCAATCCCTCCCCCCATTTTCTAAACTTTTCCCGAAAAAATTTTATCACTACTACTCTGACCCATTCCCCTCGCTTAGCCATTTCTGTCTGAATATCATACAATTTTAATCCGTTGTCCTTAAATAGCACACACGAATACCATATCCCACGTAATAGATGTAGGGGTCCCTCCCCGAGTCCCACAGTGGGCGACGAGAACCAACATGTCGTGGTAGCCAAGTCTGGTCCAAGGCGCAGGGTTGCTAACCCTGTGGCGATTTCCGCCTCCGGGGTTCAAATCCCCGCCGCGACGTCAATTGCATCTATACAAAACTATGAAAAAATGAGCACCAAAGAAGAACCTACTGAAACAAACGAAATACGATACTTCGTCAGGATAAAAAACTTTGACCTTGATGGGACGAAGAGCATAGAGCGTGCTCTTCTTAGCTTACCTGGAATTGGTAGAAGGATCGCTGGCCTAATAATTAACCAAGCCGATCTCAACCCAAAAGCAACACTTGGTCTACTCGACGACAATTCAATCGAAAAACTCACCGCTAAGATAGACGAATTCCCCTCTGGAATCCCCACATGGGCCACAAATCGGCAAAATGATTTCTTTACAGGCGAAGATCGTCATCTTATTGGAACTGACGTTAACCTAGTCCATCAACAAGATCTTAACAGGATGAAAAAAATAGGCACTTACCGCGGCCTTAGACACCGAGAATCACTCAAAGTACGTGGACAAAGAACCAAATCAACTGGAAGAAAAGGAGCAAAAGTCGGAGTAAGCGTTAAAAATAGAGGGGGGAGTTAATCTTGGCCCTCGGGAATAATACCAAATTCTACGAAACCCCTAACCACCCATTCCAAAGTGGACGTATAGCCGAAGAACGCGAATTACTAACACTCTATGGGTTGAAAAACAAAGTCGAACTTTGGCGCGCCCAATCAGAACTTCGATCTTATCGACGCGAAGCCCGAAAACATCTTGCAAGACTCGGTGAAGCCAATCAAGAAGAGACTCTGTTTCTTGCTAAATTAAAACGATATGGAATTGTGGGTCCAGACTCTCAGCTAGACGACATTCTTACTCTTGATGTTAACACAATCCTTGAACGCCGTTTACAAACTCTCGTATATCGTTCCGGGCTAGCAAACACAATTAAACAAGCTAGACAATTCGTCGTCCATGGTCATATTTCTCTAAATGGACATTGTGTGGACATTCCTTCTTATAAAGTCAAAGTAGAAGAGGAATCGAGTCTTCAGTATGATCAATACAGTTCAATTTCAGATGAATCCCACCCCATCCGAAAACCACCCGAACCAATAGTAAAAGAGGTGTCTGAAGAATGAGCGAAGCAGATAAAACATGGGGGATAGCCCATATATATTCTTCATTCAATAACACTATCATCACACTAACCGATGAAACTGGGGCCGAAACTCTAGCTAAGTGTTCTGGAGGTGCCGTGGTGAAACAAAGTAGAGATGAAGCTTCTCAATATGCCTCCATGCAAATCGCAGAAAGAATCGCTGAAGCTGCCGTAGCAGCAGGGATTTCTTCCATTCATATACGCGTCCGAGGTCCTGGGGGGACTTCTAGGATGGGATCTGGACCTGGGGCCCAGGCTTCAATACGAACTCTCGCTAGATCTGGACTTGAAATTGGAAGGATAGAAGACGTAACTCCGCGCCCACACGATGGGTGCCGCGCTCCACGGGTGGCGAGATAATATGGCCCAAACCAAAGTAAAAATCGATATGATAGATCACTCTGATAGGTTTGTCACATTTGTTGTCCAAGGTTTGACTCCTGCATTTGCAAATGGCATTCGAAGAGCGATGCTAACTGATGTTCCTACTCTTTCCATTGATACAATCCGTGTGACTGAAAATACCAGTGTTTTGTTCGATGAGATCATAGGCCATAGATTGTGCCTTGTTCCTCTTACAACACCTACAGACGAATTTGAATACACGGACGTAGTCACTTTGACCCTTGATGTGCAGGGACCCGCGACTGTTTATTCTGGCGATCTAGTTTCGCCTGAAAAGTTGGTTGAACCGGCCGATAAACGAATACCTATTGTAGACCTCAAGGAAAACCAGCGCCTTGCCTTTGAAGCAGATGCTGTTCTTGGAACTGGACGTACTCACGCAAAATTCCAAGGCGGTGTGGCAATTGGATATACCTATCTCCAATCAATCAATGTGCTTGGCACACTGAAAAAAGGAGATGAACAAACCCCTTTAATCGTTCGTGGGGCCATCGAGGATTCTGGAAAAATAATCCCAACTAGTGAATTTGGACATAACCTCTCGAACAAATATCCTAAGAAAAAAGTAGAAGTGACGGATGTGCCCAATACTTTCGTTTTCCACGTGGAGACGGACGGTTCTATGTCCAGCGACGAACTAATTACCAGCTCAGTCCAGTCATTATGCAATCGTGCCGATGCATTGGGGGAGGGAATAAGCATATGAGTAAAATGGACCCAAGACTTAACAGTCTTATAAGTGAATTAAAAGCTGTCTCTCGCGAAACAGGCACTGAATTGTGGAGTGAAATTGCCCATCAATTAGAAGGCCCCCGAAGAAATTACGCAGAAGTAAATCTCGGACACATAGAAAGATATGCCAAGGAGAATGAGACTATTGTTGTTCCTGGGAAAGTCCTTGGGAGTGGCATTCTTAACAAAGGTGTTACTATTGCTGCAGTTGATTTTTCCAAGAGTGCAGAAATGAAAATAAAACAAGCCAATGGTGAACCAATGCGCCTAGAACAAATTCTCGGGCGGAATAAAGATGGTTCCAATGTGAGGATTTTCCGATGAATCATCGAAAATTCCAACCCGATCGCATAATCGACGCGAGTGGGTGTGTCCTCGGTAGAGTTTCTAGCCAAATAGCCCAACTCTCGCTCGAAGGGAATAAAGTGGCCATTATCAATGCAGAACGTGCAGTGATCACTGGATCTGAACAAGATATTCTAAGCCGATTCCAAAAACGAATGGAAATTGGTTCCGACCAAGGACCTTACTATCCCAAACGCCCCGACAGAATAATCAAAAGGGCGATTCGGGGCATGTTGCCATACAAACGAAAGAAAGGGAGAGATGCACTCGAACGTATTCGTGTCTATGTGGGAAATCCATTTGAAACTGAGGGTGAGGTTCTCGCCAATACTTCTCTTGAGGATCCCTCTCAAATACGATACGTCGAACTTGGACTCATATCCGAAAAATTAGGAGCGAAAATAACATGGTAAAAACTATCAATACAAGTGGTAAGAAGAAAACAGCAATAGCAAGGGCATCAATTAAAAAAGGGACTGGGAAGGTTCGAGTCAATTCAATTCCAATAGAATTAGTAGAACCCGAATCCTCCCGCCTTAAAATGTTAGACCCCTTCGATATAGCAGAAGACAAATTACGTGACAAGATTGACATAACTGTTAAAGTTAATGGTGGGGGATACTCTGGACAAGCAGATGCTGTTCGAACCGCCATCGCTAGGGCATTGGTGGAGTTCACCGAAGACATAGAACTCCGGGATCTGTACATGGCTATTGATCGAACGCTTCTAGTTAACGATGTCCGTCAACGCGAATCTAAAAAGTGGGGTGGACCCGGTGCAAGGGCACGCTTCCAAAAATCTTACAGGTGACTTAAAATATGATAATTCCAGTTCGTTGTTTCACATGCGGAAAGGTCATCTCAGAGCATTGGGAAGACTACGTTTCAAGATCTAATACAAAAGACGGAGAAGAAAGTCCTGCCGATGTACTTGATGACCTTGGTATCACCCGGTATTGCTGCCGAAGAATGTTCGTTTCACACATCGATCTTATAGACGTTGTGTCACCCTACCAATAATGCAAAATTTAGAACACAATAGACACGAAAAAGCCCGTATCATTGGTGCAAGGGCACTGCAAATAGCCCACGGTGCTCCTTTACTCATAGACACCAACCACTCACAGCCCATCATAGTAGCAGCTGCAGAATATGATGCTGATGTACTACCATTCTCAGTTCAAAGACGGATACTCTCAAAAGAGGAGGCCCCCGAATAAAGTGTCAATAATCAATTCAATACACCTCGGCCGCGTTTTCGATTCCAGGGGAAACTTGACTGTGGAAGCATCCATCCAAACACAAAATGGTGGATTTGGAAGGGCAATTGCCCCAAGTGGAGCTAGTACTGGAGAATACGAGGCAATTGAATTACCTACTTCAGATGCTATTTCTGCTGCAAAAAAACATGCTTTGCACATGCTAGAAGGAAAAGTGGATTCTACCAACCAAACTTTGGTTGATAACACTCTTAGATCTGCAGACGGGACTGAAAATTTTTCAGTCATTGGGGCAAATAGTGCAGTTGCAATTTCTTTGGCCAACGCCAAAGCTGCAGCTAATTCCTTGAATGTTCCTCTCTATCAACACATAGGATCTCCTTCCAAAAAGGATTCCTTCCCCATTCCTCTAGGAAATGTAATCGGTGGTGGGGCCCACGCGGCAGACTCTACATATATACAAGAATTTCTTTCAGTTCCTGTAGGTGCTCCCTGCGTTTTCGATGCGATTTTCGCGAACACAGAGGTACACAAATTGACTGGAACGCTGTTGTCAGATCGTGGGTATATTCGTGCCAAAGGAGACGAAGGCGGGTGGGCAGCACCTATCTCTGATGAGGTAGCTTTCGACGTCATGTCCGAATCGATCTCTAATATTTCAAACAAAGTTGGCTTTGAAATTAAAATGGGTGTGGACATGGCCGCATCCGAACTCTATGACTCCACTCAAGATTGTTATGATTACGGAGACATTTCCAGATCTGTAGACGAACAAATCGACTACGTTTCGGACCTCTCTCGTATTTATTCCTTGGCATATATTGAAGATCCACTCGACCAAGATGACTTTGAAGGGTTTTCTAAACTCACAAATTCCATTGGGGAGAGCTCTCTAGTCTGCGGAGATGATTTATTCGCAACAAATGTCACACGATTAAAGAAAGGAATCGACCTCAAAGCAGCAAATTCCATCTTGATTAAACCCAATCAAATAGGGACTTTGACAGAAACCTTGGAAGCTATTAACCTCGCCAAGAAAAATAATATCACTCCAGTCGTTTCCCACCGAAGTGGGGAAACTGAAGATACCACAATTTCTCATATAGCCTTTGCAACCCATGCTCCCTACATTAAGACCGGAGCCGTTGGAGGCGAGAGGACTACAAAATTAAATGAATTGATAAGAATTGAACAAGAGATAAAAACACTATGACTGATACGGAAACTATTGACACAGAAACTCCTGAATTGACAAACGAAAAACAAGAAACTACTCCTCTCGACGGGGAAGTTCCTGAAGATACTACCCATTTCGTGGACATAGATTCTGCACCAGGAGTCGTGGACTATGAAGACACTTTCGACGATGAGGGGGTGGATCTTCTCTTACCTGTGGAAGATTATCTTTCTGCAGGAGTGCATATTGGAACTCAACAAAAAACGAAAGACATGTCTCGGTTTATCCACCGTGTCAGGGCAGATGGATTGTACATTCTAGATCTCGTCCAAACTGATAAACGTATTAGAGAAGCAGCCCGCCTGTTATCTCGTTATCCCCCCGAACGAGTTATTGTTTCCTCGTCCCGGCAGTACGGCCATCACCCCGCCACAACCTTTGCAGAATCTATTGGGGCTATGGTTTCCACCGGGCGATTTATACCTGGAACACTTACAAATCCGGTTTACCCCGGATTCATAGAACCTGACATCGCAGTTGTAACCGATCCAATCGGAGATGCACAAGTAATCGGGGAGGCAATTGCTATTGGAATCCCTGTCATCGCCATGTGCGATTCAAACAATGCAACTAGTCACGTAGACCTAGTTATTCCTACTAACAACAAAGGCAGAAAGGCCCTCGCTACTGTTTACTGGCTTCTTGCAAATGAAACATTAGACAACCGCGGCGTAACTCCGGATTTATCATTATCCGACTTCGATTTAGAGTTATAGAGTCAACTCTATGTTTTTATCCATTCCATACAATTTGTAATATAATGCCATCCTCATCTGCTCCAGGGAAGGTCTATTTGTTCGGAGAACACGCAGTAGTTTATGGCGAGCCCGCGGTCCCATGTGCAATAGATAGGAGGATAACTGTTTCTTGTACCAAATCAAATGATAATTTAATTTCCATTCAAGCTCCCCAAATAGGTACAAACGATTTCAGCATAGAATTTTCTGAATCCTCTCTGAAATCGAATCTATCAAAAGTGGAACCTCATCTTCACTATATTCTCACAGCAATTGGCCTATCTTTGAATTTTTCTGAAACTACTTTTAATGGATTAGAAATAGTTGTTGAAAGTGATATCCCCTTAGGGGCGGGGCTTGGATCTTCTGCAGCCGTTTCTGTTGCTACTGTGGATGCAGTGTCTAGAACCTGTGACGTAATCCACCCTTTAGAACAAATAGCCACTCTCGCCCATGAAGTAGAACAAACCGTCCAAGGCCGCGCATCTCGGGCAGATACCTTTTGCTCTACGATGGGGGGGTTTGTTTGCGTAGAAGGAAAGAAATGTAATAAATTACCTTTTTCACAATTACCCCTTACAATCGGGTACGACGGTGGTTTCGGGTCTACAAAAGAATTAGTCTCAATGGTGCGGACTAACAAAGAAAATTATGAGTTTATAGAGTCTATTATAACTTCTATTGGCCGTATTTCGAAACTTGGAATGGTTGCTCTAGAAAATCAGAACCTGGCTACTATAGGGGATTTAATGAATATTAACCACGGTTTGCTATCCTCTCTAGGCGTTTCTTCCAATTCTTTGGATGAGATGGTGTGGGCGGCAAGAAATTCAGGGGCTTTCGGTGCAAAACTCACTGGGGCAGGAGGTTCTGGATGCATTGTTGCATTAGATCCTGATATGTCTTCCATTCCATCTCTACTTTCCACCGATAGCTGCAAATCTGCATTTTCAGTGGACATCTCTGAAAAGGGGTTAATCCGAAAATGACTTCGATTGAACCGGTCACTTTATTAAAACTTGGGGGTAGTGTAATCACCAAAAAAGACCAACCAGAGACGCTGAACGAAACCCATATTGACACCGCGGCAACAATCATTTCCAACCACCGTCCAAAAAATCTCATTGTGGTCCATGGAGGTGGGAGTTTTGGCCATTTCCACGCTTCCAATTTTAATGTGACCATTGAGAATGGGACTCATGATGTAGCCGAGGTGGATACCATACATTCTTCTATGATCTGCCTTTGCGATGCCGTAGTCCACGCGTTTCACTCCTTAGACATACCTGCAATCCCTATACATCCATTATCCGTTGCATGGAGAGATTCAGATTCACTACTTCATTTTCCTTCTCAGCACGTTTTATCACTTCTAGAATCTGGATTTGTACCTGTGATTCATGGAGATATTGTCACCACTGCAGAAAAAGGAGCAACCATAGTTAGTGGGGATGAACTAGTAACCAATCTATCCAACTCAATCCCTACCAAGCGCATTGGATTTTGTACCTCAACACCTGGCGTTTTAGACCCCTCCGGAAATGTCATACCTCGCCTTTCTTCCCAACAAAAAGAAAATAGTTCAATCACACATTCTTCTGCAACCGATGTCACTGGAGGGATGGCCGGAAAAATCAAAGAATTAGCAAATGCAAATGCTCCAGTTTCAATCTTTGATCTCCCTAATTTAGAAGCTTTCTTAAAAGGATCAAACCCTGGAACTTTGGTGCATTAACACAGCTACTCGGAATCCCCATTGTCCACTTTGTCAGACGCTCAGATCAAATTCAGTTGACTTTTACCCCTGCGAACCATAACATGTACCAACCGGTAGTCACACTACCTTCGAACATGTCCTATTGTGAGGCGTCTGACGCCAAACTTTATCACAGGCAGTTTAAAAGGTGGTTCTACTCGGAGGGTTAACTATGGAAATTGAAATTGCCACAATAGGTGGATTCGAAGAAGTTGGACGGCAAATGACCGCCGTTCGTGTAGGCTCTGATATCGTTATCTTCGATATGGGTCTGGACCTTTCTAAGATTCTCCTTCACGATGATATTGAAACCGAAAGAATGCACAGCCTAGATCTAATTGACATGGGTGCGATCCCCGATGATCGTGTAATGTCGAATCTCCCCGGAGATGTCAAAGCGATTGTCCCTACCCATGGACATTTAGACCACATAGGGGCGATAACTAAGCTCGCCCACCGGTATAATGCTCCCATTATTGCAACCCCCTTTACACTTGAACTTGTCAGGCAGCTGATACAATCCGAAGAAAAATTCAAAGTGAACAACGATTTGGTAGCCATGAATGCGGGCGAAAGAATACCTCTAAGTGACACCTTAGAACTAGAATTTGTCAATGTGACTCATTCTATCATTGATGCAATCAATCCCGTTCTTCATACCCCTGAAGGTGCAATCATTTACGGACTTGACAAACGGATGGATCACACCCCCACACTAGGGGATCCTATTGACATGAAACGTTTTAAAGAACTAGGAAATGAAGGGGTTTTGTGTTATATTGAAGATTGCACAAATGCAAACGTGAAAGGTAGAACTCCTAGTGAGGCGGTAGCAAAACAACATCTCAAAGATGTGATGTTCTCTATGGCAGATTACAAAGGTGGAATTGTTGCAACCACGTTCTCTAGCCATATAGCTAGGGTAGCAAGTATTGTCGAATTTGCCCAAGAAATCGGTAGACAACCTGTTTTACTCGGACGTTCCATGGAAAAATACTCTGGAACTGCAGAACGACTAAATTTTGTTGAATTCCCCGGAGATCTAGGAATGTATGGACACCGGAAATCAGTGGACAGAACGTTTTCTAGAATCATGAAAGAAGGAAAAGAAAAATACCTTCCTATCGTCACGGGGCACCAGGGTGAACCAAATGCAATGCTCACTCGAATGGGAAAAGGAGAGACTCCATACGAATTAAGTGAAGGTGACAAAGTCATTTTCTCTGCACGACTTATTCCTGAACCAACTAATGAAGGCCAGCGTTACCAGGCAGAAACACTCCTCCGAATGAGGGGGGCTAGAATTTACGACGATGTTCACGTTTCTGGACATTGCTCACAAGAAGGCTTGTACGAGATGTTAACTACACTTAAACCAACTCACATAATTCCTGCTCATCAAACGATTGCTGGTGCTTCAGGGTATGTCAACATAGCACGAAAACAGGGATACGTCCTAGGGCGAGATATTCACATTTCCTATAACGGAAACCGAGTCTCATTGACAAACTAAATTTATGGACGAAAAGGATTCTTCTCGGATTTTAGATGCTCTTTCTAGTAGGAGAACTATAGTTAACCAATGTTTGACTAGCCACATAGATACCATTGGACCCGACCAACTTTCTGAAGCATCAAATCACCTTTTCATTGCGGGAGGAAAACGACTCCGCCCAGTTGTTTGTCTCATAGCTGCAGAAACAATCTATAATCAAGACCTGTCACCATTCCCTTACCAGGGGCTCATTGATTCTACGGGAACCTCTGTAAATATGCTCGATGCAGCATCAAGCTTAGAACTCATTCATATTTTTACACTCATTCACGATGACATAATGGATGACGACGATCTCAGACGTGGGGTCCCCTCCGTTCATCAAAAATTTAACACCAATACTGCAATACTTGCGGGAGACATTCTCTATTCAAAAGCCTTTGAAACACTAGGAAACTCTGCAGAACATTCTTCAAATGTATCCCGTGCACTAACAAGTTTGGCAACCGTTTGCTCAGATATCTGTGAGGGCCAAGCACTAGATGTTCAATTTGGAAAAATGGATCTGGTATCTATTGAAGAATATCTCAGAATGATTGAACTTAAAACTGGTGTTCTTTTTGCAGAATCTGCAGCTTTACCCGCTCAGCTTCTTGGACAACCTCCCGAGGTCATAGATGCATTATACAATTTTGGGTTACTCGCCGGAAAGGCCTTTCAAATTTATGACGACCTACTCGATCTAACTACTCCTAGTTCTGTTCTTGGAAAGCAACGTGGAAGTGATATATCTGAGCAAAAACAAACCATACTTACAATCCACGCCACCAACTCCGGTGTTGATCTGAATTCATTCCACAACGATCAGAATTCGTGCCCTTCTGAATCCGATATGGATTCTCTAGTCGAAGCCCTTGAGGACTCGGGAACAATTTCATATGCACACGAACTTTCCCACGACCTATCTACTCAGGCCAAGCAACAACTGGAACTTCTCCCTTCTAACCCCTCTCGAGAACTATTATCAGACATAGTCGACTTTTTCTGTCAACGAGACCATTAACCCACCAAGAATGGACGCTGAACTCAAAGAGATCTTATTAATTGAGGCAGAAAAACATGCACTCTATAACGCACTAAAATATCAAGGTCCCTCTCAGGTTAAAACAGTAATGGGAATTCTCATGGCAGACTATCCTGACTTCCGAAAGTTTGCAAATGAAATCCCTGCCCTGATCAGTCCTCTTATTGAGCAGGTGAATTCTCTTGAAAATTCAGCCCAACTCCAAAAACTAACAAATCTAGCTCCCAATTTAGTCGAACAATTGGAAGAAGAATTCGTAGAAGTGCCCAAGCGCCAATTGCCCGATCTACCAAATGCCAATTCCTATGATCAAATTAGAATGCGCGTTGCCCCCAATCCCAATGGGCCCTGGCACATTGGACATGCTAGGATGCCTTCTGTAATTGGGACTTACAAATCTCTATATGATGGGTGGTTCGCTTGTCGTTTTGACGATACAGATCCTGCGACTAAACGCCCTCTTCTTGAAGCATATGATTGGATTCTGGAAGATATTCAGTACCTGGGGTTCGAACCCGATGAAGTCATAATGGCAAGCGATAGATTGAATCTTTATTATGATCATGCCCTCCAATTAATTAATCTGAATGGGGCCTATACCTGTACATGTCCCTCTTCGGATTTCTCTAATTTAAAGAATTCAGGTCACCCATGCCCTCACCGAGAAAATTCTATTGAACAAACACTCAACGAATTCCAAGACATGATAGATGGAAATTTTTCTGCAGGAGAAGTAGTCCTTCGTGTCAGAACTGATCTATCTAACTCAAACCCCGCACTCCGCGATTGGGTTGCCTTTCGAATGGTCGACGTTCCCCACCCACGTGAAGTGGCACAAACACATAGATGCTGGCCGTTGTTAGACTTCCAAAGTGCGATAGACGATCATTTACTCGAAATTACTCATATAATACGGGGGATTGATTTACAAGATTCTGCAAAGCGCCAACAATATCTATATAATTATTTCAATTGGAACTACCCCGAAGTTGTCCACTGGGGGCGAATTAATATTGATGATCATTCGGTTCCATTATCCACATCTAGTATGTCCAATTCCATTGAATCTGGAAGTTTTACAGGGTGGTCTGACCTCCAATTACCTATCTTAAGAAATTTCAAAAAACGAGGTATACATGGGGATGCAATTACATCCTCCATGATTGAACTAGGGACTTCTACAAATAACATTACATTATCCATTTCCACGATCTATTCTAAAAATCGATCTCACATCGATAAAGTTGCAGACCGTTTGTTCTTTATTAAAAATCCATCTGAGAAACAAATATTCGGACGGAATCTCCCCGAAACTGTAGAAATTCCCATGCACCCCGATCACACCGAACGTGGCTTTAGAAAACTTGCAATAACGCCTTCTATTTTCATCGACAGCTCTGACATACCCGGGGCTGAAGACATTTTGTACCTAAAGGGAATTGGTTCGGTTAGGTATACTCGAGATTCCTTTGAGTTTATTGAAAACGATTTTAGCTCGGCCCAGTCACAGTCATTGCCCATTATCCACTGGTTACCCTCTACCCATGAACAACTATGTTTAAAAACTTCTCAAGGAGAATTTAACGGAATTGTTGAATCAACCATTTGTAACTACAATTCTGGTGATTTAATTCAGTTTGAAAGGGTGGGATTTGCAAAGTTAGATATTAGTTCTGGAGTCTATGCTGCTTATTTTTCACACCCTTGAGCAGATCCTCCCTCTCTTTTTAACCCCCATGCTAGCAATATGCATGGCCCACAATCGCACGCAGTGACCTTTATAGGGGAGTTTTTATGTGAGGCCTAACTACTCTTGCGTAGAATCTCTATAAAAGTCAATGATCCATACCTTCTGTAAGGAGTTATCTCAGAGTTTGTGGGTGAGCTTTTATTGGGACCAAAGTGAACAATCATGCCAATATACGTAACATTTGACGTACCTGACGATCTCCAGCAAGCTGCTCTAGAAGCACTTGCAGCCGCACGAGACACTGGGTCTGTTAAAAAAGGAACGAATGAAACGACAAAAACCATTGAACGTGGAAGTGCAAAATTAGTTTTTATAGCAGAAGACGTACAACCTGAAGAAATCGTAATGCACCTGCCCGAACTCTCCATTGAGAAAGGAATTCCATTTTTATTTGTACCAACACAAGAAGAAATAGGAAATGCAACGGGATTGTCTGTACCAAGTGCAGCAGCTGCAATTGTTGATCCGGGAAGTGCAAAGGATTCTGTCGAAGACCTATCTGCCAAACTTGAGGACCTCCGTAAAGCATGAGCATTGAAGATTCCACACCCGCTGAGGTGGTGGAAATCGTTGGTAAGACAGGAATGCATGGAGAAGCCATGCAAATAAAATGTAGAATTAAAGACGGATCGAATAAGGGACAAGTTATAACTAGAAATTGCATTGGGCCCGTTCGAATTGGAGATATAATTCAACTAAGAGAAACTGCAAGAGAAGCAGATTCTATCGGGGGAAGGTGATCATCCGTGCCTGATTTTAGATCTTGTGATTTTTGTGGATCTCCCATGGAACCTGGCACTGGACTGTTATTCGTACGAACAGATGGGAGGACTGCCTATTTTTGTTCCTCAAAATGTGATAAAAACTCAAAACTTGGTAGAAAATCTAGGAGACTCCCCTGGACTGCTCGGGGTAGGCATGTCAAAGCTAGCAAAGCTCCTCAGACTTCCAATCCAACCGCACAAACCGTAGAAATAGATTTGGAATTAATTGAAGAATAATGACTCAAGAGCGAACCTTCGTGTTAATTAAACCGGACGGGGTTCAACGCGGCCTCATAGGAACTATCATTTCCCGATTTGAAAAACGTGGGCTCAAACTTGTGGGATCGAAGCTTTTAACCATTAATTTAGAACTAGCGCAAAAGCACTATTCAGAACATGTTGGAAAGCCCTTTTTTGATGGATTGGTTGAATTCATCTGTTCGGGTCCTTCCTTTGCCATGGTTTTAGAGGGAAAAAATGCGGTCAGTATCGTTCGTCAAATGATGGGTTCTACCGACCCTTCAGAATCACCGCCTGGGACTATAAGGGGCGATTTTGGAATTGATCTTGGGCGAAACGTCATTCATGGGTCCGATACCAACCCTGGGTCTAACGAACGTGAAATAAATCTATTCTTTGATGAACTTGAATTTTCATCGTATGAGCGTATAGACGAAACCTGGCTTTATGAATAGCATTTCATTTTACCACTTCTATCTCTCCCCGATCCAATTCTTCTTCAACCATGCGCGTGGCCTTGACCATATTTACCATCTTTTTATAAGCTACTTCTCTCGATAAGAGCTTAAGCCCGCAGTCTGGACTAACTGTTAGCCGATCAGGAGGGACTACTTCCAAACCTTTTAAAATTCGCTCTCTAACTTCCTCCACGGATTCTATCCTAGAATCGTGTACATCAATTACCCCGAATCCAATATCTTTCGTAAAGGGAACTTTCTTGAATACTTCTAGCTGGCTATAATTTCCATTGGCCAGTTCTACATCAAATTCATCAACCGGAAAATCCAATATTTTTGGAAAAATTCTTGAATAATCCCCGTAACACACATGAAGTCCAACTCTCACATCATCTGCAATTCCATTTGTTATTCTCTCTAAACACTTCCTCACCACTTTATGATCCTCCGGGGTAGTGGCTAGTGCTGGTTCATCAATTTGAATATATCTCACCCCTGCACCAACTAGATTCTTTATTTCCATGTTGACAAGTTCTGCCAATTCATAGGACAGCGCATCTTCATCTTTATAAAATTCATTGAAACTCCAATTTGCTAGCGTGTATGGCCCTGTTATGGGGACCTTTATAGGCTTTTCAGAGATCTTTACATTGCATTTGTATTCTTCAAGAAGCCACGGTTCTCTGTATGACACCTTTTCAACCACGGATGGTTTATCAAAATAATTATGGCCCCAGACTTTTACTGGCCCATTAAATTCATATCCTTGTATCCTTTCTGCAAAATACTCAACCATTTCATTCCTTCTCATTTCTCCATCCACCACAACGTCTAGACCGGCCTCTTCATGCTCTTTTATAATTATTGTGGATGCATCATTTTTTGCTTCAGTATATTGATCCCTTGAATCTTTGTTAGAATGAACATGATATGATTCACGGGCTCGATTGAGCCATTTTGGTTTAGGATATGAACCAACCACCGTTGTCAGTATGAAATGGTCATTCGGATGATCCACTGGACGAAATTGAGACCTATTGTCCCTCACAATGCCTCCTCCATACCTGCAATAGAACCCAATACTGTTAATTTTTCTGTAAATCGATTCTCAGGCAAATAAAATAATCCCGTATTGGGATTTACAACCACGCGTTGTATGTCCGGATTTTTTTCAAGCATTCCTTTAATTAGATTTTGGACCTCCTCAGGGGACTCGACGTTGGTATTTTGCCCATTAATTGCCCCCACAGAGGCCATTTTTGGGGCCCCTTGTTCACTTAATAATTTCAAATTGGATTCTGCTGCTGTAACAAAATCAAAACCAATTCCCACACCCAATTCAAGTAATGTGGCATACGTTTCTTCGTCGAATGCACCCCAATAAGTTTGGATAATAAGTTCTTTTTTCACCACACTTTTTATTTTTTTGAGTAGATCGGCGATTAATTCTTTTTCGTCACCGTGAGGTGGGTCAACTGCCAATGATGGTTCCAGCAATGTTAAATAACTCATTTCAGGGAATCCTTGAATTTCTTCTCGCACAAATCCCCCCATTGCTTCAAGAAACTTAGTTTCTGAACCATAGTATTCATCCGTAGCAAGTTTTGATAGTGAATATGGGCCTGGAAATATCGCACTAGGCGTGCTGACCAATTCAGACGTTTTTTCTAGTTCTCTTGCCACATCTCCATTGCTAGTAAGTTCACCCACAACTACCGGTTCTCTATAGAAATTATTATTGTCATAATACCGAACCAAACCCCTTGCTTCCACCGACTCGTGGACAATAAGTGGGTGGACCAGCATATCGTCCCACCTAAGCTGCCCTTCCACAATTAAGTCTATACCTGCAGTTTGCTGCTCCCCTATTATAAACTCCCTTGCAGAATCATAAACAGCATTAATCAATGAGCTTTCATTCCCACTAATAAGTCCATCCCTTTGGTGGCCTTTTAATTTAGATAATTCATCTTTCGTCCAATCAGGGAGTGGATATAAACCCAATGAGGACGACATAATCTCAACCATGAAACTATACTCGTTCATGTGACCACATTAATATTCCCTTTCCAAATTATGTGGAATAGCATATATTGATATATCCTCACAGTTGTCTTTATTGAATTTTTGTTCCATTGGAACCAAAGGGCACCATAAATGCAATACGAAGAGCTATGTGAAAGTGAAATTTTTAATAAGGTTTAATCTTAAAAACAACCAATTTTTCATCGTGATAAGTGTCCTCCGCAATAGTATTGGCATCAAATCCTTTTTCTTTTGCATACATTTCAACTTCAAATATCCCTGTTTTAGTACTGGCTAGTAGCAATGCACATCCCGATGGTGTTAACACACGTTTCAAATCATCAAGGAAATTTTCTATAATTTCCCTTCCTGTCTCCCCACCCACAGTTGCCATCTCAAACCATTCTTCAAATACATGTCCATCTTCTGGTAGGTAAGGAGGGTTGAATAGCACTATGTCAAATGAATTTTTATCAAATGCATCCATTAAGTTCGATCGTACAATGTCAATGTTATTCTTTTTTGCGTGAGTACATGCATGGGGATTGATGTCAGATCCAATGACTCTCAAACACTTTCCTTCTATTTTTGAAGCCACATAACCAGAACCCGTACCAATATCTAATACACAATCCATTTCTCCGACACTTTCCATTGCGCAGTTAGCCAACAGGGCCGAATCTTCTGCAGGTTTGTAAAATTTTTTTTCCATCATTAATCATCTGTAGAGTTTGCCAGAATATTGGCCAATATTGCAAAATCAGCAGGTGTCAATTCCCCGGGCCGAGAGTTCATCAACTCTTCATCTGCTAGTTCAATTAAAATAGTAGGGTTTTCTATGTGAGAAATATGGGTGGTATTTTTAATAGAATTAACCATTTTTTTACGTCTTTGTGTAAACACTGCAGTAACTAGCTGTAAAAAGGCAGCCTCATTTTCCACAATATAATCTGGTTTTGAAGGAACCAACTTAACGATTGCACTTTCCACAGCGGGTCTAACGTTGAATGCGAGGGGGGAAACCGTTTCTATAATTTCTATATCTGCATAATGCCCTGCTGTTATTGTGAGTCTCCCATATTCTGGTGTGTTTGGTTTTGCAACGAGACGTTGGGCAAACTCTTTTTGTACCATCAAGACTAGTGGCATTTTACTTGGAAGCAATCTAAATAATATTTTACTAGATAATTCGTATGGCAAATTGGATACAGACACAGTATAGGGGGGCAATTGAACTTCCAAGATATCTCCTTGAATTAAATGCAATTTTTTTGTAGATATTTCCTCTTTGAATTCAAGCGAGAGAAAATCCACCAAGAGAGGATCTATTTCTATTGCAGTAACACCTCCTGAGATCTCAACAAGTTTATCGGTTAAATTCCCAATCCCTGCTCCAATTTCAAGTATGTGGTCACAATCAAATTCACGTGCATATGATTGCAATCTATTGAGGACCCCTTCGTCCATCAAAAAATATTGGTCTAAATTTTGATTTCCTTTGGTTCTTGCTTTTTTTAATAGATCTTTCGGTTTCCGCATTATATCCAATAACTACCTTGTTATTCATTTTGTATTGACGAATATATGATATTTGATATCTGGATTTTTTAGTTCATCTAGAATTCGATTGAGTATTATCTCTTGAGGGTTGTACAACCCCTCGATTTTCTCTTCTAGGTCCTCGAAACTTTCAAAAGAAGAATATTTTCTCGAATTGAGGATCCTGTCCCTGATTTTCCCCCCAATCCCGGGGAGCAGATTTAGTTGATGTAATCTGATGCTTATTGGATTTGAATTGTTGAAAAAGTCGACAAATTTTTGGCTATCATTTTGGATAATTTCACGGATAATATGTTCTAATTCAGTTTTCGCCCCAACAGATAGGTCCTCATATCCAATCTCTCGAATGAATTCAATATATTCGGGATACTCGTTTACATTCAGTGGATCTCCTATAGTTCCCAATGGACCTTGTTTAAGAACAAGTTCACACAAGACAAAGCCCTCTTCTTTTATTACTTGCAATAATTGTGGTTTTCGATATTGTGGAGATTCGTCCCCCTCCCGTCCATGTGCCAAATAGTCCAAAACTGTTACCAACTGAATATCGTGTAACATAGACCTATCACTACATGGGTATAGATTTAAACACTTAAATAGATAATGCCAATAAATTCAATTATTTTTTAGACGTATTCGGCCACTATTGATATAATTTTGTCCAATTCGTCGCCATCCAGATTATGGCGATCTTGTGCATATACTGAACGTACTTCATCTCGGGATTGAGGGAGTAAATCCGCAATTTTACATGCATTTTGTGGACTTACCTTTTCTAATTCTAACAATTTTTTCACCAATGCTCTCGCGTCTTTTGCACTTAACACCGAAAAACGATTTACATGCTCAATTGTTCTCGCAAGTTCATAGGGCAACTCCCGCTCCTCATCCTCTACTCGTTCTTTTTCTATTTTCTGCAGATGTTGTTTCACCTCAGATACGGTCAAATAATCTTCTGAAATAATTTCTTGGAATATTGTCATAATTGTTATTTTTGGGCTTTCAGGTGGGCAGCAACTGAAATTAAAACCTTTGTCTTTCCTCCATCGGTTATTTGGACTTTAAAGGCAGATCCTTGCTTTCCAACCACCTCTCCTGTGTGCCCATTGAATCTAGGGTGGAACCTCCCATCTTGTACACTTGGGTCGATTCTGAGGTGGACTTTTTGTCCATTTTCAAACTGTTGAACTATTCGCTGAGGTGGGGAAGTTCCTCTATCTCGAAGTTTATTTGTCAACTTTCGTCGAGTTTTGCTACGTGGTCCCTTTGAACTTGGCATAATCTTATATATGAAATGTTAATTTAAGCAGCTTAAAACTCTCTATATTAGCCCCACTGCCTCAACAGCAACACTACCAACACCTTCTACCTTGGAAAGAGCCTCTTCGATCTTATCAGTTCCACCCTCCCCATCGGGGATTAGAACTGTAGGATATAGTGCAACTAGTCCAAATGCAATGGGCTGGCGTTCAATTCCTTTTAACTCAGCCCCATCGGGGATTGCACCTTCAATATTTTTTTCTAGCTCTTCAATATCAATTTCTGAAGTTTCTGGCATGATCTTGATTTTTGCGGCTACAGTCCCCATGGTAGCTATGGTCCCTCGAAATCACAGCCCGGGCACTGATATCTATTACTCTGTCTTTTACATTTGGAACATCTAGAAATGTTGGTGTCGCAGTTAGGACATTCAAAAGATGTTGCATTCACTCCAGAAATACTGATACCGCACGAAACGCAGAAAAGCATTTTCTCCATTGCTGCACTCATATTCTATTTGATTTCACCCGGGCTTTAAACAATTTCGGATGTGACTTTTGATAAACTATTTTCCATCTGCTAACCACAAGTGTTTTTTAAAGTGGTTTTTACCTATTCATATGGATGAAACTGCCACGGCAAAAGAAGTACTACACACCACGGTTGATATGGATTTTGAAGATGCAGTTCTTGCGATACAATTAGAACACGAATTGGCTGACTTTGAGACGATAAATGTTAGCCATCTCGATAAAATGATAAAAGGGACATTGGGCGAAACTGTATCAAAGGTCGCATTGATAATAGTTTGTCACCCACAAATTGCATATGGTGCTTTAAAAATTGATCCAGAGATCGCAGGAATGCTACCCTGCACTACTGTCGTATATGAGTCTCCAGAAGATGGATTGGTGCATGTTCACCACGTTTCTGCAACAAAAGCCATTCGGGACTTGGGATTGGTATCTCCCGATTCCGAGGATTCCCTTGACCAATTAGTCAAGCTGACTGGAGAGAAAATGCAAGTTGTTTGGAAAAACATCAAAACTTATGCAAAGTGATTCTTGATTGGGTTTTATTCCACTATTTTAAATCGATGGCCCGACCAGGTTTGACTTCCTTTCTCTCGTTGACAATATTCAGTATCTCTGAGATTTGAAACAGGTATGGCGTTGACAATATCACCTATACTCACAGATTCTCCCTCGATACCTCCTAATAATGCTACTGTTTCACCTTCGATATGATATTCAACAATAGCAATAATATTTGGTTTTCGTACTCCGGGTGGGGGGACCGTGCTTTTTGTCCAAGTGACAACCGTACCTTTCAAATTAGATATGTCTACCATCTCATTTCCTATTGAAACTCCACATTCAGAACATATGCTATGCTTTGGATAACAAAGATGGCCATTAGAGCATTTGTACACAATTAATTTATCACTCATATAGACTCCAAAATAGTAGTAATAACACAATTTCCAAATCCCCCAATGTTACATGCCAGTGCAGTTTTTGCGTCGACTTGCCGCTTACCTGCAGTGCCCATTAACTGGTGGTATAATTCATGTGCCTGTGCAACACCACTAGCACCTAGTGGATGTCCCTTTGATTTTAACCCCCCCGATGTGTTTATTGGCAGTTTTCCATCCCGGTCAGTGAGGCCTTTTTCTACTGCCTTCCACCCTTCTCCCTTATTGAAAAACCCTAAATCTTCCGACTGCAAAATTTCAAGTATTGTAAACATATCGTGCAATTCTGCAACATCTATATCCTCGGGTGTTTTGTTTGCCATTTCGTATGCCTTTTTTGAGCTAATCACCACTGCATCTAATGTTGTGGGTTCTCTTCGTTCGTGGACCACGTGGGTATCTGTTGCACCTCCTATTCCAGTAATCACTGCGTAATCGTCTGTAATTTTTTTTGCGCGAGATTCAGGACAAACCATCAAGGCAGCACTCCCATCTGTTATCGGACAAAAATCATACAATCTAAGTGGGTCTGCGATTATGGGTGAAGATAGTACAGTTTCTATATCTATTTCTTTTCTAAAGTGTGCATGAGGGTTGTCAACCCCATTCTTATGATTTTTAACGGCGACTTTGGCAAGTGATTCACGAGATGCATTATATCTGTGTAAGTAAAGTTGAGTGATGAGGCCTGCAAAACTAGGTAATGTAACTCCGTGTTTGTATTCTACGGGATGAGTGAGTGTCGAGATTATGTCTGTTGCGTTTGAAGTGGATGTGTGAGTCATTTTTTCACCACCTACAAGTAATGTCATATCACTTTGACCGCTAGCTACGGATTGCCACGCCGCGTAGATGCCCGCTCCCCCCGATGCACTAGTTTGGTCAATTCGGGCAGTATATGCAGGAACTGCCCCTATATCTTGGACCAGCGCATTCATAATTCCCGTCTGCCCCTCGAACTCCCCGCTGGCCATATTAGAAACATATACATGATCAATATCACTGGGCGATACGCCTGTAGTTTCTATGCAACTCATTGCAGCCTCTGAGAGTAAATCGCGTATCCAAGAGCCTTCCCGAACTCCAAATTGCGTCATAGAAGCCCCTATTATTGCAATTCGATCCATACCTGCGAGATGGTTAGCCATAACTTTAGTTTTTCGCAAAGTCTGTGAACCCATATGCCCTGGGTCGGACACACGGCGGTAGGTTGGTTTTTAATAGAATGGTGTAAAATCAGAGGACCAAAGAATGCCCCTCGTCTGCCTCCAGTCTGCCGTTTTACTTTCACCATGCTAGGCGGCCGTCTAAATAGCAGTGCTGTCACTGTTGAATCATGAGCATAACAATGACTCTTCAAACGGCAAAAATAGAACCCACATCAAAATGCCCTATTTGCAGTCAAGAGATTGTAGGGATTTCCGCATCAAGCCCTGGTGAACATTACTATACTTGTGGACATGAAGCCACAAACGATATTTTGTCTGACATGATTCAAACACCTCCTTTGGAGACTTCATTTGAAAGTTCCATATGGGAGCTACTTACCGGCATACCTGTTGGAATAACTGTGAATAATACTCCCTGGAATTAATATTAACCATTAATAGTTGAATATTATCTTAGAGTTAAATAAGCTAGGTTATATATAGAGGCAGTTTAGTCTACTCGATGAGTTTGAAAAATATCTCTCGAAGACAATTACTTGCGACCGCAGGGTCCGTTGGACTAATGACTATCGCAGGTTGTACAACACAACAAGAAGCAGCAGCTCCTGCCGCTTCAGAACCAGCAGCAGTACCTGCAGCACCTGCAGCACCTGCAGCACCTGCAGTACCTGTAGGAGTATCTATGGCTGCCCTCCCTCCATTGGAAGGAGACCTAACGATGTACTCTGGTAGGAAAGAATCGCTCGTTGGTGAGTTATTTGTGATGATTCAGGACAAATATCCTAAACTTAACCTAGATATTCGATATGACAAATCCACAGCTTTGGCAAATCAAATACGAGTTGAAGGTAAAAACACACCAGCAGATGTATTCTACACAGTTAGTACAGGTGCCCTTGGTTTATTAAAGAACGAAGGAATGACAGTTCCCGTTAATGCAGATGTAATCAGTGCCGGGCGAGAAGGCTATCTCGACCCCGAGGGACATTGGATCGGAACATCTGGTAGGCTTCGTTGCATCGCATACAACACAAAAGAAGTCGATGCATCTACAATCCCTAAAAGTATCTTTGACCTCCCCAAAGTTGAGGCACTCAAAGACAAGATGGGATGGGCACCAACATATGGGTCCCACGCAGATTTCATCACATGCATGAGATATTTACATGGAAAAGACAAAACGCTGCAATGGTTAAAAGACATGAAAGCAGCTGGTGTCAAAAACTATGCAAAGGAAAGTAATGTGACCGAAGCGATCCTAGCTGGGGAGATTCATGCTGGTCCTGTAAACCACTACTACCCTATGAGGGTAAAGAACGATCCAACAGGACATAGCTATGGATCTGGAGATCACATAGAATTGGCCTTTACGGAAAACGATGCAGGAGTATTCATGAATGTTGCAGGAGCAACGATCGTCAAGAATCCACGGCAAAACTATGAACTCGCATCCAATTTCATTAGGCATCTTCTCTCCATTGAAGCACAACAATTCTTCATTGGGAATATGAAATTTGAGTATCCGATGATCCCTGGACTAGAAGCAGATCCACGTCTGCCAAAACTATCAGAACAAAAAACACCTAAAGTTGATCTGGTTAAGTTTGCTTCACAGGACATTAACGAAACTGTTGCCTTGCAAGAGGAAGCAGGAGTACTTTAAATTTAAAATGGGAATTCTCACTTAAATGTGAGAACGTCTCTCTTTGTAATTTAAATCATCAATCTAAAACCATATCAAGGGACCTGTGCAATTTGATAGTATGTGTCACCTGAGGCACCAGCTTCTGACATGAGCAGAATGCTGTTACTCGGTTCGAACCCGAGTGGTCCCAATAGGGTCTTATTGGTAGATAATACATATAAAAATCTGAAAAATATCAACAAACTTTAGGAAACCAAAATGGACCTATATAAAAACCGTCATAAAATTAATTTTAATCAGAAAGATCGAATGTGCACTTGTGAGGAAGGAGCGTCTGAATCAAATAAGATATGCTTATGTGGGAGGTATACAAACGTCATATCAGACTTAAATGGATGAGGCAATTTTATTAGTTAATTTAGGATCTCCAGAGTCGCCCGAACCTTCTGACGTTAAGAAATACTTAGATGAATTTTTGATGGACAAACACGTTATTGACCTACCATATTTGTTAAGATACCTCCTCATAAAAGGAATTATTTTAAATGTGAGGCCAAAGCAAAGTGCAGAAGCATATTCGTTAATATGGACTGATAAATCCCCACTAATAGATATCAGCGAAAAGGTTCAAGACAAATTGTCCCGCATATCAGAAATTCCGGTGGAACTTGCCATGCGCTATGGATCTCCTAGTATGGAATCTACCATTGAGAAAATGGTTTTAGAGCATTCCGATTTAAGAGATCTAATCATTTGTCCACTTTATCCGCATTATGCAATGGCTAGTACAAAATCGGTTATAGAGCATGCAAATCAAATAATTCGGGATAGATTCCCGAGACTTACTTTGCAATATGTAGGTCCATTTTATAATCACCCAGACTATATCTCAGTCCTATCCAAAATTATCGAAAAAAATCTTGGTGATTCAGACTATTTATTATTTAGTTACCATGGAATTCCCGTTAGACATGTTAAAAAGATGGATCCCAACAAAGATCATTGTTTTAAATATAAAGATTGTTGCCATATCCCAAATCCGCAATGTCACTCCATTTGTTATCCGCATCAAGTCAAACAGACTACAGAATGCGTTGCGAATGCACTTTCGTTGGAAAGGGATAAATGGAGTTGGTCTTTTCAATCGAGACTTGGATTTGATGAATGGCTTGGTCCCTCGACAGAAGATGAAATTAAACGCCTGGCTAAAAATGGAGTACAAAAACTAGCCATTTGCTGCCCTTCGTTTATAGCAGATTGTTTGGAAACATTGGAGGAGATTGGGATCCGGGGAAATGAGATTTTCATAGAAAATGGAGGTAGGGAATTCACACTGATTCCTTGTTTAAATGATGATGATGAATGGGTATCTACACTCTCTAAAATTATTAAAGATAATATACAGCGATAATATCTTTAATTTCAATTTTGTTCAATGACTATTTCAATCCGTACTGCATACATCTAACGTGAAAAAATATCCCCGGACGATACTGTTTTCCATAATTGCTTCCTCAACTATTGCAGGTTTAATCCTAATACCTTCAGTGTGGTTAGTGATAACTGCGATAACAGTTCCATTTGCAGACTTAATTACTATACTTTCCCGGGGAAAAACGATTCAAATACTGATTAATAGCATTGTGATGGTGTCATTGACAACCCTGTGCACTATTTTGATTGCAGTCCCTCTTGCATTCATAACGACTTGTACAGACATATCATACAAACGGTTTTGGACCGCCATGGTTTGTTTGCCACTAGTAATTCCAAGCTACATAGGTGCATTCGCCTATGTTTCGACATTTGGCCCAAATGGTACGCTCCAAAAGATGCTTTTGCCCATAGGGGTGGAAGAATTGCCATCCATATATGGCCTTTCTGGGACTGTAATTGTACTCACATTGTATACCTACCCTTACGTGTACCTTACCACTAGGGCTGCGTTAAAAACCATTGATCCTCAAACGATCGATGTTTCTAGGACCCTTGGAGTCAATCGGTGGATAACATTTAGTAGAGTTATTTGGAAACAAATATACCCTGCAGTGATTGCAGGGGCACTATTAGTTTCGCTTTATTGTCTATCCGATTTTGGAACTCCTGCAATAATGAGATATGATGTATTTACACGTGCGATATATATCAAAAGGTTTGATTTGGGGTTCTCCGCGATATTGTCATTGATCTTATTATTGTTTGCAATTGTGATCTTGTCGATGGAATCTAGAGCTCATAAGTCAGTTATCGATCGAAAAACCATTGATTTTAAAGGGACACTTCAGATCCAATTAGGAAAGTGGAAAGGTTTATCTACGGTATTTCCACTATTAGTGGCTTTTTTTGGAATTGCCATCCCCCTAATAACATTTTTTGGTTGGTTTAGTTTAGATCCCGTTTATGGAAGTGTTTTCACGATCCCGTATAAGCACATATTCAATTCGGTTTTAGTATCGTTTGCAGCGGCCACGGTGATAACATTGGCTAGTACCCCTGTGTCACATCTCATTGTTAGAAAGATACCACCTTGGTATGGTATTATTCAAAAATCCTCCTATATTGGCTATGCGATGCCCGGCGTGGTCATAGGTCTGGCTTTAATTTTCTTTGGATCTAGATACCTTGGCTCTTATTACCAGACATTACCTCTTTTAATTTTTGCATATGCCATTCGTTTCTTCCCACTTTCAATTGGATCCAATACCGCTGCAATTTCTAGTGTAGACATTGGATTGGTTCACGCATCGAGAACACTAGGTGTGGGTCCAATAAGATCGTTCCTTAAAGTTACATTCCCCTTGGTTACCCCGAGTTGGCTTGCAGGGTTTTGTTTGGTATTTTTGACAGTTATGAAAGAGCTTCCGATAACATTGATGCTACGACCCACGGGGTTTGAAACGCTGGTCACATTGATTTGGATGGCAGAAGACGCAAATTTTTATGGTGATGCCGCATTACCAATAGTAATGCTGTTAATAGTATCTGGCCTTTCGATGGTCCTACTCTTGATGCAGGAGGATTCAAATGGCCATGGATAATTCCAAGTCATTTGATGTATGGCCCCCCCTTCGAGGTGAAGGTCCGAAAAATCCAATTCTAGAAATAGAAAATATGTTTAAAAACTTTGGAAAAAACCGAATACTTTCAAACTTATCTTTTTCTGTTGGAAAAGGGGAATTATTAACACTTTTGGGTGCTTCAGGAAGTGGAAAAACCACGATACTAAGGTGCATAGCAGGATTACAAGAAATAGACGGAGGAACAATTAAGATCCATGATGAATTAGTGAGTAGTCCCGAAGTACTAGTTCCTCCCGAAAAACGAGGAGTTGGGATTGTATTTCAAAATTTGGCCCTATTTCCTCATTTGACTGTTAGCCAAAATGTTTCTTTTGGGATAAACAAATACGACCTAGAATTATACCCCGAAAAAGTAGATGACTTATTAGAATTGGTGGGCCTTTCTCACAAGAAGGATTGTTACCCAAACGAGCTTTCTGGTGGACAAAAGCAACGGATTGCTCTTGCAAGATCATTGGCACCCAACCCCTCAATTTTACTTTTAGATGAGCCATTTTCTAGTATTGATGCAGGACTTAGAATTGAAATGAGAGAAGAACTTAGAACGATTTTAAAAACTACGGGGACAACCACTATATTTGTTACTCATGATCAAGAGGAGGCATTATCCATTTCAGATAGAGTTCTAATCCTCAAAAACGGCAGAATAGAGCAATCTGGATCCCCCCAAGAATTATTTAATTATCCCCGATCCAGATTCGTGGCAAGTTTTTTGGGACATGCAAGCTTCATTTCGGGATTCCTAGACGGAGATACTATTTCGACAATGGTAGGTGATATCAATCGAGAAAATATATATGGGCTTTCTAAAGAATATGATAATCTAAATATGGAAATTTTGTTTCGACCAGAAGATCTTAAAATAGACTTGTGCAATCCAAAAGATGCCAATGGGACCATTACATATCAACGCTATCTAGGTGAGAAAGTACTGTACAAAGTGGCTTTGTTGAACGGAGAGATAATACAATGTTCTGCCCCGACCAATTCGAACATGCCTCTTAACTCATTTGTGTGTGTGTCAATAGAATCTGAAGGGAAATTGGCCTGGTTCCCATCTACTCATATCGATTAAATATAAGTGGATTTGAAAGTATAGCAGTATTTTGTTTATCTGTTCCAAATAAAACATAAATATACGCGTATAGCAGTATTTTGTTTAAATGTTCCATATTAAACAATTTGTGAATTGGCATATTGCAATATTTTGTTTGTCTGTTTCAAATAAAACAGAATTTTTTTTTAAACTAACAATGAATAAATATTTTTTTCATAAACGATTCTAACTCTATCGCCCCAATTATGAGTATAAGTTTCAATAATATCGTCTGCGACGTCTCCACGTAGATATTTAACAATACCTCGGTCTCCTGTTTCATTTCTTAAATTGGTAGTAAAAAAGTGACGGAAATAATGAGGAGTTACATTCTCTTCTGCCCCTGCCCCAGGGGAATGCCATCCGGTGGTTTTAGTATATTCTAAAAGTCTGGAACGAACGATACTAGGGGTGATCCTATGCCCCCATTTTGAAGTGCTAAGGAACACAGGTTCTGCCGGAGAATTGGAATCTGGCCGAATGGAAAGCCATACTTTTAAAGTATGATATAATTCATTATCAATAGGCACTATGGTGTCACGTTTCCGTTTATTTGATGCAGTTCTTACCTCGCCGTTGTAGATTTCTCCTCGAGTGGGTTCTTTTGAGATATACAAAGTCTTTGATCGGTCCCCAATTGCACCTCTTGGTTTTATTTTATATGTGAAAGTTACATCTTGGTCCACTAAATTTAAATCTCTTAAGTCTAGGTTACAAAGCTCTCCAACCCTCATTCCTGTTTTTAGTAAAGTAACAATAATTGCCCGATCCAAAGGGTGTGAAATATTTTTTAAAAATTTCTGCATACTTTTTAATGAAATATCCCTTCGTATTGGGTTTGATTCTATTGATTCTGTCAACTCTTCAACGACTAGCAGCATGGGGTTTGAATTTAATATCCCTACATTGGACATATACCTATAGAATCGATTGACATACGACGCATATGTTGCAATAGTACTTGGAGAAGATATTTTACGAATGCCATGTAGCCAAGCCATGCAATCTCTATGAGTAGCGTTATTGATTTTAGTACCACATTCGTTGTTCAAAAACAATTGAAAGTCGGTGAGTACTCGAAAATATGCATCTTGAGTTCTTTTAGATCTACCATGGTATTCCATGTCCTGTATGAAATAGGCAATAGGATCACTACGATTGAGATTTGGTTTTACCATAGTTAATCTCGCAAAAGTGTATAGCCACCTAGCCTCCCATTATACCTAATTATATTTTCTTCTTGGAGTTGTGTTAATGCAAGTTCCATTTCATCTTCCAAATCTACTGTGAGTTTTTGCACTAGTTTGTCCCAACCCAAACACTCGTCGTTTTGGAGAAAATTTAGAAGTTGTATTTTTACTCCCGATACCCCGGGGGTTTTGTTATCAAAATTGACTTTCAATATATTTTCATTATTTTTAGTTCCAATGTCAAAATCACGCCTACCTGCCTGAACCATCGCCCGTACAAATTCACTCAGATTCATGTCTAAAAGTCCTGCGTGCTGTTTCCATAAATCCCGTTGATATTCTGGGACATATGTATTGATTGTCACACGAGTATCGTTTGAGGTTTCAAGTTCCATCTTATCAGGATATATTCCCAAATAACTTAAATTTGACGATAATAATATTTATCGTTTTTTATACAGGTATATTTTTCTTTTATTTATCTAAATTCGTTGATAAGTATATTTATAAATTATATTCAACGATAATAAATAGATTTACTAAACTTTATAGAACAAATCCTGTGGATCGAAGATATCAGATATCAAATGTTGATCATAGGCATATTGAATCATGGTTTCTAATTCAGCTTTCACATTTGAATTAAAATCAAAGGATCTGGCCCATATATCTCCGAACACCTCTAACTCTTCTTCGATATACATAGTCCACCAGGCCAAGGGCCATTTAGTATCGTCAGTGATTCTAGTTAAATATGAAGCATACGATTTTTGAAATAGCTCATATAATTCAGTGGCAACCCAGGGATCATTTTCAACAATTTCGTTTCTAATGACTATATCGTGCATAAGTGGACAGAAACCTGATTTTTGAAAATATATTTTTTCTGCCTCACGAGGATCCGAATACATCCGAGCTACATTTTTGGGAAGTGGGTAGATCCTATTTGTTGTTGGTAGAAATAGGGCGTCTATTTTTCCTTGAGATAATTGCTCTGGTAATGTTTTATGGTCAACAATTTCCGGATCGTAGGGAACTTCAAATGTTTCGGGGCGCGAAGTGACCCACTCAATTGATTCTAAATCAACATCATAATATTCTGAAAGAATTCCTCTTGCCCAGAGTGCCAATGTATTTTGGTATTGATATATTGCGACCCGTTTATTTTCTAGATCTTTTGGTTCAGTTATATTTGAATTTTGATTGACAAAGATATGAGAATGTGGAAAAAAGCGACGAGGGAACACGGGTAACCCAATGAATTCCCAATTGGGATACCCTATGATATGTTTAGCTAGAGAAAATTCTGCGACATCAAAATCTCCCCCAACTGTTCGATCGTGTATTCGGTTGCTAGGTGCATCTGTAAAAAATTGCAACTCTAGATCGTCAGATTTTACATAACCATGAATAAGTGGTTCTAGCCATTCGTAATCTTTACATCCTACTGTTAACTTCATGATGCTGATTTAAAGAGCTCCAATGTTCTTCTAACTTCGCTTTTATGGTCTATGATAGGTTCAGGGTAAGTAGAACACCCATTCCAGTTATGTATTTTTTTAGAAGAATAATCCCTAAGTTCTGGAATCCATTCTTTGATATACTTACATTCTTTATCGAATCGTTCTTGCTGCCTCCAGGGATTAAATATTCTAAAATAAGGCTGTGCGTCACATCCGGTGCTGGCAGCCCATTGCCAACTTCCATTATTTACACAGGGATCATAATCAATTAGATTTTGTGCAAAATATTTTTCACCCCATTGCCAATTGATACGTAGTGATTTTGTTAGGAAACTAGAAACTACCATTCGCATACGGTTGTGCATCCACCCAGTGGTGTTCAACTGCCTCATTCCTGCATCCACTATTGGGAATCCAGTAAGCCCAGTGCACCATTTTTCAAAGTGGTCTGCATTGGTTGACCATTGGATTTGGTCATATTTTTTACGGAAATTGCTACCAAAAACGTGGGGGTGGTGAAATGCTATGTGGGTGTAAAAATCGCGCCATATTAATTGAGTTATCAATGCGTGATTTTTTCCAAATTGGTTTTTAATGGCGTGATAAAGTTCTCGGACGCTGATTGTGCCGAACTTATTGTGTGCAGAGAGGCCGGTAGTACAAGATAAGAATGGATAATTACGTTTGTCGGAGTAGTTTTTGAATTGAGTTATACCGTCAAGTATACGGATAGCTTTTTTTCGACCGCCTCTAACGAAAATATCTTCATTATTGTTAGTTTTTAACGTGGTGATAGGGAGATTGTCAAGGTCTATTTTAGAGTAATTGGAATGGTTATTAGAAATGGGAATTGGTATCTTCTTTTGAATTACATTTTTATAAAATGGAGTGAAAACTTGATAAGTTCCTCCAGTTTTAGTAGATACATTTTCAGGACGGTGTAACAACAAATCGTCGCAGAGAACAAATTTTTTACCAGATTCTAAACATAAATTTTGAATCGAATTGTCCCGATTAATGCTAAAAGGTGTATAGTCTCTATTGAGATATACTGCATCCACGTGAGCCAATAATTGAGAAATTACTTGTTCGCCATTTCCTTTAAATAAATATAATAAAGAATCATTTTTTAAAAGTTCAGAATTGAGTTCTCGTAAACTTTCAAACATAAACTGAATCGCATTTAAGCTCCGATATTCATTGAATTCTAATTGCCGGGGGTCGAGTATAAAACAAGGAATTACTTCATCGCTATCTGAAAGTGCTTGGATTAAAGCAGTATTATCCTCCAATCTCAAGTCCCGTCTGAATACAAATAGGCTTTTCATTTGTTTTATTTAAAACATATAAACAAAATAATGCTATATGGGATTTTACTAGTCGTAAGTCCTAGCAATGACCCGAGTAGGTGCTGCTTCAAATCCAGTGATCGGAAGCGGCAAGCAGAATAAATCAATTGATTTCTCTTCAACAACCTTGTCTGTGTTGCACAGATACTCGGGTATGGCTATGTCTGCACCGCACAAGAGATTGTGTACTGGTCGGTCGGCGTCGAATGTTTTAGTTTTTGCATCTTTAGTTGATTCGGTTACAAAATCATTTGCAGCCATTCGGACCCCTTTATCAACTAACCATTTTGCCCCATCTACAGAGAAACAGGCTCCTTCTTCGAATAAAGTTTTAATTTGGGGATTTTCTGCACGGTGGAAGTATTTGTCAACGTCTCCCGTAATCATAAGAAGTCGGTCTCCTTTTTCAATATGGGATGCCTCTTTTTCGAGTATATCTGAAGTAATATATTCTCCCGAATACTCACGAAGATCTATTACTTGTGCAGGGCCGATAAGCACATCAAGTTCTATTTGGTCGATGGTTCTCCCACCTCCAATATAATGTGCTGCAGCATCCATGTGAGTACCGACGTGTGTACTTTGGCTGAAACTATGAACGGCAGCTGCATGTCCTTGTTCTATGCTCAGTATTGTTTCTGCTTTAAATGCATTTCCCCCACCAGGAATTAATATCGTGTCATCATTGAGAGGAAGTGTTAGGTCGTATAACATTATAACTAAGAAAACGCAGTTGCCCAAGATATAAGTTCGGATTGGACTATTGGTAAGTGCTATTTTCTCTGAAGTGGACTTTCATAGTATGACTGTAGTTATACATCCAAAAAATATGCCAGATACCGTATCAAGGGGCTATAGCCAGGCTAGAATAGATAAAGGACACATATCCATTTCGGGAATGGTAGGAAGAGTTGGGGAATTTAAACCAGTTGGGGCAAACATGACGAGTCAAGCCAGGCAGGCATTTGCAAATATTGAAACTATATTGGCAGAAATGGATAAAAATTTAAGTGACATTTCAAAGGTAACTAGTTATTTAATCGAGCCTCGAAAACATCTTCAAGAGTATAGTGATGTTTGGAAAGAAGTTTTTACAGAAGAACCATATCCATGCCACACATTAATTGGAGTGCATCAGCTAGTTCAGGAGGCATATTTGGTAGAAATTGATGTCGAAATTGCTAGTGGTTAATGATCAAGACAATTATCTACTTTTACTGCTAAAAAGGAATAATAATGATTGATACGATATTGTATTTGACCACAGAAGATTTGATAGATTTGGCAGATCCAGAAGATTATGTTAATGCGACAAGGGATGCCTACAGAGAACGTGGGCATGGTGCCCCGTCGAATGCGCCTTCAGCACTAGCAACAGAAGATCCAAATACGGATTTAACTGGGTATATGTCTATGTTGCCAGAAATGGGATACATGGGGTACTATGTGTACTCTGTTGGAGGTCCTGAGAGAGATGGTTGGTTCACATGCCCATTATGGGACATAAAAACTGGAAAAATGCTCGCTATATTAGATGGATCGTATTGGAATCCTCTTAAAACAGGGGCATCAAGTGCAATTGCTTCTGAAGTGCTCGCAAGAGAAGATTCTGAAAGTGTGGGGATAATCGGGACTAGTCGTGTTTCATATGGTGCACTCCAAACACTAGCTGTCGTTCGAGATATCACTAGTGTGAAAGTATATTCTAGAAAGTCTGACAATCGAGAAGCATTTTGTAAAACAATTGAAAAGGACATGGGGTTTGATGCAAAACCTGTCGATTCCAGTGATGGTGCTGTTGATGATGTGGATATTTTGGTTACGGCGACGGTTGCTTCTGATCCCGTTTTTGATGGATCAAGGCTCAGTCCAGGAATCCATGTGAATGCAATGGGTCAATCGGGGCACGAAAGAGAGCTGGATATAGAAGCGATTTGTAAAGCGGATAAATATGTCCCAGATCTTAGAGAGCGAGTTTTTGCACATGGTGTACAAGAACGACTTCGAATGGCAGGGGGATTTCTGGCAGCATATAATGCTGGTCGAGTGGGTGAAAATCACATATATGCAGAAATAGGAGATATAATTTCAGGGCGTATTCCAGGAAGAACAAGTGCAGAAGAAATTACAATTTTTGACAGTACAGGAGTGGGTGTTGAAACTGTTGCATCTGCGGCCATGTTATATGAAAAGGCGATAAAAGAGGGATTGGGCATTGAGCTTCCAATGACATCCTATAAAAATGCCACCCCCGGAACTGGAAAAATATAAATAAGATTACCAGTCGGTTGCGATGTAATCGGTGAATCCAAATGATTCTTCTGCAGAGTAGAACTCGATCTCAGTTCCTATTCCTGCTTTAACAGCTTTTTCATACAATAGTTTTCCACCAGCGACCGCTTCGGGTCCAGATCCTGTTGAATCAAATAGAGTTACCTCAGTTTCAGATTCTCGGCCAGGATATTTATCTGCTAGAACTTCACCCAGTTCTGCATAGTAGTGGGTATCAAAATCAATGAATCCGTGGTTTGCGGCATAGATATAGGCACCTTGGGATCGTAGAGTTCTTGCTTTTATATCAGAGACCCACTTGGCTTGTTTGACAGTTACCTCATCTACTTCTCGTTTGTCGGCTTCACTTCCCTGCCCTACTGCATTTACATGAACACCTTCTTTCATTTTGGACCCATCGAATACAGGATCTGACGCTTTTGTTGCAGTGACAATAATATCAGCATTTTCAATTGCCGCGTCGCTAGAATCTACGGAAATTATATCGCATTTAACGAAATCTTGCATTGTCTTAGCAAACTTTTCCCTATGCTCTTTGTTGGGAGAATAGACATATGCATGTTCGATATCACGAACGTGTTCGATGGCGACTAGTTGACCTTTTGATTGTTCTCCACTTCCAATTAGGGCAACAACTGAAGAATCTTCTCTTGCTAAAGCATCCACACCAACTGCACCAACTGCACCTGTTTTGAGAGGATTCCAGCTAGCCCCATCAATTACTGCTAGTGGTTCTCCAATACTGCTATACAATTGATTTAAATACCACCCCTCGGTTGCAGAGGAAGGGCACATTGTGTACATACCCATGACATTCGAGTCGGGCATACTAGCCCCATATGTGACAAGACTAGCTGCTTTTCCATATCGAGGTGTTGGACCGGCATCGCTTGAGATTACTTGCGATGGTTTTGCAGACGCACCTTCTCCTCTTTGACGGTATCCATCCCGAATGGCTTCAATAAATTCTTCCATTGTTGCTAATCCGGCAACATCTTTGCCAGAAAGAAATAATGCTTTTTGAGACATATTACTTTCACTTAAAAAAGTCGCGAGGTTAACTCTTATGATTTTCCAAATATTATGATTTTTCCCCTCTGCGATACTATAAGTAAAAAGTTAAGGGTTTTTTGAATAGAAATGAGTAACATTTGTAGAATAGAAATTGACTCGACGAAAAAAAGTCCAGAAGCAAAAGTACTGGAGAATGCACTTGCAATAGAGGGGCATGAAGTTTCGATAGAAACCTCCAAGGTTTACACGGTTGAGTATGATTTTTCAGAGGGACAATTTAAACAGATAGCTGCGGCCCTTCACAACCCAATTACAGAGTTTCCACGAATAAATGAGCCTGCAGACAAGAAGTTTGATTTTGTGCTTGAATTGGGATTACTACCGGGAGTAACAGATAACGTCGCGAACACTACTACTGAAATAATAAATGATTTGTTCAAGACCGAAATTGGGAGAAACAAAGTCTTCTCATCTAAACTCTTGTTTATATCAGGAAACGTCACAAAAGAAAATATAAAAAAAATTGCATTAGGACTCACAAACGTTCTGACCGAGCGGCACCACATCAAGTCACATACAACATATTTTGAAGACGGAGGAATGGACAAAACAATTCCAACAGTTCATCTGAAACAAAGTATGGGAGTTTTAGAGATAGATCTAGACGTGGATGAAGAGGAATTGAGAGAGTTGGGGAAAAAAGGAATATTCGATCCTGAAACAAATGTGAGAAGAGGTCCACTTGCATTGAGCATAGATTATTTGAAAGCTATAAAAGAATATTATGAAAAGGAAGGACGAAAACCTACAGACATAGAACTAGAGTCAATCGCACAAACATGGTCAGAGCACTGTAAGCACACAATTTTTGCGTCGCAAATAGACGATATAGAAGAAGGAATTTTCAAACGGTACATAAAGAAGGCAACAGAAAATATAAGGGAAGATCTAGGTGACATAAAGGAAAAAATTTCAAAGATTGAAGGTGTTGGTTCTTTTGTTATCGATGTGACCGATAAACCCCCTGCAACAACTTGTTGGGAGTAAAATTATAAACCAGGGAAAACTATTCCATCCAATGGAAATCACGATAGAGAAGAAGTTGGGAGGCAGCAAATGGTGACAAAGTCAGATCCATACCAAACTGAAGATCCATCAATTATTCGGAAACATCCATTTGTGTTTTTGATCTCATTTCCGGCTTTGTTGTACGTGTTGTACGTTATAGCCCCGTATTTATTCCCACATCTGCCATATTTCTATCTCTATATGAGCAATCCTGTCACCTCCATTATTTTCATAGTTGGTGGCTTGGTTGTGCTATTTCTTCTTAGTTGGGTCATAACAGCAATATGGGCAGGTATAACAGGTGGGAAGGGATGGTTCGGGAGAGACAGATCATATTGAAATCGCCGGGGGAAGAATAACGGTTTATTGGTACTATCTATAATTTGGAACCCCTGAATTCAAATCTCTAAGATCCAGGGATAAAATTTTAATTACTGTTGCATCCCATAGAGTCCGTATATTATGAAGAAATCTCACCTTCTTGTCATCGTAGCGGCACTTTGTCTCATCATTTCGGGGTGTTCAGGTGGGGCGGTAGAAGATATTTCTCCAGTATATTTCCCAGACACTCCTACTCCTACTCCTACTCCTGCTCCTAC
>DASO01000016.1:0-1880 GCA_002503845.1 Euryarchaeota archaeon UBA24 | reverse complement strand
TACTCCTGCTCCTACTCCTACTCCCACACCTATTCCTACTCCTCCTGCCCCTGCTCCTTCGGGTGTAACCGAATCTATGGACCAAGAATTACCTGATTGTGAAACACTCTATGGTGCAGACGGATATTGGGATAATTGTCAAGGGGATCTGACCCTCCCCAATGGTGACCAATATGTGGGTGAATTCAAAAATGATTTATTCCATGGTCAAGGGACTTTGACCTACGATGATGGTCACAAATATGTGGGTGAATGGAAAAATGGTAAGAAACGTGGGCAAGGGACCATAACCTGGGTAGATGGTGCCCAATATGTGGGTGAATGGAAAGATGGTTTATTCCATGGTCAAGGGACTTACACCCACGCAGATGGTACCCAAGAGGAAGGCATTTGGGAAGATGGTAACTTTCTAGGGTAAAACTATGGTAGAGAAGAAGATCCTAACACGAAGAGTATTCGTATTAAAAACCGAGTGGGACTGCCCCGATTGGAACCCCTGAATTCAAATCTCTAAGATCCAGAGATAAAATTATAAAGGTTGGAGGAGTATGCTAGTTAATATCATGAGTAAACAGAACATCGTGGTTTCTGGAAGGTATTTTTCAGGAATATGGAAATGTTTCGCGTACCCCTGGTTTTTAATTATAGGGGCGATACTCTCATTATTTGTAATTCCTCCTTTGGGGGGTTTGTTATATGTACTGGGGATTTTTGGCTTCTTCGCTGGGAAAATAGGCACTACGTTCTATCTACATGCCGACGCAGTTAATTTAAAAGAGGCCCACGGGGTGAAAAAAGGGGTATGGCCATATATAATTGCATTTTGGTTTTTCGGTTATTTGGTAGTGGTAATCTATCATTCGTCGAGGAGTGCATTAATAAGACGTGCAGGGCTGGTCGAGGAATCAATAGAAGGGCGAAGAATTTGGAGCTATCATAAACAGAAAGAACAAATCAATTTGGGTCATGCGGCAGCAGAAAGTGGATCGATGTACAAATGTGATCTATGTAGTGCCACATTCTCCCAATCAAAGGGTGCAGATGGTTGCCCAGAGTGTTATTCATCAGATATTTCAGAGGTATAGAATATGAATAAATCTCACCTTATTGTCATCGTAGCAGCACTTTGTCTCATCATTTCAGGGTGCTCAGGTGGTGGGACTACGAGCAATTTACCGAAGAGTGATTTACCTGATTGTGAAACCGTCTATCAAGCTAGTGTATATTCAGTAAAAGATTGGAATAATTGTCAAGGGGCCGTTCAAGACCAAAATGGTGGCCAATATGTGGGAGAATTCAAAAATGGCATGTTCCATGGTCAAGGGATTTACACCTTCTCCGATGGTACCCTATATGTGGGTGAATGGAAAAATGATTTGCCCCATGGTCAAGGGACTATGTCCATATTAGCTGGTGACGAATATGTGGGTGAATGGAAAGATGGGCAGATGCATGGACAAGGGACTATGACCTTCTCAGATGGTGCCGAATATGTAGGAGAATGGAAAGATGGTATGAGACATGGTCAAGGGACTGACACCAAAGCGGATGGCAGTCAATATGTGGGTGAATGGAAAAATGATGATCCCCATGGTCAAGGGACTAGGACCTACTACGAAGATCGCCATGAAAAGTGGAAAGTTATAGAAGGCATTTGGACAGAAGGTGTGTGTCGTGGATGCGCGATCACAGATTTGGAGACAAGTAATTGATTTTGTCCTCTGAGTTCAAATCTCTGCTTGCAGAATATAACTCATACGAGCGATTTGCCTTTTTAAGTAAATCTTTGATAGAATGCGTGGATTTGACAACTCCGGTGTTCAATGGGGACGGAGGGATTAGAACTCCTGACAATAATGGGACTGCCCAGATTTGAACTG
>DASO01000012.1 GCA_002503845.1 Euryarchaeota archaeon UBA24 | reverse complement strand
GATGCGTTACTTGAATCTATGCCCAAAATCGCAATTATAGGAGGTGGAATTGCAGGTGCAAGCATAGCATATCATCTATCGAAAAGGGGGAGTTGTTCAGTGGATGTTTACGAACGGGGGGAATTACTTTCGGAAACCACTAGTAGATCCGCTGCGGTGTTTGGTCACTACGGAAATGCTACTGAAGTAAAAATGAAAAGATACGGTGCTGAATTATACAATAAATTTTTTCTAGAATCTGATAGAGAATTGTCTTTTAATTTGACTGGAAGATTGCTTTGTTCGACGACAAAGGAGGGTGCAGACGCTCTGTCAGGTACGGATGGAGTAGATGTGGATGAAAGTTCTGCAGGGAGTGGTGTTCCTGAGAAAGAGAGATTGATACTAGACGATCCGGTTACTTACATAGCCAGGGGGGAATTAAAGAAGAGAATAGCAACCGTGCCATATTTGGATGATAGTGAGATAATGGGTTGTCTTTATCAGCCAAATGTAGGGTTTTTAGAGCCAATTGGGATGGGTAGAGAATTTGTATATAGAGCAAAAAAACATGGAGCTCAATTTCATGAGTCTTCAGAGGTAAATGAAATTGTAAAAAAGGGAGGTGAAATAGAAGGGTTGACTGTAAATGGTGATTTTAAAGAAGTTGATGGGATCGTATGTGCGGCAGGTCCATGGAACATTCCAATGGCTAGATCAATAGGGATTAAATTGCCAGCAACACATACATTGGCACCAATATTGATGATGAAAGTACCAAACTCGATGAAAGTAGTACCGCCGTTGTTCCAGAATATTGAATCGGGAGTATATGTAATAGGAAGAGATAATAAAACAGTATATGTTGGATCTTATGGAGACAGAGGGGAGTACGATCCAAGAGAGATAAATGACAAGATACCGGTTGAACTAAGAGAGAAAATGCTAAAGTTTGCAACGAAATTTTTCCCTATTTTAAAAGAGGCCAAAGTTGCGAAAGAATGGGTTGGGATTCGATCGGGTGTGTCCGATGGAGTTCCTATTGTGGGTTGGACAGAAGTGAAAGGATTCTCCATCGCTGCATTTGATTCTTCGGGGATTCAACTCTCTCCAGCAGTAGGGAATATCATATCAAAACAAATACTAGATGGGGATCAAACTGAACTTTATGAAAACGTATCGATTACTAGATTCGAGGGGCATACTGATACCAAATGGTCATTAAATAAGTAGAGATGGTCATGTTAATTCGCGGAGAGTTCTGCGTACATCCGGTCGACTTTGGCAGCGAAAACAAAATCAGTTTTGTGTAGTCCATTTATTTTGTGAGTCCAAACATCGATTTCTACTTTTCCCCAGGAGAGATGAATATCAGGATGGTGCCATTCTTCTTCGGCTAAGAGTCCTACTGAATTGGAAAATGATAGGGCAGATTTAAAATCGGGGAAAGTATACACTCCGTTTAGGTGATGGTATTCTATGACATTCCATTTCCCGGTATCAAGTTGTTTTAGGTAGTCTAGGTAGACTTCAGGTGGGAGGGGCTCGTCGTCGCTGGAACATGCAAGACATTGTTGATTGGCTAGGTCGAAATCCATAATTAATCTTAATTTGAAAGAAAAAAGAGTTTACTAAAAATGGTGAAATGAACCGTTCGGCAAGCATATACTACAATGTAGTTTATTTTGAGATAGATGTTTGAGTGGCCAACTGAGTTTTATATGTTATTAATGGCATGTGCTGTTTTCAGAGGGAGTGAGGTAATATTTTCGAAAAGGGGTTTGGAAAGTGGGGGGAATTGGTTACAGAATACATTTCAAACTCTCTTCGTTAGAACGGTACTAGCATGGTCGTTGTTGTTTGTGCTGTCAGAGGGCGAGATACTAATTCGTGGAATATCCATTGTTTCAATGGGGGCTTTTGTGTTTTCTGGAGTGGTTGCGGCAGGCATTGGTTCATTACTTTTTTACAACGGAGTAGATAGGATGGGAGCTAGTGTTTGTACCGCGATAACGAATACTCGTCCTCTTTTTGTTGTTGTTCTTGCAGTCGTTCTTCTTGGGGAGGATATAACGATTTCAGGAGTTATAGGAATAATATTGGCAGTAATAGGGGCCATACTCATAACTCAGTCGAAAAGTGGAAATTTGACAGGATGGAAAAAAAGTGATGTTGCATTTCCACTTATTGCAGCTCTCCTTTTTGCGGTGGGAAATGTGGCTAGAAAATTTGGGTTTGTAGTAGAGCCAATTAGTGCCATCCAAGCATTGGCGATAAATGAAATAGCCGCATTAATCACAGTGGGCATTTATGGGATTTGGTTAGGGAGGGGACATGAGCTATACAAAGGTGATGTTAAAAGTTATCAGAATTTTCTATTAAGTGGAATATTTGTCTTTTTTGCTTTATTTTTATTATTTCAGGCACTTATCATAGGGCCTGTTTCAATAGCAGATCCCATTCTTGGAACCGCGCCATTATTCACTGCAGTGATAGCAGTTGTATTGTTGGGGAAAGTGGAGAAGATAACAAAGACGTTGATTATAGGGACCTTGTTGACCATTATAGGAATTGCGCTCCTAACTATCAGTTGGTAGATGTAGTCTACTTAGTGTTGGTGTTATGGAAAAATACAGGTATTAGTTCCGTTGATTAGAACCTAAGGGATTTGAACCATTCCCAGGTACGGGCAGTAAGGGATTTGAACCCCTGGCCATCTGGTTAAAAGCCAGATGCTCTACCTGACTGAGCTAACTGCCCTAAGTCGTGTAAAATCGACGTGGTCAAATAGGTTTCCATACACTCCAAGCTAATTATTTAAGTAAAAATTATTTTGAGGTAAAATTCTGGACGGCGTTAGCATAACATAGTAGCTTTGCTTCATCGAAAGATTTTCCTATTAATTGAATCCCAATACATAAACCGTCTATTTTCCCATTGGGTATGGATATTGCAGGAAGTCCGGTGAGGTTTGCTATTCGAGTATTCCTTCCCGTGTCAAATCCAGGATTAGAAGCATCTTCAACGCGAGGTGGGAGGCCCACCATGGTGGGAGTTATCAAAACGTCTACGTCAATCATCGAATTCTCAAAGTTGGTGGTAAATTGAGATCTTGCTGCTTGAGAATGAGTATAGCTCTGCCCATTGTTTTCATCGAGTAGATAACAACCAGTAAGTAATTTCGATTTGTAGTAACGTCCCAATTTGAAATCTTTTTCTTGTGCGCGATGGGTAAAAGTCGATTGATAGAAGGGATCGGCAGAACCTCCTTTTCGGTAGGGTGCGCCTCTGGCTCTCCAATGAACCGCTGTTTCGGCGTAAGATATGTGATCCTTTAGTGCTTTGTGTTCTGCTAGTTTTGGGATAGAAATGGATTTTATAGATGCGCCAGCGTTTGACAGATTATCGATCGTTTCTCGTGTTTTTGATTCGATTTTGGTGTTGACCCCTTCGCCGAATCCTTCTTCTAACAATCCAAATGTTATCTGGTCTACAGGAGGTTGGTTCTGTAAGGATTCCATATAACCCCCAAATTTGTAATCATCTTTGCCTGCTGCCTGCATACTTGCCGGATCTTTTTCGTCTTTTCCTGCAATTGCATCGAGGCAAAGGGCCATATTTTCAACTGTCTTTGAAAAAATACCTACGTGATCTAGGGTATAGGTGTTTTCCACAACACCATTGAGAGAGATAAGTCCATAAGTGGGTTTAATTCCTAAAATACCACAGAAAGAAGCTGGTCCGCGGACAGAACCTCCTGTGTCAGTTCCAATGGCGATGTCTACAATACCAGTGGCTGTAGCGATGGCACTACCTCCCGAAGAGCCTCCAGCGACCCTATTGGGATCATGAGGGTTTAGTATAGGACCGTCTACACTGGTCGTGGAACGGGGAGAGGCCGCCAATTCATCTAGAGTTGTCTTTACAGTGATAGTTGCTCCAGAGGATAACAATCGTGTCACTAAAGTTGCATCGGAGGTTGGAATGAAATTTGAGAATATTTCAGACCCAGCTCTCATGGGTATACCTGCAACCGAAATGGCATCTTTGACGCCTACTTTTAGATTAGAGAGAGTTCCTTGGTGAGAGGGTGGAACTATACAGGAGATTGCAATTGCATTATAAGGATCTTTTTGTGGAGGTTGCCAAGATCTATTTTCAGTAGCAGTTGGAGGAAGTGTAGGGGTCAGATATGGGTCTTCTAAATTTTGGATGTTATCTATCACATCTTGGCATAAAATTTCTGCATCGGCAGAGTTCACAGAAATGCCGAATCGAGAACCAAGTTGAACTAATTCAGATGGGGTGAGATTGATTTCCATAAGTCATAGTTAGCTCGGATACGAGTTAAATTGACCATACTAGAAATAGAGAACTATATTTCAATGAAAATTTCTTTGTCTTGAACAGTGACCGTGTACACAGGTAACGAAATCTGAGGGTCCCCTAAATGCACCCCTGTTTCCATGTTGAATTCCCATCCATGCCAAGGGCAAGCGAGAACTAAATTGGGACCAAAGTGTTCTTTAACCCGGAGTCCAACTCCGACAAAGTCTGCAAGTAGTTCATTTCCCACGCGACCGGTGCAGACTGGTCCGCCTCTATGAGGACAAGTGTTGGATGCGGCATAGTACTTTCCTTCAATATTGAAAACACCGATAGACTTCCCCTCTAACTCAACTATTTTTCGTTCGCCCACGGGTAATTCGTCCACATGACAAATAAGTACTTGTGTCATATTCCAAAAACCTCGTTTGCAGTTCCTGATAAAATGCGTTTTTTCTCATCATCAGATAAGATACTCAAATCAGTGATGGCACTAGGTGGGTCATAATCCCAGTGGGGGTAATCCGATGCGTAGAGAAGCCTATCTGCCCCACCGATCATATCGATTACCTGGCGCAAATAAGAAAGTTCGTCGGGTATTTCTAGTGGTTGAATTCCAAAGTACATTTCTTTGATATATTCGGATGGTTTTTTTGTTAACAGAGGGGCCTCTGATTGTCTTTTTAAGTATTCTGTGTCGAGTCTGTGCATCATTAATGGGATCCAAAATACACCAGATTCTTGGAAAACTATCTTTAGATTGGGGAATTTCTCAGGGATTCCTTGAACGACTAAGCTGGTTATTTGAGATTGGTTTGCCATCAAAAATCCTAAAACATGAGTCTCAATGAATTTCTCATATCCGGCACTAACAAATTCATCAATCCCGCCACCGCCTGCGTGGAAGACTACTGGGAGATTATTGGCCTCTGCTGCTTCATATATAGGGTCATATTTTCTATTTCCAAAGGGTGGTTCGGGGCCTGCGGTAACAAAACATCCACCGATGATACCTTTTTCATGAGACACCCTATCGATGAGTTCTACAGCTTCTTTTGGTTCTTGAAATGGAATAGGAATCATCGTATAGATACCCTCACTAGGGTCCACTACTTTGTCCAACATGTAATCTGTATAGGCATTTGCGAGAAGAGTTGCCCTTTCGTCGTCGCCTTTTATTCTAGAAAATGTGAGCATTTTCTGAGAGAGCATATTGATTGCATCCACCCCAAGAAACTCCATCACGTCCGGGATTATTTCTGGAACAAACCCACCCGCTTTTCGTTGCATTTCGGTGAACTCGTCTCGTTGAATTCTACCAAAAATAGACCTATCTCCCGTGGAGATTGGATATATGCCTGCAATACTCGCTTTGTCCTTGCCAGACCCCCCTATCATGCGTGTTTTCCAGGGTTCGGGGAAGTAGTCCACTAATTGGTCCAATCCCTCCATATAATGTGCATCTGAATCAACTACACGATACTTGTATGTGCCCATGGAGATCCATAGGAGGGGAGGGATACTATAGCTTTCTGGGTTGGTTCAAGATAAGAAATATGGTGGCTGAGGAGAGTAAGCCCCCTTCTGTTTTTCTCCGGCATTCGGCTAAGCACCCGGGCCCTGGTCGTACTACTTTTGCGGCACGGGCTTGCACCGGTGAGGTTTCACCGTTCCATCGATCCTCAAGTTAGATAGAATATCTAACGTCCAGAAAATATCTGGCACCTTCCACCCTCAGGAGGTTAACTCCCTCACCCTTACGGGAGAGGTTCGCTCGTTTCATAGGTCTGGTGGAGACGTGTCGTTTCTGTTTCAGAGCCAGTGGTCTCCCACTCCAAGCTTGCACCTGGTCACCTGTACGACCGGTGGGGGGACTTTCCTCACGGATGGTCCGCGGTGGCCGGTCTTCCTCTGTCACCGAACCCACTGAGTGTTTGAGAGGTAATAAGATTGTTGTGGTAAGGTGTGTGGAGAAATATTTACACAGATAACGAAAAGGAAGTCAATATTTCTTCTACATCAGCAGGAGTAGGGGCATTGACTATGGTAACTGTTTTACTAGTGGTGGAAATAGCAAACGAATCTGCGAATGGTCCGTTTTGGATTACCCACAGGGTTGTTTTGCCATCGTCGCTCTTCCCGATTTTAGTGGCGTGGTGTGCAGCTATAATTTTAGAGTATGCGGTGTGGAATTCATTTGCATCGAGTGGTGTGTCCCACTTTGTTGTCCAGATGTACCCATACTCAGTTTGGTCGGTTCCAGATCGGTAGATAGGTAGTAACTTGTCATTTCCCCACCCTGTAGAAGGTGGACTAGTATAATTAAAGTGGGCAGATGGTTGGAGGCCGGATGAGTTTTGAGAAGTTTCCCGAGAATTCCAAAATGTGTTTGTTGTGATGGCATTTGCATTATATTCACGGGATTGATGCCAAAACATCGAAAAAATACTAGCCTCACCCACGGTATCGGCCCCATCAATTCCATGGTCAGGATTTGACTTCCAAGTCCCTCCAGTATGACTAGGAATACCTTCTTCGGGGAAATTTATTTCCAAAGGGGATGGTTTTTCTTCAGAGAGGTGGATAATTTGTTCGGTGGAAAGAGGGGGAGAGGCATATTTCGCGTTGACAGAGTCCCAACCATCTTGGGATTTTAGATGGGCTACATAAGCTCCCCCATCGGAATAAGGATGGAATAATATTATCAACGCGCCGAAGTTGACTGGAGGGGGCGGGGGGTTTGTTTCTGAATTGGACGTGTCGCGTGTGATTTTAGGAGGAGGGACACATTGCCAGTCTCCCCATACCACTTCTTCTAAAAGTGAATTATTACGTACGGAAATAGATCCATTACAAACCTGATCATAGTACCATTCCACGTACATTGCGTGGCCTTCTGAGAGGCCTTTTGTCGATAGTTGGGTGTCTTGAGTAAGCTGAGGAGATGATTCATAAAGCGTGTCGAAAAGTCCCTCTTGATCTTGTAGAGCATGTACCAATTCGTGAATAAGTACATCTTCGGGGATTACACGGAGAGCATCATCAGAATCATTCACTATTACTATCTGGCCATTAGTGTACACTCCCGCAATGCTTTGGGCAGAAGTATTTTCTAATTCAGATTCTGCTGCTTGATTTTCGCCTATTATAAAAATTGCCTCCCATACTTGATTGTTCCAAGCAGAATAACTAAACTCGGCGTCTTCACTGTCATCATCCGCGGAGTGTGTTTTCACGAATTCATTTGTAGTAGTTACGTTGATTGGGATGAGTTTATCAAATTCCAAATTCAAGATGTACTCAGTTCGAGCGTGTGCCCGAGATACGTAGGCGAGGATTTCGTCATCACTTAAACCATCAGACTGGTCGATAGAAATTCGATCGGCATGGTGATACCCATTTTCAGATCCCACTGTATCGGGTGTTGAGGGATCAAGGGGATCTCGAATATCATAAATATTGGAAAAAATATCTAATGGGTCCGTATTGCCATTCCAAGAAGGGATGGAATATGCCAAACTAGCGATTAATAAAACCACTATAACCGCGATGATTGGGGGATATCTCATTTAGTAGGATCCTCATGTAGAGGCTGTCCACATTCGGGGCAATGATTATCTTCGTGGCGGAGTTTGATTGCAGCTCGCCTTACATCACGCATGATGCTTGAGATGCGATCTTCGGCTTCCAATTCTTCATTTAGAGAGAGATCTATGCTTTCAACTTCTAGAAGGAATTTGGCAACTTCAGTTGACTCATACATTAGATCGTCCAACTGATTTGCAGTGATAAAACCAGACATTGCACCATATAGAAACGTTGCTCCAGACTTTTTTATTTTCGCTTCAAAGGCATGGCGTGCTTGGTTGACTGCTTGTGGGGAGTAGGGTTTGGTCATGAAGGGAACCAACTCGGGTAAGTGAGTTCCTATTTTAGTCATTTCAATTCCGGTTGCGGTTCTAAAATCCGCACACAATCGTGCAATTGCCCATTCTCGCGCGGTGATATAAGTCCGGTCTCTGAGGAATTTGTTTACTCTATCGTAACTCGCTCTATCGATTTTGCTGAATCGATCGTACGTACGGACATCTTCAGGAAGTGAAGAATCGGAGGTATCTTCGTTGGAAAAGTCAGCTTCTTCCAGTCCAATTTCGGGCGGATCTTCAGCCATATTTTTTATTTAAACGGCAACCCAAAAAGAGTATCGCTAGACAGTGAATGATATTTCGCATCGGTGGGACTTTATTATCTCGGGAAAGGAGAGAGATATATGAAAGATGAGCTTGTCAAAGGACCAGGGGTAGATCTGGAAAGGGCATCTTTATTGCCAGGAATGGGATTTTTTGTTCCAGATTCGTTTTATCGCGAGCAGAAAGAAAGGGAACTTGAGAATTCTCTCGAAGGAGCAAGCGTGGTGGTGATTACAGATTCAGATGCGGATGGGTTGACTTGTGCGGCTCTTGTACAAGAAACTCATCAGGGGGCAGTTTGTGTCCCAACTAGTCCTTACGATTTGGAAGATTGCCTCAATCGGGTTGCTAAATATTCCGATCAAGGGGTCAAAATATACATATGTGATCTTTGTCCAGATTCGGTTGAGGGAATAGAACCAGGATTGGAAGAATTATGCGAGAAAACTGATTTTATTCTGTGGTGTGATCATCATCGATGGGACAAGGATGTGTGTGATTTTGTGAAGTCATTGGGAATTCGAGTGGAATTGGGAGATTCGTCCGAAGAATGTGCTGCAGATGTAGTATTCAGAGTGTTAAATGGAGATTTTTCTGAGGACATGAAGGAGTTGGTGCAAGTGACTAGAGATCATGATTTGTGGCTATGTGAAGATGCTCGAAGTGGGTATTTAGCGGATTTTGCCATGTGGGCACCATTCAAAGAGTATATAGAAGTTGTTCGAGAATACGGAGCGGATTTACCAGAAGACGTGATGTTATTTATACAAGAGCATAGGGAAGAAAAAAATGATCTAATTGGACGTGCCGTAGATCGTGCAGAATACAGAAAAATCGGAGGATTTACCATAGGGATAACATATGGAAGATGCTCCCAAAACGAAGTTGCAGAAGGCATTAGAGGAGAGGGGGCAGATGTATGTGTGATAATTAAACCAACAGGCGGGGTCAGTATTAGAGGGAGTGAGAAATTCAAAAGATGTCATGAACTTGCAAGGATATTTGGAGGGGGAGGGCATCCTATGGCCTCGGGTTGTATGCCGATTGAATTTTTAGATTTACTTCATTATGCCAATCATTGGATAAGTCAAGGGGAAGAAACGAAAGAGGTACTACTTGAAGCTTTTAAACATATGCTGGGAAATGAAAATACAGCGTGAAGAGAAACTAATTAATCGGATTCTTCTTCGATTTCTTCTGTAGAGTTGACTAGATCTTCGATGGAAATTTTTCCTTTAGTGGATACCACAGTATTAATTTGAGAAGTTTGTTCAGAGATTTCTCGGCCTCTTACAATTATACGTTTTCTCTCACCTGAGCGGAGAGAATTTTTGTGCCCTGATTTGTCTGTTATTAATATTTTTCGTGGAGCTGATCCTTTTATTTCTTTGTTTAGTTGACGCCCGATGATATCAGAGCCTCCAGTTAGAAGCAGCGTGTATCCATCGAGGCCAATTAATTTTCCTTCGACCTCATCTCCGATTTCTTTTCCTATGAATCGATTGGCTTCTTTTCCCTCGACGGTAAACTGATAAGAGTTACCAGTGTCGGGATCTCCAACGACTACTTGAAATTCGGCCATATCGGGACGGAGACATGCTTTGGACAAAAGGGCATCGATGCGCTGTTTGGTGTGATATCAATTGTGTGAATATTATAGGTTGATGGGGCCTGCGGATCTATAAAATTTATCAGTAGCGCGAAGAAAGATAGGCCATAGACAGGAGTAGAATGGACGCAAGACTTCCAAGAATGGAAATTCCCCAGAGACCATTTATTCGTTCGTAGAACTTTTCGATGACAGATGCTTGTCTTTCATAATCATCAACATCGCTAGACAAGTGAAGCATGTAATTCTCAAAATGGGCGACATAAGAGATTCCGTTTGAATCGATTATATCCCCTTCGCTTATAGCAAGTGTGTTAGTTTTTGGAGAGGACCAAGAGACCGTTATAATTTGATCAGATACATCGGCTATGAGAGTGGGTTTCGAATCGTATTCAATAATATCTCCGATACTTAATTCAATTTGTGCTGCAGGGCCGTATTTATCTGTTAAATAATCTTCTTTAAGCAATAAGGAAGGTTTGGAGGAGGTATTTGAGTCGGTTTGGAGGATCACATATGTTTGAGAATTAACAGTGACAGTCTCAACATCCCCTATAGGTCGCACTTCGGTTAAAATAAATGTTGAAGTCATAGGATCGACGGTGGAGAGAGTGCCTATTAAAAAGTCAGACTCTCCTATTTTGATCGTATCGCCTGCTTCCCATGTTTCGGTTTTTACAATAGACTCATCTATCCACTCTAATTCTGCAAAATCACTAGTTACTGCAGATACTGTGTAAGCTTTATTGTTTAGTGTGGCCTGATCACCTGACGCATAGGAATATTCAGGGTTAGTGATCGTTATTACTGGTGCGTCTACTGCACCTATGGTCGCGTAAGATCCAGCTGCAAGAAGGAGTAAGAGTGCCGCATAAATAGCTGCAGTCCGTCGTTGCATAGCGAAGAAAAGAATGCATCTCGTAAAGCGGTTTCTTTTCGTTTCGAGATGTACTATCTATCGTGGATAGGACCTTCTCGGTCGCGTAAATGTCTTGGTGGCCGGTGGTTGTGTACAGAAAGTATTTCGGAAATGATACTTGTGGCTATTTGATAAGGAGAACCACCACCGATATCAAGACCAATGGGTGTGTAAATTCTATCAGTGTGGGAAGTCAGGTTTTTCCCCTCTGCTTTAAACTCAGAGAGCATTTCTTTGAATCTCTCTTGGGGCCCTAGTAGACCGATATAACTTACAGGAGTGGAGAGAAGTTGTTCAAGAGATAGCCGGTCTTCAATGAAATTATGAGTCATAATTACAACATAGGTGTTATTGTTGAATTCAAGAATGGAAGTGATAGAAGAAGGAGAGGAATGATAGAAATGGTCTGCATTGGGGAATTTTTTAGCTATGTCAATTCCTTTTCGAAAGCTGATTATGCTGACTGAGAAACCGTTTATCTTTGCTACATCTACAACAGGGGCGACATCGTTTCCATTTCCAACTATAATGAGTTTTGGAATTGGGAGGATGCTATCAATGAAGACTCTTGCTTGGCCACCCTGGGATTCAATATCGATTGAAATTGATTTGCCTTTTTTGAACAAAGGAGGCAGAATTGAATTCAATTCATCTAAGAGCCAATCTGGGAAATTCTCAGAGGTGTTAAACCCAGTCTCTTCATCATAATACGCTTTAGTCCCGATAGGAACATCTCCGGACAGTGCAGTTACAACTCCAATTGGCCTTCCTTGATCTAGTGAGTCTAAAATAGGTTGATAGGAGGAATCTATTTGTTCGAGTAATATGTCAATGACTCCATTGCAGCCCACACCTAATCCCCATATATCATCCCGATCTTGCATTAGATCGTAGGTTTGAATAAGGGGCTTTCCAGTTTCTAAGACTTTGGATGCTATATCGAGTACTTCTCCTTCTAAGCATCCGGCAGTGATGTTCCCGATACCAACTCTATTTTCAGATACAACCATTTTTGCCCCGGGGCGCCTGTATGCGCTGCCTTCTACGCTTACAATATGAGCTATAACTGCCTGAGAATCTGATTTTTGAACTCTTCGAATAGTTTCTATAATTTCCGATTCTGGGGCACCCCAATCTTGATCGTTCATTGTTATTACAAATGTTTTGTAGAGCTGTATCGCTTTCGGAGAGTGTAGCTGAATGAGAGAGGAAACGTGTTATTTTGGTAAATTGTCTATTGCCGCCATTGTAGCCCTTTTTGCATACACGCCTATCAAATGTTCCCGGTATTCTGCTGAGGCTTGTAGATCTTCCATTACCATATAATCTTCAATACCTTCTAGAGCATGCTCTGCAGCACTAATCGCGGACTCGTGTGTTGCAGGAGAACCAACTAAAGCATCTTCGACTCCGGTGAGACGTGTAGCATGATCTACAGCGCCAATTACTGCCACTCTTGCGGTATCGATGATCCCATCGGTGGAGTGTAAAACTACTGCAGTTCCAATCATAGCATATCCAGAGGACGGGCTTGGTTTTTTAAGGTAAGAGCCTGCACCATTTTCTATATTTTGGATTTCTATTTTGGTCAATATTTCGTCTTCTTCGAGTGATGTTTCATATAAGCCAGTGAAAAAATCATCTTCTTTGATCGTTCGTTTTCCATTGGGTCCGTGAACGTGTAAGGTTGCTTGGGATGCCAATATTGCAGCAGGGGGATCGCTTGCGGGATCGTTGTGTGCTAGGTTCCCACCAAGAGTTCCTCGATTCCTAACTTGAATATCTCCAACTAGACTGACTGCCTCTGCAAGTACGGGGCAATTGGTTTTAACAATGTTATTTCTAGAAATATCAGAGTAGTGCTCCATGGCGCCAATACAAGTTGTGGTTTCATTCTGTTCAATCCCATGGAGTTCTTCGATGTTGTTCAGGTCTATCAAAATATCTGGAGATGCCAATCCAGTTTTCATCATAGGTAATAGGCTATGCCCACCTGCGAGGAATTCAATCATTTCTTCACCATGTTCAGAGAGTAAATCAAATAACTCAGATAGGGTTTTCGCCTGGTAATAATCGAAATGTGTGGGGTACATTATGCAGACCCTCCAGAACTAATTTCGGCGAGTTTCTTTGCAGTAGATTCAACTGCGTTGACTATATTGTGATAACCAGTGCAACGGCAAAGGTTTCCTTCTAGGCCCTCACGTATTTCATCGCGGGAGGGGTCAGGATGGTGTTTGAGGAAATCCAGTGCAGTCATCATCATTCCAGGGGTGCAATATCCACATTGGAGGCCATGTTCTTCTTGGAAGCTTGATTGGATGGGGTGTAAGGTTCCATGTTGGGCTAAACCTTCGACCGTTGTTATATCTGCGTTGTTAGCTTGTACTGCTAAGATTGTACAGGATTTGACTGCAGATCCATTGAGATGGATCGTGCAGGCACCGCAAAGGCTAGATTCACATCCCACATTTGGACCGGTATAGCCCAACTCGTCCCGGAGTGTATGTATTAGAAGTCTCCTTGATTCAATAACCAACTTGTGTTCAGTATTATTGACGGTTAGGGTTATATCGTGCTCACTCATATTTTTTCACCATATATATATTCAGAGAACATACCGTCAAGAGTTTTTTGGTAGGACTTCAAGAAATATTTGAAGAATATGTCCAATCAAAAAATGGTGACTCGGTCTCAAGCTATTTTAAAAATAGCCTCTGTGCGCAAACTTTTACTCTCAGATAGACCTACAGAATCGATTGCAGTAGATGAGATCGGAGGCCGCATCTTAGCGGAATCCATCGTTTCAAAAGTAGACTTACCATCTCAGAATCATGCAACCATGGATGGATATGCCATTAATTCGAGTGATGAATATCCATTGGAACTTATCGATTCTGTTTTTCCAGAGGATTCTCCTGGATCTATTTCTCCGGGACAAGCGGTTAGAATATCCACGGGTGCTGCACTCCCAGAAGGGGCGGATGCGGTGTTAAAACGGGAAGATGCAAACGTGGATGGGAAAAATCTGATTGGGGAAGATATCCCTAGTTGGACGTATGTATATGCGAAGGGGAGTAATGTCTCAATTGGCGAAAAGTTGTTTGAAAAGGGAACGTGTTTGGCGCCGAGAGATGCGATTCTTTTATTGGATATAGGGCATAAAAATGTTAAAGTTTATTCTCCATTCTCAGTTGGAATTCTAGCTACTGGAACGGAAATTTATGAGGGAAAGCATGAAGACCTAGATTCGGCCATGCTTGGTGGACTAGTGACTTCGTGGGGCGGGCGCCCAACGTACGAAGGTAGCGTTCCGGATCAATATGAAATTGTTGAGAAACGGATTGAAGAGCTCTCAAAAAAATACGATGTTGTAATAACAACAGGGGGGACAAGTGTGGGAAAAAGGGATTATGTGGTAAAGGCCATTTCAAACCTTGGAACGATTCAGTTTCAGGGAGTATTGGTACGTCCGGGGAAACCAATTACAATGGCAAGTATCGGTAGCTCGGTTATTTTTGCAGTTCCGGGGAAACCAATAGGAGCGCACACAGTTTCGATGTTGTTTCTCCGTCCATTTTTTGTGGGATTGGAAGAATTCCCCACAATTGACATGGAACTGTCCCGTGATGTAAAAGTAAGTAGAGAGGGATTTGAATACATTGTCCCAGTAGTATTTGAAAAAGGTGGAGAATTAGCGATGCCACTGGGACATATAGATTCTCCATTGCAGATATTTGATGGTGTTTTTAACTCTAGTGTGTTGTCATCTAGTACCCGAGCAGTTCGGGCGGATGGTTTTTTTATAATGGTGAATGATGTTGAAAAAGGAAGTATTGTCAAAGTCGTTCCATATACAGCAATAAGATGACTATACCGAACCAAAAAAATAGTGGTGTTTTGGGAGTATTATTAGCGGGAGGAGACAGCTCTAGGTTTGGGGCCGAAAACAAGCTTTTTGTTGAAATTGGAGGCCAATCTATAATCAAAATGGCCACTCAAAATTTGATTGATTCGGAGGTGGAATCTGTAAAAATAGTTACCGGATATCAAGCAGAAAGAGTGGAAGAAGAACTATCTCACTTAGACGTGGAATTTTTATACAATAAAGATTGGAAAATGGGCCAGTCAACTTCGGTTCGAAGAGGAATTGATGCGGTTTTGGAAGAAAATGCGATTGTATTTGCTCTGGGAGATATGCCATTCGTGAAAAGTAGTAGTGTCAATGAACTCATTTCTGTCCAGATGAATAAGAAAGTTGGAGATGTTTTTGTTGCAGGTTACAAGGGGAGAAGAGGAAATCCTGTTTTATTTAGAGCTTCTGTGATAGAAATGCTCAAAGAAGGATTAAGAGGTGATGAAGGGGGGAATTCTATTCTCAAAGATCTTGGGATGGACTTAGTTGAAACAGGTGACAGAGGAGTCCTATTTGATATCGACACGGAAGAGGATTTGGAGGATTATGCCCAATAGTCTTCAGATATAGTCTCTATTACTTCTTGACTTTCCAATTCGACTCCAGCATCAATTCTCTTTTTTGTGATATCTTCTCGTTTTGTTAGTATCTCAAATTTTGATGGATCTTTTACTTCTGTAACGTCGTAGACTTTTGTTTCGTCGGAATTGGTTCCGGCCCATAGTACTTTTATTCCTAATTCATCTAAGTCGGGTTCAATCTCTTTGTACATTTGTAGCCAGGTATCAAATCCTTTGGTGATTTTAAAAGTTGATAAGAACTTCATTGATGTATAAAATTATGGGACGGATTATTAAAGAATTACTTCTCGGAAGGGGCTATAGAATATTCTCTTGTACTCTAAGAAAAAAAGATTGTAGAGTAGAAGATAAGCATAGGGCCGGATTCGAACCGGCGTATATCCGCTCTGCAGGCGGACGCGTAGCCACTCTGCCACCTATGCGCAGGATCATGTTTTCGCCTTGGATAGTTAACCGTTTTGATCAGATATATCAAAAGCGGGTACTGCTACCGCTATAAGTATGGAAATATGAATGGAAAGGCAGCGAACGACCAATTATATACGTCGACAGGGCGCTTGACCTTCCGCCGGGACGAACCCAGCACGTACTAATCTTACACCCCTCAGTACATAACCGAATCACCCTTTCGGGCCGGATTTCCCAGAGGCTCGCGCACTCCAGTACTCAAGGGAACGTAGGCGGGCTTATCTTCCGTGTTCGGGATGGGTACGGGAGTTTCCCCGCCACTATGGCCGCCTTAATGCCGACTTGCGGAATTGAACCGCCATAATGGGTGCAAGTAAGATAGCACCCTTAACTCGTCGAGTTAGCGTGGCCAGTGTCGGTTTGATATTATAAATAACGCACAACCCAATTAGCGACTGGACCTATAGGATAATTCTGGATAGATCATAAATGTATGGCTTCGTCCGATTAGTATTCGCGGGCTAAACACCTCGTTGCCTTGGTGCGTACACCCCAAATCTATCAATCCTGTCTTTTACAGGTGGACTCAAATGGTGTCTCTTTTCCAGGTGAGTTTCGAGCTTAGATGCGTTCAGCTCTTACCCCTTGGTGCGTAGCTGCCCGGCACTTGCTCTTTCGAACAACCGGTACACCAGTGGCACCCATCCACAGTTCCTCTCGTACTATGTGGACGTTCCCGTCAGACACCTCACACCCCCAATAGATAGCAGCCGACCTGTCTCACGACGGTCTAAACCCAGCTCACGACCTCCTTTAATTGGCGAACAACCACACCCTTGCCCGCTTCTGCACGGGCAGGTTGGAGGGAACCGACATCGAAGTAGCAAGCCACCGGGTCGATATGTGCTCTTGCCGGTGACGACTCAGTTATCCCTAAGGTAGCTTTTCTGTCATCTATGGCCCGCATCAATCGGGCACACAGGTTCGCTAGACCACGCTTTCGCGTCAGCGTTCCTTGTTATGGAGAACACTGTCAGGCCACCTTTTGCTCTTGCGCTCTTCTCCGCATTTCTGACACGGATGAGGTGACCTTAGGGCGCGCTCGATATCTTTTCGAGCGCGTACCGCCCCAGTCAAACTGCCCAGCTACCGGTGTCCTCTAAAAGAGTGAGGGACACGCTCAACGACGGGTAGTATTTCACTGTTGTCTCGGCGACGCGCTAGCGCGCGCACCTGTGTAATGACTCCTACCTATTCTACACATCGTCGATCATGCCCCAGCGGCAGCCTGCAGTAAAGCTCTATAGGGTCTTCGCTTCCCCTTGGGGGTCTCCAGACTACGCACTGGAAAGTACGGTTCACCGGGCCCAACGTTGGGACAGTGGAGCTCTCGTTGATCCATTCATGCAAGCCGCTAATTAAGCGGCAAGGTACTACGCTACCTTAAGAGGGTCATAGTTACCCCCGCCGTTGACAGGTCCTTCGTTCTGTTGAACCAGAGTTTCAGATACCTGCACTGGGCAGGATTCAGTGACCGTACGAGTCCTTTCGGATTTGCGGTCACCTGTGTTGTTACTAGACAGTCGGAGCTCCCTAGTCACTGCGACCTGCTCCTTACCGGAGCAGGCATCCCTTATTGCGAACGTACGGGACTAATTTGCCGAATTCCCTAACGTCGGTTATTCCCGACAGGCCTTGGCTTTCTCTGCCTGGGCACCTGTTTCGGTTCTGAGTACGGTCATTATACTTGCCTTTTCACGGGCTCCAGGTTGAAGTGAGTTTCCCTATCCCGACATTCATTCGCTTCGTGCCATTACGGCTTCCACGAATTTCGACGGTTCGACCGGGCGAAGGCCCGGCTCACTCTACCCCGAAGCGTCAGCTTTTAATGTATAATGGCATTGGAATATTAACCAATTTCCCAATTTGTCTTACTCGAGTTACGATAAGACTTAGGACCGGCTAACCCTCAGCTGATAAACATTGCTGAGGAACCCTTACCCTTTCGGCCATCAAGATTCTCACCCGACTAACGCTGCTACTACGGCCAGGATTTTCATTTCCGAACGGTCCACACGAACTCTCGCCCGTGCTTCCACCCGAACGGAACGCCGACCTACACGATCACCTGTTAAGGTGCGGCTGGGTCTCGGGGGTGGGCTTTAGCCCCGATCATTTTCAGCGCCTCGAATCTCGACCGGTAAGCTGTTACGCTTTTCTTAGAGGATTGCTGCTTCTAAGCTTACCTCCCGGTTGTCTTGGACCCGAGACCACTTTTTAGTTGCACTTAGCCCACACTTTGGGACCTTAACCCAGCTCTGGGTTCTCACCCTCACGGTATACAAGCTTACCCCGTACACCGGACTCCCCACGTCTACGGCGTCTGTAGGTTCGGAGTTTGACAAGGAGGTCGACACCTTTCGATATCGATTCTCCCAATCAGTCGCTCTACCCCACAAACTACCTCAATGGAGGTCATGCTACGACATGTTTCGGTCGGAACCAGCTGTCTCCGGGCTCGATGGGCCTTTCACCCCTACACGTGGGTCACGGGAATGCATTGTAAGGCAATACCCCTAACAGGCCTCCACGCAGCTTTCGCCACGTTTCACCTTGCCCACGCGTAGATCGCCCGGTTCCGGGTCGTATCCAATCGACTCCCCGCCCTTGTAGACGGCGTCCCTTGCTCGAAAGCTGCGGACATGTTGGTTTCCCTATGCCTTCCCCGATAATCAGGTTAAGCTCGCCGATTAGATACACTCCCTGGCTCATTTTTCAAAACGCACGACAGGACACCGGCTCCTTATGACTCCTACTACAAGGTCGCCCTTGATTCGTTCGTCGTAAGGCCTTTTATGCCCCACCGCTCTATCGCCACTTGATTTCAGGTCCTATTTCACCCCCCTTCTGAGGGTTCTTTTCAGTATTCGCTCACGCTACTTATTCGCTATCGGTCTCGAGACGTATTTAGTCTTGGCAGATTGATGCCTGCCGTATTCACGAGGGAATTCCAACCCCCGCTATTCAGGTTCTGACACACACTATAATAATCAAAGTTACGGGGCTTTCACCCTGTATCACGCTCCGTTCCAGGAGACTTCACGTTGAAGTTCTAGTGCTGATTGTCAGTCCATACACCACATTGCCCGAAGGCTTCGGTTTAGACTGTGTCGTTTTCACTCGCCGTTACTAACGACATCCCTGTTGGTTTCTTTTCCTGTCGGTACTAAGATGTTTCAGTTCCCGACGTTCCCTATTGCGCGAAGCAATTGTGTAGAGATTCTCATTCGGAGATCCCGGGTTCTTAGCCTCCATGCGGCTCCCCCGGGCTTATCGCAGCTTGGCACGTCCATTCATCGGCGCTCGAGCCGAACCATTCACCAAGTGGCATTGTAGCCACGTTATAGATACTATCTGTATTTATCATACAGATCCAGTTTTCGCCTGGGTGAGCCCAAGAATAGAATTTTATTTAAAGTTCTGTTCTTGGGCTCTGGCTCTCACCACGACCCTAAGAGGGGAAGCGGGTGAGAGCCATGTGCGTATAAATGATCTTCATAGAATCGTCCGTAGTGTGAAGTGGACGTACTCAGACCCTTCCTACTCTCGATTTCACGGAGTAGTGCATGTGTTTGCCTTGAATGGAATTGAATATCATGTGAAATTCAATTTTCTTCGACATGGACCCACTGGGATTCGAACCCAGGGCTTCTGCCTTGCAAAGGCAGCACTCTACCACTGAGTTATGGGCCCACCCTTCATTCTGAAGAAGGGACGCATAAAATGTAGACAGTTCCTGTAGTGCCCGATCAGCTCTCCTGTATCTTTTGGGCCAGGCATATAGCCTGGTCCCGTTCAATAGGAGGTGATCCAGCCGCAGATTCCCCTACGGCTACCTTGTTACG
>DASO01000001.1 GCA_002503845.1 Euryarchaeota archaeon UBA24 | reverse complement strand
CCCATTCCGCCCATTCCGCCCATCATTGCTTCTAATTCTTCTGGGCTGGGTTGACCACCAGATGGCGCATCGCTTGCAGCGATGACATCGTCGATGCGAAGAATCATAATTGCGGCTTCGGTGGCAGATTTAATCGCTTGTGTCTTGACCCGAAGAGGTTCATAAACCCCTTCTTCTGCCATATCAATGACATCTCCCGTGTCTGCATTGAGGCCTGCAGAAACATTACCTCCATCATGTTGAGAGCGAAGGCTCACGATCGAATCAATCGGATCTAGTCCTGCATTCTCAGCTAGAGTTCGGGGTATGACTTCAACTGCATCTGCGAACGCTTCAATTGCGAGTTGTTCTCTACCTCCAACTGATTCAGCAAAATCGCGGACTCCAAGAGCGACTTCTAATTCAGGGGATCCACCCCCTGCTACAACCTTTCCATCTTCGATAGTTGCACGTACTACACCCAGGGAATCGTCGATAGCTCGCTCTACTTCATCGACTACGTGTTCGGTTCCACCTCTCAAAATGAGCGTCACGGCTTTTGCGTCTTTTACATCAGTTATGAAGATATGTTGATCTCCACCGAGATCTTGTTGTACGACTTCTCCGGCATGCCCAAGATCCGTCTCTTTGATATCGTCGAAATTGGTAACGATTCTAGCCCCAGTTGCTCTTGCTATTGCTTTCTGATCTGAAGCTTTTGTTCTTCTAACGGCTAAGATTCCTGCTTCAGCTAGGAAGTGTTGTGCAACGTCGTGGATCCCTGCATCGGTGAAAAGCACATTTGCCTTTAACTCGACGAGTTTGTTTACCATATCTTTGAGTTGCTGTTGTTCCTGATCCAAGAAGAGTTGTAGTTCGGCAGGATCGGAGACATTAACTTCAGAATCAAGTTCGGTTTCTCTAACTTCAAACTTGCCGCCATAGATCGCAACGCGGGCATCTTCGATGTAATAGGGCATATTTTCCTGTACCCTCTCTTTTTGAATAAGAACGCCTTCGACAAGTTCAGATTCATTGATGGCACCCCCAACTGCTTTTTTAATTCGTATATTATCTAGATCGATCCCGTCTTCGTCGCTCACGGATGTCACAGCTTCAACTACTAATTGGGATAAGAGATCTTTTGCACTTTCTGCCCCTTTCCCAGTCATTGCAGTTGACGCTATTTTTTCTAATATTTCGGTGTCTGATTTAGAAACGTCAGTGGCGATTCCATCTAGTATTTCTTTTGCTTTTGTAGCAGCTTGTCGGTAGCCCTGAGTGACTGTTGTTGGATGGAGTTTTTGAGTAAGAAGGGTTTCAGCTTGGTGTAAAAACTCTCCCGCTAGTACAACTGCAGTGGTAGTTCCATCTGCAACCTCGTCCTCTTGGGTTTTAGCTACTTCTACAATCATATTTGCTGCAGGATGGTCTATATCCATCTCCGCAAGAATTGTAGCACCGTCGTTGGTTACGACGACAGTTCCAGAACTGTCTACCAACATTTTGTCCATACCTCGCGGACCGAGAGTGGTCCGGATTGCTTCTGCGACGGCCTTACCGGCCGTGATATTCATAGATTGTGCATCTCGTCCAGAGGTTCTCTGAGCTCCTCCTGCGAGCACAATCAGCGGCTGACCGCCTAGCTGCTGTGCCATAAGTGGATTTGATTTGTTTGTTGTTCTATATATAATTTTCGAAGCGTCAGAGGGGCCTTTTTCCATAGGGCAGAGACCAATATTCAACTATGTTTGAGATTATATCTCTACTTTTTTGAATTTGCAGGGGGAAGGTTAGAATTGTTCAAATTTAGATTGATTTGCTTCTTGCCGTTTGCGTTCGAGGAAGCCGTAGACGGATCCGTGGCGAGAGCCATCGATTATCATCTCTATTGCTGATCTGACTAAATCTACTTGTTGGTAAGGTCCAATAATACCCACAGTTGAACGATAAATAACAATTTTTGTGTCAGTTAAATCTTCCATGGTGGCTCGGGTCCTCCCATGTTTTCCTATCAATCGGCTCTTATGCCGCCTCATATCATTTTCATTTCTAGACAGACGTTTTAATTCGATTAAATCGAATGTTATATTATCGTCTTTGAGTAACGAGAGGGCAACTTTTGGAGAAAACCCCCTTCCAATTGCTTTTACGATGTCGGCGGCGGCGAGTTCTTCAAAGGGTGCTTCTGTGTTTTCTATTTGTACTCGGTGGTTATCAGAATCGACTTCAATCGTAACGTTTGCGTGTGATTCTATCTTTTGCAGGGTTGCTCCTCCTTCACCGATGAGAACGCCGATTCTCTCTCCAGGGATCTTCACATACTGCATAATATAGATTTTTCTGTCGGAGGCTAGTTAAGCTTTGTTTAGGGGGATTTTTGAGTTATATAATCGTATAAAATTTCTTTAGACGTTTCTACCCCGTTTCGGCTGAAAAATTTAGATATGTTTTCACAATCTCGGTGCAAGTATGTCGATGCTTTTGGGTGACGGTGGGTGACTGCTTGTCCGATGTCAATAATGCATAATTCTCCATCGTGTACCAGGATATTGTATTCCGACAAATCACCGTGGACTAGACCTGAGATATGTAGTTTTTTCATGAAATCTCGGATGATCTCATATGCAAGAAGTGGGTTTTCGAGTTCTATGCTCTGTAATTTTGGGGCAACATTACCTTCGACTCCAATAAGTTCCATGACCAAGACGTTTAGTTTTACAGCGATCGGGTCGGGTACACGGACGCCGCCATCTCTAGCTCTTTTGAGATTGGCAAATTCTTTCCTCGTCCAAGCCAAAACTATATCTCTTTTGTCAGACCCGATTCCAGAGAATCGAGGATCTCCTGTTAGGTAGTCTTTCATTTGCCGAAATGAGGAAGTGTTTATGCGATATATTTTGATGGCTATCTCACTGTCATCCTTGCCGTATGCTTCGAAGACTATTGCTTCTTTTCCCGATGAAATGGGACCACCAAGGGCTGTTATGTGTCCTTCTTGGACTAATTTGTATAATGCTGCATATGTAGAATCATCGAAAACATTTGCCTCGACTTTGAATTGGTCAGTGTCTTTTATTCTTTTTTTGAATGTTGCGAATTTTCTGTCATTTTTCCGGGAGAGTTTATCAACTTCATCGTCGGTGAAATCTATGTTGGTCCAAGTGTCAAATTCAAAATCTTCTTTTTTTGACGTCATGGCTGTGGCATTAGTTTGATATTGACTCTATAGTTCCTTCCCTCCGGAGTTGGTCAGCATCGTGCCGATCATATCGCCATACTACATCGGCTTTTGAATCTTGCCAATCCCAAGGTCTCACCAAAACAACGTCGTCTTGTCGAATCCAAACGCGTTTCCTCATTTTCCCAGGAATTCTAGCTAATCTCTCTACACTATCTGCACAGCGGACTTGTATACGGTTGGCTCCAAGCATATCGGAAACGACTGCGAATACTTCTCCATCTTTTGGCATTCTAAGTTTTTTCCGTTGGAGCTCTTCTTCCGCGGGGTCATCTTGGTTGCTCATGGTACTATATTGGACGGTGGGGTTTTAAGCAATACCCATCTATATTTGTGGGCATATTAAGATTGATCCGTCAACCTCTCTCTTCCTGAGTGAATGAGATTATCAAGGTAGTGTGCGAGGGTTTTTTTTGCATCTTGAGGATGAAGATTTCCAGATTCTATGTCATGTTCCAAGTCCGTATAAGAATTATAGGTGATAGTTCCACCGTGTTTATCGTTTCGTTCTACTGTGATTTGTTCAAATCGGGGAAAAATATGGAATTGAAAAATTTGTAATACTGGGTTTTCGGGGTTGTTCCCATCTTGATCTTCAGGTGGGGTTGCAGTTGGGGGACAGAATGCTTTGTTGATTTTTTTATGGATGGATTCCGGTGAATCTTCCATTGAAATCGTTGTACCTACGCTGGAAGACATTTTTCCGATTCCGGTGGTTAGATTGGACAAGATGGGAGTGTGGATCATAGGACAAGGGGAATATCCTAATTCGGGTAATAATTCTCTAGCGAGTACGTGTACTTTTCTTTGGTCAGTACCCCCAACCGCTAAATCTAGGTCTAGATAGTGCATGTCAAGTGTCTGCATTATAGGATACACAGCTTGGCTTACTTTGGGTACGTCGCCGCTTTGTATTTCGGCCATGGCCCTATTTGCACGGTTGAGAGTAACTAAAGTTCCTAGCTTATGCAAGTCGAGTATGTATTCTTTTTCTAATTGAAAATCAGATCCGTGAACAAATTCGGTTTGACCTTCATCTAAACCATATGCTATGAATTGTTTTTGCATGATTTCTGCAGTATGTTGGATTTCTTCCAAGGACCCTTTTCCATTTAGATATGCGTGCAAATCGGCGAGTAGGACTACTATTTTCATTCCAACTTCTTGGAGATCAATTAGTTTATTGGCAGTTAGCATGTGTCCCAGGTGGAGAACTCCAGAAGGTTCAAACCCAACATAAGCACGTTTGTCGAGAGGAGATTCTGCCAATGTACGGATTTCTGCATCGGTTATGCTTTCAACCACATTCTGGGTGATCTTATCGTATGTCGTCAAATTAGATGGAGATTCGTTATGAGGCATCTTATACGTTTGTCCCTGTACATTCCCCGTGCAAAAATACTGTGGATGGGTATTTGGTTATCGTGAGAGAAAATATTAAAGTCAAAATGATAGCTTTGATTTTATTAATCTACGTAAGGTATATCGATTTCTAGCCCATCGTGAGCTAGAGTTAACTCCCCTTTAAATCTAGTTTTTGCTTCGCTTAGCAAAAGATTGGAATTTCCACTAAAACGTGAGGAAATGTGTGTAAGAACTAAATGAGAAATATCTGCTTTTGTTGCTATTTCTGCAGCTTCTAGTGCTGTGGAGTGCCCAGTTAATTCTGCACGTTGTTGGTATTCTTCAGTGAAAGTTGAATCGTGGATTAACAGGTCGAATCCAGAAACAGTTTCGATAGTGGTTTTTGTTGGTCGAGTATCCCCAGTGTAGGCTATTTTTCGTCCGGGTCTAGGGGGACCAATTACCTGTTCTGGTGAAACTATACTACCATCTTTTAATGTAATTGAATTTCCTTCATGAAGTGTGGAAAAATCTTTTCCCACGGGGACACCGAGTTCCTCCGCTTTTTCTCTAAAGAATCGCCCTTTGCGCTCGGTTTCGATCAGGGCATAGCCCGTAGAACTAGTTTTGTGATTTGTTTTAAAAGTTTTAATCGCATAGTTAGGGGTTTTTTTGACCGTTGTGTTGGGATGGGTTTCAGAGATGGTTATAGAATATCCTAGCCCATCTCCACAAAGAGAAACTAAGTTATCTAAATAATTTTTAGTCCCAGGTGGCGCGTGAATAAAAAGGGACTCTTCCCGGCCATTGAAATCCATTGTTTGTATCAATCCTAGAAGACCAAAAATGTGGTCTCCATGGATATGGGTGAGGAATATATCTTGGATTCCAAATCCAGTTCCATAATGCATCATTTGTCTTTGAATACCTTCCCCAGCGTCGAAAAGAAATTTATCTCCGTGGATATTAACGAAAATTCCACTCGAGCTTCTTTCGGTTGTAGGAACTGCACCGCTAGTCCCTAGGAAAGTTATTCTCAATGTCATTTGGAAATCTTGTTACTCGAAGGAGATACCCGCTTCGAACTAGATTGAAGATAGTGGATGAATCGACCAATTCTTGTTTTTTGAATACTATCAATATGTAATGGACTCGCCATTATGGATCGATAAATATGCACCCAATGCGGAGGATTTTCCTCAAGAGAAACTCCGTTATATTTTGCCAAAGTCCCAAGAAATGTCAATAAATTTTTTATTATACGGTCCAGCAGGTGGTGGCAAGACTTCGGCGGCTAGAATCATTGCGAGAGGAGGGGAATTAATTGAATTCAATATTGCAGATTTAGTTAATAGCTCAAAAAAGGAAATTGTAGAGAATCCACTTTTTTCTGGGTTTATATCGTCTAAAAAAATGCCTAGTGGGTCGAAAGATTCGCTTATTATTCACTTCATAAAGGAAAGTGCAAGTTATCCGCCAGTATCAGGGGGAAGAAAGGTTATGATACTTGATAATTTTGAAAGTGCCCAGAGGACTTTTCAACAAGCTCTTAGGCGCATAATAGAACAATATCATCATAATACCCAATTTATTCTCACAACACGTCGATTGGGGAAGGTTATTCCTGCCATCAGATCGCGCTGTTATTCTGTGTCAGTGAGAGGGGCCCAAGATTCTGATATGAATATGATAATAGAGAATATATTGAGGAAGGAGGGAATAAAATTTACAGAAGAGGGGATTGGATTTGTAGTAGATAGTGCGTCGGGGAATATTAGATCTGCAATTATGTACACACAAGCGATTGCAGAACGGTGGGGTGAAATTACCCAGGAGGGAGTGATTGAAATAGTTCAAGAAATGGGACTAGAAGAACCCATCGTAGAGCTTGTGGAATGTTCGTTGAGTGGTCAGTTTGAGAATGCAAGGTCCATTCTTGAGGGGTTAATGATAACTAGTGGATATTCTGGAGGAGAATTGTTGGAAATTATAAGTAAAGTTGTGAAAGAGAGAGAGGATGTGGACCAGGTAGAGTTTGCACTTATACTAAGTGAGATTGATTGTAATCTTTCAAAAGAAGCTAATTCAATAATTCATTTAACGAATTTTTTGACAAAATTGGGATCGCTGGGATGAAAGAAATAATCATAGCTCTTGTGGTTGTTGTCGTTTTGTTCATAGTGTGGAGTAAAAGAGATCCCAATAGGGAAATTCCAAGCACCGGTATTGTGTCTCCAGCAGATGGGAAAGTAAGTGTAGTAAGAAAGGAATCGGATGGGAGAGTCAGAGTGGGAGTGTTCATGAATGTGTATGATGTTCACGTTAATCGGGCTCCTGTGTCAGGATACGTTAAAGGGATAGAGCACATACCCGGAGGGTTATTTCCTGCTTTCTCAAAAGAATCGGATAGAAATGAGAGAGTTAGAATTGTGTGTACAGTGGATCCATCAGAAGAGAGTAAAGTAAAAGCAAGTGATGAATGGGAGATCGTGTTGATAGCAGGTGCACTAGCTCGTCGTATAAAACCATATATAAAAGTTGGAGATCGTATTGAAAAGGGAGAGCGTATTGGCCATATTGAATTTGGTAGCCGAGTGGATGTCATATTTCCCGCAGGAAGGCGTATAGAGGACGTACTAGTTAAAATTGGAGATAGGGTTAGAGCGGGAGAGTCTATTTTGATGGAAAGTGGATGATCAGATTATTTACGGAGAATGTGGACATGTCGAGTTAAAGATTTATGGACCCTCCGTGTGAAGTGATTTTTGAGAACCCATCCAGCTTGTTTAGCTAATTTTTCAAGTGGAAAGTCAGAAATAACAACTACTTTTGAAGTGAGAGGATATGCTTCTTTAAGGGCGTGTTCTATAAGGACATCTATCTCATACCCGGTTATTTTTGATTGGCGGCCATAAGGGACATCAAATAAGATTGAATCTATTTTAGTTGAAATGGGTAGATTTGCAGCATCGCCTCGAATGGTTACGAAATTTTTAACAGAGTAATGTCGAAGGTTTTGGTTCGCTCCAAGTATCATTTTTTGTTGTGCGTCCATGCCATACACAGTTGCTCCCATCAATGCAGCTTCTATAAGAATTCCACCAGTGCCGCACATAGGATCGAGTATTACGGAGTTGGGTCTTGCCCCAGCTAAATTGGCAATCGCCCGTGCTTCGATTGAGTCCATACTCCCAGGCTGAAAGAAAGGTTTTTTTGTGGGGTTACGATCTGAATATCCCTTCGAACTCGTTTCGAGCAGACGCCCTACTATACAGATATCTCCCGAAAAAAGAACTCTAATTTCATGAATGGGAGTATCCAGATCAACAGAAAATCCTTTGTTGACAAATACAGTTCCTACTTCTCGTTCGACTTTTTGTGTGTCAATGTTGGTGGATTTTCGAATATCTCTAGCTCGAATGGCGATAGTACCTGGTTGGTCTAGGTGGATCATGTCTAAGGAAGAAAGAAGTTCAGATAAGTGAGATGAGGTTTGTAAGAGGACCTCACTGACTCGATGAGTATAACCTAAATGGATAGTTCGAGAGAGAGAAACTGTTTCCGCAAGGGCCAACCCTGGTGCGATTACTTGTACGCCTTTTGCCGCATTTTGAGCCTCCGCTACAGCGAAATCGTAGTTGTCACCTGCTAGTTCTAGAACATACACAGCAGCGATTCAGTTCTGATAAATGATGAGGATATCGATGCCCATAAAATATAATAAATATTGAATTTTATTCGACTAATCTATCGATGGTAGTTACCAAAATGCCAGTTGCTCCTTTTTCTTTGAGAAGTTCGATTGTATCGAAGACATCTGATTCATCCACCACAGCGTGGATAACTGCCGTGGATTTTCCAGCAGTATCAATCACGGTTGGACTAGATAATCCGGGTATTACGGCTGTGATGTCTTCTAATTTTTCCCGAGGAGCGTTCATCATTAGATATCTCTTATTTTTAGCTGCGACAACAGAAGAAAGTGCCCCAGCAATTTTTTTGGTTAAGGGATGGTCTTGTACATCATCTCGAGAGATTAATCGGGCGCTGCTGCTCAATACCTCTTCTATGGTAATGAGTTGGTTGCTACGGAGGGTTTCTCCAGAGCTGACAATATCTACGATTGCATCTGCCATGCGGACGTGAGGTGTGAGTTCGGTTGCTCCACCAACTTTTACTATTTCAATAGATATATTTTGATTTTCAAAGAAAGTTTTAGTTATATTTGGAAACTCTGTTGCGACACGTTTTCCTTTTAATTTTTCAAGGGAATCGATGGAAATATCGGAGCTGACACGGGGGTCAAGTGAAGCTACCACTAGTTTACATTTTCCAAAATCCAAGTCCAAAATATCGACTATATTGTCAAAATTCTTTTCTTTGATTTGATCGTGTCCAGTGATTCCTAGGTCTGCTGCACCGCTGCTAACATATCTAGGAATATCTTCTGATCGAACATAGATAACAGTAGTATCAGGAATTGTTGTATCTGACCAAAGTTTCCTGTCTTGCTGAGATTCTCTCACATAGATTCCGGCTCTAGATAATAAATTAGATGCGGGGGTGTGGAGACGGCCTTTATTCGGTAACGCGACTCTCATAAGTATACCTAATGTAATCTACGAGAAACACTCTTTCGGTATATTAAGATCATATCGTAGGGGCTAATGTCCTCTATCCCAAAGGAGATATATGAATACTCTAAGTGTCATAGGGGGAAGGGTCCTACAAGAAGACTTGACGCTAGAATTTTTAGATGTCCTGATAGATGTCGAGAGGGGACTAATTTTAGAAGTAGGGGAGTCACTTAGAGGTGATGAAGAAATAGATGCAAGAGGGGGATTGGTCATTCCGGGTCTGGTGAATGCACATACCCACATGGCTATGACACTTTTACGGGGTTATTCGGATGACAAACCTCTCGAAGAGTGGTTGAAAGAAGATATATGGCCTATTGAATCTCATTTGACACCCGAAGATGTTTATATTGGGTCCCAATTGGCTTTGGTTGAATTAATTAAATCGGGTACTACTACTTTTTGTGACATGTATTTTCACATGTCTGAAGTCGCAATGGCTACTGAAAGTTCGGGGATGCGTGCTGTGTTAGGCCAAGGTGTGGTGACGGTTGGCAAAAATGAAGATGATGCTTATTTGGATGCTGAAAAGGGACTAAAATTTGCTGAAGAATATAGTGGATTTGCGGGTGGCAGAATTAAGACGGCATTTATGCCCCACAGTATGAATACAGTTGATTTAGAATATTTTGAAGAACACATCCCCCGTGCTAGAGATTTAGGAATTCCCATTCATCTTCACACTAATGAAACATTAGAGGATGTCGAAAAAACTAGCAAAATGCATGGGATGAGACCGATAGAGCTTGCATCAGAATATAATATTTTGAGTTCAGGGGATTTCGCGGCTCACTGTGTTCATGTTGATTCAAATGAAATTGATATTTTGGTTGATAAAGGTATAGGGGTTGTTCATTGTCCAGCATCCAATATGAAATTGGCCAGTGGAATTGCTCCAATTCAAAAATTGCAGAATGCAGGGGTGACAATAGGACTCGGAACTGATGGGGCTGCTTCGAACAATGACTTAGATCTATTTGGAGAGATGAGAGACGCTGCGATGGTAGGAAAACTGTCTGCTAAAAGTGCTAGTGCTGTGAATGCCACATCTGTTTTTTCAATGGCCACGGTGGGTGGGGCAAATATATTAGACATACCAGCAGGAAGAATAGAACCGGGTTGGGTTGCGGACTTGGCAATATTGGATCTCGAAGCTGCGCATCTTACCCCAATGAGGAAATGTGTGAATCTCCTTGTATATGCGGCGAGGGGTTCGGATGTGATCCACACTATTTGTGACGGAAAAGTCCTTATGAAAGACAGAGAAGTACTAACTTTGGATGAATCTAAAGTCATAGAATCTGCTCGTATATGTGCGAATGATCTTAGTGAACGGGTAAGGAAAAAGAGGTAATCTAATATAGATAGAATCTTGAAACACTTTTCTTTGGTGCGTCGCTTAGAGAGCTCATGAGTATTTATCCCACCATTTCAGATTCCGTTGACAATGTGGATAATTACATAGATACGGGGAGACAAAAAATTGACTGGGCTGCGTCCAACATGCCTATTCTTTCTTTTTTACGTGAACAATTCATTCGTGAGATGCCATTTCAAGGTCAATGCATAGGTGTCGCGTTGCATGTTGAAGCGAAAACAGCTGTGCTATTGGAATTACTAGCAGAAGGTGGTGCAAAGGTCGTAGTGACTGGTTGCAATCCTCTTTCAACCCATGATGATGTGAGTTTTGCTCTGGATGCCAACCCAATGATTTCGAGTTATGCTGCAAAGGGAATTACTGATGAAGAATACTACAAAGGGATAGAGGCTGTGATTTCTCACAACCCCACTTTGACATTGGATGATGGCGGAGACCTAATTTTTGCGTTGCACGAAGATCATGAGGAAAAGATAAAGAGCGTAATTGGAGGGTGTGAAGAGACTACTACAGGGGTGCACCGACTCAAGTCTATGGAAGCTGAAGGGAAACTTAAATATCCTGTTTTTGCAGTTAATGACACTCCAATGAAGCGTTTATTTGACAATATTCATGGGACGGGAGAATCGACTATACTCTCCATTGCCGTTACGACTAATTTTTCATGGGCGGGTAAAACAGTGGTCGTGGCGGGATATGGTTATTGTGGGAGAGGGGTGGCCAAAAAAATATCCGGTCAAAACGCACGGGTAATAATTACAGAGGTAGATCCATTGAGGGGTTTGGAGGCATACATGGAGGGATATGAAGTGATGCCAATGCTGCAAGCGGCTCATAGGGGGGATGTATTCATTACGACGACGGGGAATTGTGATATTCTGAATAAAAATCACTTTGAATTGATGAGGGACGGGGTTATTCTTGCAAATGCTGGGCATTTTGATGTTGAGATTAATATAAAAGAACTAGAAAAATTAGCCACATCTGAACGAATGGTGAGGGATGGTGTTCGGGAGTATCAATTGAGAGATGGTCGTAGGATTAATGTGCTTGCTTCGGGGAGACTTGTCAATTTAGCCAGCCCATTGTCTCTTGGGCATCCGATTGAGATAATGGACCAAAGTTTTGGTATGCAAGCGGTCTGTATGCGCGAGATGGTTGTAAATCCTACATATGGTCCGGGGGTACATTCAGTGCCAATGGAACTGGACGCACAGGTGGCAGAAATAAAACTTAGATCGGAGGGAATTGAGATAGACTACCTCTCAGAATCGCAAGATAATTATTTGAGAGGATCGGAGTTCGGGACGTGAGTTCGGCTCAGGTAAAGGGGAGTCGAGTGGAAAGAGAACTGGTAAGATTACTAGACAAAGCGGGTTTTGCTGTCATGCGGGCGCCTGCAAGTGGTGGTGCCACATCGCGAGAATTGCCAGATGTATTAGCAGGAAATGGGAAGTTATTTTATGCATTTGAAGTTAAATCGAGTGCTAGTGATAAGATCTATTTAAGTGGAGAAGAGGTCGAAGCTTTAGTTTATTTCTCTCAGAACTTTGGTGCCAAAGCGCGTATTGGTGTAAGATTTAATAATGAGAAATGGTATTTCTTTCATCCGGGGGACTTGTATATAACAAAAGGTGGGAACTATCGCGTTTCGCGGGGGGACTTGTATGAGAAAGGAATTGATTTTGAGGAATTAGTTGGTGAGTCGGAAAAGACAACGTTTGGGGATTATAGTGAGGAGAAATAAGGATCAGAATGATATTGCATAAGAGATTGTTTTGCTTCGAAGCCCTTTTTACTATTTCTAAGAAATAGATAGAGTATGAACATACCACGAATTCGATTATTAGAGATAATCGCTTCTGTGGCCTGGGCAAGTGTTTTTGTAGTGGCAATAGTATATATTGGAAACAAATATTCTATGCAAGATGGAATCCTTCAAGAAGGGACGTTGTGGATAATTGTGGCGATAGTTGGATTTATAGTGGCTATGATGGGAACGGGGTATTTGCTTTCGAGAAATGAAGAATAGTTAGAATTCTAAGAGTGTTTTTTAGAAGAGTATTGAAGTGGATGAGATATTGTTTGGCAAATTTCATCCATGTTAACACAATCACCATATGCTTGCATCGTTGCGCATGATGGTGGAGGGTATAGAGGTGCACCGTCTTTATCTTGGAGATAATCCATGGTAGATTGGATTAGAGAGGGGTGGAAAGAATTGTTTGTTAAATAATCAAGAGTTTCTTGGGGGTTTGTTTGGGTAGAAATAAGAAAAGAAGTCAGTGAGAACAACGATGGCGGATTGAGTCTTTCGTTGGATTCTATCCGTTGTAAGAGATGCGCCATACAAGGTGGGAAAAAATCGATGGAGACAGGGCCCAATTCTGGTTCGAGATCAATTTCGTCGATATAACTGTGGATAGATTTTAATTGTGTTTGCAATAGCTTTTCGGCTTCTTTGGGAACTTTGAGAGGGAGATCGCTTTTTATTTGCCGAAAAATTCCAACTCCCAGGAGTTTATATAATTCAGATTCTTCGACATTGATGTTCCCTTGAGAAAGTGCTTGAAATACCAACTTCCAGCTAGCATCAGGTAGATAAGAAATAAAGGACAGATAGGTCTCAACTGAAATCGAAAATGTATCACCATGTTGGACTATATTTTTTGTGACTTGTAATTCGTCGAGGAGTGTTTTTAGAGATAGGCGGGCGGGACTGATGCTTTTCAGTTTAGTGTCATCTTCTATATCGTTTTTGAAGTGAGACATAGCAGTTTGTGATTCTGCCCAAGAATACCTGTGTGTTAGACCGGGTTCGTTTACTAGAGAAACTAGAATGCGCGCGAGGGGATATGACAAAAGTTCTACTGTTGTGTTTCTATGTTCTGGGCCTATTGAGCCTTCTTCAATTGCACACAAAATACGTTCCAGGGCGCGGTTTACGGTTGGTTTGTTGGTTTGGATGGTAGAGATTAAATCAAACCCCGAATCCGCTACGCTCTCTTTTGCAGAGGATAAAAACGGATATTTTGCATGTAGAATTTCCATTCACTAGGCTCTCGAACTGCATCCAGGATAAACTTATCCGGTGACGTTTGGGGATTCCTATGTTTTTTAGAGTCTCTGTGTATCGATGTACCTAAAGCCTAGGTAAAGGTATAATAGTGTACCTATGCTTTTTGCATATCCCTGCCCGGGATGCCGAACTAGAAGTAGTATGCATGCTCCAGAATGTAAATTTGAATTATGTTCCAGAGATGAGATCGAAAAAGCATATATTGATATTATTTCTTTAATTTTGGTTGATCCGAGTACGCAGAAAGAAATGGCGAGCGAAATTCAATCAGAATGGAAGAATCTTCACTCTGCAATAATGTTCATTTTAACAAGAGAACAACGTGTTGAGCAAGGAGAATTGGGAAAAATTAGACTGTTAACTCCTGCAGAAAGGGCAGACAGAATATCAGAACCGGTATCAGAACCCATGAGGACCATATATGAAAAAGGGAGTTATCCAGGGTGTCACGATAACGCTCTTTTTGCTATGTTGGCGTGGCACAAAATGGTTGGATTTTCATGGGAGGAAACACAAGAAAAGGTTACCCAATGGCTTGTTCGGAGTGGCAGTTGGGAAAGGGGAGGGTTTGGAGAATCAGCCCCCAAAGATGTGATAGATAATAAAAAACATGTATATGAGGGAGGATATGGGTGGATGGAAAAGGCGCAAGCTGCAAAGAGGGTAATTGAGAGGATGGAATGAAACTTCCAGAAAATAGAAATGGAATTTCCAATCCAAAGAGAGCGCTATCAATAGTATTTTTTGTCATATTATTAGATCTAATTGGGTTTGGGATAATCATACCAGTCTTACCATTTTATGTTAGGAGTTTTGGTGTTAGTGATATTGCAATTGGTTTGTTGGCAGCATCGTATTCGTTAATGCAATTTGTGTCATCTCCGTTTTTAGGTAAGTTATCAGATGTATGGGGCAGACGTCCTATTTTGGTGATTTCTTTATTGGGAAGTTCTGTGGCATGGTTTTTCTTTGGAATTGCAGAAGAGATTGGGTCATATAGCATAATAGGGGGGCTAGTGTTATTGTTTTTAGCCCGTATGTTTGCAGGGGCGATGGGAGGAAATATTTCTACAGCGAATGCGTATATCGCGGATGTTACTACGGAAGAAGAGAGGCCACGATATCTAGGATATATTGGTGCCGCGTTCGCAGTGGGGTTCATAATAGGACCAGCTATTGGAGGGATCTTAGCTACAGAATATATAATTGGAATTGTCGATTCCATACTTCCAGCAATAATTCCAATAACTATCTATTCGTTGCCGAGTTTTGGTGCTGGTTTGTTGAGTTTTTTGGGTATGGTCCTATGTATTTTTTATCTTCCAGAATCGAATCTATCTGAGGGAGTAGAGAGGCGGGAGAGTAATTTTGCAGAGCTACTAGAACCCCTGAAGAACTATTCAATTAGAGGAGTGGTCATTGTTTCATTGGTGGGCGCTATCGCTTTTTCAGGGATTACAGTGATGTTCATACCGTTTATCGCCGACGTATACGGATATGGGGCAGCTACCGCAGGGATGATTCTCACATATATCGGGGTGATTAGTGCAATTTCTCATGGGATGTTTGGTCCGAGCCTCATTAAGAAATATTCCCCAAGGAATGTCGCGATTGGCTCGTCTGTTGGATTGATGGTTTCGATGATTCTGATGCCTTTTTGTCCAATAATATTAAATGGAAATGTGATAGATCCGGGGGTGGTTAGTCTTCTCGTGGTTTTAGGAATACTTGCTGTTTCAAATGCCTGTTTTAGCGTGTCGTTGTCGACGTTGATTTCACTAGCTGCTAGAGAAGATACACAGGGAGTATCATTTGGGATTTTTCAAAGTGCAGGAAGTCTTGGAAGAACAATGGGTCCACCGTTCATGGCTGTATTATACACCATAGCAATTTGGTCTCCATTTGTTGTGGGGGCAATCGCGTTTATCCCATTGGTTATACTTCTCGCTAGATTGCCGTACAAACAGGCGGGGAAAGTAAATGGTTAATAGAAAATCTAGTCACTCTGGATTCTAGGGGCAAGTAAATAAGTTACTTGGCCATTTCCATCTGCGATTGGAAAATTAATTTGGATGGGATATTCTTCCCCCATGGATAGCGTGACAGGAGTGGATTTGGGTATTGCTTTGTTCATGTCCTTGAAATAATCGAGGGAAAATAAAGAATGTGCTAACGAGGGTTGGAGACTAATCACTTCGTCTTGTTTTAGTTCTAATTGGACATTATCTGTGTCTCCTTTTGCGCGTATATAGAAAGTTTGAGACTCGGGATCTACGCCTAGGGCTATGTGGTCAGAAACCATGTCTGCGGCTTTGATTCCTTGGTCTAAGTTCCTACCTTCTATCACAACTTTTGCGGGGAGATCTAGATCGGGTAGGTCGGGTTCTTTTCGTATAGATGAGGGATCGATTAGAGATAGTGTATATTGCAATCCACCTGCCTGAATGGTCAATTTTTGGACCTCTTCGTCGAATTCTAGATCAATAGTTTCATCGGATCGAGCTATGTTTGTGATATCAGATAATCGGGATAAATTTATACCCAATACTACCCCATCGGACTCATATGATACGAATGCTGATGTGGAAAGTTCAAGATCGACCATGCCTACATTCGCTGGATCGACCGCCCTAATTCGAAAACCATCACTGTCGAGACGTAGTTTACATTCATCCACCAGTACTTTTGCAGAGCTGATTGCTTCTTGTAGAATTTTTGCTTCGATAGTAGCGCTGAACATTATTGAACTCGGTACGAATAGGCGGGATAAAAAGACATCTGTTCCGCTGGGGGGAGATTATAAGGTGATTTGAGATGGTTTTTAGAGATCACTATGTGATGATTTTTGAGCGAAGATTGTATCAACATGAGTTGTCTAGTTAATATGTAATGCCCCGAAAAGATTTCTACTACAACAAGGCAAAAGTCGAGGGGTATCGGTCGCGGGCATCGTATAAACTTAAACAGATAAATGAAGTCCACAAGATTATCAAAAAAGATGATTCTGTTGTGGATATAGGTGCTGCCCCAGGTGGTTGGTTACAAGTTGCGAGAGAACTATCTAAATCGGGGGTGGTGATTGGTGTTGATCTGCAAAAAATAGAACCGTTAGAAGAAGTAATCACAATAAGAGGAGACATAACGAAGGAAAAAACAAAGGAAAAAATTAAATCAATTGTTGAAGGAAAAAAGAAGAAAAAAGGCGACAAAAAATTGGGAAATGGTGGCCCGATAGATGTTGTGTTATCTGATTTGGCACCGAATATAACAGGGGAATATTCGTTGGATCAAGCTAGATCTATTTATCTAGGGCGAGAAGCCCTTGGGTGTGCTTTGGAAATTCTTTGTCATGGGGGAAATTTTGTTGTTAAGGCATTCTATGGAACAGACATTGAGAAATTTCTGCGAGATCTTAATCAAGAGTTTGAAACGGTTAAAGTTTTCAACCCACGTGCATCCCGGAAAGAATCTGCAGAGGTGTATATAATTTGTAAAGGAAAATTGACAGCCCCGATTAAAGTGGGAGAAGAGATAGTGGTTGAAATAGTAGGGGTTGGAAAAAGAGGAGATGGAATGGCAAATATAGATGGGTATAATGTCTTTGTTCCGGGGTCTAAAGTGGGAGAATTGTGGAAGATAAAAATAGAGGAAGTGAGACTAAAATTTGGATTTGGAAGTTGCGTTAGTGAAGTGAAAAGAAGGGATTAACTATGCATCAAATTTTCTTTTTTTAAGTAGGAAAAGAAAGCATAAATCAAAGGAGTATCTGCGAGGGCGATTAAGAGTTTGACTATGTATTGACCCAATATGAGTTGTACGATAACAAATAAGGGCAGCCCAATTCCGATTCCAACAATAGAGGGGAGAATTGAAAATGTCAAAGTGATAAATAGAATAGTATCTACAAGTTGGCTAACTGTGGTGGAGCCTATATTTCTCAACCAAAGTTTGTTACCATTGGTCTTCTCACGGATGGTATCGAATATCAAAATGTCCAGGTTTTGGCTAATCAAATATGCAGTTAAACTGGCTATGACTACATTTGCAGAAGGCCCCAATACAGTGGCAAATAGTTCAGGAGAAATCCCTGCTTCAGACCCAGGGGCATTAATAGATATCCAAATAAGAACAAGCATTACAATATTCATTGTAAATGCTATAGAAACGACTGTCCTTGCTGCTTTTTTCCCATATAATTCGGCGTAACAATCAGATGCGAAAAACGTGATTGCATAAGCTAGTACTCCTGCGGGAACCATGACTGATATTCCGAGATTCAGAGGGGATAATTCTAGGATTTTTACCGCTGTAAGTTGTGCTGTTAAAAGACCAGTTATAAATAGAGCTATCAACCCTATTCGGATGGTTTCTTCGTTGAGAATTTTTGAAGAGAGTGTAGTTGAATTTTGGGTGGTCATATTATTTTTAGAGTGGTTTGAGTATTAAAATAAAGGGATATTGGACAGTTATGTAGGAACTTCAAATGGTTTTATTTTATCATATATCCATAATACAGATAGCCCAATTCCATACGCGATCATAATAGGAAATGTGACTAGAACCATTGTTATGACACTAGGAGGAGTAAATACGGCGGAAAGGACTAGAGTTCCAACCGTCACGGCACGCCAATTTTTGTACATGGTGGTGTAGGAAACTATTCTTGCTCGATGGAACATTATCATTGTTACAATAATATCTATCCAAAGTCCAATTCCGATGGTGCAAAAGAAAATAAGCCAAAAGAAATTAGATACCCGATAAGTTACAAGCATGTTTGCTCGGATTCCATCATATACGAAATATGAAACGAAAGCGGGGGCCACGTAAAGATACCCCAACGCGCTGCCAAAAAGAAGCCCTATAGATATGGCCCCAGCCCAACTGAATGCTACGTTTCGATCGCCTTTGATTATACCGCGTTTTTTGAGGGCGGGCCACAGGTAATAGAGGATGCAGGGTAACGTTGCGACAAGACCCAATAGGGTCGCGATTTTAATTTCAAAAATGAGTGCTTCTACGGGGTGGAGAGTTATTATACTAACTTCTTCTGGGCGGACTATATCAGGGAGACGCCGAATAAAATCGTTTTTCAACTGTCCGATTCCCCCCGTATAGAGGAATGTAAAAACACTTACCAAGACGGTTATGAATACTCCAAAAATTCTGAAAGTTTTAGATCGTAAGGTATCAAATAAGAATGCGATGTCGTAGGCATATCCACCTATGTCTTCTTCTCCAACTTCTTTTTCTGAGACCGAACTTACAATCCCAGCGGTTGCTCGTTTGAAAGATCCTTCGAACTTTCTTTTTCTTTTTTGTTCTAATCTTTCTTTTTGCATTCGGTTCCATTCTTCTTCATCAAAATGATATAACATATCTACAGCACGCATTTGATTGGCAGAGTCGACTGCTCGTAAGATGGCTTGGGCCCTTTCCGCATCCCCTGCTTCAATTGCGCGGGAGGCCATGGCAAGTCCTTTTTCTTCTGTCAATTGGATGAGGGCTTCAGGAGGGGCCATTTGGAGACCTTCAACATCGAGAGATTCTAGATCGATTGCAGTAGGGTCACCGAAGACAACTCTAGGCTCTAATTCAGGTATAGAGTGATATAGTAGTACTAAGAGTCCAGAGACAAGACCGATTGATAGTGCGAATACAACAGGTGGGACTATAGTTATTTGCCAAGATTGATTGAGAAGATTGGGAGGTGTGCTAGTAATATAATTTTGGAGTGAGCCCACCAAAGTTAGAATTTGAGTTACTCCAATAGTAGATATCCAATAGCCAGCAGCACTGGTCATGGTTATTGTGGCTATAATGATTGTAGATTTTTTACGCGCGGTTTTGAGTATATCAATACTGTCTTTTCCCCTACGAAATGAGACGGCTATCTTGGATAAGTACAAACTAAATCCATATAAAACAACTAGAGGTGCAGCCCATAAAATTTGAGTAAATGGATCGGGTGGAGAAAATATAGCTCCGAATGCAAACATTCCTAAAACTGCGTATTTCCACTTATCTCTGAACGTTTCGTATGGAACAAGTTCTGTATAGGATAATGTTGTCATAACTAAGGGTAACTGTGCTGCGAGGCCGAACGCGAAACCGAGAACGAAAATGAATTGTGTCCATTCCACAATGGAATATGTTGGAGAGAGGCCTGCACTGACTGCATTATAGGCCAAAAAATCAAACATTAATGGGAAAAAAATTCTATAAGAATATGCAATGCCTCCAAAAAAGAGGAATGTAGAGAGTAGCCCCATCCCAATTAATTTCCAAATAGGTATGTCCGTTTTAGGATAGATTCCACGCTCTTTGAGTGCGTCCCGGGAGTAATACAAGAAAAAGGGTATACAGAATATGATACCGACAAGGATACCAATTTTGGCTTGCAGCAAGATAACATCAAAAGGTGTTAGTACAATAACATCGGCGCCACGGGAGAGTAAATCTTGTTTTAAACTAGGCCAGATCCATAAACGCATGGCATAGATAGTGGCCAATAGAACAACGACGAAAACGAGGAACACATGGCGTAGTTTCGATCTTGCTGCGGTCAGCATGTCTGATGCTGTTTTTCTGCCTTTATCGAATGTTTTGCGTGCATCAGGATTTAAGAAGTCGCTGACACTCATCTTATTGTGATATTTTCTTTCTCGAGGAGAACCTTATCGGTATGCATCTCTACAAAAAGATCTATACCAGTTACCTCACTTAAGGGTCGTGTGGATGGAAAAGTTCCTTTAATGAAATGAAATTAATAGATATACCCGGTGTTGGAGAAATTAAAGCCCAATCACTTGATGAGGCTGGTTTTGGTACTATTGAGGCGCTTCAAGTTGCAGAAAAAAGTGATCTTGCTTCAGTTTCAGGGATTAGTGAAAACCTTGCCGGAAAAATTAAAGAAACGGTTCAAGAGATAGTGGAAAAAGATAGTGCACAGGGAGATTTCATCGGTGGAAAAAAAGGACCGAAAGATGACAGGGAGTTGCCGATAGTAGATCACATAGGAGAATTAATAAAAAGATTGGCAGTAGTAGTAGGGGTTGCAGGATTGGTCAGCGTCATTACATTTCCTTTTGCAGATGTGGCGATTAACTTTCTATGGGACTCAATACTTCCAGTAAGTGATGTTACAAGACCTAGGTTGTACGGAATATTGGAACTTAAATTCACAGAATTTAAAGTGGCCAGCTTAGTTGGGCTAATAATTGCATTGCCCATTGGAGTATGGCAAACGTATGTCTTCATGCGTCCGGGGCTCTACGAGCATGAGCGCCGGTATTATTTGGCTGCCATACCAACGAGTTTGGTACTGGCACTAGTTGGTGTTAGTTTTGCATATTTCATCATCTTGCCCGTTATTTTTACATATTTTTTATACTATTCTGAAAGTATAGCAACAATTGGGTTTGGGTTAGGGCAGACGTTTAACCTCATATTGGTTTTGATGGGATACCTAGCGATTGTATTCCAAATACCCATTTTCGTGATGCTTGCTTTGTTGATGAGAATTGTGACTAGGAAATGGTTAGTAAAAAGAAGAATTTTATTTTGGGGAGGGTTCTTGGGACTTTCTTTTATTTTCAGCCCAGATCCAACGGGAATGGCCCCTTTGATTGTAACTCTGACAATGGTAGGATTATTTGAAGGAACGCTTTTAATAGCAAAGTGGGCTGGAAAAGAATAAATCTAATACGCATAGCGCGAGGTGAATTTGAATCACCGATCTCCGGGTTATGAGCCCGGCGGAATATCCTGGCTATCCTATCGCGCTGCACCTTAGAAACTATACGGTTGGAAAAAAAAGGTTTCTACTGAACGTTGATGGGTATTATTTTTTTGTAGAGAGTAAGTTTGCCCCCCCAGTCCTATATCCAGATGGGTCGATGATGACCTGATTGAATCCTATAGTTAGTAGAGACTCTTCAATTTTTTTTGTTAAAATTGGATCTTTTAGACGGTCGAGTTCGTGTTGCCCAACTTCGATTCGGGCGATTCCGTCGTGATCTCTGACGCGGACTTGTGAAAATCCTATATTGAGTATAATAGATTCTGCTTGTTCTATACGTGCTAATCGTTCAGATGTGACTGGGATTCCAGTTGGAATTCGGGAAGACAGACATGCCATTGCTGGTTTTTCTGCCACTGATAAATTATAAAAACGAGCTATATCACGAACGCCTTCTTTTGTCACATTGAATTCAAGAAGGGGGGAGAAAACTTGGAGTTCTTTTATTGCACGAAGTCCGGGCCTGTGTGTCGCGTTTAGATCTGAAGCATTAGTCCCGTCGCACACTGTGGTTATGTCCATTTTCCTAGCAAATTCATACATTTTTTCAAATCGCATGTGTTGACAATGATAACATCTGAAGGTATCATTTACGACAAAATCAGGATTGTCAAGTTCTGAGAAATTGACTATCTCATGTCGGATTCCTATTTCTTCGGCAATGCTAATAGAATCTAAAAGTTCGGATTCGGGTAGAGTTTCGCTTTTTGCAGTGCATGCTATTGCGTTTTTCCCCAGTGCCTCGTGAGCAATTGCGGCGACTACGCTAGAATCCACACCACCAGAAAAAGAAACTAAAACACGGGTTTTGGGAATTAATGCTGCTTGAATTGAATTAATCTTTTTTTCAATCAGCTTTGTCTGCATAGTATTAAATCAGAGGGATGATGTAAAAATTCATTGCCATGCATTTCTGCCAAGGGGGATCGGAATAGAGGTGAAATTGGAATGGTATGATGGTGGATTCGGAGGGAAAGTTTGCAAATAGATGCAAAGGTTAAATAGCCACAAGAGTGAAGTGAAAGTGATGAAAGACAGCGCTTCAAGAGATATGTTGTCTTGGGATGAATCGGTTTTTAGAGACGAGCAGATATTTGAAGTAGACCATATGCCAGAAAAGTTTGTTCATCGAGAAAACCAGATGAATACTTTTACATTCGCATTGCGTCCAGCGATTAGAAAATCGCGGCCGTTGAGTGTATATGCTCAGGGTCCACCTGGCACAGGTAAAACAACAGCTGTTAAAGTTTTATTTGATGAATTAGAACTTTATCCAAAAATAAAAACGGTGCAAATTAATTGTCAAGTTGATTCTACGCGTTATTCTGTTTTTTCACGATTGTTTGAATCAGTTTTTTCGTACGAGCCGCCGTCTAGTGGGATTTCATTTAAGAAGTTATTTAGGCAAGTTACAGAGCGCATAGTGGAAGATGATGAGACGCTGATAGTGGCACTGGATGATGTAAATTATTTGTTTTATGAAAAGGAAGCATCGGACACATTATATTCATTGTTGCGTGCGCATGAGGTACAACAAGGTGCTCGTATTGGAGTGATAATTATATCTTCTGACCCTGCTTTAGAGGCAATATCTAGACTCGATTCTCGTGTTCAAAGTGTATTTCGTCCTGAAGAAGTTTATTTCCCCCCGTATGGTTTTTCAGAAATCCTAGATATTCTCGGGGTCAGAGTTAAGAGAGGATTTTATGAAGGCGTTGTTTCAGAAGATGTGTTGAACTACGCTGCAACACTGACCGCAGAAAAGGGGGATTTAAGAGTGGGAATAGATTTATTAAGGCGTGCGGGTCTTAATGCGGAGATGCGTGCAGCAAGAGAGATTATTATTGAAGATATAGACAAAGCGTATGAATCTGCAAAATACGTGCATCTATCGAGGAGTATTCAGAATCTAACAGATTCAGAAAGAGGGCTACTTCATGTTTTAGTGGATTACTCGGGTGAAAGGGCTGGTGACGTCTATGATGTGTTTCATGAACAGACGGGATTGGGCTATACTAGATACTCAGAGATAGTAAACAAGCTCGAGGAAGTTGGAATAATAACAGCTGCGTATAAGCCAATAGAAGGGAGGGGAAGGTCTAGAGAAATAGAACTTTTGTATAAACCTGACGCGGTAGAGGTTTATCTTGACAGGTATTCCGTGAAATTATAAGACATGAGATATACCTATGATCCAACTAGAGATATTTTTACCAAAGCAACTAGTGGATCGGAAGAAGAAAAAAGATTAGCAGGAGAGAGTGCGGCTTCTCTAGTCTCAGAAGGGGATATTGTAGGTCTTGGAACAGGTAGCACGGCGCTGTATGCCATACAAACACTTGGTAAAGCTGTAGAACAAGGATTAGATATTCAAGGGGTATCAACATCCTTTCAATCTAGTCAATTGGCAGAAACAGTTGGAATCCCACTACTAAGATTGTCAGAAGTAGATCGCGTTGACATCGCTATCGATGGAGCAGATCAAGTTTCTGGTTTTGATTTGGTTAAAGGAGGGGGGGCCGCACACACAAGAGAGAAAATTGTGGCTTCTGCTGCGGAGCAATTCATAGTTGCGGTAGATTCCACCAAGGTATCAGAGGTTTTAAATAAAACAGTTCCAGTTGAAGTGATATTCTCTTCAAGGACTGTTGTCTCATCTAGGATTAAAAAAATGGGTGGAACGCCCGAGCTGCGATATTCGATTAGGAAGGATGGCCCAGTTTCGACTGAAAATGGAAATATTCTTCTTGACTGTGATTTTGGAGATATAAAATCCCCATTAGAATTAAGTAAAGAAATTTCAAATATTCCAGGAGTGGTAGATCATGGTCTCTTCGTCAATATGGCAAACGAGATCCATATTGGGAGAGGATCTAGTGTAGAAATTAAAAAAGAATAAGCGGAAACTTTACGGTGTTCACGGGAAAATGTGGGTAGGCGGGACCATGGGTTAGCCTGGTATACTTCAGCGTTTGGGACGCTGCGACCCCGGTTCAAATCCGGGTGGTCCCATCAGAATTCTTCATCTCTCATCGTTGATTCCAATGGAAATTAGGACCCCCTTCACTTCCAGTCCGCACGCTTGCCAAGGGTACTTATGTCAGATAAGTTTAGAATTGTTAAGTATAGGGTATGTCTCAAGCGATAAATCAACAACTAGTCGAGCGTTTTGAAGAGTTCATAGATGCGTATTGTGAAGAAGAGGTTGGGGTTTTACTTGAAAACTATCCAAAAAAACAAAGATCGTTTAACATAGATTGGGGCGAACTGTATAGATTTGATCCGAATATGGCGGATGACTTCATCGCACATCCAGATCATGTGACAGAAGCTGCAAAACAGGCGTTGGTAAATGTGGGGGATTTGCGGTATCGAACGGATGACATGCTAGAGAGCGCCCATATTAGAATTTACAACTTACAAGAATTAACAGAAATACGAGGGATTAGGTCTAAAGATGTGAATACTCTCGTATCGGTTCAAGGACTAATACGAAAATCTACTAATGTCCGTCCAAAAGTGGATGTAGCTGCATTTGAATGCCAACGTTGTGCAACTGTGACAAATGTACCGCAGGTTAGAGGATACCAAGAACCATTTGTATGCGGTGGATGTGAACGCCAGGGCCCATTTGAGATTAAGTTTGATAGATCAACGTTCTCAGATACACAAACGTTGCTCATACAAGAATCCCCAGAGGGGTTGAGAGGGGGAGAACAACCACAGAGTATAGAAATTCACATAGAAGATGATATAAGTGGTTTGGTCAGCCCAGGAGATCGGGTTGTGGCGACAGGGACATTGAGACTTGAACAGAGGAAAAAAGGCAGTGAAAAATTGAGAGTTTTTGATGTATACATGGAAGGTATTTCCATTGTCTCAGAGGATTTAGAATTTGAAAATATAGAGATATCAGAAGAAGACGAAGAAGCCATTCTTGAACTCTCAAAAAAAGAAGATGTATATGATCAAATGATAGGGTCTGTTGCTCCATCGATATACGGATATGGAGAAGAAAAATTGGCAATTGCGCTGCAGTTGTTTTCAGGAGTGACGAAGCATCTTCCAGATAGTACAAGAATTCGAGGGAACGTGCACATATTATTGGTCGGAGATCCAGGTACAGGTAAATCGCAATTATTACAATATATTCGACATATAGCACCACGTTCGGTCTACACCTCTGGAAAGGGAAGTTCAAGTGCAGGTCTAACCGCAGCGGCGGTTAAAGATGATTTTGGAGGAGGACAACAATGGTCGCTTGAAGCCGGAGCGCTGGTATTAGCAGATAAAGGAATAGCTGCAGTAGATGAGATTGATAAAATGCGAGTAGAAGACCGATCCGCGATGCATGAGGCGCTTGAACAGCAAACTGTAAGCATAGCAAAGGCAGGGATTAATGCTACATTAAAGAGTAGATGTTCACTTTTGGGGGCGGCGAACCCAAAATACGGACAGTATGATTCTTACGAATCGATTGGGGATCAAATCAATCTCGAGCCTGCGTTAATATCCCGGTTTGATCTAATATTCAGAATTCTAGATGAGACAAATGAAGAATTAGACAAGAAGATTGCCGAGCATATAATTAAAACTAATTACATAGGAGAGCGTGGGACAAGAGAAAAATATGCAATGAATAGGGGAGAAAATTCAGTCGAAATGGGTCAAGTGGTTGAGGAGGTCAAACCCGAGATAGAACCTGATTTATTTAGAAAGTATATTGCATATGCAAAGAGGAATTGTTTCCCCGTTATGAGTGAAGAAGCACAGAAAGAAATCAAGGATTTTTATGTGGGACTTCGTTCGGTAAGGGAGGTAGGAGGCCCAATTCCAGTTACTGCCCGTAAATTGGAGGCATTGGTCAGATTGGCGGAAGCGAGTGCAAGAGTTCGTCTTTCGGATGTTGTTGAGAAAGGAGATGCAAAAAGGGTTATTGACCTCGTCCGTGCTAGCCTCGAAAAAGTGGGTATCGATCCTGAAACTGGGATTTTTGATGCCACAGTAATTGAGATGGGAAAATCGAGGAACCAATTTGATCGTGTGAAGGCCATTAGATCAATAATAGAAAAATTGACAGAGCAACATCCGAAGGATGGCGCTCCCATTTTAGATATTATTGAAAGTGCAAAAGAAAAAGGAATTGACGAAACTCAAACGGAGCACATGATTAAGAAAATGTCAGAAAATGGAGAGATATATCAACCGTCTGCTGGCCATTACAAGTTGCTAAAAGGTCGATAAAAACTAGAGCAAATTTTTGATGGACATCAATATATCAGAGAAATCGGTGGATGTGGAGGATGACTCCTTAACTAGGGAATGGACGGATTTACCACCGTCTTGTTCAAAACGGGGGATAATATGACAATGGACATGTGGAACTTCTTGGCCCGCTGCAATACCGTTATTAAAAGCTATTGTGGTAGCATTGGCACCAACAGCTTCCTCAATTGGCCCGGTCAAAGTGTGGATTGTGTTCATCAAGGAATTTGCAAACATAATGGGAAGTTGATTGATTTTTGAAGAGTGATATTTAGGAATTACAAGAGTGTGGCCAGTAGATATTGGATTGATATCAAGAAATGCCAGGGTTGTCTCATCTTCATAGAGAGAATAACTGGGGATGTCGCCTTCAACGATAGCACAGAAAATACAAGATTCCATAAGATTGGTTAGTCCTATCACATGAAAAAATACTCGCTAATTGGGTTGGGATATGTAAAATCACGAATCTAAATTAGATCAGGGGGGAGAAGATAACACAAACAATTAATCTTTAGTTACAGGGGGAGAGGAACTAACTATGGAAAAAGATGTACAAGTTGGTGGGAGATATGAAGCCCAAGTATTAGAGGAACGTGTGAAAGAGTATTGGAAGCAAAGTGATGCGTACGTCAAAACGAAAGAACATCGTGCGAAAGGGAAACCATTTTTCTTTGTAGATGGGCCCCCATACACATCGGGGGCTGCCCATATGGGCACAGCTTGGAATAAAACATTGAAAGATGGATATCTTCGATACAATCGCATGAAGGGATATCAAGTATATGATCGTCCGGGTTTTGACATGCACGGACTCCCCATTGAGACGAAAGTAGAGGAAAAACTAGGATTTAAAAATAAAAAAGATATAGAAGCATTTGGTATTGAAAAATTTATTGAGGAATGTAAAGAATTTGCAGATTTCCAACGGGAGGGATTGCAAAATGATTTTATTTCATTTGGTGTGTGGATGGATTGGGAAAATGCATATAAAACAGTTACCTCAGAGTACATGGAAGCTGCATGGTGGGGATTTTCTCAAGCGCATAAAAGAGGACTGGTTGAGCGAGGAAAAAGATCTATAAGTCAATGTCCAAGATGTGAAACTTCTATTGCAAAAAATGAAATTGAGTATCACCAAGTGGAAGATCCTTCTATTTATGTTAAATTTGAATTAGAAGACAAAGAAGAGTTTCTAGTTATTTGGACCACCACCCCATGGACCCTTCCAGCAAACACGTTTGTAGCTGTAAATGAAGAGTTTACATATCAAAAGGTTGTGGCTGTGAAAGAGGGTGTGGAAGAAAAACTTTGGATAGAAAAATCGCTCGTGGATGCCGTAGTTGGGAAGGGCAAATATGATAGTTGGGAGATAGAGCAAGAATTGAAGGGGGAAGATATGATAGAATGGAAGTATAAACACCCGCTGCGCCAGGAAGTTCCCAATCATGTAAAGGGAGATAGATCACTGAGGGTTTACTCGGCGGATTTTGTGGAGGTAGACAGAACGGGTTTGGTTCACTCTGCCCCAGGTCACGGGGAGGATGATTTTCGTGCGGGGAAAGAGAGAGGTTTGGAATTGTTTTGTCCAGTTGGTACGGATGGGATATATACGATAGATGCAGGAAAATATGAGGGAAAATTTGTTAAAGATACAAACGAAGAAATTATTGAGGACTTGAAGAATTCAGGATTGTTACTTGCAGAAGAGAAATACACTCATGATTATGGTAAGTGTTGGCGTTGTAATACTAACATAATTCAGATTGTTACGGATCAATGGTTCATCAAAATAACAGAAATAAAAGAAGAACTTATTGAAAATATAACCAAGTCAAGTTGGTATCCAGAATGGGCCAGGGACAATCGATTTTATGAGTTCGTCAAAGAGGCACCTGACTGGAATGTATCACGTCAAAGATATTGGGGGATACCCATTCCGATTTGGACTCCAGAAGGGGCTAGTTTGGAAGAAGAATCTAAAGATATGATTGTGGTGGGTACAAGGGGAGAGCTAGCTAAGTTAGTGGATCAAAAAATTGATCCAAACAGTGTAGATTTGCACAAACCAACTGTAGACAAGCTTACTATTACTAAAAATGGTAAAAAATATACAAGAATTCCAGATGTATTCGACGTGTGGATTGATTCATCGGTTGCAACATGGGCAACGGTGGGGTATCCATCAAAAAAAGAAGAATTTGAAACTGTTTGGCCAGCGAATCTAATTATGGAAGCACATGATCAAACTAGAGGGTGGTTCTGGTCTCAGCTAGGTATGTCTAGTGCTTCGATGGGAAAATCGCCTTATGAAAATGTACTCATGCATGGTTGGGCTTTGGCGGAGGATGGGAGAAAAATGTCCAAATCACTAGGCAATATCGTTTCCCCAAGAGAAGCTATAGAAAAGTATGGAGCAGACCCAATGCGTCTGTTTTTATTATCAGTGAATCCACAGGGAGAAGATATGCGATTTTCGTGGGAAGAAATAGAAGAGATGAATCGTAGGTTGAACATTTTATGGAATGTATTTCGGTTTCCAATTCCATATATGGAAATTGATAGATTTGATCCGCTGGATTTCACTTTGGAAGAAGTAGCTTTGGAAACTATAGACAAATGGATTCTTTCTCGTTTGCAGACGGTGAAACAAATCGCAAAGGTGGGGTGGGAATCATACAGACAAGATCAATCTGTAGATGCAATACTGAACCTTATCGTAGAAGATATATCCAGATATTATATTAAAATCGTTCGGGAAAGGATGTGGACAGATACAGATACAGATAGCAAGACTGCTGCATATGTAACACTTCACCACGTGTTGTTAGAAGCCATAATATTACTTGCGCCGTTTGCGCCGTTCATAGCAGAGGATATCTATCAAAATCTAACGAAAAAAAGTGAAAATCTAACAGTGCATATGTGTGATTTTCCAGTTGTCGATTTGCAACTTCAAGATAAAAAATTAGAAGATGAAATTGAAATGGTAAGAGTCCTAGAAGAATCGATAGCCCATGCACGCCAAATTTCAGGTAGAAAGCTACGTTGGCCAGTTTGTGGAGTTGAGATAGGAGCAAAAAATGATAAAATTGGCAAAATTGTGGAAAAATATAAAGTATTATTGTCAGAGAGGGTCAATGCGCAAGAAATTAAGTTGATAAGACCAGGGGAGCAGGATTTTGATGTAAAATATTCGGTAAGGGGACGTATGGATATTATTGGTCCAACTTATGGGAAATCAACGGCAGAAATAATCGATGTTCTAAATGAAATTGAGTTAGAATCTCCAGACATAGAAGAATTATCTAAATTGTTGAGCAAGAATTTGAACAAAGAAATTTCAATTGCCAAGGAAATGGTTGAGTTTGAAGAGATATTTCCTGAAAATGTTTCCAAATCCACGTGTGAGTTTGGAGTCATTTACATAGATACAACTCTGACTGAAGAGATAGAGTCAGAAGGATACACCAGGGAGGTAATTAGGCGGATACAAGAGATGAGGAAAGAACAAGGATTGGTGGTCGATCAAGAAATTTCAGTTGTGGTTTCAGTTTTAGATGAAAGGGTTTTAAGATTAATAATGTTGCATGAAGAATTAATAAAACAAGAAGTCAGAGCGACTGAAATAACAAATAAGAAAGAAGAAGGAATGAAAGAGTGGATCGTTGAAGGAATCCCCATAGAGATAAAATTAGCTACAATAGTTTAGCAAGCAAAGGGGCGATTGAAACTTTGGTTTCGGGGGTTACAATAGTATCAGTGGTATAGATAGCACCGACCCCAGAATCAGATAACATTTTTCGTGCATCTTCGACCAAGAGTGCATGAATGCAGGTGACAAATATGGTTTTTGCTCCACGGTCGTGTAAAATTCGGGCAGATTTACTAGTGGTTGTTCCGGTGGAGATGATATCATCTACGCAGATTACATCTCTTCCAGCCACATCCACGGTGCTAGGAGATATCTGGACCTCAGTACTAGATATACGATCTTTTTCGAAATAATCAGTATCGCCCGTTCCATAAGCATCTCGAACAGATTTTGCTAGTGAAATTGCCCCGGCATCGGGAGCGAGGAAAAGAGGATTTTCTAAATTGGTTGGTAGAGTTTGTGCCAAAACTGGGGAAGCATCAAGGGCGATTGCAGGTACACCAAAATAATCACACACTGTGTTTTTGTGAGGATTTACTATGATGACTCGGTCGGTTCCAGTTCCTATCGATCGTGCCATTGCACGTGCTGATAATGGCTGCCCTGGTTCGAAAACCGTGTCTTGTCGGGCATACCCCATGTACGGCAAAATTGTGGTTATTTTTGTTGCTCCAGCTTCTCGAATTGCATCTTGAAGTTGTAGAAGTTCCAAATGGTCTGAAGCAGAACGTGTTGCTGCAATTATAATTCCATGGTCACCTTTGAAATTTGTCTGTACCATGAATTCTCCATCGGGGAAATTTTGATGGGTGGTTTTTCCAAGAGGTATTTTGGAATGAGAAGACAAAGAGGATGCAAGAGAGATAGATGCAGAACCACTAATGATCATATAACTACTTTTTTTCGTGGATATTTAAAAACGCGTGAACATAAGTTTCAATAAATTATTATTTTGAAAGAGTTGATTTGAAAATTAGATATAGGAATAATATCACAGAGCTTAATTCAAAGATAATAGCCGTGAGAGCGAATTGATCGTGTCTGAGATGTTCGATAATGGTTAGAAATGTGGTATTTGGATGAGAATGAAATAATAAACTTCCAGTAATAGGGTCAAATATAGGATGTCCAAGAAGATGCCACATACAGTATCCTACAATATGAATAGACATCATGCTGAGGCAGAAAAAAGAAATCCGATTCGAAAAAGCATTAGTACGGAAGATGAATAGAACTGCCCAAATTGTAACTGCAGAGAGAGCAAGAGCATAGGGCCTCCAATCTGAGAAAACACCAGATTGATAATATAATAAAACTCGGGGGGCGCCCCAATAGAAATGTAGTCCAGAAGCGAGTATGGTCAGATTTATCGGGAGGAGGGGAAGGGTAAATTGTTGTTTAATGTTAGAAAGGCTCAACATAGACATTAAATAGGTTTTATAGAGAATTTTGAAGTGGAAGAATTGTCAGAAGTGACATCTTCGATTTGGTTATGGAAACAAGACATTTCACCAGTATGGCATGCATTGTTGGTTTGTGAAACGATATACAAAACTGCATCTCCATCACAATCCACACGTATTTCATCGACATGTTGAATATTCCCACTAGTTTCACCTTTTTTCCAAATTTTATTCCGACTGCGTGAAAAATAATGTGCCAATCCAGTTTCACGGGTTAAAGATAGTGCGGCTGAATCGGCATAAGCGAGCATGAGAACTTCGTTTGTTTCTATGTTTTGGGCGATAACAGGGACTAGACCATCAGCTCCAAATGATATTTCGAAAGAGTTAGACACAAATAATTGGACGCGCAGTGTGTAGAAAGATATTTCCCTTAAATAATAGCAAGAAAATGGCTTTTGAAGTTCGGGAGTAAAATTAAATTACTCGGTTTTGGAGATAATCCAAATGTTTAGCGTTGAAAACTATCTTTATTTCTTCGGATTCGGGAGACCCAATGCATGTGAGACGAACGTTGAGTTCTTCTACTTCGTCGTCCGAAAGAATTTGTTGCATGTCCATATTAATCTCACCAGATTTTAATATAGCAGCGCAATTGGCACAAGCGCCTGCTCGGCAAGAAAATGGCCAATCAAATCCTTCAACTTCTGCAGCTTCAAGTATATATTCTCCTTCGTTAACGTCGAGAGAACCATGGTCTTCAACGGAGAGTCCAGCATTGGCGGCTTTTTCGAATAGATCGTCGTCGTCCAAGTCCCATTCATTGTCCATTATTGCATCATAATTTAGATATTCGACTATTGGCATCGAGTAGTTATTTTACGCGGGTATTGTTAGATCTTGCTGTTCTGATTTTGGTGAGATATAAAACGGTGACTTTACGTAGAGTAAGACGAACCGAAACGCATGAACCCACTGTTTGAAGTGATCCCGGCGATAGATATTCAAAATGGGAAGACTGTGCAACTCGTGGGAGGACTAAGAGGGACGGAAAAATATTATGGAGATCCTATAGAGTGTGCCTTGCAATGGGAAGAAATGGGTGCAAAAACGGTACATATAGTAGATATTGATGGTGCATTTGAAGGGGAAATTAAAAATAAATCAACGATAGAGAGAATTCTGGAAAAGGTTGACATATCTGTACAAGTAGGGGGTGGAATTAGAACGGAAGAAAGAGTAACGGAATTATTGGAAATGGGAGCAGAGAGAGTTATTTTGGGAACCGCCGCGATAGAAAATCCAACATTGGTGGAAGTATTGAGTGATAAACATCCGAAATGTATCATGGTTAGTCTAGACTCGAAGGGTAGAGAAATCGTGGTGGAGGGTTGGGAGAAAAGGACCAACTTGGACCCAGTAAAAGCGGCTAAAATGTATGAGGAAGTTGGTGCAGCTGGCATTTTATTTACAGATGTGGATGTTGAAGGAAAGTTAGAGGGAGTGCGAGGGGAAGTGATTGAAGAAATGGCCAGATCTGTGGAGATACCGATTGTTGCTAGTGGGGGAGTGGCTTCTTTGAAGGATTTGGAAATATTTTATCGGTCGGGGGCATCTGCAGCAGTGGTTGGGAGTGCATTATATGAAGGATCAATATCGTTTGAAGAGATAACAGAGTGGATCGGGGGTCTATAATCCGCATATAGTGTCCCCATAATACATTTTTTAAAATATATAATCCGCATATAGTGTCCCCATAAAAAGAAATGTTTATGTAAGATAGTAACTAAGTGTAGCGACATGCCAACGTGTGAATATTGTAATGAAAGTTTTTCAGAGAGGGGTATTGGGACCCATAGAAGGTGGTGTAAAGGTAGAGTTGGTTCTTATGATGAAGAAGGAGGGTCCAGAGCTAGAAAAGCAGAGATAAGAAGAGAGACTAATGAGACTGCCATCGAGCTTGAATTGAATATAGATGGCAGTGGTAAGTCAAATATAAACACAGGGATAGGTTTTTTTGATCACGTACTAGAATCGTTTGCCACACATGGTTTGTTTGATTTGAAGGTACAAGCAGTAGGGGACATAGAAGTAGATGGCCACCACACTATAGAAGATGTTGGGATAGTATTAGGCAAAGCATTTTGTGATGCGTGGGGGGATAAAGCCGGTATAAATCGTTTTGCTGAAAGGAATATCCCCATGGATGAGTCAATAGCTTCGGCTATTCTTGATATTAGTGGGAGACCATATTTCTCATTTGAGGGTATGTTTAGTGAAGAGCAAATTGGGAATTTCACAAGTGGCATGGCGCCCCATTTTTTTAGAAGTTTTGCTATGAATTCAGGAATCACATTACACTGTGCCGTAAAGGGCACAAATGCGCATCACGAAATTGAAGCTTTATTCAAAGCAGTTGGTAGGGCCATTGATGATGCGAGTCGAATAGAGGGGAGGAGGGAAGGGACACCAAGTACGAAAGGGGGACTTTAGCCCATACTGCTAAGGCTCAGGGGGGTATAGGTACGGTAAAATGTTTGATGTGATTATGCGGAAATTTAAAGGGAGCCCTAGTCAGCAAGAAGTTATTCGACTTTTGTTAACTAGGGGGTTTTCTGTCAACGATACGGGGCGGGTGGTATCGGGGTCGATTGAAATTCCACACACACAAATTGCAGGGGAATTGGGAATTGATAGGAGAGTGGTGGATTCAACTACAAATACCATACTTCAAGATGTGGAATTGAAACCAATTTTTCAAAATATTTCGTCCATACCTAGCCTTCGGGATTTGGCTCCTGTGTTAAAACTATTTGTGTTGACAGTGGAGGTCAATGACGCCGCCAATCCTGGCATTGTTTCGACTGTTACATCATTGATAGCCAAACAAAATATATCAATACGTCAAACAATAAGTGAAGATCCAGAATTTACAGATGAACCAAAATTATACATAATCACTGATGAGCAATTGCCAGGTGAATTGGTCAATGAGTTGATATCACTAGATTTTGTTAGAAAAATAGGAATAGAATAGATAGAATAAAAATAGAATTTTAATCAACAATTATGTCATCTGTACTAACGATTTGATGGGAAAGCTGCATTTCAGATTCATAACGGCGAATCCAAGACGCGAAACAATCAGGGCACAGTTGTTGAGAATCTACATCTCTTTGGTCGACTATTAATCTAACAGTGCGAGCGAGGGCATCAGATATTGATCGAGAACATCCATCACAAGGTTCGGATTTGAACATAGGAGACAATTGGTGGCAATGCACATATGCCTTACTACGAAAATATCTCCGAAGATTGTATCTCATACCCATACCTTATAGATAGTTGATGCGTCCAGAATATGACTCGTATTTTAAACAAATAGAGAGTCAAGTGGAGGAATGTTTACTTGTTGCCAAAACAGCGAGAAAGTTAGGCCAGGACCCTAGTTCTGAGGTTGAAATACCAATTGCGAAAGATATGGCGGGGAGAATAGAAAATTTACTTGGGATAAATGGCCTCTCAGAGCGGATTAGAGAACTCGAAGAAAATATGGGGAGAGAAGAAATAGCACTAGAGTTAGCCAAAGATTTTGCAGAGGGAAAGGTTGGGGATTATGACACACATGAAGGGATAATCGAAGGGGCTATTAGAACTGCTGTAGCGTTATTGACAGAAGGTGTAGTTGCAGCGCCGTTGGAGGGGATAGATAGAGTTGAGCTTTGTGGCAATTCTGATGGAACTGAATTTGTTCGTGTTTTTTATGCAGGTCCGATACGGTCTGCAGGTGGGACTGCACAGGCGTTGTCAGTGTTAGTTGCAGATTATGTCCGGACGATACTAGGTATTTCAAGTTACAAACCGTTAGAAGAAGAAATTGAGCGCTATGCAGAGGAAGTTGAATTATATGCTAGAGAAACAAGTTTGCAATATCTCCCATCAGCTGAAGAAACGAAATTTATTGCTCGTAATTGTCCGATAATGTTGGACGGGGAGCCAACTGGGAAAATGGAAGTATCAGGTTATAGAGATTTGGGGCGGGTGAAAACTAACAAATCGAGAGGTGGTATGTGTCTTGTTCTTGCAGAAGGGATTGCTCTGAAGGCTCCAAAAATCGAGAGATACACTTCGCAATTAAATGGGATTGAATGGCCGTGGTTAAATGATCTTATCGAAGGGAAATTTTCAGAAGTGAATGCAACGGAAGAAATAGAAGAAATAATAGAGGAAATAGAGGGTCCCAAACGTGCTAAACCGGAGGATAAATATTTACGGGATCTAATTGCAGGAAGGCCTGTTTTTTCACATCCTTCTCGGCCGGGTGGGTTTAGACTTAGATATGGACGGGCTAGAAATACAGGTTTGTCAACTATAGGAATACATCCAGTCACTATGCACATACTTGACGACTTTCTTGCTCCGGGGACTCAGTTGAAAACAGAATATCCAGGTAAAGCTGCAGGGGTTGTCCCAGTGGATACTATAGAAGGCCCAACTGTGAGACTAAACACAGGGGAAGTTCTCCGTGTGAAAACCGTCGAAGAGGTTGTAGATATCAAAAGAGAAATAGACAGTATCATTGATTTGGGAGAGTGTTTAATTGGTTTTGGAGAGTTTGTAGAGAATAATCGTAATTTGCTACCTTCGTCGTATGTGGTAGAGTGGTGGGTTTTGGATGGTGAAAAAGAAGGGATTGATATGCAATCTTTGTTGGACACTGGAGATATTAAATTTGAAGATCCAGATGCCACTCAAGTGATCAAGTGGTCAAAAGAATTAAAAATCCCGCTGCACCCAAAATATACATATTTATGGCACGACATCACTCCGATGCAATTTGAAGAAATTAGTGATAGGGTTTCAAAAGGGTATATATCAGATGGTGTTTTATTTGTGGAATTTAGTTCAAGTGTTAAAAAAATTCTCGAGTCTTTGTTAATAGAACATAAAGTTTTGGAGGAGATTGAGATCAAAGATCCGCTCCCATTTATTATATCGTTGGGGCTTTCTGAAGACCTAACTAAATTGTGGGAATCGATGACTTCGGGGGCTTCATCTTGGCCAAATGCTATGAAAGTTGTTAATGAAGTATCTCCATTCAGTATTAGAGAGCGAGCACCAACGCGAATGGGTGGGAGAATGGGAAGGCCCGAAAAATCGGAGTCACGTGAAATGAGTCCCTCAGTTCACTCTCTTTTCCCATTGGGAGAATCGGGGGGAGACAGGAGAAATGTATCCCACGCATCAAAATCATTCGAGCGGGTGTATGCTAAGAAAGGGTTGATAAAAACTGAAATTGGAAAGAGGATGTGCACTAGTTGTAATGTAGAAACTCATCGGTTTTCGTGTCAGCAGTGTGGTGAGAAAGCTTATCCGGTATATCTTTGTGGAAAATGTAAATCGAGATATCTTCAAAATCAAGGTGGTGTGGACGTGCCATGCCCCAAGTGTGGGTCGAAATCGCGACCTGAATTTTTTGATAGGATTGGGTTGGAAGAGATCTACAAGGATGCATTAGAAATGGTAAATGAAAGGGAAAGTGCATTTGAGATTCTGAAAGGTGTAAAGGCACTTACTTCTAAGAATAAAACACCAGAGCCAATAGAGAAAGGAATTCTTAGAGCAAAACACAATGTTTCCACATTTAAAGATGGGACTATACGGTATGACATGACAGACCTCCCAGTTTCTAGTTTTCGTGCTTCGGAATTGGGCATTTCAATTTCAAAATTACAAGAATTGGGATATGAATTGGATATAAAAGGAGAACCATTAAAAGATGAGAAGCAGCTGGTTCCAATACGTGTTCAGGATCTTATATTATCCCAAGGTGCAGCGGAGCATTTGAAACGTACTGCGAATTTCATTGATGATTTATTGGTAAAATATTATGGATTGGATCCATTTTATAAGATTCGAGAGGCTGATGATTTAATCGGGAGACTGGTGTTGGGACTAGCGCCGCATACTAGTGCTGCAGTTGTTGGAAGGATATTGGGATTCACAAATGCATCAGTGGGATATGCCCATCCATATTTCCATGCGGCAAAAAGGAGAAATTGTGACGGTGATGAGGATTGTGTGATGCTTCTTCTAGATGGTTTATTGAACTTCAGTAGAAGTTATTTACCTGATAAAAGAGGGGGAAAAATGGACGCACCTCTAGTTATGTCTGCGGTGCTCAATCCAACTGAAATTGATGATGAAGCTCAAAATCTCGATAGTGTTGACAAATACCCACTTGAGTTCTACGAAGCGACGATGGATTTGGAACACCCGAACACTGTGAGTGTGAAACTCGCCAGGGATGAAATTGAAAAAGGAAAATTATACGCAGATCTTTTACACACGCACGACACTTCCAACATAGCATCAGGTCCGAGGTTATCAGCTTACAAAACCCTAGGTCCTATGTTGGATAAATTAGATGCCCAATTAAATCTAGCAAGAAAAATTAGAGCGGTTGATGAGACAGATGTTGCAGAACGGATTATCGAGTATCATTTTCTTCCAGATCTTTTGGGAAACCTTCGTGCGTTTTCGCGACAAGAAACTCGTTGTCCAGCATGTAGTATAAAGTATAGAAGAATGCCACTATCAAGAAGTTGTAGACAGTGTGGAGGCGAGGTTCATTTAACAGTTCATCAAAAATCTATTTCGAAATATCTTAAAGCGGCGATGTTTATGGCAGAGGAATTTGAATGCAGAGAATATACGAAGCAACGGTTGAATATTATTGAAAAATCGTTGAAGAGTATTTTTGAAAATGATAAGAATAAACAAAGTGATCTAAGTTATTTTGCTTCGGCTCCCGTGGAAATAGAAGGGGAAATTAGATAAGGAATTAATCTAAATATCCGAGATCTCGCAACCTATCTCGTACTTGTTCATCCATATCAGAAGTGGTGTCACTGGTTGGGTCGGCAATAGAATCCCAATTTGCACCGGTAGTTATCTCAAATGAAGATAAAGAGTTTTGGAGGGCGTCAATAGTGGGATATTTAGAATGAATTTGGTTAGTTAATTCGCCGGGATCTTCATCAAGTTGATAAAATTCATCTATGATTGTTTCGTTTTTTATATATTTTGTTTCTTTAGTTCGTATGCCCCTCATTCTAGAGTAGAAACGAGAATTTTCATCGAGTGTTATGTGAGATTTTTTTGCTTTTGATTCTAGTTGTTGTAACTCAACAATTGGTTTTGAATATTCGATGAAGGCGAATTCTGATCCTTCAAAACTTCGATACGTTGGAGATAAAAGAGATCTTGTTTCGTTAAGTGGTGTTCCGTTCTTCGCGACAAACCCTCCAGAAGCGTCTATAATGGTATGGTATAAATCAATTAATTCTATTTGGTAGTTTTGGATGTTTTTATAGAGATTATCATGTTTAATTAATAGCGGGACGTGGACAAGTTGGTCGTAAATGCAAAACTCGTGCCCATATAGATTATGTTCTCCATGCAATTCCCCATGGTCTGCACAAACTATTATCAATGTATCATCCCATTTTTCGTTTGCCTTCATCCAGTCAAACAACCTACCCAGTTGAGAATCTAGATGATAAATCTCAGCGTCATATAATTGACGGATGTGGTCCCATTCATTTTTAGAAATGTCTCGAGATCCAGAATTATATTCTTTAGAGTTTTGGCACACAGAATTTGGATCGGCTGTTGGAGCAAATTTGTCTCTACAGTGTTTAGGAGGGTTATAAGGAAGATGGGCATCCATTAAATTAATAAATACAAAATATTTGTCATGTGAATCTATGAAATTAATAGTTTTATCGATGACAGCTGGGGTTTTTGAATCGGATAATTTACTTTTAATTGAAAGATATTCATGGATTTCATTTCCCATTTCAACTAATTTGGTTGCGAAAGAGTTGAGGTAGGGTTTTGAAGTTATTTGTCTCCAAAACCAAGCATAAAATGAGGATACTAAGGGGGACAGCAAAGGTTGTGGGATGATTTCAAAGAAACTATCTATATCTTCAAATCCAGATGTCAAACCAGTATAAGGTGTTATCCATGCGTTTGAAGAATAACAAGCGGTCGAATATCCACTTTTAGATAGGGAGGTAGCTAGAGTGATAGAATCTTTTGGGAGATATGGTCGTTCTTGACTTGCTCCGTGTTCACTAGGATATAGGCCTGTGAATAAAGAAGCGTGTACAGGGAGTGTCCAAGGAGCAGGGGAGATTGCGTGTTCCAGAACCAGAGCTTCTTTAGATAATTTCTCCAGAGACGGGCACACCTCTTTATCATATCCATAAATTGAGAGACGGTCTCTTCGCACAGTATCCATCACGATAAGAAGTATATTCTGGTTTTTTGCTACCATAGTAGAACACCCCATTTATAAAAATTAAAGTCCCTCATTGTGAATCCATTCCAAAGATAAATTTTAATTCCTTTGTTAATTCAATTTTGTATTCTTCTAGGATTTGATTCAAAGTTTCGTTGTCAATTAAAACAGACCCCATTAATGCTCCAGGATTCTCGGGTAAGATTATTTGAAACTCTCCATTTTCATAGATAGGTTCACTTTCGACTAGAACTCCTTGATCTATTGCGTGGATAACTTTGGAGTCAAATTTTTCTAACATAGTAGAAAATGCGTTTTTATAAGCGGTTTCTAGTTCTAAGAGGTAATTGACATATTTATTTTCAAATGATGATGGATCGAATTCGGACATGTTTTTTAACCTTGGGTTGAGAGTTGAGCTTCGAGTATGGTTTTGATTTGTTCAAGGAATAATTTTTCTGTTTTTAAAGGAATAGTTGCTCCAGCTGCTATGTCATGTCCGCCACCTTCTCCTCCAACGTATTGTGCAGATAATCTCATTATTTCAGATAAATTCAATCCTTGTTTTACTAAGGATAAATTTCCTCTAGATGACACTTTTAAATCTCCTTCTTCGGTTTTCGAAAAGGCAAAAATGGGTTTTGTTGGGTCAGTTCCATCCATTCCCAAAACCATTCCCGCAACAATACCCACTATTGTGTCTCGGATTTTGTCTTCTGCGTGGAACCATTGAAAGTTTTCTTCCATTTGGACACCAAGTCTATTAACCAAGCTAATTCCTTCAGCTAGATTTCTTCTATGTATAGCTAGCAAATTTTTTGCTCTTGATAATGATTTATCGCGGTCTCCGAGGCATATGGACAAACCGACGTCGGGTCTCCCGTACCTTGCTGTTGCATTTAAAATTGTAGAAAATTCATTTGCCTCTCGGAGTTCAGTTCCTATAATTTCATTTTCTAATTCATAAATAGGAGAAACGAAAGAATTTATTTTATCAGGAGAGATTCCACGGGAAATTGAATGTCTAACTAAACCATTAAGTATTGTCTTTTGTTCAGAATGGGAAAGTTCAGCCCAAGCTTTCCACTTGCCATTTACACGTAGATCGATGTTTAAATTTTTTAAGAAACGGATAGCTCCGGAAGAGTCATTAGAGATACCAGGAATTCCAAATTCAGAAGAATATTCTAGTAATTTTGGTAGAGGTCTAGTTTGTTTTCCATAAAAAGCCAAACCAAGTTTTATATTCAATACGCCTTTGTCTGAACCCTCTTGTGCTATCTGTTTATTTGGACCAATCAATCCTTCTACCCTTGCTTGCATATCCCCGATTGCGCCGATGATAGCAAGTGCTGCTAAGTCCCTATTATCGATCCCTGCTGATTCTAAAGCTCTTGCAAGTAAATAACAGGTCCCAGCACCAGATAGTTCAGATGCCCCATCAATTCCAAATAAAAGTGGATTCAAATGAAAGTCAAAATCGTTTGGCAGTGGTGGAGAATCAGAAGGTGTGACTGAGAGTTGGTGGTGATCGCAAATAACAGGTGTAAAGTTTCCTTTTTCCCCGTATTCTATTATTTGTTCTAATTGTCCACTTCCAAAATCTGTGAAAAGAATTGTGTCATAGTTAGTTTTTTCCAATTGTTGTAATTCTGGTTCGCCTAATCTCTTAGAGAATGCAGTTGAAATTGGAATTCCCGCTCGTTTGATGGCTTGAGTTGCTATTGCTGCACTAGTTAAACCATCAGCATCTATATGAGAAATACAAAGGATAGAGCTAGAGTCTAGAATATATTTGGCACATTGTGTTGCCCTATTTTTTAATTGGGTGAATGATGAATCGGTCAAGGTTCGTTCACCATTGTGTTCAAATCGATGGCGAACTCGGTTGCGGACTCTAAATAAGTCCTAATTGGCAGATCACGGTGTGTATTGATATTTTTATCAGGAGAATCACTGAATAATTGAACCATTGCGTGTACAGTTTCTCCCTTTACCGTTGCGTGGATGCCAGCAGAAGGCACCAATTCTGAGTTTATATGAGATAAAATTACTCTTTCGGTTATTGCCTCGACACGTGAACGGGGGTTATCTAATAAGTTGTATAGAGTTGTACTTAATTTGGTGTCATCGAGAGATGCTATCGACAAAGTGCCTTGGCAGGGTGCCGGGACGAAATATTTTAGAGGGACGAAAAATGTTTTTGTGTGGTTTGAAAATTTTTCAGTGTTGAAGTCTTCAAAGGGTAATAGAAGTGCTTTGTTTTTTTGGTCGTTTGAAAACCAATTTTCAAATTGAGAGAGTGGTTCTTCAAGCAAAAATTCTTGTTTGAGTTCTGGGCGAATTGAGTTGAGTTGTTTGGCGTTTCTGTGGTTGGATAATCCAACAATAGTTTCGTTGGGTAAATTTGTTAGAGAACTTCCATCAGAAGTGAGCAATACGTCTCGGATGACATCTTGTCGGGTTATACTTGATAAAATCAATTCCGAAGGAGAATTAGTCGGAAAGTGGGTTAAAGAGTAGACTGCTCCGTCGACTTCAGATTCCAACACTTTTTGATTTAAGTGTTTAATAAATTTCTCTTGTTTTTTTATGTGGTCGGTGAAATTTTTAGAAGTGCTTGTATCAGGTTTTTTGATTTTTTGTAGTTCTACAGTATAATTACGGGATTCGAGTTTTGTTTTGATATCATCTACTCGTTGGATAGAGGAAAATGAATCTTCAATTGCAAGAGTGATTACCTTCCTCTTTTTCATATTGATTAATGGGGATTCCAACGATTAAACACCATTCGATGTTGAAAGAAGAGATGATTTTGCCGGAATCTCTTTGAAGGAGGATGGCTAAAATAAAGATAGTTTTGGCAATAGTTTCAACTTCTACTATTTTTGTGCAAGAATTTTTATCACAATATGGATATTTGGCTTTATTCTTGGTTTTTATACTAGAGGGTGCCATGTTACTGTATTTTGCACCTTCAGAAAGTCTAGTCCCTATAGCGGTTGTTTTTTTGGCGAGTTCTCCAGCAGAATATGCATTGGTTATTTGCATTGCTGTTTTTGGAGCGACCATAGGACAGTATTCACTTTTTCTAGTTGCAAAGAGGATAGGGAGAGAGAGATTATTAAAGAAGAAATGGTTTCGGGTTAAAGAATCCCATTTGGAAAGGTTTGATGGGTGGTTTTATCAATGGGGTGCAATAGTAATACCAATCTCGAATACTATGTTTTTTACAAGAGGTATGTTGACAGTTCCTGCAGGACTAGCAAAGATGGGGGATAAAAAATTCATAGTTTTGTCTGCATTAGGAACGCTAGTTTTTGAAACAATTCTCGCGGTGGTCGCGCTTAAGTTGGTTACGCTTTGGTGAGATTGTTAGTTATGATTGCTTCTGCTACTAATTCTGCTACGTCTATTATTTCAAGTTGATTTTCGAATCCACCCGTTTTCCTACCATCTTCATACATCGTCATGCACTGGGGGCAAGATACAACAAATTTCTCTACGGCTTTTTTTGTATCTTCTAATGCCTCTCTTAGACGTTCTTCTGATGGTTTTTTTGTATCGGGGAAATCCATCCAAATTCCTCCACCACCACCACCACAACAAAATGAGCTTCGCCTATTTCGTGGCATCTCATATAGAGTACAACCAGTTTTTTCAATGAGTTGACGTGGGGCTTCGTATTCGTGATTATACCTACCAAGATGGCAAGGGTCGTGATAGGTGACAGAATAATTTAGAGAGTTGGGGATCACTAGTGTACCAGAATTAACTAACTCTTCCAAAACTCCAGTATAGTGGCGGACGTTTGCACTAAATCCAAATTGTGGATATTCATTTTTTATTGTATTGTAAGAGTGGGGGTCTGTGCAGACTATGGTTTCAAAGTCGCATTGATTGAATAGTTCGATGTTGGTTTCTGCCAACATTTCATATAATCCTTCTTCGCCAATTCTTCTGATGTCATTCCCATCATTTCTCTCAGATTCGTATAAGATCCCATAAGAAACCCCTGTTTCGTGGAATATATGTGCGAGGGATTTGGCTATTTTTTGATTACGTGGATCATAACTAGGTAAATCTCCAACATACCATAGGTATTGCACTTTTGAATCGCGTGCATCGGGTATTGAGAAGGGGAGATCTTCGACCCATTCTGGTCGTTTCCTCTCAGATGCGCCGAATGAATTTCCATGAGTGAATATATCAGTCATGATGGATTGTAGGTTTTCATTGATTTGGCCAGATTCAACGAGTCTTCGGTTCATTTCTGTAAATTGAGTCACATGTTCGATTCCAACAGGGCATGCGTCTACACAAGCTAAGCAAGACATACAAGATTCCATAGAATTTATCGATACAACGCTCCCTCCGTCGGCGATGATGGGACGTTTTTCAGTTATCCCCAGATCTAGTTCGTCTTTATATCGTTTTAGATCTAGAATTACATCTCTAGGGTCCAAGTCTCTCCCAGATGCTGTTGCTGGACAAACGGATGAGCATCTTCCGCATTTTGTGCATGCGTCGTGATCGAGTAATTGCTTCCAAGAAAAATCTTCGATGTTAGTAGGTCCTATGTCAGAAGGTGCTGCATTTTCAGGAATCCTAGGTAGGCGGATTCCAGATAGTTCATCCCGTGCTATTACGTTGGCTAAGCTAGAGAACATGTGGAATGGTTTTGCATAGGGAATCAATACTGTGAACAGTCCGCCAATGAATACGTGGGCCCACCAAAATATGGGGTATATAGATTGAGATGCCAAGGGTGATATCCCAATTTTTGAAAGTGATAGTGCAATAAACCAGCCCACAAAACTAACTTTCTCAAAAGGTGGAAATTCCTGGCCCAAAATGCGTATGCCTTCTAGGAGATACCCACCGACTGAAAGATAAAGTAAAGAAAAAATAAACAAATCGTCTTCGAGGCTGGTGTGTTTCCCGTGTAATCTGTCCGTTCTCACAAAATAACGACGATAGATAACCATCACAATCCCAATTACCAAAAGAAAACCCAGCGCATCCATGACGAAGGAGTAAACTAGGTAAAAATCGCCAACGAAAAATGATTTTTTTGTTAGTTTGCGGTATAGGTCGATATCTATGGCAAGGATGGTAGTCCCTATTGTCAGCGTTAGAAACCCCCAAAGAATTAGAGTATGCATAATTCCTGCGTAAACATCTCTGTCAAATTGGCCTGTGTTTCGTGCAATAAATTTGAGTGAATAAAATATTCTATGAGGAAGATTATCCAATCGGTTGGTAGGATCTTCGCTCCCGGAAGTATAGCGATTCAAACGCAAACGGATGCCGTGGATGAATATGATTGATCCAACAAGGGCTAGATAATAAAATAAAAGCTTCCCAACAGATCCTATCTCCCAAAAAATAGGTCTTGTAATTGCATTTTCAAGAGGGAGGGTAGATGTCATAAAGTATCACTATTGGATATAGTTGATTGGACTTATAGTTATTAAAAGTTAAGTTTTATTCAGAAAGAAGTTGATGGATAATTTCCTAGCCATGCTTTTATTTCCCCATATTGAGACCCTTTTCGGATGATGGTTGACTCGTCTATGTCCACCACGGTGCTTTTGCCACCAGGTGTTTGTTTTCCATCTATTATAGCGGAAATGGAAGATAATAATTCGGAGTCTATCTCAGATATACTGCATGCTCCGGGTTTTCCACTAATATTGGCACTTGTTGCGGTTATGGGATTTGATTTTTCTAATAAATCTAATGCGAGGGGATGGTCAGGTATCCGGATGCCTACCTTTCCACTTTTAGTTATGGGTTTGAGTTGTGAGTTGGTTGGCTTACATAAAATGGTTACAGGCCCGGGGAGAAATTGATGTGCGAAAGATTTGGTTTTGGCAGAGAGGTGTACATAAGAAGATGCATCTGTGAGAGTGGGAAATGCTATCGAGAGGGGATTTTTCTGGTCTCTTTTTTTAGCGAGAAATAATTTTTCGATTGCCAGGGGATTCAGTGGGTTTGCACCTAGTGCATAGGTGGTTTCGGTGGGGTAGACTATCAAATGTCCAGAGTTTATTGATATTGCAGCATTTTGTATATGATTCATCTTAATTGTTGTTGATTACAAGGATATGTGATTTGAATATATTTAATTTTACAGATTAGAGGGGATCAAAGGAACTTTTAAGAGATCTTAAAGTGTAAATGGGATGGAATCGAATGTCCGCTTGGATTTATGGGCTGTCAATATTGGAAAGTGCGAGGGAGATAGTCCCTGCAAATTCGCTGGCGATAATAGTATTTATAATTTTGATACTGGTTTTACTAGGACTGTCTGCGTTTTTCTCTTCTGCAGAAATAGCCATGTTTTCTCTTTCAAAACATCGGATTGATGCGATGGCAACGGAAGATGTTCCAAACGCAAAAGTAGTGATAGGGCTCCGAGAACGTCCGCAAAATTTGTTGGTAACACTACTTGTAGGAAATAATATAGTAAATATTGCAATGGCTTCTGTAACTACGAGTGTTTTGGCACTTTATTTTACAGAGGGAATTGCAATTGCATTGGCCACATTTACCATCACAATACTGGTATTGGTTTTTGGAGAAATAATTCCCAAATCATACGCCATAAAAAATCCAGAATCGTGGTCAGTTAAGATTGCTCGTGTGGTAGATGTTTTTGAATCGGTGTTTGCCCCCGTTGTGTTTATTTTTATCAGATTGGCTCAAATAATCACAAAAGAAGATTCAGATGCAGTTATACAGAGCCCCTATGTTACTCGAGATGAAATTCAAGATATATTAGAAGTAGGGAAAGTGGAAGGTGTGATAGAAGAAGAAGAGCTTGAAATGTTACAAGGTATATTTGATCTTGATACAACAATAGCTAAAGAGATTATGACTCCCAGATTAGATATCGACGCCGTTTCTGTGGGATCGAGTGTATCAGATGCAATAAATATTTGTGTGGGATCTGGCCATATGTGCCTTCCAGTTTATAGTGATAATTTGGACAAAATACTAGGGGTAGTTACAATAGGAAATTTGCTGCGAGAAAGTAAATCAAAGGGGGCTGAAACATCATTGAAAAGCATTTTAGAACCTACAATGCATGTACCCGAGTCTAAAAAGATTGATGAATTATTGGAAGAAATGCAGAATCAGAGGTTGGGGATGGTAATCGTGGTGGATGAGTTTGGCACCGCAGAGGGTTTAATCACATTGGAAGACATACTCGAAGAAATTGTTGGGGAAATTCTTGAAAGTGAAGAACAGGTCCCAATAGAGCACATATCTTCGAATGTTATCGCAGTAAGAGGAGATGTCAATATAGATGAAATAAATTCTGTGTTGGGGATTGAGCTTCCAGAAGGAAATGAGTTTGAAACAATTGCGGGATTTATTTTAGATCAGGCGGGAAGGATAGTAGAGGAGAATGAATCCATCATATATGAGGATATTAACATTGCAGTAAAGGAGGTCAACAACACGCGCATTTTAAAGGTGTTAATAACGCTTCCAGAAGAAGAATAATACCCCAAACGGGGAACTTCAACAAATTAATTACAGTTGTGGGAGATGTAATAATATGGAGAAACAAAAATATGGGATATTACTTCCTAATTTTGGTGAACATGCATCGGTAGAAAAATTAGTCGAGGGGACGATAAAAGCGGAGAAGTATGGGCTTGACTCTGTATGGATTAGAGACCATTTGATATTTCAGCCACATGGCATGGAAGGTGCAGACAAGACACACGTGGATACATTTGCCGTATTAGCTGGATTGGCAACTGTTACAAAAAAGATTGAACTTGGAACTGGTGTAGTGATACCGCTAAGGCACCCTCTACATCTTGCACATCAATTTGCGAGTTTAGATTGGATGTCAAATGGTAGGGCAATTTGCGGCCTTGGTGCAGGAAACTTTAAACATGAATTCGACGCCATTGGTTTTCCAGAGGGTTATGAGAATAGAACAGGGGTTGTGCGGGAAAATGTAGACATATTGAGAGCTGCATGGACTGAAGATGTCTTTAGTCATGATGGAGATGTATTTTCATTTGAGGATGTATGGGTTCGGCCTCGGCCAGTTAGTGACATTCCCATATGGTATGGGGGTTCGACGCCGTTAGCTGTTTCTTGGGCGGCCGAATTCTGTGATGGGTGGCTCCCAGGTAGGATTAATATGCCAACTTTTGTAAAAGCCATTAAAAAGCTCGAAAGAGAAGCAAAAGAACATGGAAGACCACGGCCAACGGTGGGTGCGATTCCGATTACAAGTCCAGATGAGGACCGACAGAAAGCACTTGATTCTGCAAATGTTCAAGGACTTCTAGATTCATCTAATAAAAGAGATAAATGGGTCAAACCAGAAGGTGGGAAATTTACTAAAGTTGAAGATCTTGATGGAGTATTATTAGCAGGTACGCCGGAAGACATAGTAGAGGGTGTAGAGAAATTTGTTCAAAGTGGGCTTAATCATCTTGTGTTCGACCTACGGATGAGATTTGATGATTGGGACTATTGTTTGGACTTACTAGGGCAAGATATACTCCCTAACTGCCCGAGGTAAGTAAGAGATTAATTGGAAGGGGGTTTCAGTTCTTCTAAGGTGTAGAATTCGTGACGCTCAACGTCGTTTTCAATTAGTTTTTCAAAATCTGTATTTCCAGCACGTGCGGCCATTTCTTCCATATCCATATCATATCGTATTAGAATCGCTTTTTTATCGTTTACTTTTGCGTAGATTTGTTTTCCAGAATTGACCGCGTCTTGATTATCAAGACTAGACAACATTAATTTTTCCCAGCTTTCAAAATTACTTTTAATGTGTACAACGACTGCTATATTTCTAGTAGGCATACACGGTCTATTGAATGGGGATGGACAAAAGCTAGATTGTTGCTAGTATATACACAGAGAAATAGCGATTGTTTTAACAATCGACGGTGGTTATAATAATTAAGAATGATAGAAGAAAATGTTACGTTCTATAGCGAGGGGGAAAAGATTGCAGGTATACTTAGATTACCAGATAAAATGGATGGACCCGCCCCAGGGATCGTTCAGGGACCAGGTTTTTTGGGATTAAAAGGTGGCAAATTATACAAACAATATCATGATTTATTGATAGATGCTGGTTTTGTGGTATTGGTTTTTGATTATAGAGGGTTTGGAGATAGTGAAGGGGATTCAGTCCTATATCCAGAGCGTCAGATAGCAGATATACGAAATGCGGTTAGTTATATTGAAACTAGGGATGAAGTGGACAATAACCGGATTGGTTTATTTGGCTCAGGTGGTACGGGTGGCGGGAATGCGGTTGTTGCTGCTGCACGGGATAAACGAGTACAATGTATGGTAGCCAACAATGCTGTTGCAGATGGGGCGGAATGGGTAAGGGGTATGCGCAGAGAATATGAATGGCTTGGTTTGCTTGATGCACTGGAAGAGGATCGTAAACAGCGTGCCCTTACTGGGAAAAGTAAAATGATACCATCTAGGGGATTGGAGGGGCTACAGATCCCAACGCCTGAAAGAATGACGACAAGTGTGAAAAGTGATGTGGACACAAAGATACCACAAGAATTGCCGTTATCTTGTGCAGAAGCCATAATAGAATATTGCCCAGAAGATGTTGTTGGACAAATAGAAGGAGGGGTTTTATTTATTTGTGTTGAAAATGACGACACAACACCCGAACGTCAAACTATTCGACTGTATGAAAAGGCCTCATCTCCTAAAAAAATCATAATTCAGAGAGGGACTTCGCATTACGCAGCTTATGGAAAATATATTGAGTCAGTTGGACCGCAAATAGTGGAATGGTTTGAAGAACATTTGAAATATGAAGGATTAAAAATTATTGAAGAGTCATAAAATGAATCAATGGAAATACTCGTTTTTATCTACATATTTTCCGTATCCAGGATCGGCGGTTATTTCACCTTCGTCGTAAACAACAGTTCCTCGAACTATAGTTTGTGTTGGGACGCCGATTACATCATAACCATCAAAGCTAGACCATCCAGCTTTGGCAAAGGTTTTGGATTCGTCTATAACAGATTTTCTGTTTAAATCTACTAGAGTTATATCTGCGTCAGAGCCTACTTGTATTGCTCCTTTTTTAGGATATATTCCCAGAAATTTTGCAGGGTTTTCAGAGGTCATTTTTACCAATTTGTTTATCGTCAATCTACCGTTGTTGACCTCTGTTAGAATAAGCGGTAAAAAGTCCTGCGCCCCTAAAAGTCCAGAAGCAGCATCCCAGACATCCGGTTTGTTTGCTTCCTCTTCTAACTGTGGAGCATGTTCGATTAACATTAAATCAAAAACTTCGTCGTCCAGGGCTTTCCAGAGTTTTTCATGATCTGGTGTATACCATCTTCGTTTCCAATTAATGTTGGAATCTCGTTGGAGGAATGTGGATGCTTCTGCTTCTCCGTGTAAGTCCCAGCCCCAGCTTTTAAGTTTTCTTACAAGATCGACTAGTGTGACACGGTTTTCAAAATCTAGGTGGGGTTTTGGTGTTATTTCATTGAAACCTAAATGGAGAATATTTAGATGTTTTAATCCAGTTATGTGGGCGAGGAATGCGGCTTCAAAACACCCTAGTGTCATGTTCATGCCGTCCTTTCCTTCACGCAATGCCGAATAATCGTCAGCCCCCATGGCTTTGAGACGGTAAAAAAGCTCATCTGCCAACGGTACATCGGATGGGTGGATAGATATCGGGATATTCTTATCCATTTTTGCGATGGCGTCAAAAATATTATATAGCCGGTTGGTTTCGTAAACAGCTAGTTCTGGGACATATGGATATTCTACTTCGGGGTGGCGATGCATGAATATCTTAAAGCCTATATTTCCAGTATTATTGTAAATCTTAACAACTTCATCGGGATCTGTTGCCCCTGCCCAGCTATTATGGTCAATTAAAGATTTTTCAGATGCAAGAGCAACTTTATCTTGGTAACGTTCGAGTGTGTTTGTTATAGGTGTGCAATTTGGCATGTCCATATACATGGTGTAGCCACCTGCTGCTGCCGCTTGGGACCCTTTTTCGAAATCCTCTTTATGTGTTTGCCCAGGTTCTCTGAAATGGACATGTTGATTGACCAACCCTGGTAGAATTTCTTTCCCAGTGGCATCTATTGTTTCGGTTGCGGAGGGAGTAGTTGCAGAAGTCCCAATGTGGACAATTATTCCATCTTTAATAGCTATATCTGCCGCATAACTATTACTAGAAGTGTGAATTGTTCCGTTTTTAATAACTAAATCTACGGACATGTGATTATAATTCAAGGGGCGATCTATTAAGCTGCCGATGCAAGGGTAAAGATAAAGATGTAGTCCCACCCGGATTCGAACCGGGGTCGTCGCGCCCAGAACGCGACAGGATTGGCCACTACCCCATGGGACTATTCAAAAATGGGTTGGATCTGATTCATGTTAAAAGTTTTTTGTTGATTGTGTGCAAGCGGATCGATACATACATGCAGCAATATAGTTGATTGTAAAATATGTATGTAGGGCGTTTTATTGTTGTTGGTGAAAATTTTGGAGGATATTGTGTTTGTTCACGTTCTTTCCCAGATCGGTGTGTGGTGGAAAGGCAAGAATGCTTGAGTATTGAACTTAAACCAGAGGCTCAAGAGACAGAAAATCCATATGTTGCATATAATTGTGCTAGGGTGGAGGGAGACTGTGTTGTGATTGGAAATGGAGACCACGTAGACCAAATAGTGGAGCAGCTCGTGTTGAAAAGAAATTCAAAAGATGCATTGACAGAAGGGTTAGTTGTGTCAGGATATGAGAAGGATGAATACGACACCCCAAGGATTGCAGGGATTGTGGGGAAAGAATCGTTCATCGGGATCATCAGGAAGGATGGAATTGAAGTACAAAAAGTGATAGATCCTATGTTTGTTTCAACTTATGAAAAAAATAGCCCAGAGGTATTTAATTTCAAACCACAATCGGGGAGGGAGGTTATTGATCGAATGTATGAGATGGGGTTTGAGCATTCAATATGTGCATTTGGAGTGGTAAAGGGGGAATTTGTAGAATTTAGTTTGGATAATAAATAATTTAATCAGCTTTATCAAACAATTGTTGGACCACACGTAATGCGTCTTTACGTTGATTCCAATTAACAAAAACGCCTATAGAAGTGGCACTTGTGATGAGATCATTTAGATGTATCTTGTGCTCTGATAGAGTGAGCATAAGATCTCTCAACACAGTGGTTTGGTCAGTTACAACACCGCCGGAAATTCTAATTACTGCGATAGGAGATTCGGCGGTTACACTAGAAAGAGTTGGTATATCGATCACAGCGGTGTGTAGAGTGGATTCGACGGCTTTCCCGTCCACATTATCAACGTAAAAAGTGATACTATCAAGTCCACTAGACACAGCTTGGATGTTAACACTAGAATCTCCTAGAATAACAGATAGATCTCTTAAGATGTGGGGTGTGTTTCTTACAGCCCTTCCAGCAACAGTGACTCCCGTTACGGCACGTTCGCGCATATCTATCAAATTTTGAAATTTCCCAGTGACGTCAGTCCCACCAGTTAGAAGTCCGTCGTGTTGGTAATGGAGGACCCTAAGTCCAAATTCCTCAGTTTTATAAGAAAGTGCAGAAGGTGCTATGACTTCGGCTCCACGGAAAGATAGACTGCGTAGTTCGTCTACACTTATTTTTCCAACATTCATAGCGCCTTCAACGGCGTTTGGGTCTCCTGTCATCACACCAGAAACGTCGGTGACGATTACAACTTCATCTGCGTGCAGATAATTGCCGAGCATGACAGCGGTCGTGTCGCTGCCTCCACGCCCGAGAGTTGTTACATTTCCAGAAGTGTCCTCAGCTAAGAATCCAGTGACTACAGGTACCGTGTCGTGGAGTATGTTTCCTAATTTGGCAGATCGGGATGTAGTTTCAGTTACAGAAACGGTTCCATTTTCATCGAGGATGATCGGCCACTGGGGGTGTTGGGGCTCTAAAAAGATGGAATTGAGACCTTTAGATGTTAGTGCAGCTTTTAACATCCTCACAGAGGTTCTTTCCCCCATACTGACTATTTCTGCTTGGTCTTGGGGGTCTGCTTCAAACGTGATTTGATCAAATAAATCATCCGTGGTAGAGCCCATTGCACTTACAACTACGACTGCTTCGTGTCCGTCTTTGACTAGTTTTTCTATAGAAGTTGCTGCTCGTTCGATGCGGTCCCCGGTGGCTACACTAGTTCCTCCAAATTTTACAACTACGCGCACTATATAACCATCAGGGAAGTTGAGGGGACTTGAATCATTCGGTGTTTCCCAAAGATTGGGAAAGAATAATGAAGATAAATTAAGAAAATTTTCGAATGGTTAAATTCAAAGTATCCAAATCCAAAATGGGAGCATACCCAACATCGGGGGTGATGTTAGCTCGTTTTTGGAAATCGGTTTGGGATTGCCAGCAGCCGGAATTAATGGCCAACACATTGTGGTATTTCCCATACCCAAATTTATGGACATGGCCTGAATGGAAAATGGAAGGGATTTGATCAATGACCAGATAATCTTTCTGCTCGGGTGAAATTCTAGTTCTTGATCCAAATTGAGGGGCTAAGTGGCGTTTTTTAAGTAGTTGGATCATAGCATTTTGAGGAGCTTCGTAGCTAACCTGGGCGGAAGGTGTTTCTGCGATTATTTCATCTAAAGACACCCCATGGTACATCAGGATAGGAACACCGTCTACCACCACAGTGGAGGGATTGGAGGTGAGGTGTGTATTGGAAGAAGAAAGTAAATTTCTAATTTCGGAATCGAACGCTGGTTGTGGCTCTGCCAATCTAACCGCGTCGTGATTTCCAGGAATCATAATAATAGAGATATCACCAGGGATATCCTTTAAACATTCAATAAAGGCCTCGTATTGTTCGTATATATTAATAATCGCAAGGTCTATGTCTTGCCCGGGGTAGACCCCAACACCTTCAACCAAATCTCCCGCTATTAAGAGATATTCGATGAGTTCTGCTTCGGGCGTTTTGAGCCAATTTGTAAAATCGGACCAGATTTCAGATGTGAAATGTTTAGACCCAACATGTATATCACTCAACAATGCCGCCTGGACGGGTCTATTAGCATGAGGGGGTCGGAAATTTGAAGGGACATCGGGGAAATAAATCATCTCTGCAAATAAAATTTCAGAATCAGAGGAGAGCTTTCCCTTGACACCTATAACTTCATCTAAAAGTATCTCATCAGTTAGATGGAAAATTTCACTAGTATTATGTACTAATATTGAAAATGTTCCAGTGATATCTTCGAGCTCGAGGATGACATGATTGGAATTTGTTTTTTGGATGTCGGAAACCATCCCTACAACACGGACTTCACCAGAATTTTTTTTGATAGAATCGAGAGGGTATGGATTTATTCTATTGGAGAGGATGGACGAAAGTTTAGATAGTCTGTCTTGAAAAATGGAGACGAAATCGTCATATGTCCCAGAGCCGGTGCTATTTCCAGTCATATCATTTGAGATAGAGATAGAGGGGGAAGGGGGGGAAGAATTTCCATAAATATCAGATATATGAGACATTTCGAGGGTGAAAATCCCTTTGGGGATGTGAGAAATTAAGAATTTAATTGTAGAAGTTGGGTCGGGGGTTGTATTGATAAATTGCACCACCTCAGGTTCGGCGTTGTACCCATGTTTTACCAATTTTTGGGCAATTTTAGAGAGTTCGTTTGGTGGCACGTGGAGGGAAAGAACGGGGGGGAAGATAAAAACGTAGCGGCCCGGAAAGGTTGATGTAGAGGTAGTTAGAAGTATAATAGAGTAGAAAATTGAATTGAGTATATGATTAGAAACATAATAGATTTGTTTAAACAAGGAGGGGTTGGTAGATTGATTTTAAAAGATTTATTTTTCATTTTTTTAATAGGGGGGATTTTATTTGGGATTAGTGGGGGTTGGCCACCATTGGTGGCTATAGAGAGTGAGAGTATGGAGCCAAACCTACATCAGGGGGATTTAGTTTTTGTTATGGGGAGTGAACGAACAGGAGATATTGTAACAAAAAAAGAGGTGGGAGAATATTATAAATTTGGAGACAAGGGAGATGTTATTATTTTTAATGCGAATGGAGACCCGGGTCTCGCGGTTATACATAGGGCTGAATTTTGGGTAGAAGAGGGGGAAGATTGGTATGAACGGGGGAACCCAAATTGGGTGGTGGGGAAAAATTGTGGGGCGATGTTTAATTGCCCTGCACCCCATGATGGTTATATTACAAAAGGAGATGGTAATGAAAGGTATGACCAAGCTCAAGGGATTAGTGGGCCTGTTAAATCTTCGTGGATAAAGGGGACTGCTGAAATTCGAATACCATGGATAGGGTATATAAAATTAATTTTTAACGGGGTGGTGGGGAATTTTATTTAAATTTAAAATTGACTTTGGAAAATAATAGAGATATCCTCCAAACCGGCGAATAGACGTTGGTTGCGTTGGTTGGATAGTAATTCTTTTTCAACATGGGCTTGGGGAACGGATAGAGTGATTTGTTTGGTTCGCCCATACCTACCTTTGCTCACAACTATTGCATTTACAATCCCTAACATATCCAATTCTGAAATTAGATCGGTGACCCTCCGATGGGTTAGGACATCTAATTCTTGGTTTTTACAAAGTTGGCGATATAAATTATATACTTCCCCCGTGGTGATATGAGAAACATCCTTTGTGGTTAAAACTAGAATTGTAAAAAGTACAAATTTAGATTGATCTGGTAAAGTTCGAATGACTTCGATAACCCGGTCGAGTTCTATTTTTTCCTGTGCCGCTTCTACATAATCGGTGGTTACTTCACTACCACCCGAGCGCTCTGCAAGCTCACCAGCAGTACGTAGTAAATCCAGTGCGCGTCGTGCATCTCCATGTTCTCGTGCGGCGAATCCGGAGCACATACGGATTACACCAGGGGCCAAAACACCTTCTTTAAATGCGATTGTTGCACGATTTTGGAGTATATCATTTAATTGATGTGCATCATAAGGAGGGAAGATTATCTCCTCCTCGCCTAATGAGGATTTAACACGGGGGTCTAGGTAGTCTGTAAAAGTGAGATCGTTGGAAATTCCTTTGATCGACACACGAGATCGATCTAAATCGGAGTTCATTCGGGAAAGATTATAAAGGATATCGTCCCCACTTTTTTCTACAAGTTTATCTATTTCATCGAGGATGATAACAACGACGCGCTCTCGGTAATCGACCGCTTTGACTAAGGTGGAATATACAGTGTCGGTTGGCCATCCGGTCATGGGTACTTTTGTGAAGGACTTAAGATCGTCTTTAAGTTTGGAGATTTCCTCCAATTGTAGTTGTTGGTCGTTGGTGGGGAATGTGTTTGGAGAATTAGTTAAAGACACCTCGAGTTTGGAGATTTGTTTAAGTATATATTCTATATTTTTATCAATAAAAGTATTAGCTAGTTCTGCCAAAATTCGGTATTTTGTATCAACAACTTCACAGTTGATGAATTTAACGTCACAAGGGATATCATAATGAGTAGAAGTTTGTTCCAACTCACGGGTGACAAAATTAACACTTGCTGTTTTCCCAGTTCCTGTTTTCCCATAAATAAGGATATTTGAAGGAGTATCTCCACGGAGTGCTGCTACAAGGATGCTAGCTAAAGTTTGAATTTGGGAATCGCGGTGGGGTAGAGTATCGGGTGTAAAAGAATGCCTTAACAATTCTTTGTTATTAAAAATTGGTTCAACACTGAGTAAATTTTCAAACAAACCACCAGTAATAGAGGGGTTTGAATTTTGATTAGAAATATATTGGGTATTGTTTTTGGGAGTGTCGTCCATGATTTTGCCTCGTTTTTATAAATTTCCAGTAATATCTTCATATATTTCCAATAGAAATAAAGGTTTCTTTTAAAAATATTTATTAAAAAATAAAAATGTATATACAAAATATATAAATTATATAAAATCAACAGATATCGTTTGGTTTGTTGTTTGTTTATAACAGATGGTTTTTGAAAATTCCAGTAGAAATGGTCCCCCACCCCCTTTCGTTTCCACTGGAATTATTTATTAAATTATTTTTTATATCTATATTTTTAAAAAGAAAATATTTATTACGATTCATCTCTATAAAAGATAAAAATTTCACCGAAAAAAACATGAAAATAACATTTAAAATCAAACGAAAAAAAGATGAAATAAAATATATTTATTCCCATTCTCAACAAAAACTTCAAAAAAATTGATTCCACCGGAAATGAAGGGGTACCGTTGTGCACAACGTATGTGGCTGACATATGTCTGACATAAGTTTAAGTGATTAGACATAGCATTTATGTTATAGATGAGAAGATGCCAAATATAGTATAATTTGGTTTCATCTGTGAGGCAATGTAAATGATGGGTTTACTAAAACAACTTAGAGATAGCATTTCGCGAGCGACGGATAAACTTTTTTCTGGGTCCAAACCAAAACGTATTGGGATATATGGTCCACCAAACGCAGGAAAAACAACACTCGCAAATCGTATAGTACGAGACTGGACTGGTGATATTGTTGGGGCAGAAAGTAAAATTCCCCACGAGACCCGTAGGGCTCGAAGAAAAGAGAATATAGAAATCGAACGGAATGGTAAAATTGTCACTATCGATATCGTAGACACTCCCGGTGTGACCACCAAAATTGATTATCGTGAATTTCTTGATTTTGGAATGTCTAAGAAAGACGCGATACGCCGTTCCCGCGAAGCCACCGAAGGAGTTGCAGAAGCTATGCATTGGTTGCGTGAAGATATTGATGGGGTAATTTATGTGTTAGATTCCACACAAGATCCATTCACTCAAGTCAACACAATGTTGATTGGCATTATAGAAAGTAGGAAACTACCCGTTCTAATTTTTGCTAATAAGATTGATCTGAAGAAGTCAGATCCAACTTTAATTGAACAATCCTTTCCCCAACACAAAACCGTACCACTATCTGCATTAGAAGGGGAAAATATGGATGAAGTGTATGATAAAATAGCAGATTATTTCGGGTGATAACTATGCAAAAATTAAAACAAAAAACTGGAATACAAATTGATCTAATTAGCAGCCAAAAAATGGATGAACTAACCACGATGGAAAAAATTAGAATGATTTTAGATGGTGTTCGGAGTGATAAAATTGTTATACTAGAAACCGGCCTCTCACCTGATGAAGAATCCAAACTTATTGAGGTAACTATGTCTGAAATTAATCCTGATGGATTCACCGGAATTGAGATTGAAACACACCTCCCCACCACCCCTAGTGGGTCTGCATTTATCAATAAGTTAATGGGAAGAAGAACACCTTCCAAATTAACTGTCATCGGGCCTGCAAACCGAATCGAAACACTTCATAAAGATGAAAAGTTGATAACAACTTTCATATCTCAAAGCTAATGCCACACCAATGTACTAGTTGTGGGGAATTATTTTCTGATGGCTCCAAAAAAATGCTAGCTGGCTGCACTGTTTGTGGGGGGAAGAAATTTCAATTCATTCCCATTGGGGCCGACCCCGAACTTTTCCATAAATCATCAATCATTGAAGCTCCCCCAGACCACTCTCCCCCTTCTTCTCCTCAAAATTTAAATTTAAATTATCATTACGAACCTCCTACTCCTTCTCCCCCCTCCCCTGAATATATAGAAAAACTCCAAGTTGAGTTGAGTACTCAATTTGAAAGTATTAAAATTCTTGAACCGGGCCAGTACGAACTCAATTTAATGGAGCTATACAACCGAGATGAATGTATTATTGCAATTCAAGAAGATGGGCATTATGTGATCCAAGTCCCTGGGTATATCTAATTATTTTATTCCCATACCCCTCACGAATAAATATACCCACCCAGATATTTCAATCCATTATCACAATTTAAAGTTACAACCCTTTTACCCGGTCCAATTTCTTTAGCTATTTCAATTGCTGCACAAACATTTAACCCAGTAGAACCTCCTCCCAGGATACCTTCTTCTTTAGCTAATAATCTACACATCTCAAATGCGTCTTCTTCATCTATTGCCCGCATCTCATCTACTTTTTCTTTATCTAAAAATGGAGGTTCAAATCCAAGCCCAATACCCTCTACCCTATGCGCCCCCCCCTCTCCTGTGGTTAACAAAGGAGATTGTAATGGTTCTAAAGCAATTAACTTCGGATCCATACCCGAACTAACCATGCCCGAATATGTTCCCATCAATGCACCACCTGTCCCCACGGCAGCACACAATACATCTGCTTTATTTTCTAGTTGACTGGCTATTTCCACTCCCAGTGATTCATATCCGTTTTTAATATCTGGAGAATTAAATTGATCCGCATAAAAAGTATTTGGCTGTTCGGCCAACTCATACGCTTTGTTTTTCATTTTTTGAATTAATTCTGGTGTAATTTTACCCCCTGGACTGTTTATCACAACTACCTCCGCTCCAAAAGCTTCCATTGATTGTTGTTTTGCTTTTGCAAAAGCATTAGAAAATACTGCGGTAAATTCCAAACCAAGAATTGCAGAAACAAATGCTAATGAAGTTCCTGTACTCCCTCCGGTATATTCCACTACCCTCTGCCCTGTTTGGACATCCCCCCGTTCGAGTGCATTTTGTAAAATTGACATGGCAAGTCGATCTTTATAAGATCCTGTTGGATTCAACCCCTCTAGTTTAACCCAAACCTCCGCAGCATCTACTGGAACTATTTTATTCAGTTTGATTATTGGGGTATTCCCAATAACATTTAACAGATTTTTTTGATTCATAATTAATTATAAAAGAAAAAATTTAGAGAATTTTACACACTCACTAAATTTGATCAATGAATTCCATCTTTATCTATTGGGGGCGAACCTATTATAAGCCAAATATGTTCTTCTTCTGTGTCGTTTATCACTTGCCTCCACGTTTCTGGAGGGACACTAACTATGGATCCCTCTGGCACTTCAACTACCTCTTCTCTATTCTCTCCAAATAATATCTTACCTGGTCCTTTTATCTGATAATATATTTCTTCTTGGACGCCATGTTTGTGGAAAACTATCTCTTCTCCTGGTGGGACAAACCAAAATTTCCCCCTCATAGTTTTTAATTCCAATACCTCTGTCAAACCTGAATTAAAAACCTCAGTAAATTTCGATTTTACCTTCTCCATCTCCTCAATAGACGCTATTTTATATTTTTCCATATTTGCAATATTCCCCCGATCAACTTAAAACAAACACATTTTTTAAAAATTTAATTTAAAGGATAACTATCATTATCTTCGACATTAATATCTATAGTATGTCTGTTGAAGAAATTTTTCCAGGTGTTTATGACATAACCTGTCTAGTCGCTGAAGGAAACAACCGATACCGTGCATATCTATTCGATGACGATGTCCCAACTTTAGTTGATTGTGCCCGAAGAGATACTATCGAGGCATTGCTCAAAGGAATTGAAGAATCTGGCCTAACACCTGGTAGGTTAATCATCACCCATGGGGATGGAGACCACGTAGGCGCTTTCGACGCGTTAGTCGACACTTATGATGTAGAAACTTGGGTCCCTGTGGAGTCCGATTTCCCCTCCGAACACACCCCCGACTACCGGTACCAAGAAGGGGAACAGATTGGTAGGTTCCAGACGATATATCTCCCCGGTCATAAAAATGATAATTATGGTTTAATAGATGAAAAAGCCAAAATCCTCATACCCGGAGATGCAATCTCTGGAGCCGATCAACGGGGGCTTCCAGCTGGCCAATTCCACCTCCCACCCGCTGTCCATACTGTAAATTTAAACCAAGCAGAAGAAACTTTGGAGAAAATACTACAATATAATTTCAATTCAGCACTCCTTTTCCATGGTTCAAATGTATTGGAGGATGCTTATGATAAATTAGACCGATACGTCAACTTCCCTGGAAAACCCACGTCCTCTTATCAGATTGGAACTCCCATTTTCCCCAAATAATTCCTTCTCATATCTACGAATTCTGATAGTTTCGAATTAATAACAAAGCTGCAAGTAATAAACCCACTCCCAACCCTGCCATTCCCACTGTATAACTATAATTTTGTATTGCAAATCCCATGTACGCCGCGCCCAACCCCCCTAATGTGAAGAATATACTCCTCGCCGCACCTATGTGACTCCCCGTCGAGCTTTCCGGCGCCGAATCCATCAAAATAGCATCAATAACTGGAAATTGTCCTTTATATCCTATTGCAAAAATGGCAATGGCAATCATTACTCCTACCACTGAGTCCACAATGATTAACAAACCGACCCCCCCTGCACTTACAAATAACCCTCCTATTGAAATTAAATACCTGGGGGCACGGTCTGATAACGCCCCTATTATCGGTTTAACCACCATCCCTAATAAAAAAAACCAACCAAAAATAGATCCCGCAATCTCTATCTCAAAATCTTTCCCTTCTATCAAATATAATGGAAGAAAATTCACCATCGCAGTGGCAACGAAAATAAACAAAGCAAAAGCCAAGATAGTTTCCCTTTGATCTCTCTCACCTACTATATACCTCACATCATCTTTCACCGACGATTTCACCTTTTTTGCAATTCTCCAATCCCATTTATACTTTTCTCGATTTATCCCCACGAAAGTTCCTACCAACACAAAACTAGCAATCCCACAAATACCCATAACAATTCTCCAATTGGGTATGCCTTCTACCAATACCAAATATACCATCGCCAAAATAATTGAAAGTATCCCTGCAAAGATGCCTCCCAAATCACTCCCCGCTGTAAATATACCCATGGCCCTTCCCCTCCTCCCTGTATATAAATCTGAAATCAAAGCCCTTGAAGGAACATTATACATGGCCCTTCCTAGTCCTAACAATGCCACTGCAAACACCAACATAAATGTAGTTGTTATCCCTGCAATAATGAAAAAACTCAACCCTATCAGAATCATTCCTGGAATTATAATAATTGGTCTGCCACTCCAATCCGACAACTTCCCACTTGGGTACTGTGCGATTGCATATACCACTTGCATAATTGTTAAAACCACCCCTGCAATTAACACCGATATTTCTACCTCTTCCATTATGATTGGCAACAAAGGGGGTAGTAAGAATCTACCCGTCTGTGTTATCGCCCACCCCATCGCAACAATAACCAACATTTTCCCCCGATATCCTCCGAATACCCTCCCCATTTTTGTATAAATTCCCATTATTATGCTATTAACCGTTAAACCTATGTGTAATTTAAACCGCCTACCTTTAAATCTAGGGTAAGACTCATGCTACGTGAACCATAACATTTCTTCATGAGTTGGAAAGACATCGGACAAGGAACTCTACTTGGGGATTTGACACTATCAAAAATGTTCGCGGAGAGCGCAAAATTACATAAAGACCTACCTGCTCAAATGTATAAAGGTGGTATTTATAACCGAAGTTTATCAAAAATCGCTTTCCCCCCTGCAAAAGTCAATGAATTTGCCACATTAAGCTACTCCACTTTAAATTCAACTGTCCAGTACATCGCGACCGGGTTACGTGATTTGGGCCTTAGAAAAGGAAGTAAAGTCGCAATATTTTCCAATACTAGGATGGAGTGGGCACAATCAGACCTATCCATTTTATCTGCAGGAGGGGTCCCTGTTACTATTTATCCAAATTCCTCTCCCTCCATGATCGACTATCTGCTCACTGATTCAAAATCCATAGGGATCATAGCAGAAAATGAAGATTTAGTAAAAAAAGTATTAAAAACAAAAAGCGCAAAATCTCTTAAATTCATCATCAGTATCGACGCTCTTTCTTCAAAACACCCCAAAAAAGTTCTCACCCTTGGGGATGTCTATTCCCTTGGAAAGAAATCTTTCAAAGATTCTAAATATAAATCTTGGATCGACGCACAATCCCCCTCTGACCTCGCAACATTGGTATACACTTCCGGCACGACGGGGGTCCCAAAAGGAGTCATGTTGACTCATTCGAATATAAAATCCAATGTTGATTATTCTCAGTTACGGTTTGGCCCTCGTAGCAGCAACCCCGGATCCCCCACTCTTGATAGTTCTACTCGAATTCTCTCTTTCCTACCTTTGTCACATATCTTGGAACGAATGGCGGGGCATTTCCTAATGCTCCAAAGTGGCGCAACAATAGCCTATGCCGAAAGTCCTGACACACTCAAAGAGGATTTTCTTCAAGTCCGCCCAACCGCAGGATCCAGTGTCCCCCGTGTATATGAAAAAATGTATGTTGCAATGAGGGACCAAGCATCCGCATCTTCTGCAAAATTACGAATCTTCAATTGGGCGGTTAAAATAGCCAAACAAAAAGCACATTCAACCAATCTAAACCCTGCTTTATCAATTAAACATGCCATAGCCAATCGACTTGTCTATTCTAAAGTTAAAAGCGCACTTGGGGGGAATATCCAATTTTTAATAAGCGGTGGGGGAAAACTCTCTAAAGATTTATGCGCACTATACCATGGGGCCGGTATTTTAGTTTTGGAAGGATATGGTCTATCTGAAACTTCTCCTGTAATCACTGTTAATCACCCCGACGCTCCACGTATAGGATCTGTCGGTCCTCCTTTATCAAATCTCGAAATTAAAATAGACCCTACCTCTGGAAAAGATTCTGAATTTTCAACTTTAGGTGAAGTTGGGGAACTTCTCGTTCGTGGCCCTAGTGTTTTTTCTGGATATTGGAATAAACCCAAAGAAACAAAAGAATCCTTCGAAGGCGATTGGTTCAAAACGGGAGATATGGTTTTACTAGAACCCGACGGGTATGTGACATTTTTAGAACGTATCAAGGAAATATTGGTCCTTTCAACTGGGAAAAACATCGCACCAACTCCACTGGAAGATGCACTCACTCAAAATGAATTTGTCGAACAAAGCATCGTCATTGGGGATGAAAAGAAATTCATTAGCGCACTGTTGGTCCCAAACGCCGCAGCTTTGGAATCTTGGGCAGACGAACCCTCTCTTAATATCAATGATTTATGCACACATCAAAAAACAATCGATCATTTTTCCAAAATTATAGATGAGCTTAATTTAAATTTCGAACCCCACGAACAAATCAAACAATTCCGTATCATTCCTGAGGAATTCACAGAAGAAAATGATCTACTAACTCCCTCCCTCAAAAAGAAACGGAGAAATATCCTGGATAAATATACCAAAGAGATTAAAAGTATGTATTCTTGAATAGTGACTTCAATTTTCCACACTTTCACCTTCCCAATTTAATATGATCGAGTCAAACCTAATTACCATATTCTCAGTTATAATCATTGCAGGAGTGGTAGCCCAACTCATCGCGGCTAGATTTTCAATACCTAGTGTAGTTTTTCTATTAACTTTCGGCGTCCTACTCGGACCCTATGGAATTGGCCTCCTCAATCCACTATCCTTTGGGAATGCTTTAAATGATATCGTAGGGATATCTGTGGCAATAATTATCTTTGAAGGTGCATTCCACATCCGAATAAAAAAACTCCTTAAAATTCCCACCGAGACGGCAAGACTTCTAACGATCGGAGCGGCTGTTTCATTAATTGGAACTGCTGCACTCGTGCATTATTTACTCAATGTAAACTGGATGGTTTCTTTACTTGTTGGTTCTCTGTTGATCGCCACTGGCCCAACTGTAATCATGCCAATTTTAAAAGTGGTACCTGTACGACAACGGGTTGCTACAATCCTAGAAACAGAAGGGATAATAAACGATGTTACTGCTGCAATTTTGGCTATTGTCTTTTTTGAAGCAATATTGATGAATACAAGTTCCATTTTCGACCTTCTCCCAATTTTCGTTCTTAAATTTGGGGTCGGACTCTTGGTTGGTATTTTAACCGCATTTGCTTTACTGAATTTCCTCAAATTATCTCTCATTCCTCCTTCAAATGCCCCTCAGCTAACCCGATTATTGGTTTTAATGGTCGCAATCGCTTCGTTTGCAATTTCAAATTACATCACTCCTGAATCTGGGATAGTCGCAGCAGCCACTGCGGGGATTATGATCGGAAATTCTTCAATCCCCTACGAACGTGAAATTTCTGAGTTTAAAGGCGATATAACTTTGTTAGTTCTTTCTTTTATTTTTATAATCTTGGCAGCGTTACTCGATCTACAAATTCTATTTTCCCTAGGCATTTCTGGAGTATTGGTTGTGGTCTTCATCATGGTCTTTGTCCGATCTCTATCTGTTTATGTTTCAATAACTGGAAATCGATTCACTCTGGCTGAAAAAATATTTATGATGGCGGTGGCCCCCCGTGGAATCATTCCCGCATCAATATCTATGTTATTCGCTATACATCTCCAATCCCTGGGTCTCATTCGTGAAGCAAGTGTAGTCGTTGGAACCGTGTTTCTAGTCATTTTCACAACAGTTTCATTAGAAGCCGGCTTTTCTAGATATATAGCAGAATATTTAGATGTGATACCTATGCGTGTAATAATTATTGGAGGTGGGAGAGTAGGCCGTTCCCTTTCTTCCCGCCTATCCGACCGCGGAGAGAGTATTTTGATTATAGAACAAGACGAAGCTCAGATCGAATCACTATCTTCTGGTGGCTTTTCCGCAGTACTTGGAGATGGGACTCGTATAAAGACCCTAGAAAAAGCCAAAGCAAACAATGCAAAAATACTCATTGCGGCCACAGGAGATGATGGAGCAAACCTTCTGATATCTCAATTGGCCAAAAATGAATTTGGCATTGATACAATCTTTTCTAGAGTTAATAATCCTGATAACGTACCCCAATTTGAAGATATGGGTGTAATAGCAGTTTCATCTTCCCATGCCACTGCACTTGCAATAGACAATATAATCGAGCGACCCGCATTAAACGCATGGATGACTGAACTAAGCCGCACAGGTGATGTACAAGAAATAATATTAACATCTTCCCACTTCACCGGAAAAACAGTTAGTTCCATTGCTTCTACTCTACCTTCTAGCTGTCTCATAGCGCTCATCAGACGTGACAGTGAAGATATCATTCCCCATGGGGACTTTACCCTAGAACGTGGAGATCACATCACACTTCTCGGACGAAAAGAAGATGTAAAAACAGCAATAAAACTTTTCCACCCCCACGACTAGTCTTTATTAATTTCCACTAAAACATTCGAATGAAGCTGACCATTAGAAGCCAACAGTTCGTTGACGTTGTCAATTTTAAAATCTAATATATATTCTTCCCCATTTTTCTTAGTAACCCTCCCTCCTGCACACTTAACCATCAAGATACCTGCCGCAACATCCCATGGATTTGTATCCCATTCCCACACGATATCTGCACTCCCGCACGCCAAGTACGCCAGATTGATCGCAGCAGAACCATATCTCCTCACCCCCTTTACCACTGGGTATAAACTCGATAACAATTCCCCTTTTGGATCGTGACCTGTAATCAACATACTTTCTCGAATTTCCTCTCTGTTCGTCGTTTTAATAACATTTCCATTAACCATTGCATTCTCCCCTCTCACGGCAGAATACAACTGATCAATTTCTGGAATGTAAATGACCCCAATCAACGGATCATTTTCTTCCAACAAAGCGATAGAAACAGAATAATTGGGATTTTTGTGTATGAAGTTCCCCGTCCCATCCAATGGATCTATTACCCACCTATACTTTGAATTATTATCTTCCCAAACAGTTTCCTCCGATATGATATCATGATCTGGAAATTCACTCCGAATTAAAGATGTGATTATATTTTCAGAAAGATAATCTGCCTCTGTCACCTTCTCCTCTTTTGCCTTTTCAAATATCTCTATCTCTTCTTTCCGATGCAATTCTCTAAGAACGTCCCCTGCACCCACCGCAGCGTTTCTAGCTAGTTCTAAAGCAACCTCTTCAAATGTTTTTTCTCTATATCCATTTATTTGGTCCATTTCCCCCCCTCCCCTTCTAATTCCCCATCCCAAATTCGTTCCCAACCTATCAAAAAATCCTCTACTTTGAGATGTCTTAATCAGATATGCTGGCATTTTTGAACCAGTAATGGTGATCACTTTTTTGGTCTTAAGTAAATTTGTAACCCTCCCTCCGTCAACCAACACATAAACTTCAGTATCTGGTATTATTTTGAGCTCTGTCCCTGCCCCAAAAACTAACGGGCGAACTCCTATATTATGTGTGTGCAGCGGTGTCAACTGAATCGTTTCATTTAACATAGGATAATGTATTGGCCCCCCTGCCGACAGAGAAAGCCCTGTAGACCCCGTGGGAGTTGTCACCGCAATGCCTGTGCCATCATATTTTCCTATATGTTCTTCTCCTACAAACACATCAATTGAGCTGATTTTCCTTTCAGTTGGTTTTTTTGGCCAGACGTGACCTATGACAACTTCATTAAGACCCTCTGCTTCAAAAGAATCAACCCTGACCGAAACCCTTTGAAGTTCATCAATATTTGACTTTCCTTGGAAAATTTCTTCTAATGCATCAAAAATTTCTTCCGGCTCCACGCAAGCTAGAAATGACAACGTCCCCGAACCCACCCCAATAAATGGAATTTTTTTAGGTGAAAATATTCTCACCCCCTCTAGAAATGTTCCATCTCCCCCAATAGTAATCCCGATAGTTCTCCCTTCCCACTCGCCACCATTCTCATCAATATTTTCTCCAGTTTGAACTGCCAAAAACTCAATACCCTCTTTAGAAGCCCATTGTTTTATATTTTCAACTTGATTCTCACATCCCTGTCTAGAAACAACAATTATTTTCTTCACCGCAATGAGTCTATTCCCTTCCATTATCTAATCTCTATCAAATATCATGGCAGCCCCTTGTCCCAACCCCACACACATAGTCGCCAAACCCCTCTTTACATCTCTTCTATTCATTTCGTGAATCAGCGATACTGGCAATCTAGCACCAGTCGCTCCCAATGGATGCCCAATTGCTATGGCCCCCCCATTCACATTGAATTTTTCCTCTGGTATTTTTAATTCACGTTGGCAGTGTAAACACTGGGATGCAAATGCCTCATTCAATTCAACTAGATCGATATCTCCAATTTGCTTGTCAACACGAGACAATAACTTTTGTGTGGCTGGGATGGGACCCACCCCCATCAGACGTGGATCTACTCCCACAACAGTATGACTATTTATTGCTGCTAATACTTCCAATCCCCGCTCTTTTGCAAAACTATCACTCGTTATCATAACTACCGCCGCCCCATCTGAAATTTGAGATGAATTGCCTGCTGTAACCGTCCCATCCCCTCTGAATACTGGCTGCAATTTCTCAAGTTTTTCTATAGATGTATTTTCTCGAATTCCCTCATCTTCATCTTTTATTTCTCCTTCCACTTCTATCGGAACAATTTCTTCTTTAAATTTACCACTTTTCGTCGCGGAATTTGCCTTTTCATGACTTCTAAGTGAATACAAATCTTGATCCATTCTCGAAATGTTAAATTCTCCCGCGACAGCTTCTGCAGTCATACCCATCTGCAATTCAAATATATTGTATTTTTGCATAAATTCTGGATGTATTTTAGCAAATGAAGAAGCTTCATCCATTGGAACTCGGGTCATATGTTCCACCCCACCTGCAATCACACATTCTCTTTGTCCCGCACTAATTGTATCACTACCTGTCATTATAGCTTGCAAAGAAGACGCACACCATCTGTTGATTGTAGTCGCAGGCACACTTTCCCCTAATGAAGACATTAACCCAATAATTCTAGCTATATTGTTATCTTGCTCTCCCCGTTGCAATGCACATCCCCATACAAGGTCATCAACTTCTTTCGGTTCAACCTCGGTTTTTTGGAGAACCTCATTTATGATCTCGATAGACAGGTTTTCCCCTCTTGTACTTGAAAACATACCATTTCTCTTCCCCTGCGGAGTCCTCATAGCTGCAACAATAACTGGCTTGATTTTGGTACTCATTACAATAGTTTAAACAGATCCTCTGAACATAAACATCTCTCCTTTTTACTACATCAATCTCGATGTACTTATGCGCCCTTGAATACTACTTCCTGGAGAATGAATGACAGTACCATCGCCATCGTTGAGCTATTACTAACAGCGAAACACTACACTGAACTATCAAATCTGACCCCTGACGACCTGCCTCCTCAAATCAGGAAAGCATTTGATAAAAAAGGTGAAATAAAACGCCCTCTCTCTGTAACTGAAAATATGGCAAAAAAAGCAACAGGAGTCGAGTCTCCGTGGGATTCTATTAGTGATTTGATGTTCACCGAAAAAGATAATTTTAGTGGTGAAATGTGTTTAACCCAACTCGATCTCGCAGAAAAATGGTTCTTAAAAAATACCACACCCGATCTCATCCTCACCAACCCCACACTGGCATATATTTTTCAAGAAAATGATTCTCTAGGTATTTCCTATGAGGACTCTAATACTTCAAACAGGCCAATCCAAGCAGACCGTTTCTGGATAGACAGCCTTCTATCTGAATATTTCACTGAAGATGATCAAGAAATGCTAGAATTAGTCGATATAAAGGCACCAGAAGAAATAGAAACGAAACTTCCCGATCTGGTATTGACAACCAACCAAACCGACGAACTTGAAAAAATACGCTTAGCTATAAAAAATCGTGACTATTTGGCCGAAATTGGACTCAGAGAGGTTGGAAAATTATTATTCATAGGCCCTCCTGGGACTGGAAAAACTTCTGTTGCCCGTGCCTTAGCACATTCTCTTAGTTTACCTTTTGTAGAAGTAAAACTCTCCATGATGACAAGCCAATACTTAGGTGAAACTTCGAAAAACATCGATCGAACATTTGAAGTCGCAAAACGCCTGTCTCCTTGCATTCTATTTGTCGATGAGTTCGACTCGGTCGCAAAAACCCGAAGATCTGATGAACACGCGGCATTGAAACGTGCTGTAAATACATTACTCAAAAGTATAGACGAAGTAAGCCTCGTTCGAGACGAAGTCCTTCTTATCGGGGCTACAAATCACCCTGACCAACTTGACACCGCGGCCTGGAGGCGGTTCGACGATATAGTCCATTTCCCCCTCCCAGACATCAACATGCGAGAGAAAATATTTGAAGTCACAACAAAATACATGGCAATCGAAAATTTCGAGCCATCTACTCTTGCAGATTTGACAGAGGGACTTTCTGGTAGTGATATCCGACTCGTCCTACGAGAAGCCGTACTAGAAGCCTTGAGTGAAGATAGAACTGTTCTAAACCAAGAAGACCTAGTTGCAGCAGTCACTGCAATCGAAAAACGTGATATCCTTAAAAGCATGCCCCTTGAGTAGCTCTTATAATATCTCTATTTCTCAACAATCTTTCGATAACAGCTAGCTATATATTTACAGACAATCTGAGTTCATTTGGATACGGCTACGCAATCTTCCTCTCCCCGGACAGATTGGGCCATGTCCACATGAGTGGTTTGGTGGAGTTTTGTCATGATCCTCCTTCATATTATGCCACTCTTTTAATAATCCCTCTTCACTTGGTTCTTTTTAAAGTTCGAAATCCTTTTTCTTACTCTCTACCCATTCAACACTAAGCCGGTTTAGCTCAGCCTGGGAGAGCACTCGACTGAAGATCGAGCCGTCCGTAGTTCAAATCTGCGAACCGGCATTTTTAATCAACAATAAAAATAGTTGTTACTCTCTTATTTGGAAAGAAAAAAATGAGCGGGTTTCGCTCG
>DASO01000013.1:23382-23661 GCA_002503845.1 Euryarchaeota archaeon UBA24 | reverse complement strand
TCCTTCAGGTTTTGCAACAACCAAGTGTGGCTCCATCGGGGCGTGTTGTAACGGGGCAGTTTTGTATTCATTTTCATAGACATAATCTGCCTGTTCGAACCCCACTTCTGTATCGCCATGTCTAATGCTATAATGCTGGTACACGTTTGGACGGTCTTTAATGAATGTGGGTGGAAGGACCTTTGCCACTTCGTAGTTGTGCAAATCTGGATGAACCACTACTGGTGGATCTTTTCTAAATGCTTCATCCCCATCGACGATGGGTTGTAGACGTTCGTA
>DASO01000013.1:0-23022 GCA_002503845.1 Euryarchaeota archaeon UBA24 | reverse complement strand
TGTTCTGCTAACTTCTTTGTTTCTGCTGCAACGACGGCAACGAACTGCCCTTCAAACAACACTCGGTCCTCGGCAAGACACGTTTGGTCAAACACACCGTCTCCAAATTTGATATCTGGAAAATCTGCTTGAATTAGTACGGCATGGACACCAGGAATTTCCTTTGCCTTACTTGTATCAATTTCAATGATATTTGCATGTGCATGTGGACTTTTTACAAAGCGTGCGTGAAGCATGTTTGGAAAATCAACATCGTATGTGTATTCTGCTTTCCCAGTGACTTTTACTGGCCCGTCTTCTCTGAGAATACTCTGACCAACAATAGTCGCCGAATTTGCATTTTTTGTACTATTTTCACTCATGAATATCTATATTAAATTGGTTCTCCTGCTTCTAGCCTACTGCGCAGATATCCCACGGGCTCTTTTGCATAATCTTGTTCATAATCCCCTTCACAATTTATACCCGGAATTGGTGGGATCCAGTCATAACTAAGTATGTCATCTGGATTTCCATACTTCGTAGCTAAAGACCGTATATCCGGGTGGTCTAAAGCTGTCAATCTCCCTTTATCAATTATTCTATTCCAATCTCCTGTTGATCTGCGCTTCATATCCATTGTAACAAAATAATTATGTACATGTATATGACCGAGCGGCAGATTATTTTTTGCCGCGTAGTCTAGATGTTCCTCAATATAATGACGTCTAGAACCAAATCCGAAATGAATTACACCCGCCCTGGTAGTCTCCGGAAGATTCGGGAATCTCCATGAGCTCTCGAACATATCTGAAGTCCTCCTGAATGCTTTAGGAAGCGTACAAAGTGCAGTATCACAATGCCAGAAAAAACCATTTCTAGGGTATCCTGGCCAATGCACATTTTCATATTTTTCTCTAAGCTTTTCTATCCGCCTTCCATACTCTCCTCCTCCTTCTACCTTTACTAGTTTACCTTCTTCAAATGTTAGATCCATATGTGGGAAAAAACCAGCATGATTTGCAGTACCCGAAATAGTACCTGTCGCCCCTCCAAATACTGGTGGTACATCTTGTGATAAAAATATGGGTTGATTCTGCTCATCCCTGCACCCTCCTCTACATTCTCCCACACAAGTCGCCTGCAATGGATCCATGTATAGGTGCCCAGATTGCCACGCCGTCATTTGCCACCTTGCCGCCTCATCAGGTGTGAGTTCAAATCTTAAATCAGTTCCTTGCGGATCTGTCATAGTAACTTCTTCTATGTCCCCCAAAACATCTATTACTTTCCTTTCAATTTCTATGAGTAATTCATCTGGAAGGTCCCAGGTTCTAGATTGAAACTCTTCCCAGTTATTAAATTGCCAATTATTCCTAAATTTGTGACTATGTCTTTCCAAAACACTAGCTTTTTGCGACCGTGCTCCTATATCCCAATAAATTTTATTATAGTTCGGATGCTCGTCTAAAAATTCTCTCAATGACCCTGCAATATTCAAACCGCTTGCTAGATCTGCAGTTTCTGGAGATCCAGAGGCAATCCCATTCTCAAACATCTCGGCCTCTCTCCACCCCTCTTCAACTGTGCTTTTCCCGTGAGTTTCTCCCGTCAATTCTTCCGGGTATAAAAATCGAACCATGTCTGCCCCTTCCACTTCACAAGCTTGCATAATTGCACGTTCAACATATTCATCTTGATCTGGCAGCGAAAGAACTAGTATACAATCTCCATCTTCTATTGTCCCCATGGCAGTTCTCCCTCCCTTCTTTCTAGAAATTACCTTTGCCTTTTGGATGCAATCTTCAATGCTTGTTGGTTCTTCATACGAGGGGGCTCTTGGTTCTGGATAGTTATATTTCATTTTTGTATCTCAATTTTCCCTTTATTCACTTTATAGTGATTAATCAACCCCCCTGCCTCAAAAATAGATTGAATTTCTCGAGGCATCGATTCTCCTTCCACTTCGTCACCTGTGGTGTGGTTTACAATAATACCTGTATCTAGATTAACCTCTATCTCATTTTCTTCAGAAACAAAGTCTGTTATCTTTTCCGCTGTAATAACTGGAAGTCCAATTGCAATCGCATTTCGATAAAATATTCTTGAAAATGATTCGGCAACAACTACGGATATACCTGCCAATTGTATCGCTATTGGTGCACTTTCTCTACTACTCCCCGACCCAAAATTTTTCCCAGCTACAATGATATCCCCCTTTGTAATTTCTTTTGCAAAACCTGGCCTCACTGGGTCAAAAACATGCTTATAATCTATAGTTGACCCGTGGGTGTAATCTGTAGGAAGGATTATGTCTGTACTTATATCTTCCCCAAATATGTATGCAATGCCTCTCATAATCCTCTCCGTGGATCTGTAATCGAACCTGTAATTGCAGATGTAGCTGCAGTAGCAACACTCGATAGATAGATTTCTGATTCATAACTTCCCATTCTACCACGGAAATTTCGATTCATGGCAGCAAGACACACTTCCCCTTCCCCAATAATCCCCATCCCTCTTCCTACACAAGCCCCGCACGTGGAATTCGTCACAACCGCTCCTGCATTTGTAAGAACTTCTATGATTCCTTCTTTTAGGGCTCTAGAGTACACGGCCCTTGAAGCTGGAGTAACAATCAAGCGCGTATTTTTGTTAACTTCATTTCCATTTAAAATCTCTGCCGCCACCTTCAGATCTTCGAATTTCCCATTGGTACATGAACCAATGAACACTTGATCCAATTCAATATTTTCAACCTCACCGACTCCCACTACATTTCCAACCTTGTGGGGGGTGGAAATCTTCGGATCTATTTTGCTCACATCCATTCTATGAACTTGCAGATACTCTGCATCCTCGTCTGCGTACTCCGGTTTGTATGGGATGTCCGTCCGTTTATCAATATATTCTGTGACTTTAGAATCCACTGGCGTAAATCCAAACTTAGCCCCCAACTCAATAGACATATTGGGAAACATGAATCTATCATCCAATTCCATCAAATCGATAGGTCCTCCTGTATACTCTATCGATTTGTATTGCCCAAAGTCGGTTCCAAACTCCCCTGCAATATGGAGAATCAAATCCTTTGCCCCCACCCCTCTCGAAAATTCCCCGTTAAATTCAAATTTAATTGTTTCTGGAACTCTTAACCACGTTTCCCCTGTGGCAAGAACATATGCCATATCCGTATATCCCAAACCCGTCCCAGCTGCCCCAAATGCCCCATGGCTAGTAGTATGCGAATCCGTACCTACTACCAATTCACCCGGGCGAATGTGGCCATATTCTGGAAGTACATTGTGAGATATTCCTGATCCAACATCATAAAAATTTTCAATTCCAACATTTTGTATGAATTTCCTGATGGAAACTTTACTGTCCGCATCCGCAATGTGATGCGATGGGGCTATGTGATCCATTACACACACGATCTTAGATGGGTCCCACACTTCGTTCACCCCCATCTCCTCAAAATATTTGATGATACTAGGAGTACCCATATCATGTGCCATCGCCATATCCACTTCACAAATAATGTGGTCCCCTGGCCAAACCTCGTCTAAATTAGCAGCCCTAGCAAGTATTTTTTCTGCAATTGTATGGCCTTTCACGTACTTTTCTACGCGCTTTCCTATAAAATAAGTTAGTATCTCAACAATTGTGCTTTATTTCTGTAATTTATTCGTGAATGTCATGTATGCGATTATCAAAGCCGACACAGATAGAAATCCAACCAATCCAAGAAATGCAACATCATAACCTGCCTTATCCACAACAAATCCTATATATGCCGGTCCCATCGCACCTATCCCTGTAGCGATGGTCTTTGCCGCTCCTAGGTCTCCCCCTCTGTATTGTTCATCCATCATATCTACCAAAAGAGATTCTATTACTGGAGGTTGGGCTTTGTATCCTATGGAAAATGCCACTACAGCTAGTCCAATATATGTTGGAGATGGGGTGACAACTAGCCATATCATAGCGCCTATCGACAACAACAAACCCCCCAATGCGACCTTTGGCCGTTCAATTCTATCTGAAATTTCTCCCGCAACTGGTTTGGTAATTATTCCCACTATGAATAAAAACGCAAATACTACAGTTGCCAACTCCGGAGAAAATCTCTTTGCTTCTTGTAAATACAACGGCAAAAACGTCAGTACACTTAATGTAGCAACCCAAAGTAATCCATACGATATAATTAACCCAAGAAGTCCTTTCGAATTCCAAATCCTCCTTGCAGTATCGGCAATGTCTAGTGAAACTTTTCCAATTACATATTCTTCTTGAGAGGATTTATGATATGCAATTCCTGTAATTGCCAACCCAATCACTAGCGGCACGAAAGCCCATTGCCATGATATCACTAGATATACTATTACGAGTGCAAGACCCGATCCAATCAATCCTCCCAATTCCGTTCCTATAAATAGAATTCCAAGAGCCCTTCCCCTTCTCTCCCCAAATAATTCTGCCACCCTCGTTCTCGTTGGGATCGAAAAAATAGACCTCCCAAACCCAAGAATTACCACTCCTGCCAAAAACGCCGTATAAATTGGTAAACTACCTATAAATATCAATCCTGCAATGGTCATTCCAATTCCAAAAATGATCAACGTCACTCTTGTTAGTTGATCCGAAAATTTACCACCGGGGTACATCCCGAATGCATATGCTACGTTTAGGACAGTCATTGCAACTCCTGCCTGAAAGACTGTGATGGACAAATCTTCTATTATGTTTGGAAGAATCGGGGGGAACACAAATTGAGTCGCCTGAACTAGCCCCCACCCAATTGTGGATATCAATAGTATCTTATTTCTGTGCTCGATCATTTCTCAAATAAATTCAATAATTTCAGTTATTTCTAACTCTATCTCACTCCTCTGTATCTTCTTCTACCAATAGTTCCAGCGCTCCCTCTCCAATACCGCTCTCCTGTCCATTTTCGAATTTAATAGTATAATTACTAGATCCAAACATGGTTTCCATAACCCCATTTATTGTCCCCGTTTCACCATCATATTTACTGTGTACATCGTGCAAGATCACTTTGTCTCCCTCTTTCAATACCATATCTTTGATATTGTTCTTCCCTACTATTAAGCCATTGTTGTATTTTATTTCACGCGAGATGTTGGGTAACATCTTCAATATGCGCCCCACAATATTCACAACTAATTACTTCGTCTTTTACATCGAATTTAGAATCTATTGGTTCCTTACCATTGGTGATGCAATTTCTATTTGGACAGTTCAATACTCCCACTACATATTCAGGACGCTGGACCCTATGCTTTAACGAAACCTCATACCCTGATATAATATTTATTGTCACGTTCGGAGATATGAGTGATAGGACATCCAATTCATCTTGATTCAATTCTCTATTCTGAACCTTCACAATATCTTTACTACCTACTGTATTGCTGCCAAAATTCATAATAACACTAACTGATTCCCCATCCGATCCCTCAATTCCTAAAAGAGATAACACATTCAGTCCTTGACCCGCTTCTATATGATCAATCACCGTCCCATTTTCAATTTTATTTATATGGAGTTCTTTATCAGTCATGATTTTAACATTAGATCTAATAACGCCATTCTAACCACTACTCCATTGTGCGCTTGCTCAATATATATTGCATGCTCCGTTTTGTCTATTTCTGGTGAAATTTCATCTACCCTGGGGAGTGGGTGCATGATCTTCAAATGTTTCGGGGCATTTTCCAAAGTTTTTTTGTTTATTCTATATTTACCCGAAACCTTCTGATACTCGTCTTCATCTGGGAACCTTTCCCGTTGAATTCGGGTAACATACAATATGTCTAACGTGCCCAAAATTTCATCAAGGTCTGTGTGCTCATATATCTCTGCACCCGATTTTTCCAGATCATATTTAACATTATCTGGCAATTGCAAACCTTCCGGACTGATGAAATTCAATTGGGAATCAAACTTAGTAATCGAATGCGCCAGAGAATGGACGGTTCTTCCATATTTCAAATCCCCCATGACTCCTATATTCAAACCATCTAGCTTTGCAGATTTCCTAATTGTATATAGATCCAACAACGTTTGCGTGGGGTGCTGGCCCGCGCCATCTCCTGCATTAATCAAAGGAACATCTATGAATTCACTAGCCATTCTTGAAGCACCTTCTTTGGGGTGTCGTAGGACTATTGCATCTACATAACCCGCAACCACTCGGATAGTGTCTGCTAGAGTTTCTCCTTTGACCACACTAGAATTCTCCACAGACCCCATGCTGATTGTGTCTCCACCCAACCGTTTAATCGCGGTCTCAAAACTCATTCTTGTACGAGTACTCGGCTCGTAAAATAATAACCCTATTATTTTCCCAGACTGACTTCCATAATACGAAGCAGGATCCTTCTCAATTTCCTCAGCATGATCGAGTACCTCTACGATTTCTTCCCGTGATAACCCCTTTGTAGTGATGAGACACTCGCGCATCTGCTGTTTAGGGAACTCCCCTATATATAAACTTCTCCTATAGTGTCTTATTCTTCTTCGACCGCTACTATTTTCTCAAAAGTTTCCTTAATTATGACTCTCTCAACATCTATTTTCTCAATCAACATATTTGCAATTTGGTTTTTCGTGAACAACCAATTTTGATTAAATGATAACATTGGATCTGATTCCACAACTAGAGTCTTTCCGTGTCCTTTATCTTCTTCAATTTGCACTTCTAACTCTACCCCTACGTATATCTCTATTAGTGACTTCGCCCTTTCTGTAGGGTCTTCAACAATTTTCACTATTGTATATTCATATTCAATGTCTTCCCCTGCAAGAGGATGATTGAAATTAACACGCGCCCGTTTCCCTACTATCGTTTCAATTTGCACTTGATGATTGTCAATAGTTGTTCTAGCCCCTGGATATCGGTCATCTTTAGGGATTTTATCACTGCTCACTGTTTTTACCCATTCCGAATCATATTCTCCAAATGCATCCGCAGTGGGAATTTGTATGGTTTCTCCATCCCCTACTTTCTTTTCCCGTATGGAATCTTCTACAGCTTTAAACGTATGGTTTTCCCCAATTACTATTTTTCGTGGTCCCCACTTTTGTCCCTCTGTGTTCACTTCCTCCTCTTCCGCAACGTCCTCTTTTGTTGTATCGATCAATACTCCACTTTGTTTCGTTCTAGCGGTGAATTCAATCTCCACGATATCTCCATCTCCAATGGTCATAGAATACTCGAGAGCTGTTCTGCACATAAATAAATTGATTTGAAAAGGAACAAGATTCTTTGTTTTATCTGCCCCCTATACCTCTTATTTTCAGTATTTAGCAGTTCCAAAGATACATAAACTATGTACGATCTATCTTTGAATTATATGATGGATCGGAATATACGGGTCAGCTCTTTAAATCATTCTTCAGTAGAGGATGAATCTATAGAAATTGTAGAGAGAAAAGGCCTTGGACATCCCGATTCAATTTGCGATGGAATTGCAGAAGCCGTTTCCCGGAGCCTTTGCCAATTCTATCTACAAGAATTTGGGAAAATACTTCATCACAATACCGATGAAGCACAACTTGTAGCGGGAAATTCAATCAAAAAATTTGGAGGGGGTGAAATTCTCAAACCCATAGAAATCATCGTGGTGGGTCGTGCCACTACCACCTATGATGGCATTTCTATTCCTGTAATCGATATAGCCACAAAAGCCACAAAAAATTATTTACGAGAAACCATTCCTGAATTAAATGTTAAAACCGGGGTCAAACTCAGTGTTAAATTTGGAGAAGGCAGTGGAGCCCTTCAAAATGTCTTTGGATCCCTTGGAAACGTTCCTTTATCTAATGACACTAGCTTTGGTGTTGGCCATGCACCCCTCTCTGAAACCGAAACCATTGTACTAAATGTAGAACGGGAACTCAATACTAATTTCCACACGAAGCAACCCGCAATTGGACCTGACGTCAAAGTGATGGGGTTACGCGAGAATGACAAACTACAATTGACCATAGCAGCACCACTGGTAGATCGATATGTTGACGATATGCATCATTACCAAGATATTCTTCATCAAATTGATGAATGTGCCCATGAATTGGCGCGAAAATACACTGAAAAAGATCTAACAATTTTTGTAAACACTGCCGATATTTATGACGACCCTTCTAATGTAAACAATCTTTATTTGACAGTGACTGGAACTAGTGCCGAGCACGGTGATGATGGCTCTGTAGGGCGTGGAAATCGAGCCAATGGACTTATCACTCCTAATAGACCAATGTCAATGGAAGCAACTTCTGGAAAAAACCCTGTTAACCATGTTGGAAAAATCTACAATCTCTTCTCCAACGATGTTGCAAATAAAATAGTAGACTCATTCCCACCCACTCGAATCAAAGATGTTTCTATTCGTGTATTATCTCAGATAAGTGCCCCTATTGATCAACCCCATGTTGCAGATATTAAAGTAGTAACTGATGATGGGAACTCCCTGAGCGAAGCAGAACAATCTCAAATTTTTGATATAGTGAATGCCAATCTAGACACCATTCACACCATCACTGACCGGGTTGTTTCTGGCGAGTTATATACCTTCTAGCCAACCCCTGCGCCCCATTCTCAAAATGATCTCCTTAAAAACTATCGTGACCACCACTTCCTCATAGTGACGGAAGTACGTCTAATCGGCACAGAACATGTGGATTTATTCAACACCTTGATGGAACACGAGGTGCCTCGAAACGCACTTTCTCCATATTCTCTCACTATCCCCTTTGAAAATTCCATAGACCTCACCACCATTAGTCTTGGAGCCGCTGTTTCTTTGCTTAATGATTTAAATTGGTATCTATCGCGCTATGTGCAAGAAGCACTAGTACTCGAACCTAGTGTCCATAAAAAAGAATGGCTTTCACGACAACTAGCAACTGCCATTCGAAACGAAAAAATTCATCCCCGTAATTCAAAAAAATTTCTCAAAATATATTGTCTTTTATCCTCCTATGAAACTTTAAAACTAACGCGGCCCATCTTAACCACTAGGGGCGAATTACCAACCCTTGATTTTCCCCAACCCGACCCAAATTCTCGGATTATCATTCGATTACTAGAGTCCGAATTTTTAATTTAATTATTCCCTTTAATAAATGTATTAAAGCACTTGAAGACCCCTTCTAATTACAATGGCTCTTGATTCCATGACCCCCAACCCAATTTGGAATGCTTCAGATCATCTGGAAACTGTAACTGTGCTATCAAAACTAGATTCTAATTTCGTGTTTAAAATTTGGTGCGATGATGGCTGTAAAGATTGCAGGGCACAACTACCCAACTTTTCTGCAGCACTATCTGCCGCAAATATCGATCCCAACTGCATAGAACAATATCCTGTAGATCGTTTACCCGGTGGTAAAAAACAAGGCCCATTGGTAGATGAATATAACATCAGTCGCATCCCTACAATCATTTTAGAACAAAAACTAGATACTCCGACTTCTTCTACCTATGAAATAGCCCGGTATGTTGAATTTGCAGAAATACCTGCGGCAGATTACCTCTCTGAGGCACTCTCTAAATATCTAAACCCCACCACACTTAGCGAGTAGGTTAAATTATTTACTTCCCAACTCACATTGTGTCTCCTACAACAGATCAACCTGATACTCCCCGCCACCAGAGACTAACTCGTTTTCCAACCCCTGGGACTCAGAATTCACTTTGGATGTGGACTTCTTTTAGGAATCCACTATCTGTAATGTTCAATTTCGCTATTATTTATTTGGCTAGATATTCTCCCAGTTTGAGAGTAAAAAATTGGCTTTTCCGACTCATAGGTGTGGCCATTGGGGACGGAGTTTCTTGGGGTCTAGAGTCTACCCCTGATGTATTTTGGCCCGAATTAATCTCCATCGGTAGTAATACTATTATTGGCTATGATGCAACAATACTTTGTCACGAATTTCTCCAAGACGAATGCCGTATCGGGGAAGTAACAATTGGGGAACGTACTATGATCGGAGCGGGGTCTGTAATCTTACCTGGAGTTTGCATAGGAGATGACGTCCAAGTGGGTGCCAATTCTGTCGTAACGAAAGATCTCCCCGATGGTTCATTCGCCGCTGGAGTTCCTGCAAAAATACTATCTAATCGCGGTTAATTTTTGTTGACACACCATCTCGGAATACGCGATCATTGGGTATCATGCATTCTTCCTCTCCCGATTCTACCCGTGTTACGAGCATTGTTATCTCTTGAACAACACCTCCGGTATCCCCCACTCTAATTTCATCTCCAATGACATATGGTTGTGTAAGAACTAGGTACAACCCCGCTGCAGTAGATTTTAGCATATCTGAAAATGCCACCGCAGAGAATGCAACAATAGACAGTGCATATGCTCCTAAAAGAACTACAAGGGCATTTGTGGCCACATCTAGCTGACCTAGGACTATCAAAATTGAAATATATATTACACTATATTTTGCGATCTTGGGGATGATTCCAACTTCTGAAACTTTTATACCTCTTAAACTTCTTGCAACCAAAATTTCTGCTTTGTCTCCTAGTACAACCCCTGTCAAAAATATCAATAGAGAACTAAATACGGATGGGAAAATATCGGCAGTAGCCTCTACAAGACTTTGACTATAGTTTACATCTAATATGGTCAATGCAAGCAACACAGTTCCTCCTATGATCAACCACATGCTTATCTTTGAAACCATAACAACAGTAGAGGTTCCCATTTTTCCCATCGTCCTTTCTAGTGAAGTTCCCTCCACCGCTTCTGGAATTCCAATACTTTCAAGAATTTTTTTACTCCTCCGAGCAATGACCTGTGCCACAATGGCACCTACTACTAGCAACAATGAGATTAATACGATTTCCTCTGAAAAAAGTGACAGGATCTGTTCTCCAATTTGCATATCAGTATGCCTCTGGGTCTATCTCTAACACCAATTCCCCACTTTTAAAACATCTAACTAGCCCATCCGATTCTGAAAGAACAACTGAAATCGCACTAGTGTCTTTACTTATCGCTGCTCCTGCCATATGTCTCGTTCCCAAGCCCTTTGGAATGTTTAACCCCTCTGAAGACGCTTCCAAATATCTGTACGCAGATACAATTTTTCCCTCATCTGAAATGACAAAAGCACCATCCAATCGAGAAAACTCCTTTAACATGACATTGACAATCGAATCCCCTACATGAACATGAGATTTCTCAAATGGGTTGTATGACAAAGGACAAGATTTATTCATCACTTTCCCCGCATCCCCTACTGTAAATAATGCCCCCACAGGTTCTCCATTTTGTCCCTTTTTACCTAGTTCAATAACCAATTCCAATACATCTCTAATGACACCAGCATCCGATTTAGAATTCAAGAAAAACGCGTATATCCCCGAATTCAACTGAGACTCTTCTACCCGGACTTTCATTATCGAATCCAACTCATTAGAAAATAACTTAGAAATACAAACCACATCATCTCCATCCGAAATCATCCCATTTCGAATTGCCCCCTCTAGGCCAAAACGAATTTTTTCTTTAATATCTTCGAATTCAAGCGGTAGCTCAATAAAATCTTCTGCACCCCATACATTTTCCCTTCCCACAACTACCACGCCTTCTCCTACACTTTCTACATATTTCTCATATTCTGCGGCAGATGGATAGAACAGAACTAGCACCTGTTCACCCGAAATAAAGTCTTCCACCCTCTCGAGAATTCCTCCCATAATCTATAACACCCCACGATGATCAAAAAGCTTTTTGAAGTAGTAACTATCCCAAAAAGCATTTTAGATAAGAATATGCCCTTTGAACCCAAAGAATAATTGCTAATATGTCTACAGAAGCAGACACCCCTGATGTAAGAAGTAAAATCACTCTATTTCTCACCCGAAACTTTCCTCAAATCGCAATGCACGGTGGGGATGCGGCGATAGAGGATATAAACGAAGATACTGGCGAAGTTTGGATCAGACTTGGGGGAATGTGCAGTGGCTGTGGTATTTCTCCTATGACAATTCAGGCTATTCGTCACCGAATGGTAATGGAAATAGATGAAATCAACGAAGTTTACGCAACTGCAGGAGGGGGATTTGAGTACGATCCATTTGGACCTCAAGGAGAGGAACAAGACTATCCAGAAGTCCCATTCTAATTAGGCATTTTGTGTGACTTAATCCACTAATATTTCTGCGATTTTTTCAATCGGATGCACCGGTTCTTCTGAAAAATAACTTGCCAGCTGGGCCCTGCATGAAGCTCCACCTGCAATTAACGTTCCTTCGGACCCCGATTCTATTTGATCAAATAAAATCTGCCCAATGGACTTACTCATCGAGACGTGCTCTGCCTCATAACCAAAAGATCCTGCCATCCCGCAACAACCCGAATCGATATCATCGACTGTGTATCCCACTTTTCTAAGTATATTCACCGCATGTTTTGATTTGCCCGATGCCTTCTGATGACAATGTCCATGATACACCAAATGATCTCTTGGTTCTTTGCACCGCCTCATATCTCCAAATTTATCTATATATTCACAAATATCATATGTGTTCTCTGAAACTTTTAACACCGACTCCCCTCTAAGCAAATCTAGGTAATCCACCGACACCATCTCTGCTTCAGACGGTTCGACTATGACTATGTCCCACCCTTCCTCTACAAATGGTGCTAATACTTCCACATTTTTCCTAGCTATTTTTCTCGCATTTTCTATGAACCCCTTTGAATATGACGCCCGCCCTGTGTCTGAAATCCCCCTTGCCATCTGCACAGAGGCCCCTGACGCTTCCAAAACTTTGGTAGCAGCCACTCCCGTCTCGGGGTGTGTGTAATTTGTGAATATATCTGGAACTAACAACACTTTTCGAAGACCCCTTTCCGAACTTTTTGACTCCCTCTTCTCAAACCATTTCACAAATGTCTTACGATGGAAAATAGGGAGGTCACGGTCACGTCCAATGCCCATTCCCCTTTCCAATAACATCTTCACTATTTCATTTCGTAAAATCCAATTCGATAATGGGGAAAGTGCACTCCCCACTACCATTAGCATCTCTATATTTGAAAATATTCTATCTCTAAACTTGGTCCCGTATCGATTACGGTACTCATTTGTGATTTCAATTTTTAATTTTGCCATATCCACACCACTAGGGCAGTCTTTTTTACACCCCTTGCACCCAATGCATAAATCCATCACCTCGTGCATAAATTCCGGATCAAACGCACCCCCTTCCAACCCGCCACTCATAGCAAGACGTAGTAGATTTGCTCTTCCTCTAGTCGTGGTACTCTCTTCTTTCGATACCCTATATGTGGGACACATGACCCCTCCTGTCTCAATCTGTCCCCCTCTGCAACCTCCGCACCCATGGCATAAATCCACCATTCCTTGAAATCCATTTACACCCTGCCAATTTAATTTAGGATCAAAACTATTTGCTGGCGTGTATTCTGGAGAAAATCTAAGGTTATCTGTCAGTTTTATGTCTCCACAAACCTGCCCTGGATTTAATATCCACTCTGGATCAAATGCAGTTTTCAAATCCCGGAACATTTCCCAAATTAGATCTCCATATAACTTTTTATTCCATTGAGTCCTGGATCTCCCGTCCCCATGCTCTCCCGAAATTGCCCCTCCGAATTCAATTACCAAATCCGTAGCCAACTCTGCAATCGTATTCATCATTTTGACCCCATTCTCAGTTTTAGTATTTATTAGCGGACGGACGTGCAAAACCCCCGGACCAGCATGGGCATAAAAACTAGCATAAGTCTCCTGATCATCTAGTATTTTTTGAAACCGTTCGACATATTCTGGCAAATGCTTTGCTGGTATTGCCAAGTCTTCTACAAATGCTATGTGCTTTTCATCGCTCGTACGAGACAGCAAAATGGGTAGTCCCGCCTTTCGCATTTTCCAAAATTTTATCTGTTCATGTTCGTCACGAGCCACCACCGAATACTTTGCTCTTTTTTGAATTCCACCTTCCTTTTCTTCCACCGAAACAATTTCTTTAATCAATGCGTTTACTTTTTCTTTCCCTTCTTTCTTCGAATTGACATAAAATTCAACTAAAAGTATGGATTCCATTTTTTCTGGAATGGACTCTGTTATATTTTTAAATTCCATGGTGTCTCTTGCCAAATCTATTAGTATCTTATCCATTACTTCAATTGCAGAAGGCCCATGTTCTAAAATCAAAGAGACATCCTCCATGGATGTTTTCAAATTTTCATATGCAAACAGAATTACTTCCTTACGCTTTGGTATCTCAACCAATGATATCTCTACCTCTGTTACAATGGCCAGAGTCCCCTCACTACCGCAGATCAGATGGGACATATTCACTTCTCCCCCAAGAGACTCTTCACATATTCGTTTTAGATTATAACCCGATACATTTCTGTTAAGATCTGGATATTTCTTTTCGATCTCCTCTTTCTCTTCTAGTACTTTGTATACTTTCGAATACACATCTTGTATAATTCCCTCGCCCTCTGTGGCCTCTTCAAGATCTTTAATTGGGACTTTGCCAAATTTGTGTATTGTGCCGTCTGAAAGTACAACTTCACACGATTTAATATATGCATCAGTCTTCTCGTAAATTAATGAATGTGATCCTGTCGAATTATTTCCAATAGCACCGCCTATTGCACTTTTATCCGCCCATGCGGGATCTGGGGCAAATTTTAATCCATGTGGTTTCAATTTCGCATTTATCGTTCCTAAATATGCACCAGGTTGAACTCGCATCGTCTTATTTGGGGCATCTATTTCTATGATATCACTCATATATCTTGTAAAATCAAGAACAACTGCTTCATTTACAGCCTGTCCTGCAAGAGATGTGCCACCCCCTCTAGGAAGAACCGGTATCGATTTCTCTGAACAATGGGTCATTACTGCAGCAACATCCTTAGTAGACTTTGGAAATACAACCCCAATTGGAGTGACTTCGTATATGCTAGCATCGGTTGCATACAGGTGACGTGTGTATGTATCGAACCTAACTTCTCCTTCAATTAATTCTTCAAGCTCTTCAACAAGATCCGATCTATGAATGTCCCCTCCTGTGTAGTCATAATTCGCTCTATGATCTTTAGAAGGGTCCACTGCCATGGGTTATTTTCCATTCCCAAGGCTATATTTCCATCTCTTCACTTCTCAACGGGCCGAGAGGGAGTTGAACCCCCGACCTACGGATTAAGAGTCCGTCGCTCTGCCTGACTAAGCTACCGGCCCTAAACTGTGTAACATAGACACAATGAAATACTTTTTCAAACTATCTCATAATGCGTCACGGGAAAACTATTCCTTCCCTTTCAAAATTTCTTATCCAGTAGCTGTCTCGTCCGATTCTTTAACAGCAACTCTCTCGACAATATCATTGACGAGGACAATATCTCCTACTGATCTAACCCACCGATATGGGACTAAAATCCCCTTCCCGTTTAGATCCCATCCTTTGAACAATTCCAAATTAACACTAGAAACAGCTAATCCTGTGATGGATTCATTATCTATGCTTATCTGTACATCATCTACCTCTCCTACAAAAATACCATTTTTTGAATAAACTTCACGACCGATGAGCTTGTTAATTTCTTGAGTCGCTGACTCCATGGTGGATTAAATGCTCGGGGGAAACTTGAATGTTTTGAGTCCTGTAACAGCGATCAAACCTTGGAATTAGTCCCACTTTCGAGATATTGAACTAACTCTACAACATACCCATCTGGATCTTCAATAAACGCAGCTCTAACTCCCGTTTCATCATTTTGAAAAGGTTCGATTACAACCTTGCATCCTGTTTTTTTCACCATTTCTTCAACCATTTCATTTACATTTTGCACTGATAGTGCCAGGTGATCCATGCCCACTTTATATTCGTTAGCCAACCGCAAACATTTTTGTCCCATCTCCCTTCTCATCCCTATACCCATCTTTTCAGACTCAGGTGAACTATACGGCCTGGATTTAAATTGAATCTCTGCACCCCCTTCCTCCCCTGCAATATAAAAATTTTCTACCCCGTCTCCACCCACAAAGCCCCAGGTGTGACTCAATCCCAAACCTTCTATGTAAAATGCTTTTGTATCTTCTATATCTGACACCCAAATGCATGTGTGTATAACCTTTTTTACTCTTGACATCACCCTACGATTCTCTTAACTAAACAAAGATATGTCGCTTCATCCATTTTCTATTCTATTTTCTTTCCAAATTACATAGAACACCGAGGACCACAATATTGTTCATGGTCCTCAGCCTGGAATTTGTCCTCAAAATGCTCCCCACATGTTTCACACAAATGCACAGTCTGTCCATCTTTTTTTGTTATTTCTATAGGCATACCTGCCTCTACTGTCTCTTTTCATGTAAAACCTTCTCTTATCTTCTAAACTATCCAAATCGAATCTCTCATAACTCTTGCGCATCTATCTATACCCTATGACCGAACGTTTTATTCTTGGAATGACCGGTGCCACTGGCCAACTATACGGTATCCGAACGCTGGAACTACTCTCAAACACTGATGTAGAGGTCCATTTAGTTCTCTCTGAAGCATCCAAAATAAATATCCAACAAGAAGCTAATTACTCTTTAAGCGAGGTTACTGGTCTCGCAGACGAAGTCCACGATAACCGAAATATAGGGGCAACTATAGCTAGTGGATCTTTCCATACTAATGGCATGCTCGTAACTCCCTGTTCGATGAAAACTCTCTCCAATATAGCCAACGGAAACTCTTCAAATTTAATCACTAGAGCATCCGACGTAATACTCAAAGAACGTCGAAGATTGGTTCTTATGCCTCGTGAAAAACCCCTTAATCGAATCCACCTAAAAAATATGCTTTCCGTAACTGAAGCGGGTGGAATCATCTATCCTCCTTTCCCCTCCTTTTATCAGAAACCAAAAAACATCGACGAAATGATAACTCGAACTATGGCAAGGGCACTTGCCTACTTTGATATATCCATTTCATTCGATGAATGGGCCGGATTGTAACTCAAATGACACCCGGACCTCTGTCTCCGAACTATTTCCTTTCTATTTCCGAAAAATTTGGATTTTCCATTGATAAAAACGAGCGAGATGCCCTCAAGCCCATAGTGAATCAGTTATTATCTTCGTTTAAAAACCTGGATCCAATTCCTTCTTCTCAACACACAGGCAAATCTTCCCCACCCGCGCCACTCGACGATCCTTATAATGCTTTCATAACCCAATTTGACCCAAGTATTGGATATGCTCCCACCTCTGCCGTTTCTGGCATCTTGGATGGGATTCGAGTAGCAGTAAAAGATAATGTTGCAATAAAAGGGTACCCCATGACTGCAGGCTCTGCCATACTTTCAAATTGCACACCCTCTCAAAACGCGATCTTGGTTGAAAAATTACTAACTGCAGGATCTACGATCGTAGGCAAAACTAATATGGACGAATTCGCCTTTGGACCCACCGGCGAAACTAGTTACTTTGGCTCTACATTGAATCCAATAAATCCAAATTACACTCCTGGTGGTTCTTCCAGTGGTTCAGGCGCTTCTATAGCTGCAAATCTCGCAGACGTTGCTATTGGAACTGACACCGGAGGCAGTGTTAGAATTCCTGCTAGTTTTTGTGGGGTCCTCGGGTTAAAACCCACGCAAGGGGCAATCTCTACAACTGGCGTAGTCAAACTTTCCCACAGTCTAGATACTGTGGGTCTACTTGGTTCCAATCTTAATATTCTCCGAAAAACTCTAGGTATCATCTCCGAAGAACAAATCTCTGCATCCTCTCGATCTCAAATTAATTTGGCAACATTGAATATTGGCCTGCCAGATCCTCTATATCAAACCCCCGTAATGCCTGAAGTTTCCAAACTAGTTCTTTCTATAACCGATGGCCTGAGTGAAATTGGAGCGCATGTTGCTAGTGTAGATTTCCCAAAATCAGAATCCTCTTCCCCTATTTGGAGGGCAATTGCCATGGGAGAAATCTACCAATATTTTTTCCAAGAAATCCTTTCCGAACCTTCTACTTCTTCTTTATTATCCGGCGCGTCACTCGATAAATTAGATCTCCTCTCTCCTTCATTAAAACAATATCTTCTCGCTGGGTCTCAAATAATGTCCTATCAAAATGGCGCTGTGTACGCCGAAGCATTAGTACAAAGAAATCAAATACGAGACACCGTCAATAACCTCTTTGATCATTTTGACATTCTAATCAGTCCCACAACCCCTACAACAGCATTCGAATTTGGCACTTTTTCACGGAGCACTTCGCCACCCATTAACCACAATACTCACCCTTTCAATCTATCTGGCCATCCTGCAATTAGCATTCCCTGTGGATTTGAAAACGGGCTCCCAATAGGACTCCAAGTTGTTGGAAAGTATGGAGATGAGTATCTATTGTTAGACATTGCAGAGGTACTTCTCAATTATCTCAAAAACTAGGCAATACTGTTTCAGAAAAAATTTCCAAATTACGAATCAACTCATCCACATCATTTGCAGCAAACATAATTGCAGGAAAATGGGTCACTCCCACTTCCTGATATTGATCAATCTTCTCAATAATTTCCGCCGAATCTCCTACTAATGTTACATCCAATAGTGCATCAAATTCTTGGTCTTTTAATGTAGACTGTATCAACGATCTCATATGCTCAAATACCTGGGATGATTCAAAATTCTTCTTCGCAGTATCTGAGCTTTTATCGATACAACAAACCAGTTGAGGGGCAACATCAATTTCTTTTGGATTTCGGCCAACTTCCCCACAGAATTCCTTTATCTGCCCACTTCTCTCTTTAATTTCATTTGGGGTCAATGCAAAGGGTAGCCATCCATGTCCCCATTTAGCAGCCCGCCATATGGCCTTTGGATGATTCCCTCCCACATATACTGGCAACGGGCTCTGAATTGGTCTAGGGTGCAAGTCTATCTCTTCAAATTCGACGTGTTTCCCACTATATGATGTTGGACCTTCTAACAGTTTACTTAATGCTTCCATTGATTCATCCATGATCTCGCCTCTACTAGCCTCTTCATTGGGCCTAATTGATTCAAACTCTTCTCTATAGGCACCGATTCCCACTCCAAATAATAATCTCCCCTTCGATAATACGTCTAATGTCGCGGCTTGTTTAGCAACCCAAACCGTATCTCTAAATGGTAACACGGTAACTGCAGTGTTCAATCGAATTTCCTCTGTTTTTCCAGCTATGTATGCAAAAGTTCCAAACGACTCATAAAACCTTGGAAGGATCTCCCATGATCTTTTAACATATTCTTGTGCTACAATATGGTCATTTCCACCCACTGAATCAAATTCCAACCTTTCAGCTTCACATGCTATTTTAACCAATCCTTCAGGATCGCAAAACGGGACTGGGTACATCATGCCTTCCATCCCCGTTGGAAAACCAACTCCAAATTTAGTTTGATTCATAATAATACGTCCACCGCTACTCATATAAGTGTCGTCAAACTATCTATATCCTATGCCTCGCGACCTAAGAGATTTTATAAATAATCTTTCTGAAAATGCACCATCTGAAATAGTCGAAATTGATAAAGAGGTAGATCCCACTTGGGAAGTCACCTCTATCGCCCGAAAACTTCAGTCAGAGGGCCAATTTCCCTTGCTACTTTTCAACAATGTTCTTGGAAGCTCTCATAAGTTAGTCACTAATGTACATGCAACCCGAACCAAGCTAGCATATGGTCTAGAATCACCAGAGGTTGCTCCTCGAAACCTTTTACAAAGATATATGGAATTAACCGGAAAACCCGCAAAACCCATTATAGTAGACAATAAAGATGCACCAGTCAAACAGAATATCAAAACGGGAAAAGACGTAGACTTAACCGAATTACCTCTAGTCCAACACAATGAACTTGACAACGGACTCTACATAGATGCAGGAATCTTGTGGGTCTTCGATAAAGAAACACAGACATATAATGCTGGAATTTATCGACACCAATTACACGAACCAAATCTTTTAGGAGTTTATGCTGGTGCAGGTCAACACCTTGCACATCTAATGCGAAGTGCAGAGCGCGAAAATACCCCTCTAGAAGTTGCCATCACTGTTGGAACTCATCCTTATTTAACCATAGGATCTACAACTAGAATCGACCGAGAAGCAGATGAACTAGAGGCGATAAGTGGATTGATAAACGAAGCCGTTGGATCTCCTATGCAAACTGTCCAATGCGAGACTATCGATCTACAAATTCCCGCCAATTCTGAATTTGTAATTGAAGGAAAAATTCTTCCAAACGTGCTTAGAACCGAAGGCCCATTCGGCGAGTATCCTTGGACCTATGGCCCTAGTAGAACCAACCGTGTCATCGAAGTAACTGCAATTTGTCACCGGGATGACCCCATTCACGAGACCATTTTCGCGGCCCATCCTGACCACAATCTTTGCGGTGTCCTCGGTGTCGAACGGCAATTATACGAACGAGTGAATCGAGTTTCCCGCGTCCGAGAAGTACGAATGCCCATGCATGGGTGTTGTAGATTTACTGGTTTTGTCTCTATCAATAAAGAAGTCGACGGTGAGGGAAAATATGCAGTTCTTGCAGCTTTGGCAGCTGACCACTTCTTAAAGAACGTCGTCGTCGTCGATGAAGATATAGATGTATTTGATGACAACGAAGTTTTATGGGCACTTTGGTCTCGTACTCACATGGACCGGGATGCTGTTATCATTCCTCATTCCTTTGCAGATCCCCTAGTTCCGTCCACTTATACTGCAGACCAGCTAGAAACAAGAAGGACCGATTGGGATGAACAAATAGTAGATCAAGCCTATCTACCAAATCCCGATACACTCGATACCAAATTTGGTGTTAATGCCACTAAACCCATTACCACTCAGTGGCCAAAACGCCCAGAACCTCCCGAAGTATGGAAAGATTTGGACCTCTCCGAATACATCGATGGATGGGCTAATTAGAAATCAAGCTTCCTAAAGCTTATTATCTTTACAAAAAGTATCCTATATAATATGACCTCTGAGACAACGTATCACCGTCCAGATTCCCTCGATCAAGCATGTAACTTATTATTGGAAAACCCCGAAGCAATCTTGTTATCTGGATGTCAGTCACTAGGACTTCTCTCCAAAGAAGGTATAGTTTCTTTAGACACTATCATTGACCTAAACCGAATTTCAGAACTACGTGAAATTTCATATAATGAGGGATCTCTCCACATAGGCGCCCTCACCACTCATCGAGACATTGAAACATCACAAACGATCCAAACAAATCTCCCTATTCTTTCTACAGCAGCAAAACAAATAGCAGACGTACAAATCCGAAATGCGGGCACCATCGGAGGTGCATGTGCCTATGCCGATCCAACTGCAGACTATCCCCCTGTGTTAATGGCAACCAACGCCACAGTCCATTCTGTATCTGCAACAGATTCCTTCGAATATACGACCCGTGATGGTTTTTTTGTCGACTACTACCAAAGTGCAATTGGACCTGAAGAAATAATCACCTCCCTCAATATCCCCATCTCTAAAAATGCTGGTTATGGATTTGAAAAATTAGCATACAGAAAGAACGACCGTGCAATTGTCAACGTGGCCGCTATTCTAGAAACTAAAAATGGAAAATGCACAAGATCTGACATATGTGTAGCTGGAGTGTGGGACACCCCGCTAATCGCCAATGAAGCGATGGAATTCTTACTCGGGACTCAACTGACCGATGATGATCTATCCCAAGCAAGCACGATAGTACAAGATGAAATTCTTGTTTGCGATGACCCTTTGATCTCCGTTGAGTATAGATCTGCAATGGTCGGAGTCCTTAGTAAAAAGGCTCTTATAATGGCCAGGGAGGATTTACCATGATTCTAAACTTCAAAGTAAACGACACAACACACGAAATCAACATCGACCCCTCAATGCCTCTAGCAGACGTTTTACATGATACATTGGGCTATAAAAGCGTCAAACAATCGTGTTCAACTGGAATTTGCGGCGCGTGCACAATCAGAATCGACGGAGAGGCCAGAAAATCGTGTCTCCACATGGCCGGGCAGGTAGCAGATTCTGACATTTCAACCGTAGAGGGACTTTCTAAAAATGGCTTATTGTCTCCTCTCCAAGAGGCATTCATTGAGAATTTCTCTTTCCAATGTGGATTCTGTACTCCCGGATTCCTTATGTCCACTGCTGCTCTTTTAGATGAGAACTCAAATCCGTCCGACGAAGAAGTCCGGGATTCATTACATGGAAATATCTGCCGTTGTACAGGATATCTAGCAATTCTCGATGGGGTCAAAGATGCAGCGAAAAGGATGAACGAAGGGAGTAGTTAAATGAGCGAAAATACGACAGAAGGCACTCCTCGCGCACATGGCATTGGCCAAAGCATCCTCCGAGAAGACGGGCCAGTAAAAGTCACTGGAAAGGCTGAATTTACATACGATGTTGATTTTCCAAACATGCTTCATGCACGTTTTGTAAAAAGCCCTCATGCCCATGCAAATATCATTGAAATTGATACAAGTAAGGCAAAGGAAATTCCGGGTGTTCATGCAGTACTGACTCAAGCAGATTTCCCGGATGTCAAATTTGGAGACGGTGTCCACGACCAAACGTGTCTTGCCGAGGACCGAGTGCTGTTTGAAGGACAGTTTGTTGCCGTTGTTGCAGCAGAAACAAAGAAGTTAGCAGAACAGGCAGCAAATGCAGTTCGGGTAAAATACGAACGCCTACAACCCATCGTCGACGGGGATGAAGCATTTAGAAAAGATCCGCCCGTAGTTGTTCATCCTGATTTACACAACTATGAGGTGGCAGAAGTCCTTCCGCCCACATTCATTAAAGACCGTCCAAACGTGTACCAACATTATGTGGTCCGACATGGGGATACAGAAGTGGGGTTCGAACAGGCAGATTATGTCTATGAGGATGAATACAAAACTGCTCCGTTACAACACGCCCCAATGGAGCCACATTTGGTTGTTGCAAAACCTGAAGGA
>DASO01000008.1:52914-53149 GCA_002503845.1 Euryarchaeota archaeon UBA24 | reverse complement strand
TTCTCGGCCGAACGAAGCCTGTTCCCCAGTAATGGGATGTGGGGCGAGGGGTGAATCCATCTTAGGGGTGGGGGTAGCAACGTTTGAAATGCCTTGGATAAACACGTTAGGAACTACGGGCCAGGATAAGTGGTTTGTTGCATCTATTCTGACAGATCTGCGGTACTGAAGAAATCCCAGAGGAATCTCCTAAAAACAATCAAAAAGAAGCATGGGACTGCCCAGATTTGAACTG
>DASO01000008.1:0-52618 GCA_002503845.1 Euryarchaeota archaeon UBA24 | reverse complement strand
ATTAAAAACCGAGTGGGACTGCCCAGATTTGAACTGGGGACCTCCACCATGTCAAGGTGACGTCATAACCAGACTAGACCACAGTCCCGTGTAGTTTTCTGGAACCCCTGAAGGCAATTCAAAGTTTCGAATAGGAAAAGGGGGCTCCGTTAAGTTTAATACTATGTACAAAATAGTTCATTAAAGGACATATAAAGTCATTGAGGATATAAAATGCAAGAGTATATTGAACGTGTGACAGAGGGAACCGATCTGACGCAACAAGAATCGAGGAATGCAGCTAAAATACTATTTGAAAATGCTACAGATGCACAGATAGGAGCTTTGTTGACAGCTTTGCGATCGAAAGGAGAGACAGAAGGTGAAATTGCAGGGTTTGCCGAAGGTATGCGGGATGTGGCACGTAGGATTCATCCAAAAAGAGACCCACTGGTCGATACATGCGGAACTGGAGGAGATGGGAAAAATACAATTAACGTGTCGACAGCGAGTGCAATTGTTGCGAGTGGGGCAGGAGTTGCTATAGCCAAACACGGAAACTATTCTGTTTCATCTTCATCGGGTAGTGCAGATGTGTTATCTGCATTGGGAGTAAGAGTTAATGCAGAACCAGAATTGGTTGAAACGTCTATAGAAAAACACGGGATCGGGTTCATGTTGGCCCCAGTATTCCACCCTGCGATGAAAGCGGTCATAGGACCTAGGAAGGAGTTGGGAATGCGCACTATTTTTAACATACTTGGGCCTTTAACAAACCCAGCAGGGGCTAGTGCACAAACAATTGGGGTATATTCTGAAGAATTGGTCCCCCTAGTTTCTAGGGCTCTGAAAAAAATGAATGTTAAAAATGCAATGGTAGTACATGGATCGGGATTGGATGAAATAACGATTCACGATTCGACCTATGTTTCAGAAATAGAAAATGGAAAAATCAAAGAATATACCATAACCCCAGAAGAATTTGGGATAGATAGGAGTTCATTAAAAGAGATAAAGGGCGGGAGTCCCGAGAGAAATGCGAGCGACATACTTGAGATAATTGATGGAAAATTAACAGGAGCAAAGCTTGACATAATCTTATTAAATTCAGCTGCTGCAATTTATGTTTCGGGGATTGCAGATTCGGTGTTGGATGGAATTGAATGTGCTCAAAAATCAATTGCGGATGGATCTGCAAAAAATAAGCTCTCCGCATTAAAAAAATCCAGAGATCGATGATGACAAAAACTAAAATTTGCGGAATTACGAATGAGGACGATTTGGTTGCTTCGATAGAATGTGGAGCCAATTATGTTGGATTTATTGTGGATATTTCTGTAGAATCACATAGGAAAATATCTCCGAAATTTGCGAATGAATTAGTTTCAAAGGTACCATCGGGTGTGACTACGACTATGGTTACTATTTTAGAAGATGTAGATAGGACACTTGATTTTTTTGAACAAGTTGGTGCAGATGCATTGCAGATACATGGTGATCTTACACTCGATGTAATTCAAAAAGTTTCAGATTCAATTGATGGAAAATTAATTGTTTCAGTGGATCCGAATGCCACAATTTCTAATCAACTTGAGGGTATTTCGAATGCTGCGCTTTGCGATTCTCAGAGAGAAAAGGGTGCAGGAGGAACCGGGAAGGTAACTGACTGGGAATCGGTTAGAAAATTTAGAGAGAAAACTAAACTTCCAGTTATACTTGCAGGGGGTTTAACACCTCAAAATGTATCTCATGCCATCAGTTTGGTAAAACCATTTGCAGTGGATGTGGCAAGTGGGGTTGAGGGCCCAAATGGATTAAAAGACCATAGTGCAATTCGTGAATTTATAACCAATGTTCATAAAGCAGAAGGGGGAAAATGATGAGTTCATTTGGAGTATCGTTTCAAGAATTTGAAGAGTTAGTTGAAAATCGTCCTTGTATTGCATATGCTTCTGCAGAGATCGTCATAAGTGCGACACCCTTGGCAGCATATTCTACGATGATTGAGGAAGGTGGACAAGATTACTCCTTTTTACTAGAGAGTGGAGAAAAAGGTGCCCACAGTGCCTCGGTCCAAAATGAAAAATCAATTTCGGTAAAGGGACATGCACAATATTCATTTATAGGATATGACCCAGATGCAGTGATTACAGTGGGGTCAGAGGAGTCAGAAATTCTTGTTTTGAAAGAGTCTACAATGGCAGATCAAATAGTAAAGGGCAAAGGGGACATATTAGATATATTGCAAGGGGCCATTCCAAAATACCCCTTATATGGATTTCCCGATACAGATAGACAGCAGCTGTTAGGAGGGTTGATTGGGTTTTTATCATATGATTCTGTGTACAACCTATGGCTCGAAAAGGTGGGAATACAGCATAGTGAAACAGATATCCCCGATGCACAATTTGTTGTGAATACAAAAACAATTATTTTTGATCATAATAGCGACAAAACGTTCGTTGCATTTACACCTTTAATAACTGAAGAAACCGACTTAAAAATCCTATATGATTCATTGTGTCAAGAGGCGGGCGAGATAGAAAAGAAACTGAGGGATGCAGAAGAACCAAGAATGGGAAAAGTCACAATTTATGAAGAAAGGATAGGCAGTAGAAAGGAATATGAATCCTCAGTGGAACGGGTAATCGAATATGTGTTAAGCGGGGACATATACCAAGGAGTGTTATCTAGGAAGAGAGAGATACAGTGTAAAGTAGACCCCGTGGAACTTTATGCATCGCTAAAAAATGTGAATCCATCTCCGTATATGTATCTTCTAAAATTTGGTAATTTTGCCATAGTAGGGGCTAGTCCAGAAACCCTAATTTCGATTAGAGATAGGCGTGTGATTTCAAATCCTATTGCAGGTACTTGTGCAAGGGGAAAAAATCTAAATGAGGATCTATTATTTTCTCAAAAAATGTTGTCAGACAAAAAGGAGTTGTCAGAACATACTATGCTTGTGGATTTGGCTCGGAATGATGTAAGAAGAGTTTGTTTGCCCGGCACGGTCGAAGTTGAGGAATTCATGAATGTGTTAAAATATAGTCATGTTCAGCATATAGAAAGCACAGTCACGGGAGAACTGGATCTGGAATATACTTCATTTGATGCTACGCGTGCTACATTCCCTGCAGGGACGTTGTCTGGCGCCCCTAAAATAAGGGCAATGGAGATTATACATGAACTAGAATCCACACCAAGGGGTGTGTATGGAGGAGGTGTTGGGTACTATTCATGGGATGGTGATGCAGATTTTGCCATTGTAATTCGAACTGCAACTATTGAATTGGGGGAAGTGGATACAATAACCATACAGGCAGGGGCAGGAATTGTAGCAGACTCTATTCCAGAAAAGGAATATGAAGAAACGGAGAAAAAAATGCATGCAGTTCTAGAATCGGTGTATCGGCTAGTGGAGGAGGATCAAGAAGAATAATGACGAAAACACTTTTCATTGATAATTTTGATTCGTTTACATATAATCTTGTAGATTACGTAAGTGCTCATTCAAAAACTGAAGTACTGCTCAACACTGCTTCAGTGGAAGAGATATATGAAATGGAACCGGATGCGATAGTGATTAGTCCAGGACCAGGGCACCCAAAAAATCCAAGAGATGTGGGAGTAACTTTGGAGGTACTGAAAAGGGTAAGCCCCACGATTCCAACATTCGGTGTTTGTCTAGGGCTGGAAGCTGCAGTTTATGCGTACGGTGGTAAAATTGGCCGGGCCCCATCTCCCATTCATGGGCAATCTTCGCAAATAAGCCACGATGGAGAAGGTGTTTTTGAAGGTATAGATCAAAATTTTGAAGGTGCACGTTATCATTCTTTGGTTGCCACAGAAGTTCCAAAATGCTTCAAAGTTACTGCGACCACAATGCAAGGGGAATCTGAAATTGTGATGGGAATTAGGCATGTTGACTTCCCGATAGAATGTGTGCAATTCCATCCAGAGAGCATACTCACAAAAGTGGGTAAGAAAATAATATTAAATTTCACCTCGAAGATTGTCTGACAAAAGTAAAATTAAAGGTGCACTTCTACTGGAAAAACGAATTGATTGGCTTAGGTAGGAATTATAAATTATTACTTTCACCATGCTCACAAGAGACTTATATTGCCAGAGTTACCTAAACTAAAACCTCTAATAAGTTGATCGAGGTAACACGGTTCGCCGTGCAGAATAACTTATAGCGCTGCTAGCGCTGCATGTGGAGGAATTATGAAAAAAACAGACTCAATGATTAAATTAAATGGCAGGGGTGGAATGGGAAATGAGTGAAACAAGGACTCGGACGGATAAAGATGCAATTGTACTTCCAGTGAAGCGTACCGATGGGGCGACTTTGGAAGAGCGCCTTACAAAGAATGCATATCAGAACATCCTCCCCGCGAGGTACCTGAGAAAGGATGCAAAAGGTGAGATCGTAGAACCTCCTGAGAAACTATTCAGGCGGATTGCAAACAACATCGCCCTGGCGGAAGCAGTGTATGAGGCAGATAGACAAAATGTGAAAATAACAGTTACCCCAGATCAGATTAAGCCCGATCATCCACGGAGGGAAAAATTAATTAAAGAAGTATTTGGAGAGGGGTCCACTGACAACGGTGAGATCATAGTTGCAGATAACATGAGCACGGAATTGACGGATCGGAATGTGAGTAAATTCAGTTATGAAACAATTATACCATTGCTTCCAGAGGATGTTCGGAAACATGTAGAATCTATTGCAGATCAATTTTGTGAATTCATGGAAGATTTATCATTCATACCAAATTCTCCGACTATAATGAATGCAGGGGATGAACTCCAACAACTTTCGGCTTGTTTTGTTGATTCCCCGAAAGATGACATAGTGGATATTCATCACACAGCATTGGAAGCAGCCCAGGTTTTCCAGTCAGGGGGAGGGATGGGTTATGCGTTTTGGCGGATACGACCATATGGAGATACAGTGGGGTCCACAGGCGGAATTGCTTCAGGTCCAATAACATTTATGGAAACTTTCGATCAGATGTGTGAGACAATCGCACAGGGTGGGTCAAGAAGGGGTGCTCAAATGGCAATTATGCGCATTTCCCACCCGGACGTGATTGAATTTATTCATGCTAAAAATAAAGATGTTTCACTCGCACATTCTCTCAAATTGAACGATCCGGACGACTATACATACACGACATTTAACGAGGCACTAGCAGAAGCTAGGACTCTTCTTGATGAAGAAGGACGAGTTCCCAAGCATCTTAGGAATGCAGTGGAAGGTCACTTATCTAATTTTAATGTTTCCGTTGGTGTGACTGATGAGTTCATGAAAGCATTGGAAGAAAACAGAGAATATACTTTGTTAAATCCACGAACGGGAGATCCCCACATTGCTACAAAATACACTTTAGAAATGTATGACAGATATGATTTGGGAGACTATGTGGAAGTTGGAAAACCGCTGTCAATCCCTGCATCGATTTTATGGGAACGCATCGTAGATGGTGCATGGGAAAATGGTGAACCAGGAATAATATATCTTGACCGCGTGAACCAAGATCACTCGTTCCCCGTTGAATCGACTCCAACCGGAGATTCTTCTCCTTATGAGATTTTAGCAACAAATCCTTGTGGAGAGCAGCCGTTAATGGAATATGAAGCGTGCAATCTAGGCCATATCAATCTTTCTACACTTGCATCTTTGGATGCCCCTGATTGGAGGACGTGGTCGAATCAAAAAGGAAGATCAGATAGAGAACTCGGGGAGTTGATGTCGGATTTCATCCACGTGGCGATGGACATTGAAGAATTCGATAGGCGGATTGAATTGGGCACTCGTTTTCTTGAAAACGTATGTACTATGTCAGATTTCCCAGTAGAACGGATCGAAGAGACAGTTTACAACAATAGAAAGATAGGGTTGGGCATAATGGGTTTGGCTCAACTATATGTTCAGCTTGGTTTGAAATATGGATCACCTGAAGGAAATGAACTAGCTAGGCAAGTGATGATTTACATCAATCATGCGTCTAAATGGACTTCTCATGAATTGGCAGAGATAAGAGGTTCGTTTGAAAATTGGCCAGATTCTAAGTACGCAGACCCTGTGAAATATGCAGAATGGTTTACAAAGGAAACGGGATTGAACCCCGAAGAGTGGAAAGGAGGATTCCCAATACGGAATCATAATACCACCACAATAGCACCTACTGGAACGACGAGTATGATTGCAAACACCACAGGAGGGTGTGAACCAATATACAGTGTGGCATATTATAAAAATGTGTCAGACGATGTTCAAGGGGATGAGATGTTAGTTGAGTTTGATGATTATTTTTTAAGAACAATAGAAGCTAATGGGATTGATGTGGATGTGGTGAAAGAGGAGGCACTATCCCAGATGCAAAATAATGAATTCAAAGGAATTGGTGGATTGACAACGGTCCCAGATGCAATTGGAGAATTGTTTGTAGTATCTTCTGAAGTTTCAGCCATAGAACATGCAAGCGTCCAATGTGCATGTCAAGAAGGTGTGGACTCGGCTATTTCTAAAACTTGCAATTTTCCAAATGACGCAACGGCAGAAGAGATGGATGAAGTGTATCGCTATATTTACCGAAATGGGGGGAAGGGTGTAACAGTATACAGGGATGGGTCTAGAACTAAACAAGTTCTCACAACTCGCGCGCAAAATGCGGAATTTATAGAATCGGGAGAAGGTGGATCTGCAGATCATCTGTTAGAGTATATCAATACTCACTTTGACAGTTTGTCAGAATTTTTGAATCATGAAACGATTCGTGCTAAAATTACAGAGGAATGGAAACACCATGGAGAAGATCTCAGTATATGGGATGTTCCAGCACTTGCTTATGGCAAATCTCGAAAAAGACCACGCCCAGGTGTCCTGTATGGACTTACACAAAGGATAGACACCGGGTATGGAAAATTATATGTAAATATAAATGAGGATGAACAAGGGCGACCATTTGAATTGTTTGCAAATATCGGAAATTCGGGAGGATTTACGGCTAGTTTTACAGAAGCGTTGGCAAAGATAGTTTCTACTGCATTGAGATCCGGGGTTGATCCCCGAGAAATTGCAGGTGAGTTGAAAGGGATCCGATCACCTAAAATTGCGTGGGATCGAGGAGGTCAAATACAATCGATACCGGATGCGATAGGCACCGCTATGAAACGATACTTAGATGGTGAAATTCACAAAGAGTATCCTCAACAAAAGAACTTATCTGAAATTAGCAAGGGGGAAGCTAATCAAGAAGCTGTGAAGAAAGTTGCACCATTGGTAGTGGATGTAACTCAATCGTTAATCGATGCAGGAGAAAGTCCAGAATGCCCTTCGTGTGGATCTTTGACATTGAATTTCTCAGAGGGTTGCAAGACGTGTGAATCGTGCGGATGGTCTGAGTGTTAGGATCTGGATGCCACAAGAGAAAATAGGAAAGGGAATGGAAGACTTAGAGAAATTCGCAGAACTAATGCAACGTGGAGCGCGGGTGGGAATTACGTTGTCCATTTTATATACATTAGTTCGGGCAATAACTGAACAGGGGATTGATTGGTTAGTTGCAGATATCGTGGTGGTGTTTGCATTCTCACTGATCTGTCTCATGATGTTTTTAGGGGCATGTTCGGGTCATGCGCTGGATATGTTTGAAAATCCACCACAAACAACTAAGCAGATGTTAAAATCACTGGACATACCTCCAAAAAGTAGTAAAGGGTGGTGGTTTTTGATAGGTGCAGTTGTGACCATTGTGATGGTGACTGTGGTAGCTCTGTACTTCCTTGACAGATATTACTGGATGGGTTATCAATGGCAGATAGCACCATTGGCAGGTTTTGCGGTCGTAGTACTAGAGATGATACTCATAGCCACTGGAGGCAGTAATGCGGAATTTGTACTAAAAACTATCCGTGCATCAGGGGCAGTTGGCAGAGGTAATAGACACAGGTAGAAAGAAGTTTAGAGAAAAAATAGGTACAATAACTTTTTAGTAAACAAAGGGATTAGCTGGTGGTATGCATGGATCGAAACTATTAGTTTCAGTATTAGAGGACACCGGTGTAGATTGTGCATTTGGATTGGCAGGATCTACCAATCTAGGTATTCTCGATGAGATCGCAAAGAGCAAGATTAAATTTTACACTACTCGGCATGAACAGGTCGCCACAGGAATGGCAACCGGGTATGCGCTTGCTACAAGGAAACCAACTGCTGCAGTGGTACATGTAGGCCCAGGGGCTGCTAACATGATTTTGGGGATAGCCTCAGCATATAGAGAGAATGTCCCAGTGGTTGCTATAACGGGTAACGAACCTAGCTATAACCTTGGAAGAAATGTAAAGCACGAATGGGATGTACTCCAAGTTTTTGAACGTATTACTAAATACAACGTCCGGATGGGAAGGGAAAATACACATGACCAGATTCGAGACGCAGTAACACAATCGGTAACGGGAATCCCCGGACCAGTGCACATAGATGTACCTCATAATTTGGAAAATGAAACATTTCCAGATCTTGATGAAAACTTGAGGAAAAAAACGAGATCGCATGAATATATAGCATCGATGAATAGGTGCCGTCCAAGTCCGGAAAAATTGGATCAGGTTATTGAGCTGCTTTCCAAATCAAAACGTCCTTTAATAATTGCAGGTAGTGAAACCAGGTGGTTTGATTCTTCTAATGAATTAAAAATGCTTGCAGAGAAAATGCAAATCCCAGTTGCAAATACACACAATGCACGAGGGGCACTATCAGAAGAGCATCCATTATCAATTGGTCTAGTTGGTTGGATCGGGCTTAAACCAACAAATGGCTACCTTGAAAATTCGGATCTCATTATAGCGATAGGTGCCAGTTTATCAGACTATACTACTTCAGATTGGAAGAGGATTAATCCGGATGCATCTATCGTACACATTACTATGCGGCCGAGAGAACTAAATCGGCAATATGTGGCCGATGTCAACGTGATGGCAGATTCTACATCCGCAATAGTAGATTTAAATGGCAAACTTTCAATAAGTAAGAAAGATATTTCATTTAAAAATATTTCTTCAGTGGCAAGGAAGGAATATCAAGATGCACGAGAATCTATTTTTAATGTTAAAGAGACCCGTGGCGAGAATGGTGTTGATCCGGCACCGATACTCCACTTGCTAGATGGTTTTGCAGGAGATTATTCATTTGTGACAGGAGGAGGAATACATGCTAAATTTGCGCGGCATTTGCCAGTGACTAGCATCAATGGGCATTTTGGAACTCTTAATTTTTCGGGCATGAGTCAAGGTTTGCCGCTGGCTATGGGGGCTCAAATAGCCCTTGATGAGCAAGTATTCGTGTTTGAAGGAGATGGGGGATTCGCGATGGTTATGCAAGATCTAGAAACTGCAGTTAGAGAATCAATACCCGTGAAAATAATAATTTTCAATAATGATGCATATATGTCCCAAACCGTGAGGCAGCATCGGGCGTATGAGGGCAGAACTACAGGTTCTGTGTTCAAAAATCCAGACTTTGCAGCTTTTGCGAGAGATCTAGGTATGTTTGGGGAGTCAATTGAAGACAGTTCTCAGATTAAAGACACGATTGAGCGTTTTGTGGAGGTAAAGGGACCTGCACTAATTGATGCCCATGTTGATCCCTGGATTGGAACTGAGTTTCTTAATGCAGAATTAAATAAATAAAATATATAGTGGATTGGTATCGGTATGATAATAATCATTGGAAAGCTAAATAGAAGTACATAATGCAGCCATTCAGACTATTTCTTCCAGAATCTTTTGAAGAAGCAATTCAATTAATGAAAGAACATGGTGCAAAACCGATATCGGGGGGTACTGCAGTTACAACTTTAATTAAAGAAAAGATATTCCAACCAACGACGATGGTGAATCTTAGAAAATTGGAGAAGGATCACGCCTATATTATAGAGGAAAATGGACAAATTAAAATTGGTGCGTTGACCACATTGCGGGATATAGAAACAAGTGAAATTGTGAAAAGAAATCATCCTGTTGTTTCAAATTGTCTTTCAAAAATTGCGAGTATTAGGATCAGAAATGTTGCCACAATAGGTGGAAATTTGGCCCATGCAGATCCGGATCTGGATCTCCCCCCAGTTTTAGCAGGATTAGATGCCCACATAGACATAATAGGAGAAGATGGAGAACGTTCCATGGACATCAAAGAGTTCATACAAGGGTATTATGAAACCGATTTAAAAGAAGGAGAATTAATAAAATCGATTAAAATACCGATCATGCCAGATAGAAAGGGAATTTATTTGAAACACCGTGCGTTGTCAGAGGCAGATTGGCCGTGTGTAGGCGTCGCTGCGTTTGTTGATGAAGCCCCGGGTTCAGTTCCCGTGGTATTCATAAATTCGGTTGCAGACACACCCATAATGAAAGTTGAAGGGATACAAGAAATATTCTCAGAGGGAATAACTACAGAGGCGATCGACAAAGTAGGAGAACTTGCGGCAGACCAATGTGAACCAATAGGAGATGCGCGAGGATCGGTGTGGTATAAGAGGAAAATGGCAGGGGAATTTACGATACGTGCCCTGAGAGAAATTACCGGAGTTGGGGAGTCACTAATATAACTGGATAAGAATCAATGTCAACGCAAATACCCATAATAGAACAGGATGGAAAGGCCAAGAAAACAGGAACCATAGGAAAGCATGTACTTCGGTTAGATGGTGAGAGCAAAGTCACAGGATCCGTGGCATATACAGATGACCTCCCTTTTGAAGGATATTATGCAGAAGTCGTCAGGAGCAATATTGCCCATGGAGAAATAATTTCTATCTCTACAGAAGCTGCAGAAGCCATACCAGGAGTCGTTGCAGTTGTTACAGGGAATGATCTTGAAAATGCAGATTGGATCTCTCCTTATGTGGGGCCGGCATTTAGAGACCAGCCTGTTTTGGCTATTGGAAAGGTCCGGTACGTGGGAGAACCAGTTGCGGCAGTTATTGCAGAACGTCCAGACATAGCATCGTTGGCAGCTACCGAAGTGGTTGTAGAATGTGATAAGCTGAGAAGTGTAACTGACGTGAATAAAGCTAGAAAGAAAACCGCTCCATTGTTGCATGAGAGTGGCGAATCTGCTGCGGTTTTTGAAGATCTATCTACAGTTCATCGTAGTGAAGAGCCCAATGTTGCATACACTTATGAACTAGATGTGGGAGACGTAGAGAAAGGATTTGAAGAAGCCGACATAGTCCTTGAAGGAAAATATGCCACACCAATGGTTCAGCACACACATCTTGAACCGTTTGTGACAATTGCTAGTTATAATGCATCAGATAATTCTTTTAAGATAATAACAGGAAATCAAACCCCGCATTTTGTCCGTAGAGAAGTTGCCCGCATATTTGACATCCCTTCTTCAAAAGTCGAAGTTGAAGTTCCACAGATGGGGGGTGCATTTGGTTCGAGGACATATGTCAGAATAGAACCATTGGCTGCGGCATTATCTAGATCGGTAGAAGCACCAGTAAAACTCCGTCAAACATCTAGTGAATCATTCGATACTTCGGTCAGAGATGGGACCCAAACAAGAGTTAAGACGGGGGTGACGGTTGATGGAAATATTGTAGCTCAAGAAGTGGAGGTCATATGGGATAGCGGGGCATATGCCGATATCAGTCCCAGAAAAGTGAAGAAGGCAGGGTATACCGCCCCAGGGGCATACGATATTCCCAATGTCAAAGTCATATCAAAATCGACGTATACCAATAAACCACCTGGTGTGGCATATAGAGGATTTGGAGTGGCGCAGACCGCCTGGGCTGTGGAATCACATTTCGACGATGTTGCAAAGGAGATGGGAATGGATCCAGTAGAATTAAGAATCAAAAATATCACCCAAGATGGGGGAACATATAATGGCGTTCCCATAGAACCTCATGGTGCCCCCCAATGTCTCCAAGCCGTAATTGATGAAGTGGACTGGTTCGGAAAGGACTTGGAACAAGAAGAATCAAGGGGGAACCATATTAAGAAAGGAAGAGGGGTTGCAGTTACTTTGAAGGCCACAATAACGCCTTCGACGTCGGAAGCCATCTTGCTATTAGATTGTGATGGTAGTGTAAATGTGATTACAGGGGGAACAGAAGTTGGCCAAGGTATAATTACAACTTTGGCCCAGATAACTGCAGATGGGTTGGGAATAGGAGTAGAATATGTTAATGTGAATACACCAAATACCAACAGCGCCCCATTCAATACCTCTACAACAAGTAGCAGATCTACATTCCACTTGGGAAATGCCATATTGAGGGCGGTTGATGAATTAAAAGATCAATTAATTGACATAGTGGTGCAAAAACAAGGTGTAGAAAGAAAAGAGGTGATAGTTGAAGGGGGCCTAGTTAAGAGTCCTTCAGGAGAAGAATCGATAGGGGCAGTAGTTTCCTCTTATTTCGTGGGAGGAGGGGGAACGCTCATAGGGAAAGGGTATTTCTCTACTGAAGCGAGTAGTGGTGACCGATATGCATCTGCATTTTGGATGACAGGGGCCACATATGCAGAAGTATCAGTAGATACAAGAACGGGAAAATATACAATCGATAAATGGGTTAATTCGGCGGACTGTGGCAAGGCAATAGACCCTATTAGATGTGAAGGTCAAATTTTAGGGGCTGCAGTTCAAGCGTTGGGTCACACGATGAGTGAAGAGATGGTATTTGAATCGGGACAACAAGTAAATAAGTCACTATTGGACTACAAAGTTCCTGCAATCGGAGATGTGCCCAAAGAATCAAAGATAATTGTAGTAGAGTCAGGAGATCCAAATGGGCCCCATGGTGCAAAAGGGGTGGGAGAATCAAATACAGTTACAGTACCTCCTGCAATAGGAAATGCGATTAAAGATGCTTGTGGTGCTAGAGTTACTGAACTACCGATAACTCCGGGGAAAGTTTTGAAGGCAATAGAGGAGGTATCAGAATGAATAACTACACACAGGCTACACGTCACGAGATAGAATTCAGACTCAATGGGGAAGAATATGCGATTGAAATTCCGGCCAATCTAACTTTGGTAGAACTATTACGTCAAGAATTGCACCTTACAGGTACAACAGAAGGTTGTGGGGTGGGAGTTTGTGGTTGTTGTACGGTACTGGTAAATAATAAAGTCGTTGCCTCTTGTTTGGAATTGGCCGTCAACATAGATAGAACGGAAGTATTGACCATAGAAGGATTGGCAGACACATACCAGAATAGTGAATTCCATCCACTTCAAGATTCTTTCAGAGAATATGAGGGATTCCAATGTGGTTACTGCACTCCTGGAATGTTGATAGCTTCAAAGGCGTTACTTGATCAAAATCCAGATCCATCTGATGATGATATAAGGGAATTTCTTTCTGAAAATATATGCAGATGTACAGGATATGATAGCATCATCATGGCGGTTAAAAGTGCTTCCAAAGAGATGAACGCATAGGATTATTGAAAATATTAAAGAATGTGTTCGTAGACAACGACCTCTTCATTCTCAAAAACAAGTTTTAAATAAGGATCGTCGAAAGTAGATACCTGATAAAGACTTCGCTCATTTTTCCCCACATAAACATATTTGACATCGTAAAGGAGTAACAATTCTTTTCTAAGTTCAGAAGACCCCGTGTATATTTGGTTTACATGAGTGACTCTCTGTAAGTACGGTTCTTCTCCGCGATAGCCTACCTCATGGGACCATCCTGCGACCGTGGGGATTCCTGTGAAACTAGAGGGCGCATTAACCCACCGATAGGGAAGAGTTGTTTCAACAGAATTGCACCAGCACCCAGGTGCCGTGACTATAGTTGGTGACCCTGGTTGGTCTCCTATAAATGTAATTGCAGCCCATTCATGAGGGTGATTTATAGTAGCGTCTAGAGTGGCATCGAGGGTGAACTTAGGTTCGTTAGAGAAATGTTCCCCTATAGAAAATCCAGCATAGAATGTGGTGGAAATGATGAGTAGGGATAAAAATAGAGTTGTGAGTAGCTTATAACTTTTTTTCGAAGGGGATCTACTTTTTAAAAATTGATCACTGAATAAACGTGTGAGTGCTATTGATGCCCCAATGGAGAAGAATATCCAAACTTGCATGTAGATTTTAAATACAGTGTTCATTCGCCCAGGTCCAGCTTGTTCTTGGATAAATAGAAATTCAGTTAGAAGAATGAGTACTGCGCCAGCAAGAAATAAAACCAATTCAAATCCAACTTTTGAGGAGAAATGCTCTAGTAGCAGCCAGGAAACTATGCATAAGGGGAGAAGTATTGCTACAGCGGGAGCGCCAAACAAAAGTCCTGCGAAAAATAATAGTGCGCATAGTAAAAGTATCCTACTGTGACTATGGGATAGTTCAGTGGATAGTATAGAATACATATAGATTGAAAATATAAGTATGAAAAATAAATACACAAGAAGAAATTCGATGAGTCCACTTCGAGGGGGGAAAAATGCAATCGTGCGTAAAGATGCCGATTGAATGAAAAATGGGATGACTGTTAAAGACCCTAATAAAATTACGAAAATGGATAGGAATAGGGAAGTGATAATACGAAAAATTTCACGTCTGAAACTCTCCAAATTGATTTTTGAATTCAGAGAAGGGGAAATTATAGAAAGTGGGTCTGTTGGGGAAAATACCAATGTCAAAAATAAAAGTCCAAAAACAGTAGGATAGCTCCATGTGTTAACTACAGCTAAAAGTCCAGATAGAAGAGGGAGTATAATCAAAATTAATAATCTTCGTTCTCTGACTGAATTTGCAGGTGATAGATAATATGCAAACATGGTAAATAAAATGAGAATCATAAAAGGAGTGCTCATCATGTGTGCATGGAGATCCCCATTTAGCCATGCAAAAAATGGAAATTCATTGATAGTTCCCCGAATGACTCTGCTAGAAGTCCAATAGAAAAAAGAATCGGGATGTAGCAAATACAAAGGTTTTAAATCGGTGGTGTTTCCAACAAAACGCGCGATAGAGTTCGCTAGTCCGAGGGGGAGGACCCAAAGAAAAATAGAAAATGCAACTACAAAATTAGAAGATATTCCAACTATGATTGCCCCAAGAGACCCTGCAAATCTATGAGAATGGCCATAAAAGGTAGAAAGGGACCCAGAGAGGCCATAAGCACCCGAAACGAGAGCGCCGAAGAAACTAGCCAAAGCTAAATTGTATGCGAATTTTGCAGAGATTCCAGATAGCATAGAAAGTATCGCCGAAATTAAATGGCCGCCATAGTAATATCGGACTGTCTCTCCCGCGAACCAGAGATCTTCGGGTGGCAAAACGGAAGAGCGTAGGATGGACTGTAGAAGTCCAAAGTCTAGAAATTTTTCACCCCCAATGGGGTATATAGAGGGATCTGCCGATCGTATAGCAACGATTAACATAAATGCCATTGTGAAAACGGCGAAGGATTCTGAAAATCTTTTGAGGGGTAGCTCAGGTCTTTTTACGAAAAGAACACCCATAGAGAGGAGGACGAGGGTGGCCAATCCTAGTAATACTGTGGAAAGACTAAATGAAAAGTGACCCAGCCAATAAATAGAAAAAAAGAGCGCTGTCAAGCTAAAAGTGAGCGCAGCTGACGCCCCTTTATCTGACAATCTCCAAAAAAGGGAAGATGTTATTGGTAAACCTATAAGTGACAGTATAAGTAATAAAATCCACCAGGTGAAAATTAGAGTAAACTCCATTAGGGAGAAAGAACATCCAAAAGTACTAATTATTTTCGTATTCTAATACTGGGAGTAATGAAAAATTCTATTGGGGTGGTCATTCCAGCTTACAATCCAAATTTAAAGACGCTAGAGGGATATGTAAGAGATTTAGACGAAGTACTTTGTCCAGATGTAATTCTAATAGAAATAGACGATCCGAGTGAGCTTGTGTTAAGTCAAATGGGAGGAATATCTGCAAGATTCGAAGTATCCGATAGAAAGGAGGGAAAGGGGGCGGCCATAACACGTGGTTTTAACAAATTAAAATCGGATGTTCTGGTCTTTGTTGATGCAGATGGAAGTATTTCCGCAAAATCTGTTAAGAAGGTTTGTGATTCGATTATAAAATTGAATGTGGACTTGGCAGTTGGGTCGCGTAGACATCCAGATTCGAATATAAAATTTCACCAGGGCAATATCCGGAAATTACTAGGAGATGGATTTTCAGTTCTATCACGTGTTTTGTTGGAAGTGAAACTGCATGATTACCAATGTGGTGTAAAGGCAATAGATAGAAAGGTATGGGAAGAAGTGCAAAGAGACATAGAAAGAAAGGGGTTCTCGTGGGATATTGAACTAATTTCAATTGTGTCGATGCGAGGATATAAGATTGAAGAAATACCCATAGAATGGGATGATCAGCCTGGATCAACTGTGAAAATAATCCCAACAGTGTTAGAGTTATTTAATGCGTTGTTTACAGTTCGTAGAAAAATTAAAAAGTTGAGAGAGGCGGAGTGATGATAAGAGGGATGAAAGAAGAAATGGTTAGAATTTTTAGAATAGGGAATCTAAAATATTTGTTCTCCATTACCAAATTCTCGAAATTCACAGTGGTGGGAATTGTGGGAGCGGTGATAGACAATATAACATTGAGTTTGTTAGTTATTTCGATGGGAGTTCCATTGGTCCCTTCCAAACTGGTAGGTGCAGAACTTGCAATTATATCTATGTTCTTATTAAACGAAAACTGGACGTTCTTAGAAGATGGATTAAATGGAAAATATCAGAGACTAATTCGATTTATAAAATCAAATATTGTTCGGTTTGTGGGTGTCATGGTAGCAACTGGCGTCATGGTTACCATTGTAGAGAGGATGGGAGCAGAACATGGATGGGTTGGACTCATTTCTGCAAATATAATAGGTATATTAGTAGGATTGGTTGTCAACTATACTCTTGAATCCCTCATTACATGGCAAGTTGGGATTAAAAGCAGTTAAGAAGAGGTTGCTTCACTGATGGATTGCCACACCTTCTCATCAGTTATTGGGAGGTCTATATGAGAAACTCCAAAAGATTCAAGTGCATCGGATACGGCGTTTGCTATTGACGCAGGAGATCCGATAGTGCCACTTTCTCCAGCTCCCTTTGTCCCAAGTAGATTACTAGGTGTGGGAGTGACAATATGATCTGTTTCGATGTCGGGTAGGTGCATTGCACGGGGCATTGCATAATCTTGCAAAGTCCCAGATACTAGATTGCCAGAGTTGTCGTAAACAGCTTGTTCAAATAAGGCTTGTCCAATTCCTTGGACAATTCCCCCAACAATTTGGCCCTCGACGATCATGGGGTTTAATATAGTTCCAACATCATCGACTCCAACATAGCGTTTTAATTTAACCTCTCCAGTCTCTACATCGACTTCAACGACGGCTATGTGGGTTCCGTAAGGCCATGCCTTTTTATTATTTTCATAAACCGTTGTTATTTCAAATCCACTTTCAACACCGTCGGGCAGATTGTTCCCATAGGCTGCTGCTGCAACTTCTGCGAAGGTTACGGAATCGTCTGGAGAGTCTGTTGCGTGGAACGTGCTGTTTTCAAATGATATATTAGAAGTAGTAGTATCCAAAATATGGGCTGCGATTTTTTCTCCTTTTTCCACTACTTGCTCAGTACATCGGAGAAGTGCACTACCAGCCATGGAACCAGTTCTACTGCCAAAGGATCCAGTTCCACTAGGTAATATTTCACTATCACCTGCAACGATCTCAATATCTTTGAATTGTACACCAGTTCCCTGAGAAATTAGTTGAGTGAAGGGGGTTTGGTGCCCTTGTCCGCAGTCGGCAGAACCAACGTATGCAGTTATTGCACCAGTGGGGTGTATTCTCAACTTTGCAGTTTCGGTTCCACCACCACTTCGTTCTATGAAAGAACAAAGTCCAATTCCAATATATCTCCCTTCGTTTCGGAGAGAAATTTGTTCTTTTCTCAACCCTTCGTAATCAATTGTTTTTAACGCTAGGTCAAGTGCTGCTTCATAATCACCACAATCATATTCCGCAATGATTGGTGTTTTATATGGAAATTCATCCTTTGGGACGAAATTTTTTCTGCGGATCTCAACAGGATCCATTCCTAGTTTCTTTGCGGCTAGATAGACAAGTCGTTCAACAACGAATGCCGCTTCTGGCCTCCCCGCTCCACGGTAAGCGTCCACAGGAGCAGAATTGGTGAATACACCAGTCATCCTAACAAATACTGCAGGGATTTTGTAGAGGCCAGAAAGGAGGACACCATATCCTCCTGTTTGTAATGGTGCTTTTGTAGAAACGTATGCCCCGATGTCAAGATAAGTGTGGGCTTCGAGGGCAGTGAACGTTCCGTCTTTATTAAATGCTATTTTTGCCTTGGTAGCATGGGATCTTCCTTGGGCATCGGTTATATGTGCCTCGGAACGGGTGTTTTGCCATTTGACAGGTAATCCTAGTTGGACGGAACACCATGCGCAAAGTAACTCCCCAGCATAGAATTTACTTTTAGATCCAAATCCGCCGCCAACGGCAGGTACTGTGACATGGACTTTGTGCAAAGGAATACCTAGCGACTTTGAGAAATAATTCCGATGTCCAAATGCGCCTTGGCTCGAAAGTTTAATGGATAGTTTTCCAGAAGATGGCGAATAGTCTGCAAGGGCTACGCGGGGTTCAATTGCATTTGGTATTAACCTGGGTAAAACTAGGTCTAATTCAACTACATGGTCGGAGTTGCTAAATGCGACCTCTACATCTTTTTTATTTCCATTTTCCCAATCGTAGGAAATGTTTCCAGGGGCCCCTTCATGTAATTGGGGTGCGTTGGTGTCGGTCGAAGCAGAAATTCCAGTAACTCCTTTTAAAGACTCATATTTTACGTCGATTAGATCGAGAGCGTCATATGCAGAATAACGATCAGTGGCTACTACGACGGCAATCCCTTCACCAGTATAACGAACGATGTCTTTCGCTAGCATTGGCCTGAATGGTTTGAACAGCTCAGTTCGAATAGAAACGGGAGAATCTGGCCCGGGGTTGAGAAGTCCAACAGGAGATAGAACCTCTCCGAGTACTCCTGAGGCTTCGACGTCTTGTGCTGTGTAAACGGCTACTACATCCTCATGCGCTTCTGCTAAACTAGTATCCACAGAGGAAATTTTGGCATAGGCATATTGACTCCGAAGAATAGCGGCGTAAAGCATACCTGGGGCTGAATAATCATCAGTATATTGGGCCTTTCCAGTTACGAGGCCCCCGTCTTCTCTACGGACGATTCTGTCACCTACATCGACCACGTCTGTTGGATTGGTTACTGTTTCTGCTGTGTGAGACATATGAGTACCTAGATGATAGGGGGAAGCTTAATATTTGCTTTACAGGATAAAATAGATGTAATGGATAAGTCAAAATTGATAAGTGCCTTCGGAGATATTAAAATTCGAGTGAAGGGATAGAGTATGGCCGATCCAAATAAAGAGTTAAAGGGGCATGCGTCTAGAGTTGTTGATATTTTATTTCAAGAGTATCCTGATGCCGAGATTTCGCTGAAATACTCAGACGAGTTTGAATTGCTAGTTGCAGTTATTCTTTCGGCTCAATGTACGGATGAGAGGGTCAACAAGGTTACTGAAGTGCTTTTTAAAAAATATAGAACCATAGAAGATTATGCAAATAGTAGTGCCGAGGAATTTTCAAAAGATATAGCTTCAGTGACTTATTTCAATCAAAAGGCGAGGTGGATAGTAAACACTGCGATATGCATCATAGAAATGTATGATGGGGAGGTTCCAGGGACAATGGAAGAGCTTCTTGGATTGCCAGGAGTTGGTAGAAAGACAGCGAACGTTGTTTTGCAGCATGCGTATGGAGAAACAGAAGGAATAGTTGTAGACACGCACGTGATGCGGCTTTCTCGTCGGATGGGACTTGTGGGAAAAAGGAATCGCGACGCTATTGAGATAGAATTGATGAAAATAATTCCAAAAGAGAAATGGCGAAGATATACCCATCTAATGATTGCCCATGGCAGATCTATCTGTAAAGCTCGAAGTCCAAAATGTGATTTGTGTCCAATGGGAGAAATATGCCCATCTTCGTGGACATATTCAGAGATGGACCTAGCAAGTGGAAAATTATGGAAAAATGAGGGGAAGAATTAATCAGATAGGGTTACTTTCCAAGTGGTTGATCTTCCACGTCCCCACTTTTCAATTTGTACACCGTCTGTTTTGAGTGACAATCTAGCTAGTCTTGCCCCTACCTGTTTTGCAGATAGACCGAGGACGTCGGCGATGTATTTTGCCCGGAAGTATTCGGACCCCCGAGATACATGGTCGACTAGATATTCAAGCAATTGATCATCCTCATTTGCTATAGTAGACACAGTGAATAATATAATACAATCAAGTAAGTCCTTTCCTATTCGAAAATTTTGAATACTCACTCTATTGATACGTATTCTGAATTCTGATTTAGTGATAAATTTGTGGCAATTTCCACATTCCGCATTGCATAACCAGCGGAGCGTGTTAAACTATGGAGTACCTCTGTGAGAAGTAATAAATCAACATTGGTCATGGGAGATGCTTCGCTTATGAGAGATTCCCCTAACTGGTTGATTTCAGAGAAAAGGTCACGGCAAGTTACAGCAATTCCAAAATCGAAGGTTACGACGGATTGGACGGCATTATAGGTTAAATCATCTACTTTTTCTACGAGTTTTAATAGCGTTTTAGAAGTGCCAGTGTCGAGATCAATTGTGTGGGCATCAGATTCAAGAACCTTGTTAGCTATATCTTCGGAATCGTCTGCAGTCAATTCTAGGTTCTTTGCTATGGAGCGGTAACTAATCAAAGGGAAAACATCCTCAAATCCAACTGAATGTGCTACAACAGGGTTCTGATAAGAAATATAGATTAAACGCAAGAGTAAAAGGAAAATTTTGTTAGCTTGGTTTTCTCGATTGAGTGCGCGTTGTGCCATGTCTTTATTGCCAGTCATAAACGCGTTAATGGACTCATCTCTCATAGTTCTACCAGTAATTTCAAGTCGGGTTAGCAAATCATTTAGATTGAAATCGGTGGGGTCAATTGAGCAATTGATAACAATGGCATTTGGAGTTTCTTCTACGACCCCAAGCCCCATCAATTGAGTTTCGGCTTTATAGATGGCATTGATTATTTCAGAGTTAAGAGTGACAGCATTCTTGATGTAAATAACGCGCCTACCTAAAACATATTGTGCAATAATAGCACGTTCAATAGTAGAAGAGTTCATGTGTTCTACATGGATAGTTGCAGTGGGTTTTTGATAAGTTGCAGATGCAGGAGAGACTGCCATTACACCACTTTTTAGCTGTGTGAGAGATAGTTCATCCCCCTTTTTTACTTCGAATTCTCGAACCCAATCAGAGGGGAGAGTTATTGCCAATGTCGAAGGTCCAAGCCGTTGTACTTTCCGGGAATCGGTCATGAGACGATTAGGTTGAGAGATAATATAACCTTCCTGATACAATATAGACAATATTAATATGTAGGATTAAACGACTTCTATGAGTCGGGTTTCAAACCGCCCTATGTGAATTCTGTGCCATCCACGTATTTTAGAATCAATATCAGGGTCGCCAGTGTCTACTCGGAGTACATCAATCGCTTCTAGTTTTGCCCGGGATCCAACTATTTTGATAGTGCAACGTTCTAAAACAGAGGGTGATATTTGCCCATTTCCGCGTCCGAGGATGAATCCCTGACCCCCGATGGGAGATACTATAACAACATTAGTATCTGTTAAAGAAGAGAGGATGGCGGATTCGTTTGCGTCTTTTGTTATCACAGTTCCAGAAGGGTAGGGGGGAGAAGAAGAGGAAGTTGATTGATTTTGATTTTCGGGAGGGTAGGTCCTCCATATGTCTACTCCGAGTAGTGTCCCTTCGAATCCTATTTCTTTTTTTAGCTGATGAAGTGTCCCCCCAGGCCCTAGTATATATGTAACGTCGGTAGAAAGTTCAGACAACAATCCTTCTATCGCACCTTCTACAGTTCCGCCTAAGAGTTGCTTGGATGATTGCAGTTCTTCAGATAAGGGGACGGGGCGGATGGAGTGTATATGAGGGATAATTTCCCCTTGACGGTACGCATCTTCATCCAAATCCATTACCTCACGAAGTTCTGTTGTTGAATAAGAAGATATGATAGAACCAACGTCGTGTGGAGAATTGGCGAATACAGAGGAATAAACTTTAACACCGGAAGGGATTCCCAAGATAGGAATGGAAGATTGTAGTTCGTCCAAAGTATGGGATATATCGACAGCAGTTCCATCTCCCCCTGCAAATAAGATCAGATCAACCTTTTGGGATACGAATGAGTGGATTGAGTTTTGAGTGTCGATGGCGGATGTTTTTTTGTTTTGAGGATATCCAACAACGGTAGGACTGAACCCAGCTTTAAGCGCGATTTCTTCGCCCATGCTAGAGCCATAAACTAATAATTCGGAGATGTGGGTATGAGAAAGGGATAGTAAAGCTATCAACGCCCTATCGGGGGAACTGGGTTTTGCACCCATTTCAATTGCTTTTTGAACGACGTTATCGGTCCCTTTTAATCCTACTTTCCCCCCCATTCCAGCGATGGGGTTAATTAAAAATCCAATCCGCATATAGCACCATATCAGATACGAATAGAGAAAAATCTACTCAGAAAGGGGAATTTGATTTTTGAGCCACGATACGGCTTGTTCAACGTTGGTTGGGTCAGTTCCTTCTATTCTTATTTTTACCCCACCTTTTTGAGGATAACTGCCAATCGTAACATCAAAATTTGTTAATAAATAGTCAAAATGTTTGACCAATCTACTTTCTCCAGTCTGGGTAAATACAAAAACTCGTGTTTTGATAGGGCCACTAAAATTTGAAGATATTTGTTCGAACATGGCTTTCATTTCAGAAGGCACACCGGGGAGGATGTACAGGGGGACTTCATTTTGTGTAGTTACAATTGCACCAGGAGCAACTCCAACGGTATTTTTGATCATTAGCGATCCACGGGGTAACTCTGCAGTTCCAGGAGATAGCTTTCTATCTTTATATCTAGGATGTTTTTTGAGCCAACGTTTGGCTTCTTCATGAGGTTCTAGAGGTTGTCCTACAGCTTTTGAGACCCCTTCAAGAGTGATATCGTCGTGGGTTGGTCCCAAACCGCCTGTGATTATTATTGCCTCATATTTTGACTGGCATTCATGGATAGCTGAGACTATTTCTTCTATGATGTCAGGGATGACGAGAATTCTTCCGGTCGATGCACCACAACTGGTGAGTTGGGCACAGATCCAGGTTGCATTTGTATTCACCGTATCACCAGAAAGTAATTCATCTCCGATAGTGATAATGGCAATATTCATAGTGCTAGTTGGTCCTGATCGCCTAAATATGAGTGGGTTATTGTAGAGGGGGGTCTGTTTCGAATTTGTTTTTCCGTATACGTTTCATTTGTGACCAGAAGAATAAGGAGTACAAAAGTAGAGATGCTCCGCAAAAGAGCAATAATCCTGCCAATAATTGTGCGTCCCGGGCTAGATAATATTGAACGTAGATTGCCTCGCTAGAGGGATCATTCCAGTGCAAGTGTAGCTGATTTGAAGTAAATGTGGTAGTATAGTTAGAAGGACTAACTTTGCTAAGAAGCGGGATGCTAACATCAGAATCTTTGGGTAAAATCACAACGTAATTTCCAGAAGTAATTACAGGTGCTTGAAAGGATTTTCCAGATCTCAGGGAAGTGAATCCAAGTTTACCAGGGCTACTGGGCAGAATTATAGAAGTTGAAAATCGACTCTGCTCTATTGAAAGCTTATCTTCAAAAATTATAGTTCCGTTGGGGTGCCTAAATTGAACATTAGATAGATCAAGGGGCCTTTTTGTGTTGATTCGGTGGATGCGGTATAGATCTATTTTTGATTCATCTTCAATGGAGTACACAGCTTGGTATTGTTTTTTTTCTAGTTGAAAGAGAGCGCCTTCGTCGTGGCCCCAGAGTGATGTATAGGCAAGGGGATCTGGCGATGAAGGTTCAGATTCCATTATAGAAATTGTTTGGCATCCAGCGCAGATGACTATGAATAGCAAAAGAGTGGTGGTAAGAAATCGAGATGTCATAAGGCGTGCTATAGAGGTATCACACACTTCATTTCAGAAGGGAGGTAAGGACCTATCGCTGCTAGAATTCCAGGAGGGTCGGTTCCTGCAGAACAAATAATACTTTGCTCTAGAAGGCCGACACGTTCGACGGAAACTATATCTTTTGCATGGCCAGATTTGTTTACTGTAGCCCGGACCTCGCTTTTCGTGGCACTGTTAACATTTACACGACCAAGCCCACGCCTCCAACTATACAGCCTATCTAATTCTTTCTTAGATAGAGAAGCAGGTTCTCCTTGAATAAAGGTGAGGGGCATATGCTGAACAAGTCCGAAACGTTGTTTAATTTGGGCAGGAGTTCCAGGGCCGAGTCCCAAATTATTTGACGGGATGTGGACGGGTTCAAGCGAATCAAGTAAGAAGCCCTGGTCGTCCCAAGAAGATAAGGTCCCAATATATTCAGAACCATTCTTCACAGGAGGCAAAATTTCACCCCACGTCTCAATTAAAATACTAGTCGCCGCCACCTCATCTTCCCCGTGTATGCTTATTTCAGGAAAGTGTTGAGGGGTGAAGGAAATATCATAGGACACATTAAGTTGACCTATGTCGTTGGAGATTATAGAATCAAGAGATCGAATTGCCCTATCCCTTGCATCCCCTTTGACATAAATTTTGGTTGCCAGGGTTACCATTATAGCTTCATTGATAATAGCGCGAGTTGATCTTGAAGGCCATCGAGGCGGTTTTTCATTGAATTGAGAAGTTGAGAATTGTCCATAATATTCAATTTAGAACTACAAGTGGGACAAACAAAACTTTGATCAAGGGCGTCTGAAAAACTGAATCGGAGAGAGCACGTTCCGCATAGATAAAATTCATTTTGGGATTCGAAATCGTGACGTTTAGATAGGTACTCCGAAAGAGTAGACATCGCTTCTAAAAGATTTATTCTTATTTGATCATAATTGAACGTCCAGAGGTATGTTAGCCAGCCAGAATCTTCATCCCGAACACGTCGATAGCTAGCTAGCTCGTTTTCATATAAAATGAATAATGCTCGTCGAACATTGTTTAACTCCAAACCTAATTTCTGAGAAAGCTCTTCGTCGGTGACTTCGCCTTCGGGAGGGGATGCCGCCACAGGCATTCCTCGATCCCCAACTAGCTCGTGGAGATATTTTTGTACTACTTCGTCGTGTAGTAGATCGTCGAAAGCCATTATATAAAGGGGGGCAGCAACTGGCTTTAAAGTTACTCACTCGTGCCTGGGCAAAAAGAATGCCAAAAAATTAATTACCTTCTACAAGTTTTCCTGATTTTTGAGGGATTATTTTTTGTTTTGCATCATCCCAAGATTGATTTAATTCAGTGCCTTGGAATAGTCGGTCTAAGAAGATAGCTAGTGCTGCGATTTCAGAATGAGGTTGGTTTGTTACAGATAGATTCCAATCTGCTGCCTCATAAATGAAAAAGGGGACTTTTTCCGCGCCAACAATTATGAGAAGAGGGTCAGAATGATGAGATATGATTACGTCATCTATAAGAGATTCTATCGGCTGCCCATACATTGTTAGATGGACTATGGAGCCATTCCAGGACTTAACAAACTTGGAAACATTAGTTATAGATTCTGCTCTAAAGGATCCACCGAAGTTTAAAGAAACTTCGTTGATAGTAGATGAGGAGGAACTTGCAGCATCGGGGAAAATTACTCTGTCAGCACCAAATGCACGTGCCACTAGACCGACATGAGTAGTGATTCTTTCATCCCTCCCAGGACGATGTCCAATTCTCAAAATTGAAACTTCGTGTTTACCATCCATAGAGTAATATTGCCGAAATGACATTAAATAGCTTAGCTAATTTTTCGAAGTAGTAAGGGTCTTGTTAGCAGATACCTATGAAAGGCTTGTGAACCTTGATGGCAAACAGATTTTGATCACTGGAGGATATGGATTTATAGGATCCCACTTAGCAGAACAATTGGCCTCTAACAACAACGTGACTATTGTAGACAGATCTGAAAACCAAATTGGTGTTGAAGAGGTGAAAGGAATAGAAGTGATTGAGGGGGACTTATATGATTTATCAGTGGTGGAGATGGCAATCACATCTGAAACAGATATGATTTTTCATTTAGCGGCCGATAAAGCTGTTAATTCAGAGAATATTGCTGCTCAATTCGATTTTAATAATACCATGACGTCGAATATATTGTCCCGTATGAAAGAGGTGGGAGTAATGAATATTGCATTTGCATCTTCATCTACAGTATATGGAGAAGCAGAGTGTCCAACTCCTGAAAGTTATACGCCTCTAGAGCCAATTAGTGTATATGGGGCATCGAAACTGGCTTCAGAAGCACTCATATCGGCATATGCACACGGGTTTGATTATACAACATGGATATTTCGATTGGCAAATGTTGTGGGACCACGTCTTCAAAAAGGGGCAGTAATACCAGATTTTATTGAAAAATTGAAGAAAAATCCAGAATTGCTTCATGTACTGGGGGATGGGCATCAAGAAAAATCCTACATATACATCGAAGATTGCATAGAAGCTATGTGTTGGATAATTGAAATGACATCGGACCCTACAAACGTGTATAATATCGGGACAAAGACTACAATTTCCGTTAGAGAAATAGCAGAAATAGTAGCCAACCAGATGGATTTGTCTCCAAAGATAACATACACTTCTTCGGATAGAGGATGGGCGGGTGATGTCCCTCGAATGAGCTTGTCGGTTGAAAAATTGATATCATTGGGGTGGGGCCCAGAACTTGAAAGCGAGGACGCAGTCAGACGCACTGTCAGAGAACTGGTGTCAAGTCAATAGTGCAAATTGTTGGATTTGAATCAGGGTTGGATGTGCTCGAGTATGACTTAATAGATGGAACGAATAATGAGCCAGATGTCCCACATTTAATACTAGAAAAAAATGGAGAATTGGATCGAATATATCTTGAGCAGGGAGAATTTGTAGACTATAAACTTGGTGAACGTCGATGTGCAGGGAGTATTACAAATGGTGTGCATGAATCTTGTGGAGAGGATAAAGTCCCATATTGTATAGAACATACAAATGACTGGATATGTGCGAGATGCACAGGTAATTGTGATTTGCCCCTGCCATCTTGCAAAGAAATACATGCAGTTTACATAGCAGGTTTTTCCCCTTCTACTTTCAAGGTAGGAGTAACGCGGATGTCCCGTCTAATAACGAGACTGAAAGAGCAAGGTGCCCGTAAAGCAGCCCATATTGAAACGGTTTCAAATGGCAGAACTGCGAGACAAATAGAACGGGGGATAGCAGATAAAATTAAAGATAGAGTGATTTCTAAAGAAAAGATAAATGGCATTGGTCAATATGTTAGTGAGAAAGAGTGGAATACCATTATAGCAGATTATAAAACAGTGAAAACATTTGATTTAGAGTATGGATTTGAGTTGGAATATCCCCCCATCCCTGCGGTGATATTATCAGGAGAAATTATAGGTATTGAAGGAAGGTTTTTGATTTTAAAAATCTCCAATGACAACTATGCGGTGGATTTGCGGGATTTGATTGGATACGAAATAGAAGAAGGGAATCAAGAGATTAGCCTTCAAACTAGTTTGAGAATGGTAAGCAAAATATAATTATAAAAGAGATTGGTATAACTGAGATAATTGGTCAATTGTGGCATCGATGGAAATAGAATCTCGATGGGATATGCAATTTTTACAAAGATTTTTTCTATTTGAGAGAGAATCCAATGTTTTTTCAATTAATGATGAGGGGCTTCCAGACTGATAGTGAGTTCCAGTTACTCCCTCGGTGATTGTTTCTAAAAGAGCACCTTGATCTGCTGCCACGACAGGGGTGCCACAAGCAATAGATTCGAGGGCCACTATACCTTGGGTTTCGACGGGGCTAGGAAATATAAAGAGGTCCAATGCCGAATAAAATGCAGGTAAATCTTCCCGGGGGAGGCGGCCTAAGAATAAAACATTGGCATCAAATTTGTTTGCTTGGGATTCAAGATTTTTTCTATCAGGCCCATCACCCCCGATCAATATTGTTGCGTCGATGGAAGAGGCTAGTTGGATTAGTTCATGGATATTTTTTTCATAGCCATGACGCCCGGTATATCCTAGGATGGTTTGATCAGAATTTAGACCATGATCGGTGAGAAAGGATTCGGCGTTAACTGGTTTAAATAGAGAAGTGTCGATCCCATTTTTCAGAAGAGTTATCGGGGAGGTCACTCCTATTTCCCGGAGATCTGTGAGTGCATTTTCACTGTGGACAAGAATTAAATCTGCCCTATTTAGAAAGCGAGATTCCCAACGATTGCTAGTTTTAGAAAGAGATCTGGAAATCAAAGCAGTAGGAGAGATATAACCAACGTATTTTGAAAGAGGAGTATGATAGGATGCCACCAGCGGTAGGTTATATTTTTTGGCCATTTTTTGCCCTGCTAATCCAAGGGAGAACGGAGTATGGGTATGGACAATATCCATGTTTTTGTGAGGGGCAGGGTTGAAAGGAAATGCAAGTCGGTACCCGGGATAAAATGGAAATGGGACACTACTGACAGGCCACTCTTTCTGTTGTGGGTCATATTTTGATTTGGGGTAGATGACATGCATTTCCCCCCCACGAATATCCCACCACTTTTTCCAAGTAGCTATGGTATAGGTAACGCCATTGAGAGTGGGGAGGTAAGTATCAGAAAACGAGGCTACAGAAGGCATCATATGGTGTTATCAAAGGTAGAGACATAAATATCTTCTAAGTTTTCAGAAAGTATATTTAAAGTATGTTTATTTGCTGTTTTTTGTGCATTCTTACAAAGTTTTTTATATAAAGAATCATCTTGGTGGAGCAGGTCGATAGCATTTTTAAAATCATCTATAGAATGGCACATCAAACAATCTTTTCCATGGGTATAATATTCTTCAAACACGGGGATGTCGCTTAACACAACAGCTTTGCCACATGCCATGGCTTCTAAGACGGAGATTCCCTGGTTTTCAACTTTAGACGGGAAACAAAATATATCTCCTGCGGCATACGCGCCTCTCTTGTCTGGGATCCATCCGGTGAAGGTTAGATTTGGTAAGTTAATCCGAGTCCATTTTTTAACAGAAGGACTTGCAATAGGGCCTGTTTCATAAGGACCGAACCAAACAAAATTGTAGTTAGTGGATTGGGCGAGTGTACAGAATGTAGTGAGTCCCTTTCTCTCAAACACGTTTCCGACACTAAACACAGTTAGGCCGGATAGATCATATTTGGACCTATAATCTTCACGGAGAGATTCAAACCCTTGGAGGGAATCTATATCAACTCCATTGCTCATAACAGAAATGGGAGATTTAATGGGATAGGATTGGAGGATATTTTTTGTATAATTGCTGGGACAGATCACGCGGTCTGCCTGTGAGTAAAACCACCTAAGGTAGGATCTTAATGGGCGGGATAGTTTGGTAGATCCCCGAAAGCTATCTGCGAAATCTTCTGCGGTGACGTGGGCATGTAGGATAAGAGGTTTCTTGCGGCTTAGTGCCGTTTTTGCTACGAGCACACTATAGGGTCCAAAAAGATTGCAATGGGCGATATCAAATTCACATATCACCGAGTGATTGGGTTTATATTTAAAATTCCAAGGAGAAGATACCACGTTAAAATCGGTTAGGCCTAGTGCAGTGCGCTGGTGTTGAGTCGAAGTTCCGATCCCACTTCGATGAAGGCGACTTTCCATTTCCAGATAATTAAGAACTTTCAATACATCGGACGTATGGGCAGAACTTAAAAGAAATTACCGGATATTAGTTAGGAACAGTGTGCTGAAGGTGATGGAGGCCTCGGAGAATATTTAATGGAACACGTTGTGGCAAGGTACGGAGAGATAGATCTCATTAAGCAAAGGGTTAATTTCGGCGAACTAGTAGCAATCGCGAAAAAAAAATATTGAGAAGGTAGTACTAAAGGTATAAAATGATTGCAGAAGAACGAATTGAAAAGCTGGCAAAGTTGGCAAAAGAAGCAGGAGTTAGTGGAGAAACTGTTCGAGCGAAACGTTATGTGTATTTGGCCCACAAAATTGCACAAAGGCACCGACTAAAGTTTCCTGCAGATTTAAAAAGATTCACATGTTCAAAGTGTGGCACATATTTGATTCCAGGCAGGAATGCTCGATTTCGTACTAATAATAAATGTGTGGTGGTTTCATGTGAATGTGGAGAATATCATAGATATCCATACAAAGGAGGGACAAGGGGAATAGGAAATGGTGAAGAAAAATATGAATAAAAAAGAACTAAGAAAATTATCTCATGAAACTGATGCGACGATATGGGTAGGAAAAGAAGGGGTAGAAAAAGTAATTGAAGAATTAAAAGGCCAATTGAGAGAGAGAAAGGCTGTTAAAGTCAAATTATTACAGTCTTCAAGAGGAGAAAAATCGACGGAGGAATTAGCATCTATTTTGGCAGAAAGGTCGGGGGCAAAAATGTACGAAACGATAGGGAATACTGCTATATTCGTTCGCTAAAATGGAATAAATGAAGCGGAAATAAGGTTTGCCCGACTTCTCAGAACGGGTTTATCCTATCGCCTTCTCCACCCCGCACCCCATTGAGCGACAGATGTCCGACAATTCGCTGTTCACTTCCGTGCCTGACGAGTTGTTGTCGATTAACTCCATATAAACGCACCTTCATGCATTTACTAGAGACCTCTGCCCCCAATGGACAAGGCTTCTCAGTTGGGTCCAGGGACCTGAACCAATTTGGAACAGACGCACCTTGGTTTCGATTCTCGCTTAAGACCATATTGCGAGCATGAAGCGGGGCCTAACCGCCCAACCTATCCGCTTGTTTTAGTAATAAAGGACAGGGTAAGTGCCTTTCGGCAGGAACTTTAGAGCCCCATAATCCGGCGATGTTCTACCATTAAGCACTCATCTTGGATCACAATTCTGCCCTGAGATTCTGCTAATTTTGCAGCTTCTGGGTGGCTTATTCCTAATTGCATCCAAAGGATATTAGAATCATCCCTATTGAGGATTGCATCAACTACATCTGGTATTTCTGAAGAGGGACGGAAAATGTTCACCATATCTATTTTAACAGGGACTTCGGCGATGGTGTCATACGTAACCTGGTCAAAAATATTCTCAGTAGTATGAGGATTTATAGGGATAACAGTATAACCATGTTCATGCATGTATTTTGGTATATTATGGGCAGCTTTTGCAGGATTAGTAGAACATCCTATCACCGCAATTGTATCTAATCCAAAGATATCATGGAGTAGGTCATCACTGGGCAAATTCATCTAGAGCACCCCGCTGATGATGAGTGAAAATATAGCTAAAAACATACCATATTTTAAATAAAGTTGGCCTTTGGAAGGGTTTGTAAAAGAGATGAAAATGGCAAATGCCATCAGGGAATCTGCGACGATTATTGCAAATAAATAAAATAGGCCAAAAATTCCATTCAAAAAGGGCAAGGGGCTGATTAGAATGGCCATCAAAAGAGATATTGTAGAGATTGCAAGAGAAGGCTTAATCCCAATTGTTAGGGGGAGTGTTTTGAGAGTTTTGATTTTATCGCCTTCCATATCTTCAATGTCTTTGATTATTTCTCGTGAAAATGTGGAAAGTACGATGAGAGAAAAAAGGACTAATAATGTTTGATACTGAAGAGCTTCCACTCCGATAAGTGAAGCAGATCCAAAAAGAATGGTACTCCCTCCAAGATAAGAGACTACAAAGTTCCCTACAAGGGGCATTCCCTTGAATAAAGGAGTATACAAAATTAGTAAAACAAAATTGAAGATTGCTATGAAAATTGCAAAGAGTGGAAGTGTCAAGCAAATCAGTGTTGCTATGAGAAATAGAAATATGCTGAATTTTAAAGCGCCGTTTTTAGAGATTATACCAAGGGGGATGGGCCTAGAGGGAGAGTTTATTTGATCGATATCACTGTCAAAATAATCATTTAGAGAATTTCCTGCGGCAGTTGCCAAGATGGTGGCAAGGAGAGGGGATATAATAAAAACAAGTTCCCAACCACCGTGAAAACTTAGTGTCATCAAGGAGCCAAGAAGGGTCAACAATCCAGCTGCAAATGCATTTAATGGACGTGAAAGGCGCAGATATTCCCCAATGACAGAACTCATTTGAATGGACCATAACCATGAAAAGGTTAAAATCCTGCGATGATGCAGTATCGCCGGGGTTAAACGGTTGCCTCAATAATTGACAATTTAGGGCATGTAACTCAGCTTGGATAGAGTGCTTGGCTTCGGACCAAGATGTCGGGGGTTCAAATCCCTTCATGCTCGTCTATATTCGAATGGAAAGGTCGTCACAAATGACATCAGAAAAGAAAAAATTTGGAGAGTTGACAAAGGCGGAAATGCCATTGTTCATAGATCTATATGAATTGACGATGGCCCAAGGGCATTTGGAGCGGGGTCACAATATCACCTCTTCGTTTGATCTGAGTTTTAGAGAAATGCCAGAGAATCGAGGATACGTCATAGTGGCAGGATTGGAAGATGTTGTTGACTATGTTGAATCTATTTCATTTGAAGAAGGGGCGTTGGAGTTCTTACAGGGAATGGGGTTCAAAAAAAGTCTTTGTGAATATTTGGCGGATTTTAGATTTACAGGAGACATGAGAGCAGTGCCAGAGGGTTCGGTCGTGTTCCAACATGAGCCCATAGTTGAGATAACCGCTCCAATAGTGGAAGCCCAGATTCTAGAAACTGTATTGATTAATCAGATTGGGTTTCAAAGTTTGATTGCTACAAAGGCTGCAAGAATATATGATACAGTGCAAAGATATGGGCAGGGGCAATCACTTATAGAATTTGGGGCTAGAAGGGCACACGGTGTTGAAGCGGGGATCAAAGCTTCAAGGGCAGCATACATAGGTGGGTTTGAAGGTACATCTAATTTAGCTGCAGGAGTCATGTACGGAATTCCAGTGATGGGGACTATGGCTCATTCATGGATGCAGAGCTACGAAACTGAAGAAGGGGCATTTGAGTCATTTATAGAAACATACGGTGAAGAATCGATTCTACTTATTGACACATATGATACGATAACAGGTGCAGAAAGGGTAAAGGAAATTGTACAATCTAAGGGAGTTAACATAAAAGGCGTCCGATTAGATTCGGGAGATCTGGTATCACTATCTAAACAGGTGAAGGACATAACAGGAGAATTGGGGATATACATCACATCGGGATTAGACGAGTACAAGATTGATCAATTTTTACAAGACGGAGGGATTGCAACGGGATTTGGAGTGGGTGGAAATTTAGTAACTAGTCGAGAGATCCCTGTTGCAGAGATAGTGTACAAACTAGTGCAGACAGAAGAAAATGGAAAAAAGACACCAAGTATGAAATTTTCAGACGGGAAACGAACATATCCAGGGGAAAAGAGCATACTCAGGATTGTTAAAAATGGAAAGTATCAGAAAGATGTTCTTGCGCTGAAAGGAGAGGAACTAGAAGGGCAAGAACAGCTAGTTGACATATACAATAATGGAAAGCTTGTGTACGAACTTCCTAAATTAAAAGCAATACAGGAAAATGCGATAGAATCTATTTTTTCACTTCCAAAATCTTGTAAGAAAATTGAGAATCACGAACCCTACAAAGTAGAGATTAGTGACGGGATAAATGCTCTAGTTGAGACATTATTATAAACTTAATTGGTAAAAAATGGAGTTAGTAGTTAGTAGTTAGTTTACATATATGCATATATTAGCGTATAAGCATACGTAGCTATATTTGCAAATGTTTAAATATATGCATACCTAATAAAGCTCGCGGGGGAGGAGGATTGTGAGGAAATGGCGCGTACACGGGCAATAATAACTGAAACTGAAAGGAAATATATTAGCAGAGAAATCAGAGTCAGTGAGAACAAAAGATATCAGGCCATTTCTAGAGTTCGGGATAGATTGGAGGAATTAAGAGTGGATGTGTCGTTATTGGAAATGTACCATCCACAACTTCTCTCAGAACTTAGGGAGGTTGTTTATGAAACAGAAATTGAAGAAGACACGACATTATAAGTAGAGAGGACTCCACTCTACGGTGTTAGGAAAATGATTAAAGGGACGGTGGAGTTAATTCACACAGCTAGTCAGGGAGCAGAAAAGGTCACTTCAAGAGAAGAGATTGTAGTCATAGCAGGGAGGGGAATCGAAGGTGATCGATATTATGAAGGGAAAGGTACATTTTCTAAGAGTAATAGATATGCAGAAGGGTCAGATACTAATGGGAGGGATCTGACGTTGATAGAAGCAGAAGCGGTGGAGGGAGTACTTAATGAGTATCAAATTGAGATTGAACCAGGAACACATAGGCGGAATATAACTACAAGGGGCGTGGCTTTGAACGACCTTGTTGGAAAAAAATTCAGGATTGGGGAAGTGGTTTGTAAAGGAATCTGTCTTTGTACCCCTTGTCGCCACATGGAGGCTCTTACTACAAAGGGTGTTATGGAGGCATTAGAAAATAGAGGAGGCCTTAGAGCAGACATACTGGAAGGGGGGGCGATCAAAATTGGAGCAGAAGTGGAAGAAATAATAGGATAGGGGCTGAAAATGGAGAGAACATTTATAAATTGAGTTTAACACCGAACAAGCCCCAAAGGGCCCCCGGGCAACTAACATAGAACGATTATAATCCATCATGCCACAGTAGTTATTATGATAGTGGCACAAGTCATGATCAAAATTCCCATAACCAATCTCCACGAAATATGCTCTATATCTTGAAGCCATATGTATGAAAAAACAACAACAAATAAAGGGCTAGTTTGAAGGAACGGGACTACAAAAACCACGGGGGCTATTTCTATAGCAGTATATAAAAATATCAGCATAGAGGTACTAGCCAGCCCAGCTAAAATATACCATTTAGCAGTAATTTTATTTTCAAAAATTTTCCCAATATTTGGCATATCTCCCTTTACTATAAAATATGCTAAAAAACCAATTCCAGGAACTATCAGTTTTATACCCAACCCCACATGTCCAGGTGTACCTTCCAATACACCAATTCTTGCAAGTACGGGCTCAAAGCCAAAAAATATTGCAGCAGCTATCGGATATAGTACATCCGCCCTTCTACTTGTAATTCCTTCAATGGTTTTGTCCGGTGTCAAGTCCAATGAGATTATCCAAACTCCAACTACGATGGCAATTATTCCGAGAATATGAATCAGACTGGGAGATTCTCCTATCAATACTATCGCAAGAATTGTAGCAATTATCGGTGTAGTTGCTTTAATTGCATCTGATCGACTAGCGCCTGCTCTTTTTATACCTTCAAAATAAGCAACACGCCCTATCAAAGTCCCCGCCAATCCGGCGCCTGCGAAAGCAATAGCTGATTTTAGAGTTATTCCATAGTCGGGAAAATAAACCACGGCCACAACTGGGACTACTAGAATCAGATTCATAATCAAGCTCACAATAACTGCATAAAACGCTTTACCACCATTTATAGTTGAAATTCTGACAAAAATGGCCATTGAAGCAATAGATACTGCCCCGCATAATGCAAAAATTATCCCCCAAAAAATATCCATTTTAGAAGCCTGAGGAGAGGATCGAACTCCCGACATATTCCTTACGAAGGAATCACTCTACCAACTGAGTTACACAGGCACGTGAATTTGTTAAAAGTATATAAGTGCGATATATACAAGAGCGGCTCCAAAGACGATGCCTTTGAGCCATGCCACCCAAAGGAGTTGATAGTCCGAAATTCCAAAGATTTCCTTCGTTTTTTCGCACATCTTCTTGCTCCATTTTATGAGCACATTAAGCATAACACAAGTGTTGAGGATGCAAACGGGCATAAATCATTCCACTACTATCGAGTGAGGAGTGCGTCGATACAGATATGCACTTGGCTAGGGGAGTAAGAACGAATTATTGTTTCATTCAAGATGGTGACTTCGTGTTCTTGACTCACATTTTGAAGGACAGATATATCTGCAGTAAAGGGATCATCAAGTTCGGAAATGGAATAATAATGCAGGATGCATTTTTTTCCTGCGATATTAAATGCGACATCTAAAAAATCATTTGCGGAATGGGGAAGATTCATAATAATTCGATCGGCCCAATGGGAGTAGTCATCGGCGATGTTTCTAACATCACCAATATGTGCAGTTACGTTTGTTTCTACGCTATTTCTAGAGATATTTTTCCGGAGATACTCGATCGCATCATCATTTATGTCAGTTGCCGTGACTGTTGCCCCTTTACTAGCTATGGGAACTGTAAATGGCCCGATTCCAGAAAACATGTCAAAGACCCGTTCTCCAGAACATACTTGGCCAGTTACTCTTTGGCGTTCAGTGACAAGACGGGGTGAAAAATATACTTTGGATATATCTACAAGGAATTCAAATCCATATTCTTTATGAACGGTTTCGGTAGAATTTCCAGATAGGAGAGACCACTTTCTAACCCGCGTGTCACCTTGGATTTCTGAGGCCTTGTTAAGAATAGTTTTAAACTGAATATCAGAAGCCAATAAAGCAATGGTAGCAGCTGTTGCTTGGTGTGCGTCGGGTTCATCCAATAAAATGATGTCCCCAAGTCGTTCGTAAGTTATTTTAAAGGGCAAGAGGTCGGAGGGGAGAAGTCTATTTTTATTAGGCAAAAGGTCCATATAAACAACGTCCATGTTAGAAGGGGGAGTTCCATCTTCAGTGATTGGAATGTATAGGTACCCTTCGTGAGAGAGTATTTTGTACTCATGGTTAAGAATTTCAAGAGAATCTAAAGTGACTCGGGTGGATTCACCATCCACAGGAAGTACTTTCACGCACTTGCAAGACATTGGTGATAGAACAAAGAGACTGAAAGATAAAAAGGACACTTTTCACAGGAAATAGATCGGTAAGAGCCAAGAACGTGGCAAACGATGGGAAATACATGAGTGAAGTCCACGAAGTTACGTTGATAGTAGAAAATATTGAAAGATCAAGGGAGTTTTATGAAAATGTGTTAGGATTCAAACGGATAGAAAAACCAGGTAGCAGAGTTGAATTGGGAGCAGGAGGATGTTCGATAGTATTAGAAGAAGATTTTGAAGAAGAGGTTTTTGCACAGTATAATTTGAGGAAACCAACTGGGAAAAGAGGAAACGGATTGGTTCTAGAATTAAATGTAGATGATGTTGAAAAAATATACGAAAATGCTGTTAGTATGGGTGTAGAAATATTAACAGAACCAAAAGTTATGTGGGGAAGAAACCACTTTTTATTAGAAGATCCAGATGGGTATGTACTGGGAATTGGAAAATCGGTGTGAAGCTATTGAAATGCAGGTAGAACTTCGTCTGCAAATCGCTGCATTTGCCCTAGTTGGTCGAAAGACCCGAATCGCATGATAAATGTTTCACAGCCGATATCTGCGAAAGTTTCAATCCACTCAATTACATCTTCGGCGCTTCCGATAGGGCCCCATTCATTCAAATTATAATACTGCGTTGGGTAATAGCTCCCGACGTATTCTTCCATATCTTTTATCGCTTTTTCTTTTGAATCAGAAATGTGGAGCGTAACTTGATAAGATTTATGGATAGTTTTGGGATCGCGGCCCTGCTCTCTTGCGTGAAGATCTATGGCTTCGCATTGGGCTGCGTACTCCTGAGGTTGTGCCGCCCTGCAACAAGTCATCCAACCGTCTCCGACTTCGACTATTCGCTGGATTGCAGGGCTGTAAACTGCTTTGTTTCCGCGTGCACTAGGGTTACTGATGACCCAGATGGGAGGGTTTTCTTGAACGGGTGTATAAGGAACTTCTTCATTTCCTGTTTCGAAGGTTACATTTTCGAAGTTGAAATGATCTCCAGAATAATTGACCACTCCGTCTTTCCATAACATTTTCATCACCTCGATGTGCTCATTGAAAATGGCAGATCGTTTTCTAGGGTCGAGCCCAACGACTTCGTACTGGAGTTTTCCACGATCGTCGTCTGCAGCGGCCATACATGCCCCCAATATCATTCTTCCTTCAGAAAACATATCGAGAGTTGCCCACGCCTGACCGAATTGTATAGGATTCCGAAGAGGAGTGACCATGCATGCAGTTCCCAATTTCACTTTTTTAGTTCTGTCTGCGAGTACAGCAAGAGTTGCAATTGGATCTAAACGTGGTTTTTCCAATAGGCTGTCTCCAACCCAAACGGAATCAAAGCCTATATTTTCTGCTTCTGCCCCCATGTGAAACATATCAGGTATAGAATATTTTTTTGTGATAAGGGGTTCACGGTTATTAACATTGATTCCAAAGTTAACCATTGATTAAATTTAGGTTAGTACGGCCTTAAGTGTGAGGAAAGCGAATGGGATGGTGAGTACAATGAGTAAGGAAACTCGAAGCTATAATTACCGACCGATTACCAGAAGTGAATTTGAGTTGCCAGGGGACCAAGATATAGCAGTCTGGGTAGTCATAAATATGGAATATTTTGAATATGAGATTCCATATCCTGCAGATGGAGACAAGAGTGTTCCAAATGTAATGACATATAGTTGGAGAGAATATGGTTCGAGAGTAGGCATTTGGAGAATATTGAAGATACTAGATAAATATGGCGTTAAACCAATGGTGGCACTTAATTCGGCTATATGTGACCACATGCCAGAAATAGTTGAAGCACTTGTGGAGAGAGAAGTTGAGATCATAGGCCATGGTATAACAAACTCACAGAGATTAAAGGGGCTAAGTCCAGAAGAAGAACGTTTGGTGATAAAAAGTTGCAAAGATCGGATAGAAGAATCGACGGGCGAAGTTCCAAGAGGATGGTTAGGTCCAGGGTTATCAGAGAATTTTAGTACAATAAATACGCTGATACAAGAGGAATTTGACTACGTGTGTGATTGGTGTAATGATGACCATCCCTACTTTTTTGAGACAGATTCGGGGAAGATTTTATCGATGCCATATTCAGGTGAAATAAATGATGTTTCCCTTTTTACAAAAAAGAATTTAACAGGGGGGCAATTTCAGAAAACGGTCATGGATCAGTTTGAAGTTTTGTCTGAAGAAGGAAACAGATTGATGCCGATTGCCATCCACCCACATATAACCGGACAGGCATTTCGTTCGAAATATTTTGAAGGAATTATAAAGGAAATAAAAAATAAAGAAAATGTCTGGTGGCCTAGTTGTGGCGAAATGTGCGATTACTATAAAGAATGTAAAACCACTTAAGTAATAACGCTGTGTGAATCATATTTAATAGAGAGTAAACAATGGATAAAAAGAATGACGATATAGTAGAGAGGGCAATCGTTGCTCTGACAGATGGGGAGCCAATCTTGATACATGATTTTGAGGATAGAGAGAATGAAACAGACTTAGTTATTGCTGCTTCAAAAATAACCCATACACTAATTGCTAGGTTTAGAAACGAAGCGGGTGGATTGATATGTGTTGCAATTTCAGATGAAGCGTCGGAATTGTTGGGACTGCCATTCCTCAGTGACATGATAGATCACCCATTAACAGAGAATAGTGATTTGAAATATGACACTAGATCGGCTTTTTCACTTCCGGTGAATCATCGTGACACATACACGGGAATAACAGATATTGATAGGGAAACGACGATCAAGAGGCTCGCTGAGGTTGCATATGCTGCAGAGAGTGGAGAATATACTGCAGAACAATTTGTTAAGGAGTTTAGGAGCCCGGGGCATGTCCAGATTCTAAGATCTGCACCTTCTTTGAAAGAAAGGAGAGGGCACACAGAATTGGGAATAGCACTTTCAAAGGCAGCAGGAATGGAACCCGCAGTTGTGGTGTGTGAGATGTTAGATGATGTAAGTGGAAAGGCCAGTTCGAAAGAGGAGATGCAAGAGTATGCCGAAAAGAACGGATTATTGTTTGTAGAAGGGAAAATACTGGTGGAAGCCCTAGAGGGGAAACCAAACAAATAGTTGTGTATAACCAAATGTTCTGCGCCGTGGTTGAAGGGCAAGGGAAGGGGGCATATTTCATCGAGGAATCAAAAGGGGAATTAGAACCAGTTGTGGGCTTCATTCCATTTCATGGGACATTAAATCTGAGGAATGTAGATACTAGAGGATTGCAGTCAGAAAATATAGAAGAATTGGGAGGTGGAGAATGCAAAGGGGTAGTAGTTCACCTATGTAGAATTAATGGGATTGTTGCAGGTACGACAGTCCCCCTTATAGAAGGGTATCCAGAGGAAATAACCGAAGTAATTGCCCCTGTAAAATTGAGAAAATTATTTGATTTAAAGGAAGAGGATGAAGTGGTATTTTCTCCAAGGGAGGAGGTATGGAAACCGAATGGATCAATCGTAAAACACGAAAACATAAATTTATTTGAATCGGTTATTTTTGATTTGGATCAAACTTTAGTCCATCTAGATGTAGATTGGGAAGGTTCTTATGAGGAATTGAAGGTACTGATGCAAGAGTACGTAGAGGGGGACATAACAGAGTATAGGCATGAAGATGTGTTTCAAATTGCAGAGGAAAATGGATTGTTTGGAGGTGTAGATGACATATTAACAAAATATGAGATTGAAGGGGCAAAAAAAGCAAGTCCTTTAAAATTGATTGAATTCTTAGACAAACTATCAATTCCCATTTCAGTTTGCACGATTAATTCCCCAAAGGCGGCTAAAATCGCCCTAGAGGGGTTAGGAGTTATGGACAAAATAGAATGTATAATTGGAAGAGATAGTGCAATAACCAAGCCAGATCCAGAGCCATTGTATAGGTGTCTAGAGCATATGGGAACTTCTAAGGGAAATTCGATATTTATTGGAGATGCCAGATCTGATGCAGAAACAGCATATCGAGCGGAAATGTCATATCTACATCCCGATCAATTAGTATAGTAGAGAACATATGAAAATAAATGCTGAAACGCCTGATGAAATTACAGAACTATTGCAGAAAGCAGGGTATATCTCAAATATAGGAATTTCAACGGCTTTGTTATTGGCCTCCAAACTGGCTAGGCCATTACTGATAGAAGGCCAACCTGGGTGTGGGAAAACATCACTAGCAAAGGCATTATCAGATGTTACAGAAGGAGATTTGGTTCGTCTACAATGTTATCGGGGTTTGGGGATTGAGAACACAAGCTACGAATGGGACCACATGAGACAATTTCTTAGAATTCGGATAGAAGGGGAACTAGGAGAACAAGAATCAACAGAAAATATAGAAAAGTCTATTTTTGAAGAAGAATACTTACTTGAGCGCCCGGTACTTCAAGCACTACGGAATTCGGATAGATCAATATTATTAATAGATGAGCTAGATAGAGCAGGGGAAGAAATAGAAGCATTTCTGTTAGAAGTGTTAGATGAGAATCAACTTACCATCCCAGAGTTGGGAACAATAAAATCGGACGACCCACCAATAATTATAATAACATCCAATAGGACGCGTAAAATTAGTGATGCACTGAAGAGGAGATGTCTATATCTATATTTAGAGCCTCCAGAAATGGACCGTGAATTGAAAATTGTTCGGATGAAAGTTCCAAGTTTAGATGAACATATTACGACCCAACTAGTGGAATTCATGCAGACTATTAGATACCAAGAAAATCTTATGAGGATTCCAGGAATATCAGAGACGCTAGATTGGGCCATGGCCCTTGCAGAACTAGAAGTAGAAATCATAACACCAGATATTGTGAAACGGTCTTTGTCTACTATTGTGAAAGAACCAGAGGATTTAGAATTATTAAAAGGCGAGACTGTCGATCGGATATTGGAAAATATCAATAAAGGGTCGGGGACATGAGGGATTTGGAGGGTAGAATAGCAATTGTGACAGGGGGGGCTTCGGGGATAGGCAGGAGTATAGCATTAAAGCTAGCGACCTACGGTGCAAAAGTTTCTATTGGAGACCTACAAGAGCTACCGAGAGAAGGTGGGAAAACAACAGAAGAGATCATTACAGAAAGTGGAGGGGAAGCCATTTTTACAAAAGTGGATATATCGAAAAATAGCCAAGTTGAAGCATTGGTGGGAAGGACAGTGGAATCATTTGGAGGGATAGACATATTAGTAAACAACGCTGCTGCAGACCAATCTGCAGGCACCATAGAAGAAATGAGCACTGACGAGTGGGAGAGGGTTATACGGACTAACCTAACAGGGATGTTTTTGTGTGCTAAATGTGCAATCCCACATCTCAAACAATCGGAAAATTCGCGGATTGTCAATATAGCATCCCAATTGGGGTTGGTGGGTTATAAGAATAGGCCTGCTTACTGTGCATCAAAAGGGGGAGTGATCAATTTTTCAAAACAGCTTGCGGTAGAATATGCAGAGATTCCGATACTAGTTAATTCAGTATGTCCAGGTTTAATCCAAACCCATCGGACAAAGAAAGTTTTTGAGAATGAAGGTGTGAAACAAAGGTTGGAATTAGAAACCCCACTCCCCTACTTTGGAAATCCAAATGATGTGGCAGAAGTGGTTTTATTCCTTGCATCAGATAGGGCTAGGTATATCACGGGTGCAGATATTGTAGTGGACGGGGGGTATACGGCTAAATAATATGGTACAGATTGACCATAAGAAGAAATCATATACAGAGACATTGGTCCAATTTTGCCGGGCTTTGAGGGAATCAGGGACGAGAATTTCGGTTGATGAGTCTATTTCTGCGGCAACTGCATTGAGAGAGATAGATCCCACTAATAAAGATCAATTTTACTATGCATTATATACTAGTTTGATAGACAACCCAGAAGAAAAAATCCAATTTGATGAATTGTTTAATTACTATTGGGAAGAAACGTGGAGGGACGGGTTAGAAGATGGGGATGACAGGGTAAAAGAAGATGTGGAGAGTAGAGCAGGATCTAAGGAAGAAAAACTATCGGAAGTGGAGGTTAGGAAGCCATTGGAAGCGTCGATGTTGGGTGAAAATAAAAAAGGTAAAAATTCAGAAAGTCAAGATAAAAATCTTGTTTCATCCGAAGTGGAAGAAAGTAAACAAGATAAGATCGGTACAAATGAAACAGATAGTGTTTTTTTTGAAGGAGGGCTAGAAGAAAAGGCCCAAGTAATGGAGAGCTCATTTGGGGATTTTGGATCGGATCAAATAGTATTTTGTGTAGGGGAAATGGGAGACAAAATAGGAACGATAAGAGGGTATGAATCTATCCAAGATAAAAATGGTTTGATCGATTTGAGGCGGTCGATGGGAGTTATTAAAGAACTTCCCCCCGACAGACTCCCTAGAATAAATAAAGACAAATCGTTGGTCAAAATGTCGATGTTTATTGATGTGAGTAGATCGATGATCAGGAATATAGACCGAGAATTTTTGTTTAAATTTGTGTTTGAATGTGTGCGCCAATATGCAGAAATCAGAGTGTTCTTTTTCGATACAGATATAACGGAAGTGACAGAATATTTTCAGACACCGAGTCTCAAAAACTCAGTCGAGGAGATGGAGCGCGCCAGAACAAAATGGGGATCTGGGACACGAATAGGAGAATGCATAGACAAGATTATTTCGAAAGATCCGTTTATAGTTGATCGGGATACTGCAGTGGTGATAGTAAGTGATGGATGGGATGCGGGAGATTTGGGTGTTTTGTCTAAACGAATGGCAGAAATAAAGAGAAAAAGTAATATTTCGATTTGGTTGAATCCACCAGCAAGTTCAGATAATTATGAGCCAGAGGTCAGGGGGATGAAAACTGCACTTCCGTATATTGATTATTTTTTTGGATTCAACTCAATTGAGGATTTAGAGAAAATGACCAGGAGTTTAAAAAGTAGTTTGCCGTAAGAGGAAAAATAGAGGGAATTATTGAAACACAGTTTGGAGGTTTGTCCCAATCTCGTCTATGCGTTTTTTTGCTACGTGTTTAATCATTCGGAATCCAATTGAAGCTAATTTTCCACTTACTTCGACGTCCATTGTGTACTGAATTCTAGTTTCTTGTCCTTCTTCAGATAATTCGAATGTTGCAGTCCCTTGAACACTTGTATTGCTACCGGGAGCCTCACCAGTTATAGTTAGTTTGACCAGGTCGGGGTCACGTATTTCGACTAGCTCAAGTTCGGTTTCAAGTTTCATTGAAATTTTGGAAACTTTTTCATTTAAAACTGCCACATACTTGTTATCTTCTACTTTTTCTACAGATTCACAATTGGGCAGGATTTTTTGAATCATTTCTGGTTTTTGCATTTCGTCGAAAACAAATTGTCTTTCTGCAGGGACTAGGATATCTCCTTCAAATTCCATGGTAGATTATTGGTGAAGAGCTAATTTAAACCTTGTTTACTGTGCCGAGGAGGGATGGAGAGGCCATAAAACAGGGACTCAGAGGAATCGATTAAAAACAAAGCCGATAATATACCTCACGCACAATGAGAAAGTATAGTGACAAATGCTCAATTGACATTGATACAGATAGATAATTATGGACCGTGGACGGTGACTCCAAAACCTAGAAGAGAAGTGGATCTACAGACACTTCAGTCAAGATTATATGCAGACTTTTCGCAATTGTTTGGCATGAAAAAGGGATATGTTTTTTTCTCAAGGTTTGACAACATGATTGCCGTAACGAATGGAATCGATAGAGAATATCACGCATTGATCCAAGAATCGATTGGGAATCGATATCCCGTAACAGTTAGTCTGAGTATAGCGAGTGACAAAGATCCCGCAAAGGCCCTCGGGAAAGCAACTTCTCAATTACAAGTGACAGGTAGTGCCCAAGATAGTAGCCGTGTGCAGATTTTAGAGGGAGAACCTATAGAGGAAGAAAAACGGACAGAGAAAGATCTTCAAATAGCGCACTTTGACGTGAATGATGCAACTGGAAAGTATACTGATAAATTGAATGAATTTGATGCATTTATTGAAATAGAACATGGGTATGCGGAATTGATGCGATATATGCGCAAGGAATATAGCTCTTTGTCATTTTTTGTAGGGGGTGACAATGTTATTACAGTATGTTCGGAGTTGGGAGAGAAAGAATATGAGAAAGCCATTAATCATGTTCAGCAAGAAGTGGGTGTAGAACTAAAAGTTGGGGTTGGATGGGGGAGATTGGCCCAAGATGCGGGGATGGCAGCAAAACATGCACTAGAACGTTGTAGAGAAGATTCGACTATGATTGAATTCGAGTACTAAAGATAGTTGGTTAAAGATTATAATTCGCGCAGGCCTGCTTCAACTAGAGCTGGTAAGACTCTAGAAGGGGACAGAGGTAGCGTTGGGAAGCGAATTCCGGTCGCATCTGCAACGGCGTTTGCTACAGCAGGAAAGATAGTTACAGTCGCGCATTCTCCCAATCCTTTTTGTCCAAATGAAGTGGTTGGGTCAGGAGTTTCTACGTGGATAATTGAATCTTCAGGTAGCAAAGGCATGTCTGCAACGGTTGGTAAATGATAGTCAAGTAAAGTTCCAGTTGCAAGTGAGCCATCAGATTCATACTGATACCCCTCAAGAAGGACCTCTCCAAGGGCTTGGATTACGGCCCCTTGGACTTGTCCAGAGGCTAGTTTTGGATTGATTATAGTCCCGGCATCTTCTGCAACTGCGATATCAACTATATCGATTTCCCCAGTGGATAGGTCAACATCTACAACAACGGCTGCGGAAGAGAAGGTATAAACATGAGATACACTCCCAGTACCATATTCATCCATAAATTCACCTTCTTGGGTTTCAAATCGTGCTTCGCCAACAAGGGAAACTCCACCTTGTAAATCGGAGGGGCGGTTGGTTTGGTCACCATATGTAGCAAGATTTGCAAACTCTTCAATTGACATCCCATTTTCTGGTTTATTGGATTCGAAGATTCGGTCGTTGGAGATGATTACATTCGATTCAGAAATATTTAGCAGATGAGCAGCTAGTCGAATGATTTTAGCTTTGAGGTTTTGTGCAGCCATGGTTGCGGCAGTTCCTGCGAAAACAGAGGAACGGTCCCCCCAAACCCCCATATCTTCGGGAGTTATATCAGTATCTCCAATGACTATATCCACACGGTCCACGGAGACGCCCAGAGTGTCAGATACCATTTGAACAATACCAGTGGTGGTCCCAGTACCAATACTAGATGTTCCTGAAAAAACAGTGACAGATCCAAAACGGTCCATGCGAACAATTGCTCCGGAGTAATCTGCTCCTTTTGCACTTTTGTTCCCGTTGCGTTGCATAACAGTCCCCATTCCCACTCCGCGGAGTTTACCATCTTTTGTTCGATGGCCACCGCGATTTGAATCCCAATCAATACGTTCTCGGAGTTGAGTGAGGCATCCATATACATCCATATCCCGGAGTTTTAATCGTGTTGCAGTTCGCAAAGGGAGATCGGATATTTTGGGCACATTAAGTAGGCGTAAATCAAATGCATCCATACCTAGCTCCTCTGCAGCGAGGTCTATGAGCTGTTCAATTGCATACATAAATTGGGGATTTCCAAATCCGCGTACTGCAGTCCCAGGCATTATATTTGTGTAAACTAATTTATACCGAATTTCTTGGTTGGGTATGAGATAAGGGCCTCCACAAGTGAGTGCTGAAGATTTGGCAATCACAGCCCCATAGTTTGCATAAGCTCCAGTGTTTTGGAGCATATCTATATCAAGCGCCAACATTTTCCCTTCTTTTGAAAGGGCCAATCTTCCATTCATGGTTTCGTCGTAACGCCCACGTCCAGCTTGCATTTCTTCAATTCGATCTAAAAACATTTTAACAGGTTTTCCAGTGTACATAGAAAGAACGCATGTTGCAACGTGATGAGAATATCTACCAACTTTTGCTCCAAATCCCCCTCCAACATCTGAGATTTTACAGATTATATTCGTGGGGTCTAGGTCCACAACTGCAGTGGCTATAAGTTCGGGTAATCGGTGGGGAACCTGGGTAGATGCCCAAAGGGTTAGTTTTTGACTTCCATTATTCCAATCTGCTATACAACCATGAGGTTCGAGAGGAGACGGATTCGTTTTATTATTTGTAAAGGTTGCTTCCACAACTACGTCTGCATTAGAGAGGGCAGTTTTAGTATCACCTCCAACGGTTTTTCCAGCATAGATTAGATTTCCATTTATCGGATTTTTTGGGTCGGAAGATAGGTGCGGGTGGATGATAGTGGCACTATCAAGTAAGGCCGATTCCGCGTCGATTACAGCGGGTAATTTTTCATATTCGATCTCGACCGAGTCTGCTGCTTCTATCGCGGTGTTTCTATCTTTTGCCAACACAATCGCTACTTCATCCCCAACATATCGAACTCTATCGGAGGCAAGTACCTCTTCATCCACAAAACCTAGATGTTTCGCGTTTTCAGGATGGCTAAATGGGAGTACATAAGGATCAATATCCTCGGCAGTCCAGACTAGTTCTACACCAGGAATATCCATGGCTTTAGAAGTATCAATATTTAAAATTCTAGCATGGGCATGGGGACTGCGAACAAACCGTGCGTGAAGCATTCCAGGAAGTACTATATCATCTAAAAATCTGCCAGTACCAGTTACAAGTTTTCTTCCAATTTTGGTATTAATTCGCGCACCTACTACAGCGCTGGTAGAAGCAACTTGCTTGGGCGATTTGAGTTGGGCTTTGCTCATCAGGATCCCTTGTTTATTCGGTGTGCCGCGTCCTGGACACTTTCTATAATTTTAGTATATCCGGTGCATCTACAGATATTTCCAGCTAAACCGAATCGGATTTCGTCTATGGTGGGGTTAGGGTTTTCATTTAGTAATGCAGTTGAGGCGATAACGAAACCTGGCGTGCAGTAACCACATTGCATACCATGATTGTCCCAGAAAGATTGTTGGACTGGGCTGAGTTTTCCGTGGTCATCTAAACCTTCAACCGTGGTTACGTTTCTGCCATTAGCCTGCGCCGCTAGTACGTTGCAAGATTTTACTGCTTTTCCATCAAGTAAAACGGTGCATGCACCGCATTTTGCAGTTTCACAACCGCGATGAGTTCCAGTAAGATATAGATGCTCTCGAACATATTCTGATAATAGAGTTCTTGCAGGGATGATTTCACCCGTTTTGGATCCATTTACAGTTATGGTTACTATTAACTCTGATTGTGGTTCTTGGTTTGCATTAGACATTTTTAAGCACCTCCTTGGGCACAATCTACCGCAGTGGTAATTGCACGTTTGGATAAAGTTTTCATTAATTCTTGTTTGAATAGAATAGACCCTTCTGCGTCTTCAATTGGGTCTGAATTTTCGCCAATAGATATGGCAGCTTCTGTGATGAGTTCAGTTGTGGGTTTTTGTCCGAGGAGAATGTTTGCTGCATCCTCAGAAAAGGTTGGCCCGGGTTCAATTGCACCAGTTACTATTTTTGCTTGAGAGATGAGGTCGCCTTCCAGGGTTATTAGTGCACCAACAGTGGCTACGGGGTAGGCGCCTTCGCTCGGCTCCCATTTTTCATATCCCACCCCCGTCGGGGAAGAAATCTTGGGGAATCGAACTTCGGTTATGAACTCATCTTCCTCTAGATTGGTGGCGTAAAAACCCTGGAAGAAATCGCTTCCGGAATAAATGGTTTCGCCGCGAACAGATGTAGCTTGGATTTCAACATCTAGAAGAGCAGATAGGACAGGAGGGTCCCCTGCAGGATCTGCATTGGCAACAGATCCACAAATAGTACCCCGGTTTCTAACTTGTACATCTCCAATATGGGATGCTACTTGAGATAGAACGAGACAATGATTCTTTACAGTTTCAGATTCGGCGACTTCTGCGTGTCGCGCAGTTGGTCCAACTTTTACTTGTTGGTTTTCAAAGGTTATGTAATTGGCATTTTTTAGTCCATTGATATCAATAAGACAAGAAAGGTCTGCTGCTCTAAGGCGCAAAAGTGGTAGAAGGCTCTGGCCACCTGCAATTAGAAATGCATTTTCCTGCTCGGATAGCAACTGACAGACTTCATCAATAGTTTCTGGACAAATATAGGTAAAATCCCTCATGATTGGTGTTTTCCACGGTAAATTACCTCTTTGACTATAATGACGTTTGCGGTACGACGGTTTTGCGAAAAGATCTTTTTGTAAGAGGAACAGGAATTCAATATGGCAGATATATTGATTACCGATGGTGTCGTGATTACGATGGATTCGGACAGATCCGTTATTGAAAATGGAGCAATTGCAATTGAAGGTGAACAGATCATTGACGTGGGCCAATCAGAGGATATTAAATCAAGTCACGATGCGGACGTGGTTATTAGTGCAGAAAAGCATGCAGTAATACCAGGATTGATAAATACCCACACACATGTTGCAGATATTCTTTTAAGAGGGGGCGGACAGACAGATAGGGCTCTTTATGATTGGTTATTTAATGTGACTAAACCTGCCCGGGCAGAAATGAACGCAGAGGAGCATGCAATTGCTTCTGCATTGTACTGTTTAGAATCAATTGAATCGGGAACAACTACATTTGTGGAAAATGCGATAGGGGGTGGATCGGGTTATGCAGATGATATTGTAAAATCAAAATTAGAAGTGTATGATCAGGCAGGAATGAGAAACATATATTGTCAATCTTTTATCGATGAAAACATGGAATCTGCGTTGTCTGACTTTGTTAAATTATATCGAGATGCTGCCCCAGGTGTAAAACGTGCAAGCACGGATCTAGATGATACAGATGGGTCTATTAAAAATATTGAAGATCTTATAAAGAAATGGAACGGGTCAGCAGAGGGTAGACAAAGTATTTGGCCGGGTCCATTATCTCCACGATGTACAACTACAGATGGGCTACAAGCATGTTATGCCATTGCAGAAGAACATGACGTGATGACAACCACCCACGTTTCAGAGACGTATCATGAGGAATTGGCATTGGGGGGTGGGCATTTTTCAATGACAGAATATATGAATGTCATTGGATGCTTAGGGGAAAGGGCCTTATTTGGCCATTGTGTTCACTTGAGTGAATCGGATATACGACTGATGCAACAAACGGATGCGCGAGTAGCGCACAATTGCATTTCAAATTTGATGTTGGGGTCGGGCACTGCACCCATACCAACTATGCTCAATTATGGAGTCACAGTGGGGATTGGAACCGATAATGCGAGTTGCAGCGATACAGTCAATATGATAAACGATATGCGATATGTTGCGTCACTCCATAAAGGAGTTCACTCGGATTCGACTATCATGACTCCGGAAAAGGCACTCGAGATGGCAACCATAGATGGGGCCCGGGCAATAGGACAAGAAAAAAATTTGGGGTCCATTGAACCCGGAAAAAAAGCAGACATAGTTCTTTTAGGACTAGATTATACACATTTCCAACCAATTAGGAATGTAGTTTCTGCAATCGTATATCAGGCCCAGGGATTTGAAGTTGATACAGTTATTTGTAATGGGAAGGTGATCATGAAGGATAGAGTAGTGGATGGGATTTCAGTGAATTATCCTGATTTGTATGAACAGGCTGCTGATGCGGCAGATGCCGTTATTAAAAGAACAGGTTTGGAGAAAATAGTACTTGCAAACAGACCGTGGAAATCAGTAGGCCACGTGGAAAGATAAGCGTCAGGAGTAGACAGGTTTTACACATAGCGGGGTTTCAGGTATAGTGAGATTGACTAACATGAGTGAAAAAAATGAAAAAGAATACACTATTGCTGGTAGAAAATTTAAAATGTCGGACTTTCCAGATTATGTTGGAGGAATGCCACCAGATCCGGCGGTAATTCACGATATAGATTATTTAGACGAAATGGAGAAGATTTGGGGTAGGAAATGGGGAGATCAAGGGATTGGTCAATTGAAAGAAGTCGCCCTAGTCATGGCGACTGATCATGAAAACCACGAGATATTCCTAGATAAACGGAATCAAGAATATTTTATGATGACATATGGAGAGGCAGATCTACCAGCTTTGCGGGGGCAGCAGGAAGATTATGCAAGGACGTTGGAAGAAGAAGGGGTGAAAGTTAGATTTATGGAATATGAGGATCCATGGGGAGCATACGGACCGCTTAGAAAGATGTTCGTTGGAGCACTTCTGGGTACAGTGTTGAGAAATGGTGTGATACTTAGAAGATATGGTCAAGGGGCATACCTGAGGGGTTTGAATCGGCATACACAAAAGTTCTTCACAGATATTGGGTGCCCAATCTCGTTGCAAATCACAGGTAAGGGGATATTAGAACCCGCATGGCCATGGGTTGCAGAAGGAGTGGTTGTAGGAGGATTTGGTAGGGCGTGTAATCGTGAAGGATTGGAACAGGCACTACCACAATTCAAAGCGGCAGGCCTAAGAGAAATTGTGATGGGAAGTAGCTCTTCGATTCATGCCACGATGCAATCGAGTGGTGCATTCCATATGGATGGTGTATTGAATATTGTTGATGTGGGTCTTGCAGTTGTGTACCCACCTCAACTAGACTTTGGAGTTTACAAGTGGCTTGCAGATCATGGTATTGAGATGATTGAAGTTCCACCAGAAGAACAGCATTTGCTCCCATGCAATGGTATGCTACTAGAACCTGGTAAATTAATTCAAGGGGTAGAAACACCGAAAACTAATAAGGAACTAGAAAAAAGAGGAGTAGATGTAATTGAAGTGGAGACATCGCAAATAAAGATGGGTGGCGTAAATGGAATTCGGTGTATTACCTGTAGATTGCATCGAGAACCTGGACCAGAATTAGAAGAAGTGGCTAGAAGGATTCCGGATAACAAACCGGATGGGCTAGTCAACTTCGTCAGTGGAGACAATTACGAGAAAGGCAATTTTTAATTTATTAATTATTCAGTCTCAGAGATTTTTAAATAGATATCTTCAGGAGTTATAGGCAACTCTTTAAATCGATGCCCTGTTGCATCTCTAATCGCGTTTGCGACTGCAGGGATTACAGCGACTGTGGGGGATTCTCCGATACCTTTTGCCCCGTATGGACCTTGAGGATGGCCTTCTTCTAAGAAAATTGGAACTACCACCGGGTGTTCATGAATCGTTGGGATTTTATAATCGGAATAATTTGCATTGATGGTTCTTCCTGATTTTTCGTCGTAAACCATTCCTTCATATAAAACTCCTGCGAGTCCCATGCTAATTGCCCCAATAATTTGTTCATCGACTAGTTTTGGGTTGATAGCTTTTCCAACATCGAAGACCCCAACTATTTGGTCCACTTTGACCTCTCCAGTGTGGAGATTGACACGGACACTTGCACTAACTGCCCCTTCTGAATAGAATGAGTTCACACGACCTGGTTTACCGGGTTGAGGATCTCCAGCTTCAATAACCCAGGTGTCTTTTCCAATGATTTCTCCACCCCGTTTTAGGAAGTATCCTGATTCGTAAATGGCTGCAGTGAACACGTCTGTTATTTCAATTCCTGCATCGGGATCTCCTTTCGGATATATTCTACCGTGGCTTGTATCTAGGTCTTCTGGTGGA
>DASO01000010.1:60934-258239 GCA_002503845.1 Euryarchaeota archaeon UBA24 | reverse complement strand
GGGTCTTTATTAGGGGATGCGATGGCATCTTTTCTAAAAAGGTCATTAGGCATATCACGAGGAACTTCAATCCCTCTATTAGACCAACTAGATTTTGTAGTTGGATCTCTACTATTGCTCCTGTTTATTTCCCCAAACTGGTTTTTTGAAACGTTAACTCTGCCCATTCTCATAACGATATTCATCCTCACTCCTTTCTTACACCTGTCAATAAATATTATAGGGTATCTGCTTGGCATCAAAAAAGTACCCTGGTAATCCCCAACGAAAGCAGAAACACTTTTTTTACACCGTGAGCTTTTGGATGTGATGCCTACAATATCTGATCTAATCCAAAACTCTGGCGCGATAAAACACGGCAAATTCAAATTAGCGAGTGGAGTGGAATCCTCCTATTACATTGACAAATACCTATTCGAGACACAACCAGAGGTTCTCGGGCCAATAGCAGATGCCATTGCAGAAATGCTATCTGGATCCGAACTTGATGTTATTGCTGGACCTGAACTAGGAGCTGTACCTCTAGTAACTGCAGTATCACTCCGTACCGGTATACCTGCAGCCTTCATTCGAAAACATATCAAAGGACACGGGACCCAGTCCAGAGTGGAAGGGACTCTCAAAAAAGATCAATCTGTAGCACTTATTGAAGATGTCACCACGACTGGATCTACAATGCTAGATTCTATCAACTTCATAGAAACTAATATTGGTGCGCACGTCACTCGTCTCATTGTGGTTGTGGACCGAAACGAGGGAGCAATTGAAAATTTCAATGAAAAAGGATTTGATTTAGAATATCTAGTCCAAATTGGAACTGATATACAAGTCAATTAAAAAACTTATTCGACTATTTATTTTATTCTAATTTCTAGAACTCACATCATTCCGGGCATCATCTCGCCCATATCTCCACTAGATTTACCTAAATCCCCTGCGGCAATTATATCATCAATCTTTAAAATGAGGTTAGAAGCTTCTGTCGCAGAACTCACAGCCTGCCTTTTCGCATGTGTGGGTTCTATGACTCCAGCATCAAATGTGTTTACAACATTCCCTGTAAAAACATTCAGACCCGCTTTTTGGTTTCCTTCTTCATGGGCCGCCCGAAGATCTACTAATACATCTATCGGATCTAGTCCGGCATTTTCTGCAAGTACTCTTGGAATCAACTCCAAACTGTTTGCAAATGCTTCGATAGCAAGTTGTTCTCTCCCACTAACACTTTCTGCATAAGACCGAAGTCGTGAGGCTATTTCTATTTCTACAGCACCGCCTCCTGCCAAAACCTGCCCATCTGTGACAGTTTGAGAAACTACATCAATGGCATCACCCACACTGCGCTCTAGTTCATCAACAACATGTTCCGTTGATCCTCTCAACAATAGCGTCACTCCAAAACCATCTTGATTAGCACTTTCTACATAGAACAATTTGTCATCATCATCACGACTGACTTTCCCCTTCGATAAATCATCACTAGACAAATCATCAATGTCTGATACAATCGTTGTGTCAAGCAAGTGCTTTAAGAAATGCATATCACTTTTTTTCATCCGGCGTACTGCAAGAATACCTGCCTTTGCTAGGTAATGGCGAGCAACTTCATCTATGGCTTTTTGACAAAATATAACATTTGCACCAGAATCAATTATCTTTTGAACCTGATTTCTGATCTCTTCTTCCTCTTGATCCAATACATGGCGCAATTGTGTTGCATCTGTTATATTGATTTTTGCATCAACTTCGGTTTCTTTAATCTCAATTGCTTCCATTAAAAGAAGGATATTTGCATCCTTCATCTCAGATGGCATATTGTCATGTGTAGCCTCCTTATCAATCACAGCCCCATTAAATAACTCAGATTCCAATGTCGACTCTCCCGATTGAGTCTCAATATTCAGAAAATCCAAATCAACACAAATCTCGCCTTCATCTTCATAAGACACTTTTTTAACAGCTTCAACAACCATTTTTGCTAGCATCACTTTGTGCACTTCTGTTCCTTTTCCAGTCATACTCGTTTCCGCTACTTTCTGCAATAAAGATAAATCCTCGACATCAATTGTATTACTTACTACCTCTAATTCTTCTTTTACCTTCTCATTAGCTAAGTTATATCCCCTTATAATCGCGGTGGCATGAATATCCTGTTCAAGTAATTCTTCTGCATTCTTCAATAGTTCTCCTGTCAATGCAACTGCAGTTGTTGTTCCATCACCCGCTTCATCCTCTTGGGTCTGTGCAACTTCTACAACCATTTCTGCTGTTGGATGTTCTATGTTCATCTCTTTGAGAATAGTGACTCCATCATTTGTGATTGTAACATCTCCCATATTGTCAACTAACATTTTATCCATGCCCTTCGGTCCAAGTGTAGAACGAACGGCATTTGCCACTGCACGAGCGGCTCTAATATTGTATGATTGTGCATCTCTGTCTCTAACTCTCTGGGCACCTTCGCCCAAAATAATCATAGGTCTCCCTCTTAACTGATTACTCATATCAAAATTAGTTGATTGCAGGTCTATATAAATGGACCGACTTTATTTATTACTCAGAAGAAGCAGTAGACAAACAATTTTTACAAATACCTCTGATCTCCAGTTGGAAACTTTCTACCTTTCCCCCTGTAATTTTTCCTAATGGCAGTTCGACTTCTTGTATATGTTTACTACTTTGACACTCCAAACAATTGAAATGGGTATGTTGTATCTTGTTCTTCGAGTATAAGGCACGGCCATCGCACATAAAGTAATTAATTTGTCGCTCTTTTCGTAAAGCGGACAAATATCGATAGATAGTTGCAATGCCAATTCCTTCATCTTTCACCCTTCCGTGAACCTCTTCGACTCGGAACGAGTGATCGAACCCATCTATGACTTCTGCGACCCTTTTTTTCTGCCAAGTGTTCCTACCCCTTTTCATTAATGATAATGGTAATCATTAGCTTTATATATAATTTGTGTTTTAAAAGCATCCACGAATATGGAATCAAATAAAAATTTTGCAATTATCCTATCCTTTTTATTAATAGTAGGATTATTCGTAGTAGCTAGTGCGGACATATACGGGTCGTTCGATCACGACCACGACGACCACGACGACCATGCAGCAGAAGATCACGACGACCACGACGACCACGACGACCATGCAGCAGAAGATCACGACGATCACGATGATCATGCAGCGGGGCATCATGGTGATCATGGGTCAGAAGCTCACGACGACCACGACGACCATGCAGCGGGGATTCCAGTCACAGGAGCAAGTGGGGAGTCTAATGCAAGTGGGGGGTCTACTGTACCAACTAATGTAGCACTTTATGCTATTGTGAGTGCTATTCTCGTGGGCGGGGTAGCCTTTGCCGGACTCATATGGTTTCCGTTTGAAGATATCTTTGGCCGTTACCTCCCACGCATTGTTAGCTTTGCAATTGGGACATTGATAGGTGGATCTTTCTTACATCTATTGCCTCATTTGTTAGAGACACAAGGATCCTTTACTGTAAACTCAGCAATGTTGATTATATTTGGATTTGTCACCATGTTTATACTTGAGAATTTAATCGGACATACCCATACACATCCTGCAGATCGATTAGACGCGGCGAAAGAAAAAGGAGCTAAAGAGGAAGAACCGATTAAAGCGAGTGCATTTTTAATTAGTGTGGGTGACGGTGTTCACAACCTTCTAGATGGTCTTATTATTGGGAGTGTTTATATGGTTTCAATCCCCTCGGGGATTGCCATAACCATTGCAACAATTATGCATGAAATTCCATTGGAACTGGCAGATTATGGCATTTTAATAAATTCTGGTCTGTCCAAAGTACAGGCTTTGATGGTAAATGCTGCCACAGGATTGGCGACTGTAACTGGGGTTATTGTTTCACTCTTCTTAATCAACTATGTGCCGGGTTTGCAAGCAATTCTCTTTGCAATAGGAATTGGTAATTTCGTATACATAGCAGCAGCATGTCTCTTACCTGACTTACTCCGGGAGGAACGATTTAAGAGTAATCTATATAATTTAGCAAGTATGCTCCTAGGGGTGTTATTGATGTTGTTATTGATCTTAGCCGAACAAGCTACCCACTGATAAAAACCGCTGTTCCTAAAAACTGTCACCTGAAGTCGAATTAGTCCAAATGTTGTAATAGTTCAACTACATATCCGTCAGGATCTTCGATGAATGCAACTCTTGTCTTGATGGTATCATTTTGGAATACCGATCTAACAACTTTACACCCTGTTTTATCAACCATATCTTTGAATTTTTCATCCACGTTGTCTATTACAATCGCTAGGTGATCAATCCCTCCTGGAGTCTTACCTCCTACTTCCTCATTATATTTAAATTGGATTTCAACACCACCATCTCCTGCAACGTAATAACTAGTTGTCCCATCTCCTCCCACAAAATCCCAAGTGTGGTGCAATCCCATGGCATCAATATAAAATGCCTTCGTAGCTTCTAAGTCCGAAACCCAAAGGCATGTATGTGAAACTTCCATACCTTCCCTAACTTATGTACCTAAATATGAATATCGATTTTTCTAGTTTTCCAAATTCACTTCTCTTTTACAAACTCCAAAAATAATTTATATATACTTCCGAATCTATTAAAAAAATACTTTATCAAAACGCGATATTTGATTGAATCATGCAACCAAAAGAGACAACCACTTCCAATAAACCCGGTTCTGTCGGTGAGCACCTTCTTCAAAAAGAATATGGCGACACTGCCCGTGCAAATTCGTTCTACGAAACTCAGATGCTAGACCATCTCAACGATAGAATGAAAAAACTACTCTCTGCACAAGAAATGGTTTTCATCGCAACATCCGACGCGAATGGAGAATCTGATTGTTCCTTTCGCGCCGGTCCCATTGGTTTCGTGCGTATTATAGATTCTAAAACTATAGCATATCCTGAATATCGTGGAAACGGGGTTCACGCTAGTTTGGGAAATATTCTTGAAAATCCTCATATTGGCATGATTTTTGTTGATTTTTTCGGTAGCACAGTCGGTCTCCATGTAAATGGCCGGGCTAGTATTCAGGAAAACCAATATGTACGAAAAAATTTCAATTTACCCTCTGAAGCCTTTTCTAATGTACAGACTAAAAATGGAAAAAAACCCGAACGTTGGGTCGTAGTCGATATCCAAGAAGCATATATTCATTGTGCAAAACATGTTCCAAAATTAAAGAAACTTAATAAAAAAATCCATTGGGGAACTGATGATGAAACATACAAAGGAGGCGATTTTTTCAACGTCACCACCTCTGCTAAAAACCACTCACCTATCTCTCCCACCGATCTCAACAATAGGTTGTATTTTGAAAGGGCAAAACAACATTGTGAATGGTGTTTCACTTGGTTAGACAGCCCCCATGTTCACCAATTAATACCAATTGGTCCCTCTCACCCGCACGAGGCTAATAATCTACTTGTAGTTTGTCAAGATTGCCTGTCAAAAATTCAATCTGGATCCATCGACCAATCCTATTTACAACACCGGTTAGACGAACAAATGCAAAAATGGTCTGCCCATTCTTACTCTCACTTGTTAAACAAAGCCAAAGAAAATCTAACACCGACCATTGCCAAAATAATTGATACTTCCCTCTCTGAACTATCTAAAGAAAAAATCATTCTAAGAATCATAGCACTACTTTTCATACTGCATTATCTGTCCCACTTTTTCATGCTACACGCATAGCTATTATATTTTAATAATATCTTGCACCCCTTTTTAATATCTATCAGATCTTATACCTTCTAATGGCCACTCTAATCATCGGTTCATCGGGATTAGTAGGAAGAAACCTCGCCCCCCACTTGCTCCACGAAGGTGAATCTATAGTCTGCATGGATCTTAACATGGAACTCACACCAGATTTACCTGGTGCAACCATGGTACAAGGAGATGTATCAAATTTCACCGACGTCTCTGAAACCATCCAGAGATTCGAACCCGACAGAGTTATCAACCTCGCATATCTCGTGGGAAGAAATGCATGCCTTCAAGATCTCAACCGAACTTTACGTGTCAATATACTTGGTATGGACAATGTCTTTCGCGCATCTGTAGCTGCAGATGTCTCTCGCGTCATATGGGCAAGTACACTTGGGGTGTACAGTTCCATCGATTATGAACCAGGACTTGTTGTAACTGAAGAATATCCTCGACCCTATTCTCCCTATTCCTCTTTTGATGGATCTTATTATAACGCCCTCAAACATTTCAATGAATACCAGGCTCTCCTGTATGCTTCTCGCGAATCATTAGATGTATGTGCCATCCGACCCAGTTTTATTTTTGGACCTGGAAGGACCACTGGAGTACCTTGGGCCTGTAGTTTCATTGAGGATGCTATCAACGGCAAAACTACCCATGTTCCCATGCATCCCGACTCTACATTCGGTCTCATATATGTAGATGATGTTGTAGATTTATTTACCAAAATAACTTTGGCAAAAACTCTATCTTCTAATGTCTATAATACGGGGGGGCATCTTCTTTCCATATCCGAAATAGCAGCAGAAGTAAATTCCGTGCTAAATGGAAATCTGATCTCTGACCCCGCCAAAAACCCACTATTCCAATTTGATATCTCCAATGGTCGTGCACACAAAGAATTTGGATTCACACTATCCCCCTTCTCCGAATCTTTAATTAAACATGCCAACATACTCCGTTCCCAATAGATCTCAGTTACATCTTTTCTCGGAGCAACTCGTTAAATGCCTCTGGACCATCAAGAGCATCGATTTCATTCTTCCCTATCAGTATAGTTTCTTCAACATACTTTTGCTTCACGTTGCTATCTACAAAATAAATAGATTGAGTCTTCGTTACATACCCAATAGAACCCATAATTTTCGCACGTTTAATAGCCGTTTTAGTGAGCTGAGAATACCCTGTTATTAAAACTCTATTTGCATCACTAGAATGTTCACTTACCGTTTGGAACGGAGCACGATCCGTCGGGTGGACTATGAATCCAAATCTAGTCAATGCGTCTATCATCTCATCTCCATATCGAGCAGTTTCTTGTTTATTTTCTAAAGAATCTACGCCCGTCTCAGCAGAATCTTGATTAAAAATATCTATTGGAATAGTAACTCTAGATCCAAACAATTCTTCTAGTCGAATGGCAACTTCGATACTTGCATCCATCCCACTCTCATATTTTGAAACCGTTCGTCGTGATACGCCCAAAATCATTGCAAGCTTTCCAAGACTCCATTTCAATTCCCCTCGTACTTTGGATAAATAGTCCCCATCAATAGGCACATACAGTCCCCCTGGAGCTGCATATATCAACGGTGGAATTTCTTCCACGAATAAGTCGTACGCTGTATCTGGACTGATAACTGGGACTCCATGTCTCAAGTATACCACCCCCGGTTCCAATTTTTTGTCCCTAGTATGGAGTGATATCACAAGAGGTTTCGCACTCAAATGAATTCCAAGATCTTGCATCGCCATTCCTGTATCTCGGTTGAACGCATCAACGTTTCCAAGTACCTTTATCAAGAATATTTGCTCCTCCCTTCTAGCAGCAATATCAAAGCTTTTTGGCCGAATAACACACCTCTCACTAACAATAAAACCTGCATCCAAAAGCATGGAAATTATGTTGTCAATTAATACATCTCGGGACATGTATGCTACGGTATGTCCTAGGACTGTAATTAGATATAGCTGTTGTGTATAGCTGCATATGTAGTAATATTCCAAAAGAAGGGTTATTCTTCTCCAAACAAAGTAAGGATTAATGACCATCTTAGGCGTTGATGACACCGATTCTAGGGATCATGGAATGTGCACCACTTATGTTGCATTTCAAATCGCACAACAGTTACAAGACGAATCTGCAAAATTAATGCTCATAAGATTAAACCCCGGGGTAATACACAAAACTAGGGGAAACGCTGCGGTTGCTATCTCTACAACCTGCGCCACCACCACTGCATTTGAAACAGCAGTTGATATTATAAATGAACTAGCGGAACTTTCAGATCCCCATGCTCAACCAGGCCTGGTAGTGGCACCAAGTACCTTTGATGCTATTCCGAAAACCATTTCTGAATTTAGCCTTAATGCCATCAGGAGCCTCCATGAAAAAGAAACAGCAGTAGATTTAATTGAAGAGAATGGCTACTTAAGTTCTAGCTGGAACGGAGGGAGGGGTCTCATCGGCGCATTAGCTGCAATCGGGGCACACAACGCGCTGAATGAGTGGACTTATGAATACATAACTTACCGAGACAAAACTCTCTGGGGAACCAAACGAACCGTAGATCCCAATTCCGTTTTTGAAGCCTCAAACGAATTTTATCCATCCGTATGGGATAGCTTCGATAAAAACGGAGACTATCCAGTCTGCGTCCCTCGAACACCCTGCCCCGTTTTGTATGGAATTCGTGGAGAAACCCCCTATGCCGTTGAAGAAATGGCAAAAAAAATAAAATCTGAACCTCCTACCTGCGGTACAGTATTTACCACCAATCAAGGAACCGATGCCCACATTCAACCAGGACAGATAGGGTTTCTAGAAGAAGGGCACTCCTATTCTGTAGATGGAATAGTTTCTTCAAAACCCTATACGATAGAGGGAGGTCATGTCTTCTTTAAACTACAAGGAGAATCTAAGGAAATATTATGTTCTGCGTTCGAACCAACAAAGCAATTCCGTAACTATGTACGAAACCTCGATTGCGGTGATGAACTCACTGCATGCGGTGAAGTAACCAATGGAACTCTCAAACTTGAAAAATTTGCTGTCAGAAACTTAGTCACTACTAAAACCGAAAATCCAATCTGCACTATTTGCAACGACCGAATGGAAAGCTCCGGAAGATCTCAGGGATATAGATGCCGAAACTGTGGGACAAAAAGTTCTCACAAACTCCACGTACATTACCCTAGAGCTATACATATAGGTTGGTATGAAGTCCCCCCCTGTGCAAGAAGACATCTCGCAAAACCATTAATTCGAGGCGGATTCGATTCAATGTCCCACCCTGAGATTTAACCATTCCAACAGTCCACTTCTCAAACGAAAAGATATTTTCCGGGGGAACTACATCTTACCCCTGTGCAAAAACAATCTAAAAACACCAAGCACACAAAAAAAAGGTTTATAGAACTCATCGAACTCCGTAGGAATCTCCCCATCGGTCTAACCATCGGGATCTTGATTTCTGGATTTGCATATTTCTATCGAATCAATGAAATAATGGGGCCTAATTTAGACACAAGGGGAAATCCTACACTTTTCTTTCTATTGTCACTAGTTCTTGCCTTTTGCATTGCTATTTTAATTGTTTTCATTCTAGGCATTAGATCTCTACTCAAATCCATAAAAAACGAATCTATACAGAATTCAAGAAACTAATGCAACAATTCTTTCTGCACCTAATCGAGTTCCTTTTGCGACCAACACATCTCCTTCTTCAAGCCCCGTTCCAGAATTCGGCGACAAAAGCCACTCTGAATTATTAGCACGACGAATAGCTAAAACCCGCATCCCCGTTTCAGATGACAGTTCACATTCTCCTAGTGTTTTTCCATTCAAATCACAACCAGGTTCTAATGTAATTCTGACAATAATTTCATCGGAAACCTGAACGGCTTCTGCCACTACTGGGTGCGCAGCTAAACCTCTCAATACTCCATCTGCTATCTCCAACGCGGCATCTGAAATTTCTTCGGTGGCACGTGCAAGATGCACCAACCCTCTAAGGCGGATTGGATCTTTAACACTAGCTGCGGCCCGAAGAGTCCAAGCTTCGAATCTAGATTGCAACGCATCAACTTCAGCTTCTAGTTCAAACACTTCCTCTGCTACATCTTCTGAGTTAAACAAGACCGCCCCGTATGCTAGATCTACTGCAAGTTCACTCATATTTTTCATCAATACAATCGAGTCCACTGCCCTCTCTAAATCAACTAAATCTGGTTCTGTATATGTAGGCAATTCATAAGCTGTTTTAGTTGCATTTTCATACACCTCCACAAGACGTTCTTCTGGACCTCTTAAAAGAATCACATCATCTGCACGAAGTTTCTCTTTTGGACCTGGATTGTATACCCAATTCCCCTTCCTTCGTATACCAATAATTCTAATTCCTGTATCTGTTTCTAGATTTAATTTTCCTAAAGACGAATTACAAAATGGAGATTTTTTGTGCACTTCTGCACGTGCGATAGTTTCAATCGCGTCTGGCAATGCACCCTTGATCTCATCTGGAATTCCACTTTCTGATAAAACAGCGTGAGCTATTTCACCCGCAGCGTTTGAAATTTTTTCTGCAGCTCCTACGACCCCAAGAACCGGGGCCAACGCCTCCGCATCTTCTGGTGTTCTAGCTGCTAATAACAAACCCATCCTCGCCCTGAGCTGTAAAATATCCATGTGGGCTTCTAGCTCTAGAACTTCCTCTGCAAGTTCTTCGCTCCCATGTAACACAGCCGAATACGCCAAATCTATTATCAATTCTGATGTATCTTTCATTTCCGCCAAAACCAACTTGACACTTACCGGCTCATACTCAACATCACCAGGATCCATTTGATTCTAATTTAGAATTCAGAGAGCAAAAGGATTATTTCGAGAATATAATTCCCCTCACACAATGTTCCTTGTCGATTCGAACCTCGATATACGTCGAATAACGAAAGACAGATCCTTATTACGATAGAATCAATATACCATTAGATTATCACCGATGAACGCCTCTGAAGTCAACATGCCTGATACTCCCATTAAACGTGGACTCGAGGGAGTTGTCGTAACCGAGTCCGATTTGAGTTACATAGACGGAATCAAAGGAATCTTGATTTACAGAGGATATTCTATAGAAGAATTGGCAGAAAAATCAAGCTTTGAAGAGGTGTTATATTTACTTTGGAACGGAACCTTACCCGATTCAAAATCGTTAACAGAATTCTCTGACAATCTCAAAAATAACCGCGAATTGCCAGATGGTGTTCTACAGACTATTGTAGAGTTAGCCAACCAAGATGAAACCCCCATGGCCGCGCTCCGAACTATAGTCTCCATGCTATCTGGATATGAATCAAATGTGGAATCTCCCATTGACCCAACCTTGGTTCTACAACAAGGCATCCACATAACCGCAAAAATGCCCACGATTTTAGCCGCGTTCGACCGGGCCCGAAATGGAGAAAAAATCATACCCCCTCGAAAGGACCTGAGCCACGCTGCTAACTTCTTATATATGTTAACCGCAAGCGAACCCGACGAAACAAAAACAAACACATTAGATACTGCTTTAATTTTACATTGTGATCACGGAATAAATGCCTCAACATTTGCAGCAAGGGTAACTGTCAGCACACTATCTGATATACATAGTGCCATCACGAGCGCCATTGGAACGCTTGCCGGTCCACTCCACGGTGGGGCAAACCAACGAGTGATGATGATGCTGTTAGAAATCGATGCAAGTAACAGTGATCCTATCACATGGGTGAAAAAACAGCTCGAAAAAGGGAAGAAAATCCCTGGGTTCGGACACCGCGTTTATAAAACAAAAGATCCACGCGCAACAATTCTTGGTGCTATGTCGGAAGAATTAGGAACTGCAGCTGGAGACAGCCGTTGGCATGAATACAGTGTATCTATAGAGGATTACCTGGACCAAGAAAAAAGATTAGCCTCAAATGTGGATTTCTATTCAGCATCTGCATATTACCAAATGGGCATTCCTATTGATCTATACACTCCCATATTTGCTCTCTCCCGCATTGGAGGGTGGGTCGGCCATGTTATAGAACAATACTCTGAAAACAGACTCATTCGACCACGAGCGAACTACACGGGACCCTTAGATTCAAAATATATCCCAATCGACCAAAGATAGTGATATAATTTACTTGAACTTTCATTCTGATCTACTTATCTCCCTCCGGCGTAAACCTTTGATTCATGAGACGTGTTATAAATTCATCAAAAGCCGCAGCACCCGCTGGGGCATATAGCCAAGGAATTGCTCATGGAAATATCATTTTCACTGCAGGACAAATAGCCAAAACTGCAGATGGAACCTCCCACCTATCTGACTCAATCCAAATTCAGACACAAGTATGCATTGAAAATATTAAACACATACTCTCAGAAGAAGGATTGGACCTTTCCGACGTATTGAAAACAACTGTGTTTCTCGAAAATATCGACGATTTTGCAGAAATGAATGCCACTTACGCCGAATATTTCCATACGGACCCACCTGCAAGAAGTGCGTTTGAAGTTTGCCGACTTCCTGGGGGTGCAAAAATCGAAATTGAAGCCATTGCGGGTAAAAATTAACTTAGTTTCCCTTCAAAAAACAGATGGGAAGTTTTTAATTCATTGCATAGGGATATTCTGAATGGGTCAGGATGGCTGAGCGGTAAGGCGCACGCCTGGAAAGCGTGTTCCCTCACGGGATCCAGGGTTCGAATCCCTGTCCTGACGCTACGGAGGAGTAATTTTTCCATCGTTATACCTTTCTAGTCCAAAATGTTATTCTAGCCAGTCGCAAAGGAATATATTTTTCCAACTCGAGCGTGCCACTCTCTCCCTTTCTCAGCCACGAATGAACCTGCTGCAGTAATTAATGCTATCGACCCTGCAATAATGAACAGTAAGAACAAACATTTGAAATTCCATATCTCTCCATCTGCGGGAGAGATAAAAGTCATTACCTACACTCTAGCCAAATTATCTTATTAGTTGTTCAAGTTGCAATCTAGCTTTATTGACATTTTTTTTCACATTTGTAGTACTAGATCGCGATAGTTTTTCTAAAATTATCCATGGATCTTTACCTTCATCTATTATATGCTCAAAAATGCCCACGATTTCATTTTTATTCAATACTAGTGATTCCATCAACCATCCAATTCCAATCGCCATTACCATTCCAATTTCTCCTTTGGGAAGTTCTCTATCGATCTCCTCTAATTTTATAACCTCTTCAATAAAACTCGATTGGACTATGTTAAAACATCTAGGGCACACAGAAACATATTCTTCAAATTCTTTCTTTATGTTTATCACCACTTCCGGAGTCCTAGACGATCCCATTTTAATATGGCACTCAGAACACTTCATCTATTCCACACACATCGACACAAAAAACTCTTTTACGTATCTCCTGAACTTTCTCTTCCCTTCTTACCTTTAATTTTCTTCAATCGAAATATTTCTTCCCTCTCTTGCTCTTCAAGTTTTTGTTCAATGAATTTTCGGATTTGATATAGTTCTGGAAGAACTTTGAATTCTAGTGCATTCACACGTCTCTTGGTAATCTCAATTTCTGTTAGCAACTTTCTCATTCCAGTCTCAACTTCTGCTGCCAAAATCGTCGAATCTAAGAGTCTCTCATATGAATCTGCACTTTCATCTATTCTAGCGGTTGTTCCCAACAATCCGTACCCTCTTTGATCAATAGTTTTTCTCACTTTATTAGATTTTATTTGTGGTACAACCACACCCATTATATTTTTCGACTCAACATCTATCTCCGGGTGTTCTTTCAAAGCCTCTGCAGCACCTCTAACTGCAATGTCTCCCTCCATCGCCCGTGCCATATTCATAGTACTCTGGGCTTCTGTGTATGCTTGTGATAATTCCTCTCTAACACCCTTTGCATTTTCTAAAATACCCATAAACTCCATAATCAACCCGTCACGTTTTTGCTCTAAAGTATTGTGTCCCCTCTCGGATAGTTTAATTCTATCTTTGACTCGAAGCAAATTTTTTCGGGTTGGTTTGACGTCTTCTGACATTTTTATTTATCCCTCTACTTTGGAACTCTCTGGATTCTCTTCATAGTATTTCTCTATATATGATTCATCAATTCGATTCAACTCCGTTTTCGGTAGCATTGACAGTAAATTCCACCCCACACTAAGTGTTTCTACAATCGTTCTTCCAGTCTCGTAACCTTGCTGGACAAATTCTCTTTCAAATCTATCTGCAAAATCCAGATATGTGTTATCCCTCTCTGAAAGTGCTTCTCTACCAACGATATTCACGAGAGCTCGGAGATCTCTTCCTTCTGCATATCCTGCATACAACTGATCCGAAACATTACTATGATCATTTCTAGTCAACCCTTCTCCTATACCCTCACTCATCAATCTGCTCAACGATGGCAACACATTGATCGGAGGTGCAACCCCCTTCGAGTGAAGTTCACGATCTACATAAATCTGACCCTCTGTGATATACCCTGTAAGATCTGGAATTGGGTGGGTATCGTCATCTCCTGGCATTGTCAAAATCGGAATTTGTGTGATCGAACCCTCTACCCCCTCTATTCTCCCAGCACGCTCGTATAACATCGATAAATCGGTATACATGTATCCTGGGTATCCTCGCCTACCTGGAACTTCTTCTCTAGCAGCTCCAATTTCTCTGAGGGCCTCGCAGTAATTCGTCATATCTGTCAAAATAACCAACACATGGTAGTTAAGGTCAAACGCAAGATATTCTGCAGTTGTTAATGCCAATCTAGGTGTGATGGTCCTTTCCACCGCTGGGTCATCTGCTAGATTGAGAAACACGACCGACCGTTCAAGTGCACCCGTGCGCTCAAAATCATCCATAAACTCATTGGCTTCTTCAGCCGTTATTCCCATTGCGGCAAACACAACTGCGAACTCTGAACCGCCATCCCCTGCATCTTCTTCTGGAACAGTAGCTTGTCTAGCTATTTGTAGTGCTATTTCATTATGTGGCAATCCTGCCCCACTGAATAGTGGAAGTTTTTGCCCTCTGACTAATGTGTTCATCCCATCAATCGATGAAATCCCTGTCTGAATGAATTCTCTTGGGTACTCTCTAGCGTATGGGTTAATCGCAGTTCCTACTATGTCTCTACGATCTTCTGGTACAATTTCTGGACCACCATCTATAGGTTGCCCCGACCCATCCAACACACGACCTAACAAATCCCCTGTTACTGGCATTTTTAAAGTTTCACCTAAAAATCTAACTGAACACTTTTTATCAATACCTGTGGTGCCTTCAAAAACTTGAATGGCTACAAATTTATCTGTAGATTCTAACACCTGCCCACGTCTCATACCCCTTCCACTTAGTTCAATTTCTACCATTTCTCCATATCCAATTGGTTCATCTATCTCTGCAAAAACCAATGGACCACTCACTTCGTTAATCGTTTGATATTCTTTCATTTTAGTACAACTCCTTTAGCTGATCTGTAATCTCCTTTTCCAATTGTTCTATGAACTCTCCATACTCTGAAGCGGTCCCTATCCGATTCAATCTAGGAACTGCTTCGATTGCCTGGATTTGTTCAATAGACGCTCCTCCTGATAATGCTTTAAACGCCTCGTCGTTAAACGTTTGTATCGCCTTAAATGTCAGATACGTTTTTCCGGGTTCTGAGTATGTGTCCACATCGTGATACGCATTTTGTTGTAAGAACCCTTCTCTTAGATACCTAGCAACTTCCAATGTCAATTGTTGATCCTCTGGCAATGCATCTTTCCCAACGAGTTGAACTATCTCTTGCAATTTAGCTTCTTCTGCAAGTGTAGTCACCGCCCATTGACGAACATCTGGCCAATCATCTTCTACATTCTCACGTAACCATGGATCGAGTTGGTTTCGGTACAATGAATATGATTCATTCCAATTAATGGCAGGGAAGTGTCTGCGCTCTGCCAAACTCGCATCCAGCGCCCAAAATGTTTTTACAATTCTCAATGTATTTTGTGTAACAGGTTCTGAGAAATCTCCTCCTGGGGGCGAAACTGCTCCCACAATAGATATCGAACCTGCAGTTTCATTCAAATTTGTAAATAATCCTGCGCGTTCATAAAATGCCGATAGACGTGCAGATAAATATGCAGGATACCCTTCTTCCCCTGGCATCTCCTCCAACCGACTTGAAATTTCACGCATAGCTTCAGCCCATCTCGATGTCGAATCAGCCATCACTGCAACATCATATCCCATATCTCGATAATATTCTGCGATAGTAACTCCTGTATATACACAGGATTCTCGAGCGGCAACAGGCATATTCGATGTATTCGCAATTAAACAGGTTCTGGACATCAGTGCTTTCCCTGTTTTAGGATCTTCCAATTCTGGAAACACTTCAATAACTTCTGTCATTTCGTTTCCCCTTTCTCCACATCCTACATATACTATTATGTCTGCATCAGACCATTTAGCAAGTTGATGCTGTGTCACTGTTTTTCCAGATCCAAATGGCCCTGGAATAGCTGCAGTTCCTCCCTTTGCTATCGGGAATAGGCCATCCAAAATTCTCTGGCCGGTGACTAATGGTATGGTTGGAGTGTGCTTCTGTTTGGTGGGCCTAGGAGAACGAACTGGCCATTTCTGACGCATAGTTATTTTTTCACCAGAATCCAACTCACATATTTCATCTACTACTGTGTGTTCTCCCTTTTGTATTCCAACAACTTTTCCCCCCACAAAATTTGGAGGAATCATGACCTTGTGTTCTATACTTTCTGTCTCTTGGACTGTTCCAATAATATCTCCTGGATTTACTTCATCACCCTTTTTAACAGTCGGTTTAAATCCCCACTTTTTTTCTAAATCAATCCCTGGAGCATCCACCCCTCTATCCAGAAACGCACCTAGTTGGCCTTCCAAAACAGCCAAAGGACGTTGGACTCCGTCATAGATTGAATTTAACATACCCGGACCAAGATCCACTGATAGTGGTTCTCCTGTATTTTCTACCGGTTCTCCTGGAGAAACTCCTGATGTTTCTTCATAAACTTGTATAGTTGTTAAATCATCTTTTATTCTAATCACTTCTCCCATCAATCCTTCATCACCTACATAAACCATATCATTCATCTTAGCGTCTAGACCTGCCGCAGAAACGACTGGCCCGCTTACTCTTTTTATAATTCCATCTTCGATAGTTTTCTCTTTTGCTTGACTCATTTTTTAATCACTCATTAAATCAATACCTATGGCACGTTTTATTTGGTCTCTTAAACCACTAGATTCTACACTACCTAAAGTCACGACTGTAGGCTCTACACTCTCTTCTACTAATTTCCTTACTCCTCGTGACAAGTATGCCAGATCCTCTTGATGCATAACAATAATACCTATCTCACTATCCACCAATACGTCTTCTATTACTGCATCAAGTTTCTGGGATTTCTCATCCTCTTGAATACTTTCATTCCGTCTAACTCCTGCAAGCTTGAATCCCGTTGTGAATTCTGGACTTCCTATTACTGCAATTTCTTGACTCATGAAATCACCAGTTGTTTTTCTATTTCCTCAGGCGAAAGTCCTGCTTCTTTTCCTCTTGCAATCGCCCGGACATTTTCCATTTCTTTCTCCTTTGAAAGCACAAACGCAATCACTGGACAAATACTCAATGGGTATACGTGGGACAAACGGTCACAATATTCTAACAATACGGCTTCTAGCTCATGTTCGAAACTAATCAAACTATCTGTATCTTCTAATTTTTCAATTGCCCTAGAAAGCTGTTCACCATACTTCGATTCACGTATCATGTTTATCATCTCATCCAAATTCTTCATGGAGGATGCCAACTTCGCAGATGTAAACTGCTTCCCACCGTGTATGTAATATTCTGCAATTGGAATTTCAGACCCACTATGTGCAATTCTAAGTGCATTCATCACATTTTTAAAATCTATTTCTGCACGTAGGAAGTCTGTATATAACACCACAGATGGATCTTCCACCACTTCTATTTTCTTGAGAAGCTGCTGATAATAACATCTATCTATTGCATTCTCTAGTGAAACTAACAGTCCCGTGTCTTCATATTCCCTGAGGCCCTTCCCCAACGCTTCACCAAACATAGTCCCTTCTAGTAAATTTACAAATTCTTCTATATCGTTTGTTCCAATCAATTGTTCTAGGAAGTCACTCTTAAACTCACCCGCGGGAATAAGGTCATCTCTAATCCTCTCAACATCCTCTTTTGCATATATTCCCCTAAGAATAGTCTTCACGTTCCACGAATCAAATTTTCTCAAATATCGAGATATGTGTTCATACAATTCCCCTTCTGACCACCGCAGTAAATCCTCAAATTGACTTGCAAGATTGTGATTCAATGCGTATTCTATTAGGTCCACCCCCTTGTACCTAGCACCAAATTCGTTCACTTCCCGGGCATAAGTTGTCTCTTCCATATATCTAGAAATTTCCCCCGGGCCCATGCGAACGAATTTCCGATACTCTTCATCTCCATATAAATATGCCCGGCGGGATCTAACTCGGGCCGATACATATTCATAATTCCCTGTTTCAGAGCTGCTCATTGATTTGATCCAAATAAAAGTTCACTTATGTTTTTCAGCTCTTCTGTCCACACCGTTTCAATAATCGAATCGAATGTATTGTTCACTCTCATCCGAGCAGATTCACTCTCCATAACTACTCCTCCTATACATTCATATTCTCCTCCATATTTCACACCCTTGTGTTTCTTTAATAAAGATTTGAGGAGTTTTTCGTCTTCCACATTACCATAAACAACTACGTCTTTCACATCGATGAATTCTTTTACCGAAGACTCGATTAATTTCCCCGTCAATTCTTCTCTCTCTTTTCCCTTTATTTGCGAAATTTCATTCTCTATCTCTTGTCGAACTAATTCCAAAAGATCTCGTTTCTTTTCAAGTGTTTTTTGTTTCGCTGCTAAATTCGTACTTGAGAATTTTTGTTCTTTTTCCAATTCTATCTTGCGGCTTATTTCTTCTTTTCCTACAGCTCTATTCACGGAAGCTTCTTTTCTCGCTTTATCTATAATTTCCTTTCCTTCTGCATCTGATTCAGAGAGGATCCTCTCAGCATCTCCCCGGGCTTTCTCTCGGATATCCTCAACGACAGTTTCGAGACTCATTACTATCTTACCTTTTCACACTAGGAATATAACCACTAGTGCGAGGATAACTAATGTCTCTGGCAACACAGTCATGACGAGACCTATTCCGAAGAACTCTCGATCTTCAGCTATTGCCCCAACCGCTGCGGCACCAATACCACGTTCTGCAATACCCGCCCCCAAAGCAGCGAGGCCAACCCCCAGGGCGGCGGCGGCTTTAGGCGGGAACGCAGCAACGTCAGTGGATACGTGTTCTTGGAGCAGTACAGCATTATTTGCGAGTAAGTCTAATATAATTTCAAGCATGGATTTCACTTCATCATCCGTGATGTATGTAATTTAATACACGAACGTCAATAACTCAGTTCACTTCCTTGATAAAACTTACCAAATTCTCCTGCTGGCTTTCGCGATTAAATCTCTACCATTCTGCTGCTAGGTATAACGTCGATTTTGTCCAAATGGGGTGTATCTTATTCCCCCTCCTGCATAGAATTTTTGGAAAAACTCCACATATTCTAAACGAACCGATTGTAAGCCTGCACTTGTTACTCCCAGTGCCAATACTATGGCGTGTCCTATGACCAGAATTATCGCCCCTCCAATCAACCCTGCAATACCAAAACTAGCGGGATGGATCAAACCCGGAAATATCATTTCACCGTGCACTGCTGCCACTGCTGTGTTGTGCATGAAGTGACTTGCACCATCTTCGGCGATATATGCTCCAAAAACCAATAGATTCACCACAAAAGCCATCCCGGCCTTTGCCAATAACACTGCAGGTATTCTAGCATAAGATAGGATGTTGACAAGAACATTTGGACTTTCTAGAATTCCGATTATAGCTCCAAGAACGCCTTGGTGTTTTACCTCTCCTGCGATCATTAATACTAGACCAACAAACGCAATGCCCAACGCTAAGATCCCTGTTTCTGGAGAAAACCCTGTAAATGCCAGAGGCTCTTTTGATAGTTGAACAAACAATAAATCTGGTTTAACAGCTCTCGAATGTGTACTGAATACCCATACCCATACACCTAGCATCAATAAGATCCAAGATCCGCGTTCTAATACGGCATCAACCAAACTATGTCTCATCTTATTTATGAAACCTAGGGTATATCCAATACTAACATGTACTATCCCTATTAACATGGCCACCACGAGCCAAAGCAGTGCGAAGTGTGCTGTTTTGGGCGACAATCCCTTTTCTATCGGAGGATGCCCACCCCAAACTATCTCTCCCAACACATGCATTCCAAAAAGTTCTCCATAGGCGATGCCAAATATAATTGTAAATATACCTGCCCAAAGGGCAACCCCACCTAAGCTTTTAATCCCAACACTCTCTGACTTACTCATTAACAGATAGCCAATTATTGCATAACAAATACCATATCCAACATCCCCAATCATGAATCCAAAAAACGCGGGAAACGTTAGGAATATTATCAAAGTTGGATCTAATTCTGAGTATTTTGGCCTCCCAATGGTCTGAACCAATACTTCAAATGGTTGAACACTTTTGGGGTTATCTTGAATCACTGGAGGACCCGATTGACCAATTTTTATATCCCCTTCCACTTTCGCTTGACCCACCGATTCTCCATGTTCCACAAATCCTTCTTCATCATACTCTGCACATTCAAGTTCTTCCCAATCGATATGACCCTCAATAGACATCTTTAGCTTCTCATTCAATTCATCCAAAAGTACAGTTGGTATCCATCCCTCTGCAGTAAACGTATTTTCTGTAGTGGCAAACAGTAGCGGGGCCTCTGTCCTCTGCACATCTATGCTTAACTTCTCTTCCGTCGCGAGCAAGAATCCCTTCACCTCACTTTTAATTTCTTCCATGCCAATCTCAATCGATTTAAGTTCACTCTCTAGTCCTTCTCTTTCATCACCCAATCCTGAAACATATTTTTCCACTTCCCCCGTCTCCTCCGGAATTTCAACTCGTTCAAATTCAGTCCTTTCTAGTGCAGCTGGAACCTCTGAAGAGTCTTTTTCCGCAACTATTGCTATGGAGCTTTCCCCAGTAAATATCTCCATAGGCTCCTTAACCCCTGCCAATATCTCTTTTATTTTCTCAATATTTCCCCTTCCGACAAACACATCAACAGAATTGTATCCCTTCAACAAATCAAAATCAATTCCTATTTCTGCAAAAACTTCTGCCTCTACAAGAAGTTCCTCTATCCGTCGCATCCTCTCCACAATTTCACCCCTGCGGTCCTCGAGCCCATTTACTTTTTCTCTAAGATCTTCCAATCTCTCTCCAATTTCCCCCTCTTTGAACTCATATATCGATTCAACATTTTCGGCTTCAATTCCAAGTATGCTCTCAATAGCCCGTGCAGTGACCAATTTCTCTGATACTTCCTCAGCTAGTACCCCCGGATCTCCTCTCTGGAACCCCTCCCATGAACCATCATATTCCACAAGATGAATTGCATTTAGCTCATGAATTGCATTTACGAACTCTTCCATAATTTCTTTAGACCCCGTCGCCGAGATCCGGCTCATTTGTTTAGGCCTTAGCATCTACTGACTCCTTAAAACGATCTTTGATAAACAAAATAACACCGTCATGATTTTTAGCCGCCTCTTTATCTAATTTCTTAATATCTTTATCAACTTCTTTGAGAGTTTTTTTACACTCCGCTTCTACTTCTGCCCGCGATTTTTCTAATTTCTCACCGTGATTCTTAGCTATTTTTTCCTTCTCCTTCACCAGGATCCCCTCTGCCTTTTTCTCAGCCTTAGAAATCACATTCCGTGCCTTTTTCTCAGCATCAACAATTATTTTTTCGACTTCGATCTCTATGTCTTGGATTTTTTCGAGGACCTCTGGCCTTGCCATCTTATCAATTCTTCTGATGGGTGTATATTTGGTCGTTACGATCGAGTTCAGTTAGATTCTCTGCCAATCTCCCTCCGACACCAAACGCATGTTTTTTTCTTGGTCGGAAGAATTACTCCTTTAATGGGACTCTTAGAAGACAAGCGACGTGCTCGGATTTTCTATAAATATCTATCAAAAATATATGATATAATCAATCCCCTCTTCTGGACGATTTCAATGAGAGAATGTGCCCTAGACCTATTCAATATAGGCCATACTGATAAAATATTAGATGTTGGATGTGGTACTGGATTTGGAACCGAAGGCCTCTTGAATCGAGCACCAAATATTCACGGAATTGATCAAAGTATTCACCAACTCAACAAAGCCCGTAAAAAATTTTCTAAACCCTCTCTCATTCCACTTTATATAGGAGATGCAGAGAATCTACCATTCCCTGATGGTACATTCGACGCCGCTTGGTCTTCTGGATCGATAGAATATTGGCCAAATCCAATTGAAACTCTTTCTGAGATCCGGCGCATCGTAAAACCTAGTGGTAAGGTTTTAATCGTCGGACCCAGAAAACCAAAAGGTCTACTGTCTAGAACTTTAGCCACGTCTTTGATGCTTTTTTACACAGAATCCGAAGCGGATCATCTCTTCTCTGCTGCTGGTTTCGAAAACATCCAACACACACTTCTACAAGCACATGTTGGCAGTCCCTCCGCTATAGTAACTTTGGCAACTGTACCATCCTCTAAGAAATAATTCCCTTTCTAATTTTCATTTTTTACTTCGTTTATCGGTATGGGGAGTATCTGTATCTCTAGAACTTCGCCATCTTCTCTTTGGAAAACAATTTTGGTATTTTCCGGTGGGGCCAATATCCACGTTCCCCCTCTGTTTATTTCCTCCTCTCTACTTGTTCCAATTAACATTTTCGACGCAATCGAATTCCCTGTATCTATATCATACACTTCTACTTTAAGCGGTCCTCCAACAAAACTCCGCGCGACCGCGACTTTCATAGTCCCTCCGTCTAAAGAACCGATGGTTCTCGAGTCTCTTGCCCCCAAACCTGTGATTCCTAATTTCCTTTCTTGGATTTCATAGAACACATTCTTAGTCCCTCCATCTAGATATGCAATCAACGATCCACTATCAAACCCAATTTCAATTTGATACCCTCTCCCCTTTCCCATTATCCCCGTTTGCCGACTTACCTCTGGATTGTATGCTATTGGATATAAACTCGCAGTTCTAGTGATGGCTTCATCTAAACTTATACCCCCTAACAACGACTCCTGATCCCATACATATGCCTCTCTCCAGTACGTACTCCCTTCGATTGTGGCTAAAACCACCCCACTCTTCGATGCAGCAATGTATACATTTCCAACTTCTCTTTCCCCCCTCGCCACGTCAATCAAATTCTTTTTCACTGGGCCCTCAAACGGTATCAATTCCTCTTTAAGCATCATGATTCTCCCTCTCAATTCCATTTGAGAAACCATCTCTGATTCTTCTTCTATGTGATCCAAAAGACCTCCTAGTACCTTTGAATCAGTGCTTATGAGCATCAATTCTCTAGTAAACTCTTCGGATCCAATCCAACCACTTTTCCACCTCTCTCGAATTTCTACAAAACGGTCTGTTATATCTGCAGATTCAATTTCTACATCTGTAGCCGCTTGGAAAAGTATCTCCCTTTTTTCATCTTCTCCACTCGCCGATGAAATTCTTTCTTCCAATATGTATTTATTGAGCTCTCCCAAAATTATTTTCCGATCCATCGAAATTGAAGTTGCCAAATTGGGTGTTTGAACAACAAAATCTGACCGATCAATCTGACCAATACTAACCATTCTAATCTCCTCTTCTGATAGCTCGATACCAGATGAAGTTTCTCCCGAAACTCCTCCTACCGAAATAGAGGCTAAAACTAGAACTATCACTACTATATTTAACCCCCTATTCATGATCCCCCTTATGTTTTCAACAACCAAAAACGACCCTATATCATATAATATCGGTTCTAGCAACATTTTTTTTTCTTTAAACTGAACAGTTTCTTATGTCAAACCCATTGATAAGATGCTTTTTTATTTCTATCATCTTATTATCGGCCGTCTGTGGGAGCTCAATAGCTCAAGAAGATCTCTCTGATGGGGCCTCTGATGTTACCCTCATCAAAATCGCGCTTTCCCCCACTGGGGAAGCTGTCTGGACGGTCGAATTAAAATATCCCCTTACTACTCCTTCGGAAGTACAATCATTCAATAGACTTTCAACCATTTTTAAATCCAATGGCCAGTCGTTTATCTCATTATCTCCTTTTACACATGCTATCACCGTCGCCTCAGCTGAAACGGGGAGAGACATGGAACTCAAAGAGATATCTTACTCATCGTCTATGTCTGATGACCATGGCTCGCTTTCATTATCTTTTGTCTGGACCAATTTCACCTATTCTCAGGCAAATACGATGAGTGTTGGAGATGTATTTTCTGTAGAATCAGGGGAGGCTTGGATGCCACTTTTATTGGAAAATCAAGAACTTATAATCGAATTCCCTCCTAATTACGTGGCTCAAAGTTCTTCTCACAGTATCTATAACGGAACCCTTCATGTAATCGGACCAGCAGAATTCTCCCCTGGAGAACCATTTGCAACTCTTATTGAATTCTCTCCCTCCACCCCTACTATTAGTAAAACCACCCCTCTATCGTTCACATTTATCATCGCCATCTTACTATCTGTGTCTATGGGTTTATTGTGGATTTTAAAACGAAATTTCAACTGGTCTCTGCTTTCAATCCTTTTTTCTGTTTTCCCCAATGCATCTCGGTATCCAATTCTAAGAAAATATGCCCCCCTTCTCCCTCCCACTGACAACATACCTTCTCGGCCGATAAGCCGAGAACCATTAATTTCCGACGAAGAACGAGTTCTAACTATAGTACAGCAACATGGGGGTAGGATTAAACAAGTTGACATCGTCGAAAAAACCGATTGGTCAAATGCCAAAGTGTCTCAAATTCTATCACATCTAGAGGCTAAAGGATTCATAGACAAACTTCGTATAGGTAGGGAGAACTTGATCTCACTCCGCAGGAATGAAGGTCGCGATCGATAATAACAAAAACCCCAGCGATAAACTACTCTCTATTTACTACCATGAGAATAATCGTCGCAATCACCGAAGTCGCCACCCCCGATGACACAATAGAATTTTCTGACAAGTCAATCACTGAAAGTAATTTCACATATGGTCTAAACGAATGGGATGAATATGCTATCGAGGAGGCTATTCAAATTTCAGAATCTACCGCCAATTCCGATGTTATATCCGTCACCATTGCCCCTCCACGGGCTGAAAAAACTATTAGAATGGCACTGGCCAAAGGTGTTACTAAAGCAATTAGAGTCTGGGATCCACAACTGGAATCATCACCCTTTGTCGATCCTCGGCTAAAAGCAAAAATTCTAGCCAAAGTAGTTTCTACTCTTTCTCCTGACATAATCCTCACCGGAGTTCAATCTAGCAACGATTGTTGGGGTTCTACCGGGGTGGCTCTAGCAGCTGAAGTCGGATTCAATTGGGCAACATTGGTCACTGATCTTGAATTATCTGGTGATGTTGCACATGTACGAAGGGAGCTCGAAAATGGAGTAGATGAACTAGCTGAGGTAACTCTACCTGCTGTTTTCACTATTCAAACTGGAATCAATGAACCCCGTTATGCCAGTCTAAGAGGAATTAAACAAGCCCAACAAAAAGAACTAGATACACTCTCTTTCAGTGATCTTTCCACCGACCCCAATGAGTTCCGATCCGACATAAATCTCATTGAATTTTCCCTTCCCACTTCTAATAGTACGATCCAGTATTTTGAGGGAACTCCCAAAGAACAAGCTGCACAAATAGCCACCGTCATTAAAGATCTTGGCTTTGGAGGTGGCTAAATGCCTCCAATTTTAATCATAGCTGAACACAGACAGGGGGTTATTAATCCCGACACTTTTGGTCTACTAACTGCGGGAATAGAACTTTCCACCGCCCTTGGCACAGAAGCCCATGTTGCCATCATTGGTACAAATCCAGAAAAATTGGCTCAAGATATTAACATAGCTGGAATTCATACAATTCATACATTTTCTACTTCCCTCCCTTATAATCACGACATTTACGTTCAAGTAATTTCATCTTTATTTGACAAGATACACCCGTCTTCTATTCTTTCTTTGCACACTTCTACAGGAACCGACTATTGCCCGGCATTAGCATCCATTTTGGATATGCCCCTTCTACCGGACGCAATTGCAATCAATTACACAGATCAAATAGAAATTCTTCATGAAATGTATTCTTCAAAACTCCAAGCGAAAATAGCTTCACCCCCTCCTGCGATAATCACCGTTCGTGCTGGAGTTTGGCCCATTGAAACGACCCCTGGAAATGCTTCTATAGAGCCTCTTAATATCTCTATAAATGAGGAGGCTATTAATTTCAAAGTCAAAGATTATGAAGAAACTCCCATTGGGGATGTTGACATTTCTACTTCTGATTTACTACTAAGTGTAGGTCGTGGAATTGGGGATGAATCAAATTTGGAGTTAATTTTTTCCACAGCAGAGGCTATGGGGGCAACAGTCTCTTCTTCCAGACCCATCGTCGACGCAGGATGGCTACCAAAAGATCGCCAAGTCGGTCAATCGGGAACAAAAGTTTCCCCCTCCCTTTATTTAGCCATCGGTATATCTGGTGCTGTTCAACACATAGCTGGAATAAAAAATTCTAAAGTGATAATTTCAATCAACAAAGATCCCAAAGCACCCATATTCGATGCATCTGATTACGGAGCAGTAGGAGATCTTTTTGAAATACTTCCTGCCCTCTTAGAAGAGTTTAGATAAGAAAAAGAACCCCCTCTCCTCGCGCACCCATCGCCATCTATTTGTTCCTTCTTATCTATCTTTCAACGTGAACACTTCCAATGATCATCGATTACTAATCGAAAACCACATTTCTGAAATAGTCGATGAAATTAGCCTACCAAAATTACGCGATTCTATAAAATATTCTACATTATCTGGTGGCAAACGTCTTCGACCCACTCTCACGCTACTATCTTGTGAACTCGTGGGCGGGGATCCCACAAAAGCAATCGATTTTGCGGTTGGAATTGAACTAATTCACACGGCATCACTCATAGTCGATGATATAATCGATTCTTCTCCATTTCGAAGAAAACAATATAGTTCCTGGGTTGAATTCGGCCACAGCGATGCAGTCATTTCTTCCGACGGTTTAATAGGAGAGGCATTCCATTTATTTTCTATCGACCCTCTAGCGTTGGAATGTGTTTCTAAAGCAATGGCGGATCTAGGAAGTGGAGAGGCAATGGAATTAGTCTCTCCCCCTCAAAATGAAGAGCAATATCTAGACTTGGCCCGCAGAAAAACTGGATCTCTCTTCCGCGCAGCCGCAGAATTGGGCGGGATTGCAGCCAAATCTGACCAATCCACAACCACCGCTCTAGGCGATTATGCCGAAGCTGTCGGGATGGCTTTTCAAATCCGAGATGATGTGCTAGACGCAACATCAGATCCAGAAATTCTAGGAAAACCAACTGGACAAGATGCCATCCTAGAACGCCCCTCGTTACTCCGTGTAGCTGGGATATCCCCACTTGAAGCGAACTCTAGAGCACATCTACAAGCGAATAATGCTTTGCGTATTTTAGGAACTATACAAACAATAAATCCCATTACTCTTGATTATCTCTCAGAATTAGTCAACTTCGCCGTAACTCGTTCGTATTAATTCCTCCCTTGGCCTCTATAATCGAAAATATTAGTGTGCTTGAAAATCCGATAATGGTCCCCATTACCAATACCATGGCAAAGAATTCTAGCGTTACTGCTTCTATTATATACCCACTAGCTGCATAGAGCACTCCTATTATTGAAATAACATAAATCGGGGCATTCAGATATCTTAATTTCATTCTTCCATTCAAATATTCATCCGTTATATGACCCAAACTCAAAATAATTCCTGCAGAACCAAACCATTGCACCCCCCCAAAAATAAAAATGGCAATCGCGTTGATCACATTCCTATCTAGATCTGAACCATTTCTCATTTCTTCTATTAAATAAACCCCCTCTATGCCACCAATGACAATTATTATTGCAGAAACCACATACGCAACCAACACAACCCTACCTGTGTACAAATCCCGTTTCGTACTCTCTATGGCTTGGCGGATCGAATCTTTAAGACCCAACCCTCTATATAGGACATAAATTCCCACTATTGCAACACCCATGCCCAAAATCGAATTACTTCCTATTGCATTTTCAAAGATAATAGTCATTGGGTATATCAAAAACAAAATACCAAGTGGTAATAACAAAGTACCTCTTGTTTCTGGATCTCTTACAAACTGCTTTATAGTGTAATATGCAGATTCAAGCCCTTCTGCTTGGCGGACCACAACTCTATGCACTCCACTAATTTCCACTCTCGATCGAATTATGGGCATGACACTTTCATCTTGTGCCCCATCCGTTACAACAACAGTCCTCACTTTTTCTCCAGAAAACATTCTATTAAGAACTTCTTCAGTCTCCGCCCCAACTTTTCTCCCAGCAGCCATATCCCCTCTAGCACTCCCTGTTACCACTGCTATTTCAACAGAATCTGGCAGTGTTTTTTCATAAAGCTGCAAACCCTGAAACATAACGTTCCCGTCCGAATCTGTAGGATCTGCTATAGCAAGAGATAGGGCAGCACGTTCTACTGCTTGTCTCCCAATAACTGGAGTTTTAATCCCAGTTTTCCTACCAAGATCGTCATCTAGGTCGACACAGAGGATTAATAACATAGTTGCGTAGTCGACCCCAGAGGGGTTACGTTTTTGGGAACGCAAGCGTTTAGGCAGCAGAATAACTAAATTTCGCATGCCGAATTGTCCTCTAGAGGCCGAATGCCCCAGTTTCTCTGAACGGTTCCAAGGTCTAGGATGTCAGTTTTATGCCAATCGGAGTGGGATGGAATGGTGTAATCATTATAGTCTCCCAATCCGCGAACTAAAACAACAACCTGTTACAATAGGCGAAGAAGTCATCGTCACCGTAACTGATATCCATGAAAGCGGCGCGGGAGTTGGCCACACCGAAGATGGTTTTGTGGTTTTCGTTGATGGTGTCTTGCCCGACGCAAGATCTCTAGTAAAAATAACTAGTCTGAAAGCTAATCATGCCCGAGCAGATGAAATCGAGCGCTTACCTCTAATCGAAGAAGATGAAGAGTCTACCTCTTCCGAGGAACTCCCTGGAAAACCTCTCCGAACCTCCCGGCCAAATCTCGGCAGTCGAGAGGATTTTTGGGGATCTTAATTACTATAATTTCACTTTCACACCACTTGGAAAGTATTATTAAACTCTCACACAAAGATTACATTATCTCCTATTAGAAAAACGCGGAGATGGTGATAAATATGATTGATTTACGTAAGAAAGCGGAAGAATTACATGACAGACATTCAGACACATTTCAAATTGAGGTAGATGAAATAGAATCTCAATTACGCACCCTCGTGGAAGGCTATAGCGTTCCTCTAGAAGAGGCTATCCGAAGTGTTGTCAATCGAAACGCACCTGAATACAAAAGTTCTACGGCGGCAACAAACAAATCCAATTCTCAGATCAAAGTCGGAGACATTAATTCATCTGGGCAGTGGGTAGACCTTCAAATCAAAATAGTCGATCTTTGGGACCCAACTAGTGATTCCATTGATCAAGTTGGTCTAGCCGGAGATGAAACTGGAACGATTAAATTTACAAAGTGGTCTAAATCTAATCTCCCAACCCTTGAAGCAAATGGGAATTATCTTCTAAAAAATGTCGTAACTGATGAATGGGGCGGTAGATTTTCTATAAAACTCAACCGAACAACGATAATAGAACCATTGGACCAAGACATTGAAATCGGAGATGGTTCCACTTCAATTGAAGGGGCACTTGTGGACATCCAATCTGGAAGTGGGCTTATCAAACGATGCACAGTTGATTCTTGCACACGTGTCCTTCAGAATGGCGCTTGCGCAGAACACGGAGAAGTAGATGGAAAATATGATTTACGTCTAAAAGGAGTGATAGACGATGGAATCAATGTATTTGAAGTTATACTCAATGAACAAACCACTGAGTTTCTCACCGGAATAAACCTTTCCGATGCCGAGACAATGGCAACAGAGGCTGTTGATACTGGCGTAGTTCTTACAAAAATGCGCAATATGCTTCTCGGAAAATATTATAAAATCCAGGGCTCTAAATTTAGCAGATACTTAATAGCAAATGAAGCACAACTTCTATCTGATCCAATTGATACGGATTCAATTTTGATTCAAGCGAGGTCGATCTGATGAGCGTTTCTATCTCTCGTGAAGTTGCCCGTAGGGTTTTTGCAAGTGAATTTAATATAGCAACTCACACTTTCAAAGAATCCGATGACGAACGCGCTCCGAATTATATTTTACTTCCAACAGGAATACATGCAAACCGTGTTTTCATTGTTGGTACACTAACTCAACTAGACAACATAGGAAATGATTCCGAGTGGTGGCATGGAAGAATATCTGATCCCACTGGGATATTCCATATCTACTCTGGACAATATCAACCAAACTCTACAAGCGTCCTCAGAAAACTAGACCCTCCTACATATGTTGCTGTAACTGGAAAACCTAACATCTATTCTCGCGAGGACGATGAGCTAAGTATATCTATTAGGCCCGAATCTGTAACTGAAGTAGATTCCTTAACTAGAGATCGTTGGGTTGCCGAAACAGCAATACAAACTCTGGAACGCATATCCTCTTTCAGAGAAAATCCCACTCCGTATGCAGAACGAGCAAAAACACACTACGGAGAAGACCCAACGATACATCACGATACTGCCTTATTGGCACTAGAAAGTTTGATGGAGCCCTTGTAGCTGCACACCGTCTGACACGTTGAGGTCTGACGAACAATTAAATAGTTGGAGGCCTAGTCTAATCCACTATGAGGAAAACAAACAAAAATAAAACCATATCTTTCCGTGTCAATGAACAGACATTTGAGTCTCTTCAACACATCGCGAAAGAAAATGGAATGTCCTTGTCTACGGTTTTCCGTGATTACGTTAGAATGTTCGTAGAACGCAGGGGTCAGGTTAGGGTAGTCCCTGAAGATCCTCTAACAGATTCTGACGCTGGATTTCCCCCTAGGATTGAGGTCCCAACAAGTTTCCTCCGTGACCACGAACGCCTAGAGTTGGAAGCAGGCCATTTACGAGAACAACTTGCAGAGTACAAGAGATACATATCTGCTCTCCGCGAGCGAGAAGCAGAATCAGAGGTGATTTTTCTCGAAGATTTAGATGCGGAAAATGATGCCATTGATTCTTGGAATATCTGAATTTTTATATCAGTAATTTTTTTTCTGTTCTGATACTTTCCCCCATCTCTTCATTTCCCTCTACCTTTGCAATAGCTTCCAAAACTTCTAATGTTCTAATAGAATCATCTAAAAACGAAACAACATCTGCTGGATATGAATATACCATGTAATCTTTTCCCATTCTATCTACAATTTCCTCTGGAGATTTTCCCTCTTTCCTCACTTTAAGCACATATTCCATAAACTTTTTTTCTGGATGCTCGCAATATGGATTTGACTCACAACCACAATCTAAAAAATCTTTTGCAAATGCGTATATGTACCCACGAAATGATTCATCTATTTTTTCAATTTCTCCTGTAAAAAGAAGATCTAGAGTAGCGCCACTAAACACTTTTTTTGGTATTCTGACACCCAATTGTGCACATATTTGCGAGTGATTCTTGATATAAATCCGTTCTGTAATCGACACTTCTATTATTTCACCGTTCCCTGCGTTAATAAAATCTCCTTCAGAATCAGAATGTATTTCCACTATGATCAAGTACTCTGACTCGTGTCCGGGTTAGGGTAGTGGTTATCCTTCCGGCTTGTGGAGCCCGAGACGCGGGTTCAATTCTCGCACCCGGACTATTTTACTCATTCGAGTATCTAACTCAATCTCGCGCATAGATAACTAGTCTCTATGTGATTTTTTTTAACAAGGGTTTAAATTCTACCATATCTTCAAACAAACCCAATGGACCAACCAAATATTAGTGCATCAGATCCTCTTGTTGCAGAACTATTAGAACTAGAACTAAAACGTCAACGGAATACATTATCAATGATAGCTAGTGAAAATCACGTTTCACAAGCTGTCTTAGAAGCTCAAGGGTGCATTTTTACAAATAAATACGCAGAAGGATACCCTGGATCTAGATATTATGGTGGGTGTGAATACGTCGATCAAATAGAACAATTAGCCATCGACCGCGCCAAAAAAATCTGGAATGCCGAACATGTCAACGTACAACCCCACTCTGGGACTCAAGCGAACATGGGTGTCTATTTCGCTGTACTAAAACCCGGGGATAAAATTTTATCTATGTCTTTGACACATGGTGGTCATCTTAGCCATGGTCACCCTGCGAACTTTTCCGGACGCTTCTACGACATTCAACATTATGAAGTAGATCCTTCAACAGGTTATATCGACCATGATTCTGTGGAAAAAATTGCAAAAAGTTTCAAACCCGATATAATCGTATCTGGATTTTCTGCTTATCCTCGAATTGTTGAATGGGATCGATTTCAAGAAATAGCGCACGATGTTGGTGCCTATCACCTAGCAGACATGGCTCACATAACCGGACTCATTGCAGGGGGGCAACACCCCTCTCCCGTAAACCACGCAGATTTTGTAACCGGATCAACTCATAAAACTATCCGCTCGGGCCGTGGAGGACTCATACTGTGCAATGACGAATATGCTTCTAAAATAGATTCTGCAGTCATGCCCGGTATGCAAGGAGGACCGCTTTTGCATAACATAGTAGGAAAAGCGGTTGGTTTCGCAGAGGCACTCACTCCTGAATTTTCTAACTACGCAGCCCAAACAGTCAAAAATGCACAAGCCCTTGGGAAGTCGCTCCAAGATGGTGGATTAAAATTAGTTTCTGATGGCACTGATACCCATTTAGTTTTGGTCGATTTACGGCATTCCCATCCTGATTCTACTGGAAAAGAAGTTCAAAATAATCTAGAATCTGTTGATATAGTCCTCAATGCAAACACAGTTCCTGGGGAAACTAGATCTCCTTTCTTAGCTAGTGGCATTCGGGCTGGAACTCCCGCACTGACCACCCGTGGTTTCACAGAAGAAGATTGCATGACTATCGGAAACCTCATTGTTCAAATGATCAACAACCCAGACGATACTTCTACACAAATTTCTGTTTCAAAAGAAGTTGAATCACTCTGTAAAAACCATCCTCTATATTCTTAATATTTGGTTTATACTTTGCTATCTTGTAGCAAATCCAAGGCTTGAAGAGCGCTCGTGTCAAATCTTCCTCAATGGTCCATATTATTGATGGAAATGCGGTTGCTACTCTGATACGAGAAGATCTTAAAACTCAAATTGATACCTTACAAAATTCTGGAGTTACTCCTGGATTAGCCACTGTTTTAATGAGCGATGATCCTGCAAGTAAAACCTATGTTTCCATGAAACAACGCGATTGTGAAGAACTAGGAATGAATGCTACTGATATCGTTCTCGATCCCACTTCTTCTTCTGAGGAACTTTTTTCGGTTCTCAATAAATTAAATTCTGATTCTGATGTGCATGGTTATCTAGTCCAAATGCCCTTGCCTTCCCACATCCCTGAACAAGAGCTTCTTTTTCACCTTGATCCGATGAAAGATGTAGATGGATTCCACCCCGAGAATGTTGGCCTCCTCGTCTCTGGAAACCCTCGGTATAAACCCTGCACTCCCCATGGGATACAAAAATTACTTGAGTCCATTGACGTAGATACCTCTGGAAAAGACATAGTCGTCGTAGGAAGATCAAATATTGTTGGAAAACCTCTAGCAAATTTATTATTACAGAAATCATCTGGTGGAAATGCAACCGTGACGATTTGCCATTCTCGAACACGAGATTTGGCTAATAAAACACGAGAAGCAGATATCATCATCGCCGCCCTCGGAGTGCCCGAATTTATCACCGGATCTATGGTATCTGATGGTGTAATTGTCATCGATGTTGGTGTCAATCGAGTAGACGATGATAGTGAAAAAGGATATCACTTGGCAGGAGATGTTGAATTTGATAGTGTGAGCAAAAAAGCCAAAGCCATTACTCCAGTCCCCGGAGGCGTGGGCCCCATGACTCGTGCAATGCTCATGTACAACACAGTTCAAGCAGCAAGTTTGCAATCAAATATATCTTTATAGCTCAGCTCAATTTTTCTTCTTACTCCTTCTTTTCTTCTTAGATTCTACCCCCTCTTTTCGACCACCTTCCATAATTTCTGGAAGTATTAATTCTCCAAAATGCAAAATAAGTATACAAAACATTGGGCCCAAAAATATACCATACCAACCAAATATCAATGGTCCAAATATGTAAGAAAACATGATCATTCCCACATGCAAATTCTTCCCCGAAACATACGGGCGAATAATTAAATCAGGGATGCAATCTACAACTACAAACGATGCTATCAAAAACACAATTGGAAGGATCAACGAATCTTGACCTCCGGAAAGGAATCCTTGCAGTAACAAATACAATGTCGTTGGAATATAGATTATTTTCATACCAACTATTGGAATTAAACTAGCCACTCCTGCGAGTATTCCTAGTACTGCTGGGTATGGAATCTGAGTGTAACTGTCTCCCAACCAAATTGCGATAACGGTGTATACTATTACTCCTATAGCTGCAGTTATCAATACGTTCAGTATATTCCCCACAAAAACTTGGTGAAAACTCCGATCAACTTTGGTGGCATATCTCTCGAATATTCCTCTATCATCTGCAAAATTTTTCATAACCCATTGAGATAAATCCGGACCGCCTGTCAGAAGGTAGAACGCAATGGATAGTGCCAAAAACATATGGAGAACTACACCACCTATTACTGCTATGTACGACGCTATTCTATCCACGCTCTCCACTATTGCATCTACAACCCCTCCTGAAAACACCTGTTCAATTGGAGTAGTCACAGCAGATATCTCTGCATATGGCCCCAAATATTGAGCCAAAGTTTCAAGTTGATACTGATGAATTAATTTACCAAATTCTTGAATTCCAATAGAAAGTGTATATCCTATGACTAATAAGATTGGAAGTGCCACCACCACCAAAGCAGAAAATGCAGCCAAACCTGAGGATTTTATATCTTGATTTAATTTGGAGTATACGGGTTTCGATATATAGTAAATAAATAAACCCACGACGAATGTGCCTATGAATTCATACACGACGAAAGCTAGTATAAGTGCTAAAACCAAACCCAAAATCAACAACATTATTCGCGACACGTTAGTTTCATTTCTAGCTACCATGTCATCAAAACCTTACCCCCAACGAAAAAGTTTTCGCCATTTCCTGTTAAAATTTCATTTTCTAACCGTTACAACTAATTTCCATCATCTCTACCATCTTAACATGTCAAAATATGATGATATTCTACATAATTTCATCAATATTGATCTATCACTTGTTCAGGACCATTTAATTGAATGGTATCAACTACATCACCGTAAATTTCCTTGGAGAGAAACTACAGATGCATATCCGATACTTGTATCCGAAGTCATGAGCCAACAAACTCAACTCACCCGAGTGGTCACTGCCTGGGAAGAATTTTTATCAATATGGCCCTCCATCGAGTTGTTAGCAAATTCTCATCTATCGGATGTATTGAAATTTTGGACTACACACCGATTAGGCTACAATCGCAGAGCCCGCTTTCTTAGAGAAACTGCAATTGAGATAGTTCACAATTTTAACGGTGAAATACCCAACTCTCTAGATTCGCTACAAAAACTCCCCGGAATTGGTCCTTACACTGCAAATGCAATTGCTAGTTTTGCATTCAATAATGGGGGTCCTACCCTTGACACCAATGTAAAACGTGTTATCTATCGCTTTTTTGGACCCTTCGAAAACCTCTCTGATATAGAACAAGTAGCCAATCAAATCATGCCCCCAAACCATTCTCGAATATGGAACAATGCCATGATGGAATTGGGGGCTACTATTTGCAAACCAAATCCCCTGTGTGATCTAAAATCGTGCCCTTGGAGGAATCATTGCAATGCCTATTCTAACCAAGAATTTTCCACACCACTCTCGCCCCGTCCCCCAAGTTTCAAAGGGAGCACTAGACAAATCCGAGGTGAAATTATCAATATTTTGTCTAAAACAGACGCTCTCCCCGTCCCCGACCTAGATTCTAAACTTACTTCTTCAATGCCCCCTGAGTATAACTCCGATTTATTGTCAAAACTCCTTCACACTCTTGAATCCGAAGGTCTAATCCAGATCAACAAACTGAAAGAACCACCTACTGTTCAACTCCATCCGTAATTTGCACAACTTTGGCTTTTATTAGTGGCTCTGCGTTTTCCTTTGGAAGGGAAATTATTTCGCCTTCCTTAAGATCATATGTGTTCCCATCAACTCCATAAATTTCTCCTACCTCTTGCACAACTTTGATTGTAATGTTGGAGACTTCCCCCTCTTCCGCCTGATCCATATTTTTTTGAGGCGATTTCTGTTCACTTATTTGGTTTGTTTCCACCTCCTGCTGAGTGTGATTTTTTTCTTCTGAAGATACACGCTGTAAAATCTCATTTCTATTATTTTGCAATAACTCAACTAGATTCCTAAACAATCCAACTTCCTCTCCTGCCAAACTTCCATCTCTCTCCCCCAATCCTGCAGCCGTCAGGCTAGCCCCTTTGAGAATTTTACCAACTCGGCGATCGTATATGACTTCTACCACTCCCACTACTGTTTTAATTTCATCGTCTATCCTGCGAATCGTTTTTGCGTCCACAGAATCAACATCCCCTTGTAAAATATTTTCCTTTTCAACTCGAAGGTTTTGTAGATATTCTGATACATCAACATAAAACGAATCTAACAATGGTTGTAGATCACTTCTAGTTCTTTCCTCAATTTGAATCTCTCTTAGGTCTTCTAAATTCATTGTAATAGTTAATTTTTAGTCTCTTTTACTTTCTCTGCTTCCCCCCGCGCCATTAAAAACATCGCGGCATACTCTGGAATTATATTGATGCCATCTGAGATTGTAAATGTTTCTCCTCCTAGATCCACCAACTCGTCTTCCCCACCTTCTACAGAAATTTTAATATCCCTCCCTTTAAATCGATCTGGTACTGCGTGTTCTAATGGGTCAAACTCATCTAATTTTTCATATTTTATTGGTTTCACTTGTAATGATGTTCCCCCATGCAAACTTAGTGGCAAACGAATCAAACGATGTATGTCTGTAGTCACTGGTTCGTCGATTGATGCAGATTGATTTTCTACAATATTTGGAATTAATTTCTTCATCCACGTAACAAAATCTGGATGGACATCTATATTCCCCATTTCAATCTCTTTATGTTTTTTATCTATAATAGATAAAATATTCAGAGCCTTTTTGGAACCAATTCCTTCAAACTCTTGCAATTTGAGCTGAGCACTTTCATTTTCCATATCTCGCAACTCATCGATACGTTCTAGTATGGCACTATGTATACGTTTATCCCATCCCCCTCCTGCTCCCACACTTCTCTTTTTTGTAGGATTTCTCAATCCTATCCCTGAAACCGTTTCTGTTTGAACTATTGTTTCAAGTTCTACTCCTGCTCCGAGTATGTAATCCACCACTTCTCGTCTCGCAGATCGATCTAATTCTCTAATTGCATCGTGTCGAACGTGTACATGGTACCCTCTACCTCCTGAAAAAACTATTTCTAGATTCTGAAATGAAAAATCTTCGGTTAGAAAATCAAGCAGTTTCCATAATTCCTCTTTACACGCATATAGCATCTCTGCATAAGTACTTCCCTCTGAAGAAAACGAATGAAGATGATCTGCATCCAAATCAAATATTAAATCAGATCCCATCCAATTTTTCCCCGCCATCGAGGGTGTACCTGGTTTTTGGTAGACCCCCGCAGAAAAATAGACATGCTTCGGTCGATTCGCCACGAGAAATTCTTGCAATCCACCCATATCTAGAAGTGATTGGTGTCTCTTCATTATGGTCCCCGTCCCTGCAGTCCATGGAATGAATCCCCATTCTCTGCGCTCTGCAGAAAGAGGATTATACGGGTTCATCGACCGATAATAATCCCCAAAACGCCCCCGGAGATATTCTCGAGTTCTATCTTCCATCTCGAGATATCAGACTACCAATAAGTAAAAATCTTTTTTTCTATGTATTATTACAAATTTGGGGAATAAACTAGATACCACGCATCTCCCATATCTTCGTAATAACGCTGAACCAATTTTTCTTTCTCAAATCCAATCTTTTCATAGAAACCTATCGCGCCTATGTTTGTAGTTCTAACATGACATGAAATGTGGTCATATTTTTCTCCCAGTAAATCGATCAAATATTTCCCAATTCCTTCTTTCCGATGATTCCCATTCACTGCAATAAAAAAGATATATCCGCTATCTTGAACGGCAATAAAACCTAGCCCACCCCCAGTCTCCGAATCAACACACCAAAATTTTTCTGCTTCATGATACATTTGCGCAAAAAATCCCCATTTTTGTTTCAACAAATCCTCTCCCCGACGTATCTCCTCTTTAAGCAACCACGCTTCATTCAACAGACGGCTACTGTTTGGTTCTATCTGTAGTATTTCGAAATTATTTCCCACTGCGTTCTGTAAATATTCCCATTATGATAACTGCATCTTTTCCCATCCAACCGTTCTATTGAAATTTCTGCTACCATCCCCTTGTTGATTTGAAATGCAGACAACTAAATCAAACCATTTCTTATATTCAAACCAAACTATCATGGAATTTCATCTTCGGGATCATACTGCCGACATCGCAGTCGAATCATTAGCCCTCACTTTGGAAGAAGCATTTTCCGGCATTGCAGAAGGTCTATCCCAAGCACACTCTCCCAACTCTCTTTCTGGAACCAAAAAATTCCATTTAAACATATCTTCAGAGTCTCTAGAATCTCTTCTATTTGATTTTCTTGACATGCTCATTTACGAACGTGATGTGTACAATGTTTTACCAACAAACCACAAAGTATCCATCACCCAGAAAGGTGATATATGGAACCTCGAAGGAACCTACTACGGTGTCCCTCTCGATACCATCGAATCTCGTGAAATCAAAGCAGTCACATATTCTGACATGGAAGTTAAAAAAACACCAAATGGGTGGAGATTGTATGTCGTATTTGATGTATGACCTATCACCTCCGTAACGAAGGTATATGTTCTAAGACCGTAATATACGCATAATGACCACATTCAAATCGGGAAACATCTCTCTCACTCAAATAGAAGAATTCGTATGGGAAATCCCCCGATCCGGAGATATGATCGTCCCTGCAAGAATATTTGCAAGTGAAACTTTATTGGAACAAATATCTCAAGACAAAACGCTAGAACAATTAAAAAACACAGCATCTTTGCCTGGAATACAAAAGTATGCAATTTGCATGCCAGATGGCCACCAAGGATATGGTTTCCCAGTCGGAGGTGTGGTGGCCACCGATGCAAATAATGGCTGTATTTCTCCAGGAGGAGTGGGTTATGACATCAATTGCGGTGTTCGCATGATAAAAACCAACCTTTCTTATTCCGATTTACGTGGAAAAGAAGAATCACTCGGGAAACTTCTCTTCAACAAAGTCCCCGCAGGACTAGGGAAAGGAGGGGTTCTCAATACTTCTTTAGAAGATATAGAAGAAATTCTATCATTGGGGGTTGAATGGGCGCTATCTAATGGTTATGCCGTACCAGAAGATTTGGATTTCTGCGAAGATCGCGGAAGGAGAACAGACGCCGATCCGACTAAAATTTCACTCAGGGCAAAACAAAGAGGAAAAAACCAAGTTGGTTCTCTTGGCTCTGGAAATCATTTTCTTGAAGTTCAACGAGTGGTAGAAATATTTCGAGAAGATGTAGCACATTCTTATGGTTTATCACAGGACCAGATCGTTGTATTGATCCACACTGGATCTCGCGGATTGGGGCACCAAACTTGCACCGACTATCTGCGAAAAATAGAGATGGAACACGCCACTCTTTTATCAAAACTACCGGATAAAGAGCTCGCAGCGGCCCCATCTGGTAGCCAATTAGCATCGGACTACTACGCCGCCATGTGCGCTTGCATAAATTTTGCGTGGACCAATCGCCAGATAATTACTTACGCCGTTAGACTAGTATTCGAGGAACTATTCAACAAACCATGGGAAGACCTTGGAATGGATTTACTCTATGACGTAGCACACAACATAGCCAAAAAAGAATTCCACATGGTAAATGGGACACAACGTGAATTATTTGTCCACCGAAAAGGTGCAACCAGGGCATTCCCCGCAGGCAACCCTGAATTGCCATCTGCCTTTAAAACTGTAGGCCAACCAGTTATCATACCCGGAAGCATGGGATCTGATAGTTATATCTTACGAGGTGGGGATGCATCATTGGATTTAACTTTCGGTTCAACTGCCCATGGGGCCGGTAGAATTTTAAGCCGCACAAAAGCCAAAAAACTATTCAAAGCATCTGAAATACAGGCAAAACTCAAGGAACAAAATATCCATGTTACTGCGACCCTTGATGCTACCATCTCTGAAGAAGCACCCGGTGTTTACAAAGACGTATCTGAAGTTGTTAATATATCTGATTTTTTAGGAATTGGAGACAAAGTTGCCCGAACCTATCCTGTTGTTAACATTAAAGGATGATATAATTAACAAACTATATGTAAGCCTACTACTTCCCAAAAAACAATGGGAACCACATGTAAAACTAGTACGGTGTACATCGCAAACAAACCACTTCAGGATTTCCTAGATGTAGTGGATTCAATCGAAACTCTTGGGTATGAAGATCTATTCATCGCTGATCAGGCTCTCCGAAAGAACATGTATGCATGGGCAACTCTTGCAGCTGCCCGAACACACAAAATTGGGATCGGCCCCTCTGTCACAAATGCTTACACCCGAAACCCCGGTCTCACTGCGGCATCAATGGCTACCCTCGATGAACTTTCTGATGGAAGGGCAAAATTAGGGTTCGGTGCCGGAGGCCACGGGGTGGATAAATTTGGATATGATCAATCGAAATTAATTGGGACTATGAGGGATGCCATTGATGCAATCCGACGCCTAACGTCTGGGGAAACTGTCACTTCAACACGAGATGAATTTTCGTTACATGAAGCCAAATTAGAATTTAAACCCATTCGAGACGAAATTCCTATCTACATTGGAGGTAGGGGCCCCCAACTCCTATCTTTAGCCGGCGCAGTAGCAGATGGGGCATTTTTGGGAGGTGGCCTCCTATCCCCTTCGGGTGTAAAATATGCCCAAGAACGAATTTCTATAGGTGCAAATTCAACCGGTAGGGACCCCTCCGATATAGATTTAAGATATTTAGTTTTTGTTTCTGTATCTCAAAATAAAGAAAAATCTCTCAACGCTGCCTCTTGGTTCATTTCCATGCTAACCAAACGGCATGCTAGTCTCACGGCCCTCAAAGCAGCTGGGGCACAAGATTCTCATATTCGAAAAATAAAAGAACTCGGCGATATCGATTCAATTCCTCCCTCTGAACTACGGACTTCCATTTCTCCTGAATTAATGGATCTATATACTATTGCGGGAAATCCCGAGGATTGCCAAATACGAGTTGAAGAACTAGTTGATATGGGAATAAAACATCTGACGTTAGTTCCCTTCTCCAATGAAGAAAAAAACATATTGGAGATCTTAGAAACCTTCTCCGATTTCGATTGTATATCTAGCTAATAAACTTAATTAAATTCTTAAGCTGAATCTTGTATCTTCTTCACGATCCCTTCTGTATAATCTGTAGTCGAAACCTTTGTTGCACCTGTCATCTGCCTTTCAAAATCATACGTTACTTCTTTCGAAGCAATTTGTGCTTCTAGTGCATCTTTTACTAAATCCGCTGCATCGTGCCATCCCATATATTCTAACATAATTCTTCCAGACAAAATCATGGCAGTGGGGTTAACTTTATTTTGACCTACATATTTCGGTGCAGATCCGTGAGTTGGTTCTGCAAGTATCATCCCATCTCCGATATTTGCCCCTGGGGCAATACCCAAACCACCAACTTGGGCCGCACAAGCATCTGAAAGATAATCTCCATTTAAGTTCGGAACTGCTAGGACATCATATTCATCTGTTCTTGTCAATACTTGTTGCAGCATATTATCTGCAATTCTGTCATTTATTACCACCGAACCCTCTGGGACTTCTCCTTCTCTCTCTTCCCATAATGTATTTTCTGCTATGATCTGATCTCCATATTCTTCTGCTAACTCATATCCCCACTTCGCAAACGCCGCCTCTGTATATTTCATGATATTTCCTTTATGCACAAATGTTACAGATTTTCTGTTTCTCTCAATCGCATAATCAATAGCTTTCTTTACGAGCCTCTTTGTTCCAAATTCTGTAATCGGTTTTATACCAATTCCAATCGGACCTTCGTGCATGGCACCTTTGACTCCCATTTCCTCTTCAATAAATCTTTTAATCTTCTCTACTTCTGGAGTGCCAGCTTCCCATTCTATACCTGCGTATATATCTTCTGTATTTTCTCTAAATATCACCATGTCCATTTTCTCTGGATGCTTAACTGGGGATGGTACTCCCTTCAAGTGATACACTGGACGAACGCATGCGTATAGATCGAGAATCTTCCTTAACGCAACGTTTAGACTCCTGAATCCAGATCCAACTGGTGTTGTAAGCGGCCCTTTTATAGCAACTCTAAATTCTCGAATCGCCGCCAAAGTGTCTTCTGGTAAAATATTTCCATCATACAGTTCACTCGCACTTTCGCCCGCATGAACTTCCATCCAATTAATTTTTCTACCTGTTGCTTCTGCAGCAGCTTGTAATACTTGTTGAGTTGCAGGACCCACATCCACTCCAATCCCATCTCCATATATAATTGGAATTATGGGGTCGTCTGGAACAATGAGATCATCTGCGTTATCTTTTCCTTTCTCAATCCTAGACCCGCTGCTAGGAACTTCTACTTTTTCGTACTTATAACTCATCTTCACAGGATATTTGTCAAACTACTGGTAAAAACAATTCGTTCTGATAATACTTTTGACATAGCGTTATCCTACAGACTAAAATTCTGGACGTGGGCTATTTTTTTGGAGCACTATTTCTGCAATATTTCCCCCATAATCTGCACATCGAGACATCGAATCTGCAATCAATCCTATCTTCTGAGCATCAATTGGGGACAATGTTTTCGATTCTATAAACTCTATCATCGAATTTACCATCCCAAGCATCATTCTTTCCATCTCCACCACTCGAGTCCGAGCTTCATTTGCCATATCCCATCCCTTTTTTGTATCTTCTATGTGCATTGCTTCTACCGAAAGAACAATTATCTCATTTGCCAGACCATATAGTCTATTCAAATCCTCACCAAGCCCCTCTGGAATCTCCTGAATTTCTTTTTTCATATAACTAATTTTCACCGCATGATCTCCTATTCTCTCTAATTGTTCTGCACAAGTGTGGTAATCAAAACAATCCAACCTTTCCATTCCTAAATCTTTCATTTTTGTTGGACTCATGAGCGCAGTTCTGAACGCTCTTGACACAACGAACCAAAGTCTATCAACATCATTGTCCCTTTCAATGACATCCTCTGCCAGCTCGAAATCATTCCCCATCAGCGCTGCCATAGAGTCAGAAAGCATGGAAAGAATCATACTTTGCATCCTTTGAACTGTCCCCCTTATGGACATTTCTGAATTATCCAGCAGATCTTGCAATTTAATACATTTCGATGTTTCTTCCACTATCTCTACTCCAACAAGCTGCCTCGTTGCATCTCGAATCGCACGCCTTTGCTCGAGCGTAATCCCCTCTGATTCTAGTTTGATCACCTCAAAACCACTGACATACATGGAAAAAATTGCCCGAGTTATCTCCCCATTATCCATTTTACTTACTTTTATAGATCCCTCACTTCGTTCGTCCTCATTTTCGGTAGTCACCACGATCGAATTCCCTTCTGGATAAAATGTTAACACAGATCCTGCAGTAATTTTATTATCAACCGCCCAGCCCTTTGGCAACGAAACCGTGTAAGTTGATCCTCCCGTTCGCTGAACCTTTCTTCGATCTACATTAGTGGTCATCTGCTACTTTTATCTACATACATTATTATATATATATTTACCTTATTTATTTAATTCATCCATATCTAAATTAAGAACATTCGCTGTCAGATATGCCATTCTATATATTTATTATATTTGCTTTTTTCGATACTATGGGACTCTTTCAATCCTTTTGTATATCTATCTATATATTAATTAATACTTCAATATACTCAAAATAGTTCTTTATTTAACCCAATTTCTATTTATAGTAGATAATGGTATTGGAAAATTTTTACTCTCGGCGAAATTTTCTAGCCACATATAGCACATTAGGTCTCCTTTCCGTATCAGGATGTGTCAATGAAACTCGGAAATCTAATCCCTCAACCAGAGCTTCGAAAGAAAAACTTTTTGGAGAAATAAATATCGCAGGGAGTTCTACAGTCTTCCCACTAATGACGGCTATGGCAGAAGAATTCCAAAAACAACATTCCGATGTCACTATTACAATCCAATCAACTGGAAGTGGTGGCGGATTCAAAAACTTTTTTTGTCTAGGTCAGACTCACTTTAGTAACGCGAGTAGGCCCATCAAAAATTCCGAAATTGATCTCTGCAAAGGAAACGGTGTGACTCCCCATGAAATTAGGCTTGCAACTGATGCATTAACTATTATTGTCAACAAAAACGCCGATTGGGTCGATAGCATGACTGTCGCAGAACTCAAATCAATCTGGGATCAAAACGCAGCAGAAAAGTGGTCTGATGTAAACCCATCTTGGCCAGATGAGAAAATCGATCGATACGGTGCAGCAGACACCTCTGGCACGTTTGATTACTTCAACGAAGTGATCATAGGAGAAAACGGAGCTACTCACACCACTAATTACCAACCAACCGAAGAAGACCATATCATTATTGCAGGAATCGAAGGAAACAAATACGCAATAGGATATCTGGGATTCTCACACTATTACAACAATCCCGACACAATCAAGGCATTAAAAATAGATGGTGGGAATGGACCTGTTGCACCCACTCTCGACGCAGCAAAAAATGGAAAATACAAACCCCTTTCCAGACCTCTATTTACATACGTGTCCTCCGAAAAACTCGCAGAAAAACACGTCGCAGAATTTGCAAAATATTGCATTGAACAAAGCGCAAATGAGCAGATCGTAGCAGAAGAAGTTGGGTATGTGCCAAATACAAAAGAGACTATTACAAAAGAGTTGGCAGCTTTAAATGCACTAATTTAATCACCAAAACTATGATCCCCGAACCCAAAGACTACATGGACTCATTTTCATCAACTTCTCATTTCAAAACTCGTAGAATTTTTGAGAGTATTTATGCAAACATATTTTTCATCCTTGCAATTCTTACAATCTTCACGACAATTGGGATAATTTATTTCCTTTTCGAAGACGCTATAGTCTTTTTCAGTCAGTATAGTCCTCTCAAGTTTCTTACTAGTTCCAATTGGAGTCCTGTAATTCCCCCTAAAGAATATGGGATATTGCCTCTCTTATTTGGGACTCTTGTAGTGACTTTCATGGCAGCTTTAGTGGCAGTTCCTATCGGAACCTTAACTGCAGTTTATCTCAGTGAATATGCAGACAAACGCACTCACTCTATACTCAAACCACTACTAGAGATTCTCGCAGGAGTCCCCACTGTCGTTTATGGATTTTTCGCCCTAGCTTATGTTACACCTGCACTCCGTATGCTCTTCCCCTCAATTAGTCCTTTCAATGCACTTTCTGCATCGTTAATGGTTGGAATCATGATCATACCTATGGTTTCCTCCATCTCCGAGGATGCCATGAGTGCCGTCCCCGATTCTCTTAGACAAGCTGGATTTGGACTCGGAGCGACCAAATTCGACGTCTCTACTAGTATTGTTATTCCTGCAGCTTTGTCTGGAATTGTGGCATCTTATATCCTAGCTATTTCTCGCGCAATTGGGGAAACCATGATTGTAACTGTTGCTATGGGACTCCACCCCACTCTACCCGAGGTTCGATATATCGGTCCTATCCCGTATGTTCACCCAGCAGACTTTCTACTAGAGACTGGACAAACTATGACTGCAGCTATGGTCCAATTAGCCCAAAGTGATCTCGTAGGTAGTTCAGTAGCTTATAACAGCCTCTTTGCAATTGGTATAACTCTATTCTTTGTTACCCTCCTAATGAATGCAATAAGCAACTTCATCACTGAACGATACAGGGAGAGTTACTAAATGGAAACTACCAAATTCGACATAAAACGAAAACAAAGCAGTTCTTCTATTTTTTCAAGAGAGGTTCTCTTCCACTATCTGGCTTTTGTGGCATCCATTGTTGGAATCCTTTCTCTAGCACTATTATTAGCAACTGCTCTTTTCAATGCATTGGGCCTCAAAACAGCAGATCTGTCCTGGTACCTCTGTTATATTCTCATAGTCCTCTCACCACTCCTCGCTTTTAGTTGGTATTGCAAGAGAAATCCGGCAGTCGGAAAAGTTGCCACACGTGCAGTTGGAATACTTGTGGGTGGAACTCTGTTTGGAACCCTCCTTCTAGTAATTTTCATACTCTTAGATCCACAAATCGCATTCCTTTATTTCACGTTCACAGTACTACCAACATCAATAGTTTGGTTCTATGCACGATCTCACCAAAAACAATCAGTATATCTGAGTTTTTCCCCCCTCGCCGTGATGATTATGGGCACATTTCTATCTAATTTCTTATGGAAACTTATCCCTTACTACCCTGCAGACTGGCTAATTTTTGTCTGGATATTTGGACCTCCAGTTGCACTTCTTTCCCGACACTTCTTAAAAACTACCCCTCTAAAGTCCCATAGGAATCATCTTGCAATTTCCGTCGTTTTATTTTCAATTATAGTTGGACTCTTCACAAATACTTTCACCGAAATTCCCCCGACTACCTCTGTACTCTATTTTTTAACAATCCTAATTCCAATATTTTTGTATGCCTCTACACTTCTATTTTCATCCGAACAGAACAAATTCGGTCTTCTTTTTCCCCTCTTTTTGATTGCAACTATCTTCATAGCACGTATCGTGGCAACTAGTATAGGAGCTGCCCACCCTACCCCTTGGTTAGATCTTCAATTTATAACTAGTCCTCCCTCAAGATTCCCTGCAGAAGCAGGTCTTTACCCCGCACTCATCGGTTCCATTCTCATCGTTATTTTAGTCGGAATTCTATCCTTAATTTTCGGAGTCGGAGCTGCAATTTATCTAGAAGAATATGCTCCTAAAACCGGACCTCTAGGAAGTTTAACCAGGTTGGTCAGAATTAATATATCTAATCTTGCTGGAGTCCCTTCAGTTGTTTATGGCCTGCTCGGATTGGCATTGTTTGTAAATCTCCTTGGAATGGGATTCGGGACTGTAATTGTTTCTTCGATGACACTTTCTCTTTTGATCCTACCGATTGTTATAATCGCATCTCAAGAGGCAATTCGAACAGTACCAGAAGCTGTAAGACTGGCCTCTTATGGACTTGGGGCCACCAAATGGCAAACCATCCGAAATGTTGTACTCCCCATGTCCGTTGGAGGTATCCTTACTGGAACTATATTATCAATGAGTCGCGCTCTTGGTGAAACTGCACCTCTGCTAATGATTGGGGCCGCTACTACTGTATTTAAGGCACCAACGGGTTTTGATAGCAAAGTCAGCGCCATGCCCTTACAAGTTTTCCATTGGGCGTTCTCCGCCAAACCCGATCTCCGTGGAGGGGTCGCTGCAGCCGGTATTATCTTGCTACTATTCGTGTTACTATCGATGAACGGTATTGCTATCATTTTGAGGAACAAATACCGAAAAGACAAATAATCCAAAGGAATAATTTCACATGCCATTGTCAAAATCAAAATCTACCAATAGCGACCCCAAAAAACCAGTATCTGGTAATAGTATTATCTCTAGTCAAAACCTCACAGTCAAATATGGATCAAAAATAGCAATAGAAGATGTAACCGTTGATATCCCCCTTAAAAAAGTAACTGCTATTATTGGACCTTCTGGCTGTGGAAAATCAACCTTTCTTCGATGCATCAACAGAATGAATGATCTCATTCCAGGAGTATCGGTTGAAGGTAATCTTTTCCTAGGTGGTACTAATATTTATTCCGAAGAAGTAGATCCTGTTCTCCTCCGCCGCTTGGTCGGTATGGTTTTCCAATCTCCAAATCCCTTCCCCAAATCCATATATGATAACGTCGCATATGGTCTAAGAATCCAAGGCAAAACTGACAACATGGATGAAATCGTCGAATCCGCACTTAAGAGAGCTGCACTTTGGAAAGAGGTTTCTGACCGATTGGATGAAAAGGCAACAGGACTTTCGGGTGGGCAACAACAACGACTTTGCATCGCTAGAACAATCGCAGTAGATCCAGAGGTAATCCTCATGGACGAACCCGCAAGCGCACTTGACCCCATTGCAACATCTCAAATTGAAGATTTAATCCAAGAACTAACCAAGGATTACACTGTTGTGATCGTTACTCACAATATGCAGCAAGCAGCTAGAATATCCGATAAAACTGCAGTTTTCCTTACCGGAGGAAACTTAATAGAGTTCGACGACACCAAAACCATATTCGAAAATCCACATAATCAACAAGTAGAAGATTATATTACTGGTAAATTTGGATAACTTTAATTTATCATGAACTCATTACCTTAATCATGGCACGTGAGACCTACCAAGATGGACTTAAACAACTTAAGACGGGCGTCCTCGACATGGCGGATCTTGTTCTAGAGCGGCTTGAAATGGGACTCAATGCTCTCATCAAAAATGATATCAGCCTGGCAAAGCTTGTCATTTTTGGTGACGATGAAATCAATGATATGTATCTTGATTTGGAATCTCAGTGTGTCAATCTACTTGCACTACAACAACCCGTTGCAGGAGATCTAAGATTGATAGCATCTTCTTTTAAAATCATCACCGATCTAGAACGAATCGCAGATCTCGCAGTCAACCTAGGTGACTATACTCTAGATGGTCGGGGAGACATCTTCCCAGATGTAGATATAAGTTCTCTCGGAAATCTCGTTCACACGATGCTAGCTGACTCTATGAAGGCGTACGAAAACCAAGATTCAGACACATGTTTCGAAATTTCAAATAGAGATGCAGAAGTCGATAGTTTGTGTCGAATTGCCAATCAATTTGTCGTCAAATCGCTCATAGAAACCAAATTCGAGGGTGACACGCCCCTTGATACTTTAGATGATCTGATGTCTGATGTACAACGATTTTTGTTAACAATACGCGACATAGAACGTGTAGGTGACCACGCTGTAAATATCGCAGCGAGAACGTTGTATATGGTAACTAACAACGAAGAATTATTGTATTAGTTTACTATCTGCCATCCATCCCCCCCAACCAAACCATCCTCTTTGATCACAAACATGGTATTCTCCCCCGCTGGCCTAGATCTATGTTTCTCGATTGTAATCTTTCTATTCCCTCCTTTAAATCTATCAAGCCTAAGGACGGTCCCATTCCAGTGAGGTAGTAAATTTCCACCTAATGGCCTAATCTGGTTGGTTTCTGGATGCGTATACACTTGGTTTGTTACAATCACCGCAAGATCGAACCTCCTAGCCAACGACAACAGCGATATCATCTGACGCGCTAGTGTTCGAAGAGCTCCTCCATCTGCTCTTTCGGCTTGTTCAAGTCGATAAAACCCGGTGGCACTATCAAGAACAATAAGATCTACCTCTGCTGCAAAACCGCCCACCTTTTTGATAGCAGCAGACTGTTCTTCGAAATTATGTACCTCTGAAATTATTAAATTTTCTCCCAATTCATAAGGGTCTCCTTTATTCCTCGCCAGTTGATGAAACCGATCGATAGATATCCCCTCTGTATCAATATAAACAACCTTCTTATTTTCTGCTACAGTCTGAGCCGCAGCACTAAGTGCAATGTTTGTCTTCCCCGCAGCAGGGGAGCCATATACTTGCGTAATAGACCCCATATCGATGCCTCCTCCTAGTAGGTCATCTATTGGAATGCACCCTGTTGAAAGTTTTCTATCCACATAACTTCGTATCTTTCCCCTGGTGAAAAAAACTCCGATGAATTTATTGCATCCATTTTTCTCTAGCTTTCTCTTCAACCAACCCAATTATTCTTCTAACCGGCCAATTAACTTCACGAGCAACCTTAGCCGCGTCTTCATACTCTGCACTTATGTTGTAAACTTTCCCTTCCTTTCCAGATGCAATTTTAATAGCAATTGCATATGTTTTATCTTCTATTTCCACTGAAATCTGTTCCATTTTTCGACTTGCTATCCATCTATGTGTCCCCGGAGACTCTCTAATTCCCAATGTACCTGTTTCCTCGGCTAGTCTCTGTGCAACACGGTCTGCATTTTCAGGCTTGACAACAACCTTAACAATATGCCCCGGTCTAGATTTTTTCATCATGGCTGGAATAACTGTGACATCTCTTGCCCCTTCTTCTACTAATACTTCATAGAGATTTCCTATTACCTCTGGACTGACATCATCTATGTTCGTCTCCAACAAGACAATTTCATCCTTTTCTAAATTCTTCATTTCTCCACTTATTACTCTCAATATGTTTGCTACACCTTCTATCTTGTGGTGTCCCATACCATATCCCGTTCTCATAACTTCCAATGGAGGTATTCTTTCAACTCCCTCTCCAAAGTAGACTAGTATTGCAGCCCCCGTGGGAGTCAATAACTCCCGTTCGACAGGTCCACCCCGTATCGACCAAGTTGCATTTTTAGCAAGAACCAGTACCGCTGGTGCTGGAATTGGATATTCTCCATGCTGCATTTTAACCGTACCCTCTCCGACCGATACTGGAGGGACTATTACAGACTTTACACCCAAATCTTCCATCAATACACAAGTACCCACGATATCTGCAATCGCATCATCTGCTCCAACTTCGTGCAGGTGTATTTCTTCTAACCTTTTCCCATGTACTTCTGCTTCAGCCTCTCCCAACAGCTGGAATATACCAACCGCATCAGAAGCCACCTTTTCTGAAATTGATAGAGATTCGACCACTTTTATTATATCTTTCAAATTCTTACTAGACCTTTCTCCCTCTATGACCTTCCCCCCTCGTGTAACCCGAACCTGTTTCGCTGCGATTCCTTGTTCTACTAATTCTTCTATATCATATTTCACGCCTAGCCCTTCTTCTATTGGACTCAATACTTCTGCATTTGCCCCAACTCCTAAAAGTGCCGCAATTATCATATCGCCACTGGCGCCCATTTTTCCATCGAACACTAGTGTAACCATATTTGTTCTTAAGAGTCCCTCAGGCGAAAAGCTCCTCGATCGAATATAGGAAGATCTCCTCTCCAGGATCCATTATATGCTCTATATCTCTATTTTCGCCACCATAGCCAAATTGTGATAATTCCCGCAATAATTGGAGCAAAGATAACCTGAAAGTTGCCAAACGAAGAAAGAGAAATTTGGAATAAAGTGGATGCAAAACTAATCATGATCCCAATGAAAATATATAGAATAATGAACAATAAAATATAACTTAGAAAATTTTTAAGTTCTTTTAATATATCCATAATTTTATTCTGCAATTTCATGCGCAGACCAGGATTCGAACCTGGGAACTCCTACGAGACAGAGCCCTCAACCCTGCGCCTTTGGCCTGGCTTAGCTACCTGCGCGCGCAAGGAGATAGCTCTCGACCCGTTAAAAGTGCTTTCGTTTTGCCCTATGGAGGGCCTATTTCTATATCTCTGCTATACTTAGCCTAATAAGGCGTATTCTGTTAATTTAGAAACAATTTTGTCAATCGCTTCTTCTGCATTTTCTGGTTTTTTCCCTCCGGTTATGACCACTTTCCCCGATCCAAATAGAAGAACAACAACCTTTGGTTCTTGTAGGCGGTAAACTAACCCTGGAAATTGCTCAGGTTCATATTCAATATTTTCCAATCCAAAACTAATGGCAATCGCATTTAGATTCAATGGGTGGCCTAGATCCCCACTGGTCACAATATTTTGGACTTTTATTTCGGGCGATCCTGGAACTTCTATCCCCAAAGCTCTCAGAGTGTCAAAAGTCAATTCCACCGCTGCATGCACATCATCAATACTCTGTGCACCTGTTGACACAATTTTCCCTGATCTGAAGATCAGACACGCAGCTTTTGGTTCTTGTAGGCGGTAAACTAACCCTGGAAATCGATCAGGGTCATATTCCGTCCCCGGTAGATCTGCCGCAAGTGCCTCTAAATTCAATTCTTGATCAATACCCGTTGAAGCGACCACATTTTCAATCTTCAGAGTCCCTTTCGGGTCTCCTTTTGGAAATCTTCCATTCCAATATGGTGGTTTGTCATCTTTTTTCACCATCGTACTCCTATGTTTCACCTGTTTACTTATAAACTGTACATAAACAATTTTCTTCAATTATCAATAATTTTAGTCCAGTTTTCGCGATTTTCACCCTCATATGTACAAATCTCTCTGAAAATTACCCTTGCCCACCGATAGGGTAAAACCATACTCAAGCGTTATATTAAGATGTATTTACATGTCTCGTGAACTTTCCTATTTATTTAGCAGTATAGTTGAACTCGATGATGAGTCTCATTTTATAAAATTACCCTCTCAAGAATCCCCCTCCTTTAATATCGATACGGATGCCACTTATCGAGTCCTATTTTTGCCAAAATCACCTGGGGAAACCAATGCCACCCCCTCCCACGTATCTGACGCCCCTGTTGCAATAGACGACACCCTCGAAGTGCTAATTGAGGATATAGGAAGTGAAGGCGATGGTATAGCGCGCATTGGGCCTGGGTATATCATATTTATTCCAAAAACAGATATAGGGCATAAAGTTAAAATAAAGATCAATTCGGTCACAAGTCGTTGCGCGTTCGGCGAAGTCGTCGAACATTTGATGTAGCCTTCCGCGATACATTTCAATTGATTTATTCCCCCCTCTGACTAGCTACCTCTTGTGAAGAAATTTGTCCATGACCATATTATTCTAGTTTCTGCCCTCCTGAGCATTGTATCTTTATCACTTGTATTCGGGGCTGCTGGTGGGTACCTCCCTGCCGAATACCTCCCTCGATCCGACTCCGTGCTCAAAGTCATACCTCATGTCAATGCATTCCTTAGTATCCTGGCAATTATAACTATCTTAAAAGGTGTATCCTATATCCGTAATAAAGATATAGAACGCCACAACAAAACAATGCTACTAGCATTTACCATATTTGCCACATTTTTGATTTTATATCTATACCGGGTAGCCATCGTTGGACCTGCAGAATTTGGAGGCCCCGAAAATATTTATCTATTTATTTATCTGCCTTTCTTAGCAATCCATATACTCCTTGCTGTCATTTGCGTACCTCTATTATTTTATGTTTTAACTATTGGATTAACATACGCTCCTGGAGAAATCCCCGGAACTTCTCATCGGAGAGTTGGAAAAGTTGCATACAAACTATGGCTCATCGCATTTATAATGGGATCCATGGTCTATCTAATGGCTTACCATGTCTATCCCCTTTAATCAGTTTATTAAAATTTATCTATTTTTCCGTACTACCTGTCACCGGCCATAGATTGCCATGAGTACGATCTCATTTTAGCCGATTTACCAAACCCACAGCTAGAACAAACACCCTTCTTAATATGATATGCCGCAACACCGCACCTTCTACATTTAACATGGATGGTTTTATTCTTTTTACCCTTGCTACTCGTTCCATCTGGCATGATATAGTCAAGACGATGCCTCCATCACGTATAAGCGTTTTTTCTCCAACTTTGGTTTCTGTAACCTTCTGAATTTTCTAGAATCTATCCGAAGCCTCTTCCAATTTCATCATCCTTAATCATTTCTTCCAATTTCCGTTCTAATTTTTTATTAACATCATGAAATTCTTTCGCTAACATGTCTAGTGATTCCGGACGACTACCCATTCCTCTGTAATCTAACGGACCATACGCGGGAGATCCTACGGCGACCATTACATCTTCAAATAAATCTAGTGAAGTCGTAGGCGCATCAACATGGGCACGTAAGGTTTCTTCTACGCGCTGGGTAACTTTTTTTACTTCTACCCCTTCTGAAATTGGTTTGTGTATCGCAAATCTTCCATCTACTTCTCTCGGAAAATGATCGCTAATCCCCTCATCAATTTTATGTACCAATTGCGCACCGACCCCTTGAACTTCAAATGGATTCTTCGCATATGTTTTGAGGTGATAGAGCCCTGCCCCGGGATGGCACAAATACAAATCTTCTCCTATCCCCCCTGAACGAATCCCCGAAATAGCACGCCATTTTTGTGGATCAGAATCTTTGGAAATAAGATCTTGTAATACATCCTGCCAATTCCGTACACGCATAAAAATAACAAAGAATTCACTGTGTATCAAACTATCGTTTGTATCTTTTACAAAAAATATATTTACTTATTAATTAACACGAAACCTTAGAAGTGCTGCAATTCCACCCAGGCCTTTCAGCTCCCCTCCTGGTCCATATTCTTTTGATAATATCGTAATTTCTCCCCCTTTTTTCTCTACCATTTCTATTATCTCATCTACATCCACTTTCCACAGATTTCTTCCTCCTCGTTCTTCTTGTAATTCCCCGTCAACAATTACTAAATTTTCTATAGCTCCATACTCTGAGGCAATCCGAACTTCTTCTGGTCCATAAGCAACCAAACCCGAAATTTTTATTCTCTTTTTTATTTCCTCCACAATTTGGGTTTCCTTCCCAATTCGGGTTTTAACAATAATATCTTTGGCAGTCCCTCCTGACAGAACCTCTTGAACTCCCCTCTCCCCAACAGAACTCGTTTCAGTCAATATGATTTTTTGAGCTAGTTCACCATCTCTCGACTTAATATAATCTAGAGCATTTTCTTTGGTAAATCCTGGCCCTGCAAGTACTATGACATCCACTTCTATGTGGGTCAATACTGCTAGAAGTTCTTCAAATATATCCGTTCTGTCCGCCCCCTCCCCCTTCCCCGTAGACCCTGATAAATTCGCCCGATCGCTAATCCCATATTGATTTATTGTCTGCACAAATGCAGCTCCCTCTTCAATTGTGGCAACTAAAATATCCGGAGAGTCTCGTGCAGCAACCGCTTCTTCAATTCTCTGAATCTGATCGGACTTCCATTTTTTCTGGATAGATATTGTATCGAATATTTCTACGTTTAATGTATGATGTGTTCCAATTTGTTCTTCATAAGGGCACTCTGTAAGCATCCCTGCTACTCTCAACCGATTAGAAAATTTATGGAATTCCGATGTCTCAATTTCAATGACCACTCTCATATATTCTCTCTGACCACTTGTCTCTCTAGAAATCTCTTCTTTTCTCCGAACTCTACGCGTCGTTTCTCCTATTACGGTATCTCCTGGCTCTAAGATAAACTGTAGATGCCAGAGATCATCCAAACTTTCTGGAACGATCACAATTTTTTCTGAATCACCTCCTATATCCTCTCGAGTTTGGATCCTCATATGGCGGCTACGATGGCCAGATGCATAAATTATCCACTCTCTTTCATGGAACTATCACTTGTCTTATCTCTGCTCCATTCTCTAGCTGGTACATCGCTTCGTTTATCTTGTCTAGAGGCAGCGAACTGGTGATCAACTCTTTAAGTGATAATTTTCCTTCAACAACAAGATCAGCCAACATTGGAATCGCGATGGGTAGATTGTATGATCCATTAAACGCCCCTATAATTCGTTTTTCATTCTTTACCATTTCCCTGAGGTTTATAGATACTTCATTAACTGGAGTAGATGGAGTCCCCACCAATACTGCCGTCCCCGATACTGCCAATGATTCAACAGCTTGTTCGAATACCCTTGGATGCCCAACCATATCAAAAGTATAATTTGCCCCCCCTCCTGTTATTTCTCTTATTCGATCCACTGGATCTTCTTCCATAGAATTAATTGTATTAGTCGCACCCATTTTCAAAGCAATATCAAACTTACTAGGAACTACATCTACTACAATTATTTCAGTCGCACCCCTTAAAACTGCACCTTGAACCCCACTAAGTCCTACTCCTCCTGCTCCAAATATCACGACAGAAGATCCTGGCTCTATATCTGCCGCATTTGCTACAGCCCCCACTCCTGTAAAAATACCACAACCTAGCAACGTTGCTTGTTCAAGTGGAATTTCCTTATTGACTTTTATCGCAACCTCTTGTGTCACATTGGTATACTCAGTAAACGACGAAACCCCATGATAATGATAATATGAATCCCCATTACTCCCCGTAAAACTAGTATCCCCCGTTCTCAGTGTTCCCTTTGATTGTCTTCTACTTAAACATAAATTAGATTTCCCCATTCTACACCGTATACATTTCCCGCATGCTATTCTCCCAAGAACCACATGGTCTCCCACTTCCAATGTTGTTACTTCATCACCAATTGCAGCAACAATTCCTGCACCTTCATGGCCCAACACTACCGGTTTCGGTTCTCCAGTTTCTCCCACAACACAAGAAATATCTGTATGGCATAAACTCGCAGCTTCAATTTTAACGAGGACTTCTTCTCCTGTTGGTTCCGAAACCTCCACCATCTCTATTTTTGCAGGCAAATCTCCTAAAAAATCATGATTTTTAGTAGACTCATGTAATACTGCCGCTTTTGATTCCATACGGTCTTGAGCCTTCGCTAAACAATATATCTTTTGAGAATTTTCCCCCCCTTTGGGCCTTCCCACTCGAAAATATTTTGCCCCCCCGTTGTCAGACACAAACGTAGAATGAATCAAAATAGAGAAACAAACGATCTCCTCATGTATTTTGATGGAGATTATCTCCCCGAGTCCCAGCCCATTTTCGGTGTATCCGATACTGCACAAATGTGGGGCTATAGCGTTAGTGACACAATCCGAACCTTTGGGAAAAAACTACATGGGACCTCTGATCACATATCTCGTCTCTTGAATTCATGTTCTGAGGCGAATATAGAATTTGATATCCCTTCTACCGATATCCAAACTATCTTGTCACATTTGGTGGAAAAAAACACCCCCTTGGTATCTCCTGAAGATGAATTCTTAATTATCATTTATATTATCGGAAATTGGAGTTTCAATCCATCTAAAGCTGGTGATTATCCCCCCTCCCGTTTGCTCATCCATTGCTCTACAATCAATTTCACAGAACACGCCAAGTTCTTTATCGAAGGTCAAAAAGTAAGAACTTCCATTATCAAACAAATCCCCTCTGAATCTATTTCTTCAACGATCAAACATAGATCTAGAATGCATTTCGTCATGGCAGATAAAGAAGTCAAATCTATCGAGCCAGATGCATCGCCTTTGTTGCTAGACTATGATGAAAATATTTCAGAAAGTATCTATGCAAATTTTTTTATAGTCAAAGACAACACCATCCAAACACCACCTCTACAAAATATCTTACCTGGAATCACCCGAAAAAAAATCATTAATTTGGCCAAACAGATGGGACTAAAAGTAGAGGAAAAAAATTTAACATTAGAAGAAGTCCACTCTGCAGAAGAAGCCTTTTTCACTTCCACCTCTAGAATAATTACCCCCATTTCTTCCATCGATGGAATTTCCATAGGGACTGTCATCCCTGGAAATATGACTCAAAAATTACTCATAGAATATGGTAAGAATGTCGGTGTGGATATTGTGGCCCAGTTCTTAGGAAAATAGATTAATCCCTCAAAATCATGGCATTGAAGAAAGCAAAACCACACCTGCTATTATTAACAAAGTCCCTACGACAAATCCCTTTGTTATTCTTTCAACCTTCTTCAATACACTTGCAGCAATTATTACTGTGAATAAAGGCCCAGTTCCTAGTATCGGATCTGCAACAGAAACCGGACCTCTAATCAATGCCTCGTAAAGAGTCAACATTGCCAGGAAAACGCATACTCCACTTAATCCAAAATTCCGATAACTTTCTCTATTTCCTGCGGCCAGTTCTCGACCCTTCCCTATCACCACTCCATATATTCCTACCACAACTAATGCCGCAAGATCATTAATAGCGAGGGCCTGAATAGCGGTAATTGCAGCATCTTCCATAAATCCAAATTTTCTTATCACATTCCCTGCAGCAAACGCCACCGCTGCAAAAAGAGGAAACACTATGTCACTTCTTTTCCAACCCGAAATGTTCCCACTCTTGGATCTTGTTATGAATACGACACCCATCACTATTGAAATCACACCAATCATCCCTGACACTGTCATATTTTCTCCAAGCCATACAACTGCTAATAACACCGCAAAAAGAGGACGAGAATTAGTAATGGTTGCACAAACACTAGCCCCCATTCGATCTATTCCTCTATAATAACTCAGTTGACCCATCGCTGCTGCAACCACCCCTGCACAAACAAAAAGCAATATTATGGGAATCGAAATACCTTCGAGCATATTTTTCCCATTTGAAATAACTATTAACACGCCCCACGCAAGCCCTGTCCTAACCACAAGAGTTTGAAATGTATTCTGAATCCAATTCCCCCCGCTCTCTAGACCACGTTTGGCAAATATTGGATCAATCCCCCTAAAAAAAGCACATAAAATCGCAAGAATATAAAATTCAATAGAGAGCAATACCATTCGATACCCTCCAGAGACAGTCTTTCAGTATAGACGTGCCGATGTAGTATTTTTTCACTCCACCATCGCGCTATTTCCTGCCGGTATCAGTTGGGAGATCTCATCTGGACCTGTGATTTTTCTAACAAACGTCCCATCGTGAAAACTTTCACAGAAATGACGATAAATCTTTTTAGCAATATCTTCCCGTGAAAATTGACCCGGCTCGATTTCAACTGATATAACTGACTTTGGAACTACGACAGAAGGTGGACCCCCTATCACCCTAGTTTCTGGGATGCATATGATCCCTACTGCAAAACCAATTTCCATGTTTCTAAAATAAGTTCGTTTCCCTCGAATAACAAAAGATCCCTTAGTCAAATATTCTCCACTTTCCGGAGTTTTGCTAATCTGATCTTTAGTGATCATATATACATCATCCGTTCGCTTACCTTCTTTCCACACAGATGAACATGATAAAGCAAATCTCGCAGCTTCAAGAAGATCCTTTTCTGGTATTTCTATTTCTTTTGGAGATTCCCCTGGCTCCGAAGCCTTCAAAATAGTAATAGGGGCACCCGGATTTTGTGTGTGGAATATTTTATCCCCTTTAGATATGTACTTTTTTACTAGCTCCTCATTTTGATCTGCATTCCTCCCACTTATGATCAAAAAACCACCTGAACTCCTAAACCAGCGAAACCGATCAAACCAATATTTAGACTTTTTTATTGGTATGGATGCCCGAGATAGCCAATTATCTTGCATTTTCATTTCTTCGCCATTAATTCCATTCGACCCACTCTTAATTTTATTATTTTTTGCTTTCTCGAGTTCCTGGTTAATCTCCGAAATAGCATTTCTTGCCCCTGCATATTTCCCCTCAACTTTTTTCGCTAGATTGTAGTTCAAATTGGCGTTCTGTTCAATACTTTTCCATGGGTCAAGAACAATTTGAATTCCTTCAATTTGAACTTCGATTATTTTTTCTACCTGATTTATCTTCATCAATTTCACAATTTCAGATTTCTTTGATTCTTCCAGTCTCTCATCAATCTGCTCAAATTGCTCTCCCCTCTCCAAACACAAACGGATTTCTTCAATTACTTCTTCCACAATACTATAATTTGAATATAGACGTTCTACACCTTCTCTAATCAATCGAGCATCTTGTGAAAATTGCTTTAGAGCATTTTTTTGGGATGCTAAAATCCGTTCATATTTATTTAACATTTCTTCTTCGATCTCTTGACTTCCATCTGAAATCTCCAATTTCCCATTTGAAAAATAATTTCCCACTGCAGAATTAAATGTGTCAAATTCATCGAAATCTAAATGTTCATACAATGCTAGCGAAAATGGAGTAACATCTATTTCTGATCCATCTTCATAATATATTCTTGGCTGCATTTTTCCCTTTCTTATTTTTTCATCCAATTTAATTATTTCTTCGTAGATTCTCTCATACTCTGGCTGAGTCATCGATGAAATCACACATTGTTTATCGACCGACGAACGAAGACAAAGCTCTTCTGCATATGTGCCCCCAAAATTTATCTGAGTTGCGAGGCTTCTAACGACATCCGACCCAGAATCATTCATTAATCCCACAAATGAGTCATAATCTAGTGAGAATGGATCAGTTCTATAAGGGGGGAATTCAAAATCCCTCCCCGAAGCAACTGTTCGGGAATGAAGCCTCACCGTTCTTAGACACGCGTGCACTTTACCGTCCGCACCCACAATTGATAAATTCCCATCTCCAAATAATTCTGCAACAATTAGTGTCTCACTTTCCCCCCCTTTAAAAATAATTTTTAAGACTCGATCAAACCCATGCTGCTCAATACTCTTCAAACGCTTTCCCCGCAATTTACTCCTCAATTTCATAGCAAAATCTGCAACTTTATCAGGTGCATTCGGAACGTTTTCCACTTCGGCAAAATGGATGTTTTTCATATCTCCAATACCTACTAATAGCTCATCTCTCCCCACCCCTGGCCTTCGCATTCTAAACCGTACTAATTCTTTTCCATAGCAGTACGATTTATCGAAAATAGATCCTTTATATGCTTCAAATTCCTGTACAAGAGATCGAATATCAACACCCGATATCTCCTGTTTTGGATCCATAACCTCTTTCGGAGATTAACAAAGAAATCCCTATCGTTGTACTCAAAGTTCCATGTAACTTCTAATATTTTTTTAACATAACCATTTAGAGACGTATGGTCCATCTTGATAATACCCCAATTTTTGTTTGTAGTATTCCCTCGCCCCAATACCTGCCAGAACTGCAATTTTTTTATAACCTGCATCCGCTGTCATCTCTTCAGCCCTTTCCATCAGTGCTCTCCCATGTCCTTTATGTTGGAATCCATCTTGCCATTCTCCCGGGCCTATTTCTTCCCCTCGTTCTATAAGTCCCATCTCATTTCCGTACACCTTGAGCTCCCGTAAAATGCTTGCATCTTTTAATTCCACTCGTGCAGGCGTTTCTGAAAACCTCAAACGGCAAAAACCAACTAGAATATCTTGGTCAAAATCTTCTATACTAATAAAATTCTCAATCCCTCCTGCAGCTTCATATTCTAATACTTCCATCTCAAGATTTTGAGGCACCTTTGAATTCAATCCGGCTTCCCTACATCGGATACACTTACAAGATTTCCCCATCGTTTTCAGATGTTCTATCGCCAATTGACGAAGGTTAGATTTCCATACCCCTGCTTCAATAAAATTAGCTGGAATATCTCGTTGAACTCTTTGTAGTCTAACATATCTAGGAATCATTGATTTTACTTCTGCAACTAGCTTTGCAGCTTGTTCATTGTCCAATGGATCATATTCTTTTCTTTTCCACATGTCATATGTTCGCGTACCTTTGACCACCAAAGTAGGATATATCTTCAAATAATCTGGTTTCCATATGGGATCTGCAAACAACCGACGAAAATCTTCTATACCCATGTCATAAGACATCCCCGGTTGTCCTGGCATCATATGAAATCCAACTTTAAAACCAGAATCTCTTAATCTCTGATTTGATTCTACACTTTCAATAGTACCATGCCCCCTGTGCATCGCATGATTAATATGCTCGAAGGTGGTTTGAACTCCCAATTCAACTTTAGTTCCTCCTAGACGGAGCATACGATCAATTTGTTCGTGATTGCACCAATCTGGTTTGGTCTCAAATGTCATCGCAATGCATCTAATATCTGCAGTTTCGTTCACTGAAATCACGTCTTCAAGATACTTGAATTGCGGATTTTCCTGCACAAATATTCTACCCTCTCCCAATGATGGTGCTATTGATAAATCGTAATCATTCATGGCTTCGAGCGCCCGACGAACAAACCATTCTTGATAATCTGCTGATCTAGCTGTCATGGTACCTCCCATAAGAATTAATTCCGCCTTGTCCACTGGATGTCCAATTTCTCTAAATTGTTCTAGTCGAAGAGTCACTTGGCCATATGGATCATAGTCAGTTTGTTTCCCCCGAGCGGCTGCAGGTTCATATCCTGTATAGCTTTGTGGAGACGAAAATTCCGATGCGGGTCCTCCTGGACAGAATAAACATTTTCCATGTGGGCACATATGCGGGGATGTCATAATCGCAATTGGGGTTACTCCCGATGCAGTTCGAACGGGTTTCCGGCGCAAAACCTGTTCCAGCTTCCCCCGTATTTCTGAAGGTGCATAATCTAAAATTTCAGTATTTTTTGGAACTTTTGGAGATGAATATATTGCACAGACCTCCATTTTTACCTCTTCGACCTGTTCCACACTAAGCTGGCCACCTAAAATACGCTCTATTATTTCTTCACAAGTTTTAGAAAATGCATCTGCTTCAGTGACCTGCGTACTCATGTAATAGCTATTAAGTAGTCGTGCAACAATTTAGCCTTCACTACTATAGTTGCTTAACAATTGATTCTACCACTGCATCTAGAATTTCTTCTCTATCCCCTGAAACAAATGAAATTTTTCCACTTGATATGCCTCCTATATCTATACTACCATTTTTTGCTGCTATCGATTTAATATCGTCTCCTAGCTCCTCTATATCGATAATTCCTCCCGCTTCCACATATATGCTGGTAGTATCACTTCCTACCACTGCCGAAACTTGTTCTTTTTCAATCAAACCTAGCAGGAGAAATTTAGTAGCCGGAAACTGATATCTATGTGTAAACTTATCTAAATCTATGGTTGCTATTTCTTTCCCATTTACTACCAACCGATCCAAATGCGGTGACGCGGTCAGAATTCCTTTTTCCATACTCTCGACAAAATAACTATTACATTGTTCTATCAATTCTGTATTTTCTCCAAAGAGCATGTCCGAAATCATTTCCCTCTTGCTACTGTTCCTCTGGTAAAATGCTTCCACCGCAATTGCCCTGTGAATTTTCCCGATCATATCTAATTCATAACCTGCCTCCTTGGCTAGTTCCATATATGTGTCTGGGGCATTTTTCCAATAACTTATCGCCGGAAGGTGAATAAGTTCATTTCTTCTCCCTGGATCCACTGCAACGGCAACTTCTACACTCAATGCACTCAAAGTCTTCTCTCCCCCTTGCTCTATAGACTTGATCACTATTTCTGCATAATTTTCTTCCTCCCCTTCTCCTATTCCGCCCCCTCCTATGATAATTCTATTAGCTCCATAGATGCCTATTAGTTTCATCCCTTCATATCTCTCCGAATCCTCACTATCTGATATGAATATATACAAAGGGACTGGATCACTATATCGTAACTGGGATTCTAGCATTCTAGAAGTATCTAAAATGGCAGCATTCATCTCTTGGCCATTAGACTGATATGGTCGTCTATCGACATGACGATGAATCGCTTGTATCTGCCCATATTCTTCCTCCACTTGTCTTATGATCGAATGTTCAATAGCTGCCCCTGCAATGTGCCCATCAACCGTTGCAGGATGTCTGATTATTATCGGAATCGATTCTAAAATTGCCATTCGAATCTCTGTAGCTGCCCTTTCTGCATTTGCATAATCTACCAATCCTTCTTCTATTGATTCAAATTTATCTGGTCGGGCCTTTTCATAAACCACTAGTGATATTTTCTCCAGAATAGCATCAGCATTTTCTCCACTGAGAGTTCTAATCACATCGGATTCTACTTGAATACTCCCCCTTCTTAGCTCCACTTTTCCTTCTATCTGTACAACTTCACCCACTTTTATATCTGGATAAACCCTCTTTCCTGGAGATTCAAAAGCCGAACAAATAATCTTTCCAGATTCATCTTGTATTTCAAAAAGTGTCGGCCCTGTCGTTTGACGAATATCTGAAACTTTCCCTTCCATTTTTATATTGTTCCCTATTTCTTTTTCTAGCATTCCAATAGGTACTCCCGATCCACTTTTTCTCTCCTTTTTAACTTCCCAACTCGCCGTTTCATCTTGTCCCCTTTCATTTTTCGAATCTGTGCCATCCCCGCCATCAGCCAACGCCCCTCTGAATTCATTTTCATCTTGGCGAATTGACCACCCCAAATCAATCTTCCCTTCATCTTGAATCCCTTTCACTTTGACATAAACCACATCTCCAATTTCCCATCCTAAACTTTCCAGTCTCTGTCTCAACTCATTCCTATGCAACAAACCCGTTACTTTTCCATTCAGTTTTACAAACACACCAAAATCCGCAATTCCGTCAACTATCCCTTGATAATAACGCCCGAGAGTAAGTTGCTCCGAACTATTTCCTCCGAATTTAAAAAAGACATCCTCAGCGTGAGTTGAACATATGTTCCCTTCTGTAGGAATGCCACAAATAATACAAGTATCCATCTTTATGTTCTGTTATACGTTTATGGGGGATAAAACGGTTTTTAGAACTTCACCAATCATTGTACCCTTGATTTTACAATAACGATTTTATTTTTTGCCCAATTTTGTCCCCCTCTTCTCCCGAAATCGCAATTTCAACTCGGTTTTTTTCTTCATCTTCAAAACATAATTTAATTTGGTCCTTGCCAAATCTTCTTATCTCTATATCTTCTACATCAAAAAATTTCACTGACGCCGATTTTTGCGGCCCGCCTACATTTTTAATTACACTATTTTTGATTTCTATTGAGAAATCTTCGATATTTATTACTATCATGCACTAAAGTGACCTTTGATGACAATCGCTAATTAACTTATCTGGACTATGCCACTAGACTATTTAGTGCCAATATGCCCCCAAAAAGATACCCGAAAACAATAATAGCTGGTATTATTGAAATCAAAAATGCTCTTTCCAAAGAAACACCATGCACTTCCTTCAATCCAATTATTAACAATATTGAGCCATACACCGCACACAAAAAACTTAGTGATGGTATTGCAAATCCCGCAAAGATACAAGGAGCAATGGAATATCCTATTACTTGAACAGTTGTCCCAATTCCCTTTCTATTTTTTGCCCCAATGCGTAATAGCAACGTTTGAATCGCAGCTACAATGTGAAGTAAAACCGGGGTGACTATTAAAACTGCAATGCCCAAAGAGATCAAAAAATATTCCGAATCCACTAAAATAAGTCTAGACCCTTCTTCTATCATTACCACTACCATTGCGAATATCAGCCCATCTGATTGCTTGCCACCCTTAATTTTTTTCTCAAAAAACCACTTAGGGTGGATCATAATCGCAATCCAGTTTCTAACCCATTCTTGTGGCAATTCAAATAAAGTCAATGTTCATCTTATAGCTCTCCCACAACTTAGTTTAAAAAAATTTCTATTGGAACGCCATCCCCAACTCATTGTCCTCTTCATTAACCACATCTAGGCGTTTCCCCAATCGAGTTTCCATATCTTGATAGTATTCTATCACGTTTCCATCCACGCTGGGGGCGATTTTCTCAAGTGCCCTGTCAAAATATTCTTGAGTTATTCTAATATTCCCCACCGATTCTGGAATATCTTCTATCTTTACAGAATTTATGTATTCTCGACTTGCCTCTGCAGCCGCTTCTCGGCATATTGCAGCAATATCTGCACCATTATACCCTTCCGTTTTGGATGCCAAACCATCCAAATCAATATCATCTACCACTGGTTTCTCCCTGGTGTGGATATCAAAAATACTCCTCCGAGAAACTTCATCTGGCATTGGAATGTGAACTTGGAAATCAAATCTCCCTGGTCTCAATAATGCGGAATCAATTAAATCCGGCCTATTTGTTGTTGCTATCACCACAACATTTTCTAGTTCTTCCAATCCATTCATTTCTGTTAACAACTGACTCACTACCCGTTCCGAAACACCAGAATCTCCTGCATTTCTACCCCTCTGTGTTGCTATTGAATCAATTTCATCAAAGAAAATTACTACTGGAGCATTTTGACGTGCTTTGGCAAAAATTTCTCTGACCCCTTTTTCTGACTCTCCCACATATTTATTGAGCAACTCTGGACCCTTAAGAGAAATAAAATTCGCCTCCGATTCATTAGCCACCGCTTTTGCCAATAGTGTTTTCCCGGTACCCGGGGGCCCATATAATAAAATACCCGCTGCAGATTCCAACCCCAATGTATCAAATACCTCTGGATATTTTAGCGGCCATTGCACCGCTTCCCTCAGACGTTGTTTAGTCGTTTCCAATCCCCCTATGTCTTCCCACAAGGTATCTGGAACTTCTACAAAGACTTCTCGCAACGCTGATGGTTCAATTCCTGTTAATGCATTTTTTAAATCTTCATTTTTTATTTTAAGACTTTCCAAAACATCTGAAGGTATTTCCTCCTTCTCCAAATCCAATTCCGGACTCACACGCCTAAGTGCATTCATAGCAGATTCTCTAGCAAGGGATTCCAAATCCGATCCAACAAATCCATGCGTTTTATCTGCATATTGCTCTAAGTCAATATCTTCTTCCAATGGCATATCTCTAGTATGAACTTGTAATATCTCCAATCTCCCCTCTCTGCTAGGGACTCCAATTTCAATCTCTCGATCAAACCTCCCCCCTCGACGTAGAGCCGGATCAATCGCATTAACACGATTAGTCGCCGCTATCACCACAACTTGCCCCCTCCCCTCTAACCCGTCCATGAGAGTAAGCAATTGCGCAACCACTCGGCGTTCCACATCTCCACTAGCCTCTGCTCTGCGCGGGGCAATTGAATCTATCTCATCCAAGAAAACTATGGATGGACTATTTTTTTCAGCTTCTTCGAACACTTGTCTTAATTGTCCTTCACTCTCTCCATAGTATTTTGACATTATTTCTGGCCCAGAAATAGACATGAAGTGAGCATCAATTTCGTTAGCAACTGCCTGTGCAATTAATGTTTTCCCCGTCCCTGGGGGGCCATGTAATAACACTCCCTTTGGCGGTTCAATTCCTAGTTGCTGAAACAGCTCTGGGTGTCTCATTGGGAGTTCTATCATCTCTCTAATTTGCCCTAGTTGATCTGCCAATCCCCCTATATCTTCGTATGTTATGTCTGAAAGTGGTTCAATAATTTCTCGCTTTGCACCACCTGGAGTCCCGCCTATCCGCATTGCTTCATTGGAAAATTTCACGATAGTCCTATCTGTAATCTGAACTGGTCCTTCAGGCACTGTCTCCGTAATAATAACTGGCCATCTCATCCCTGTACGGAAAATAGTAACATTAACAGGTACTGTTTGACCCTCACTGACACCCCTTCCTCTCAGTCGCTCTCCTATCAACCCCTCGATAAGTTCCGAATCTCCTCTCACATCTATGCCAGAACGTCTTGAAATTGCTATGCCAATACTTTCTGCCTCTTTGACTTCGATTTTTTCAATATCTACCTTTTCATCAATTCCCACATTGGCATTATGGCGTGTGAAACCATCCATTCGAATAACTTTCTGTCCTAAATCATTCGCATATCCTGGAAATACTTTTCCTACCACTGGATTCTTCGGAGGATCTCTGCCCTTTATAGCAACATAGTCTCCTTCTTGTATGCCCAATTCTGAAAAATCTCCTCGATCAATAAACACTAGACCTTTACCTGCATCTTTTTGGGGTACCTGTTTTACAATAAGTTCCATTTTTATCCTTCATGTTATGATCCATTTATCTAATATATAAATATTACGATTAAAAAACGCATTACTGCGTATAGTTTATAAAATAAAGCTTGTTTTGTGGTCCCACCTCTTCATGAGTTTCCTATTCGCGCTTTCAGTCCATATCTTCTGGTGGAAATTTTCTTGAAATAACTTCCTCTCGATATTTTTTAATTGCGTTTGACATTTCCGTTCTCACATCACCGAATTTCCTAGCAAATGGGGGTAACGAATTTGAAAGACCAATGACATCATCCACTACTAGAACTTGTCCACGCGTGTGTGATCCTGCCCCAATACCTATCGTTGGAATCTCTAATTGCTCTGTGATATTCTTAGCAATATCTGCTGGCATATGTTCTAATACAATCGCAAAAGCTCCTGCATTTTCATGTTCCTTTGCCAGTTCCATTATCTCCAGGGCACTACTTTCATCTGCCCCTTGTTGGTAATACCCTCCTATTTGCCTAATCCTTTGAGGTACTAATCCAACATGTGCCATGACTGGTATTCCTAGATCTACCAATCTTCTTGTGATGGAAATAGTGTGTGGTCCGCTTTCTATTTTCACGGCATCTGCACCTCCTATTTTCAACATTCTCCCTGCATTCATAATTGACACTGATTCATCCACCCCCACTGAGAGAAATGGCAAATCTGTTACCACTAGGGCTTCCTTCACACCCCGGACAACTGCCGCTGTGTGGCTAATCATTTCTTCTATTGTAACTGGCAATGTTGTCTCATACCCCAGTACTGTATTCCCTACACTGTCACCCACAAGAACGATATCTATCCCTGCAGCATCTGCTATCTCTGCTATCGATTTATCATATGCAGTTAACATAGTAATCGGAGGCCCATCTCTTTCACGTGCCATGATCTCCGGAACTGTTGGCATAGTTTCACATGAGGCAGCCACCACGTTAAACATGTTCGTATTTCAAAACCCGTACCTCTTCAATCCCCGTTATTTAAATCATTTAGCGATACACTATCAGTATATGCATGGTAAATTGGAGTCTGGAAAAGGCGTTGCAAATGTTTTAATCTCTGATCTTGAGGGGCTTTTATTGTCCCACTTATCCTTCCGCCCTTTCCCTGGAACACTCAACCTAACTCAGATAACCCCCTCTCTGTCTCTCCCTTGCACCACTGTAACTGACATAGAAAATGCTTTAGATAATTGCGATGGTATTGAGTTGACCCCCTGCTCTATCAGCGGAATCAAATCTGCTCTCATTCGCCCCATTGCCGATAACTATCCAAAATCTAAATTTGAATTCATAGCACCCGCTTCTTTACGGAACTTATTCTCTCTCAACGATGGGGATTCGGTACACATTTCTGCCCCTGATAATCTATGGAATTATGAGCTAAAAGCTAGTTTGAATTCCCTTGATAATTTCGACGGTGTAATTTTCGATCTGGATGGAACTCTAATTGATCTGGATGTCGATTGGAACTCTGTTAGAACTCAAATACGTGATTTATTCCCCCCTTCTATCGATCCATTTTCTCTTAGGCGAGACAGAAATGATCACACTCCTATTTACGAACTAGCTAGTCAACATGGTATTTATGAAGATCTACTCGAGCTACTCGCTTCACATGAACTTGCTGGAACGAAAAGCGCAGTCCCCTTGCCTTTGATCGACATCATCCCTAATTTAGATTGTCCCGTTGGTTTGTGCACAAAAAATTCTCGCATCGCTTCTCAAGAAATAGCTGAAAAGTTCAATGTTAATTTTGATTCGTTGATCACCAGGGAATCTACGTTCGAGGATAAGCCACACCCTTTACCCTTGCAAAAATGCATGGAAGATCTGAGCCTCTCCCCTGGAAATACCCTATTTATAGGAAACGAAAAAACAGATGCAGAGACTGCACATTGGGCTGGAACAAATTTCTTACAAGTCGATCAGTTCTACTAATCAAACCTACGTTCTATACTCTCCGCGTGACCATCCAATCCCTCCGATCTGGCAATTGTGGTTATAACTTTCCTAATTTTTTCCAACGCCGTTTTGTCGATCCGCTGTATCGTCGAAACTTTGATGAATGTATCTACAGAAACCCCCCCTGAAACGTGGGCACCTTGATTTGTAGGTAAGATATGATTAGTACCTGATGCATAATCTCCTGCGGCAACTGGGGTATAACTTCCTAGGAATATGCTCCCTGCACTACTGATTTCTTCTAAAAGCATTTTTTCATTCTCCTCCGACGTTTGGATGGAAAGGTGCTCCGAAGCATATTCCTCTGCAAAGGTCGCTGCAACTTCCATACTTTTTACCAAAATAACCCCACTATATGGATTATTTAGAGCTTTGTCTATTATCTTTTTTCTGTCCAACGATTTAGTTTGTATTTTCACCTCTTCGATAATTTCTTTTGCCAATTCTATACTATCTGTTACCACCAATGCGGCAACATTTACATCATGCTCTGCCTGTGCAATCACATCTGCCGCAACAATTTTTGGATCTGCGGTCAAATCCGCAATGATCAAAATTTCACTTATGCCTGCGATAAACTCTATCTCCACATCATTTCGAATCTCTCTCTTTGCCACCGCCACCCATTGATTCCCTGGGCCTATGATTTTGTCAACTGCATCAACCGTTTTTGTACCGTATGCAAGTGCAGCAATCCCCTGTGCCCCTCCTGCCGCGTAGATTTTATCTGCACCTGCAATATATGCTGCAGCTAGTGTCACTTGATTCATTTCCTCTGCTGGAGGTGTCACAACCGCGATGTGCTTCACCCCCGCAACTTTTGCTGGAATTATGGCCATTAATACACTAGATGGATATGCAGCCGTACCTCCTGGAACGTACACTCCAATTTTATTTATCGGCCGAAATCTTTGTCCCATTTCTCTGCCATCAAAATTTCTAACCCAATCCTCTCTAACTTGGTGTTTGTGAAATATTTCAATATTTTCTGCCGCCTTTTTTATGGCTAGTTTCAATCCCTCATCAATTGCTTCGTATGCACTTTTGGCTTCTCCCGTGATGTCTATTTCTTTTATTTCTATTTTATCAAATTCCAATGCATATCTCCTAAGGGCCTCATCACCTTGCTCTCTTACATTATCAATAATAGTACGAACCGTTTTTTGTATTTCTTGACTCACTTGATATCGATTGAATATAACCTCACGCTGGTCCTCCTCCATCTTTTCGAGGTACCGTATTTCCATATCCCCTCTTGGATCTCTATGTGAAAAACCATTTCTACCCTTGATCTTATCAACGAACTCCTCCGTACTCGAATTCAATTTTCTTTTTTGTAAATATTTCCCAGAAACTAACCTCCAACATCATCGCTTGGCTTCACGCCGCCTCAGCTGGAAGACCCTGTTCCGGGATCTGTAGCGTACCGGGGTTCTCCATATTTTCATCGTGTCCATTTTAGACAAACTCCAATGGGGACTTCGGAACGCACTCTTATTGTGGCACTTTCCTAAGTTAAATCCTTCTTTTCCCGAAAAATTTCTTTTATACCCCTCTACTTTTTACTCTATTAACAATAATCCCATTGTATGGTGATTTTTCTCTCCGAAACTGAAGTTGAACAGTGTTTAGATATGAGGTCTTCCATCGAAGCATTGGAACTGGCATACAAGGCCGATGCCGCCGGACGAGTAGTTAGCATCCCCCGATCCGACATGATACTTCCACTTGGGCCCAACGATGCTTATGTCTACAAAATTATGTCTGGTATCATACAAGATTTTGGTGTATCTGCTCTTCGCATTCAATCTGATCGAATCCGCTGGGAAGGGGGCCGAAAATTCAAGCTGGGAATGGCCCGAGACAAAAAATATGTGGAATACGTTCAAGTGTACGATATCGAAACAAACGAACCACTTCTAATCATTCCCGATGGATATGCTAGTAAAATGCGCGTCGGGGCTACAAATGCTCTTGGAGCTAAATACATGGTCCCTTCCTCTGATGTCCACACGATGGGCCTGCTTGGTGCGGGTAGACATGCTGGTGGACAAATAGAGGCTTTTGCCGAGATGTTTGATCTCGAGCAAGTGAATGTATATAGCCCCACTCAAAAAAATCGCGAAGCATTCGCCAAAGAATGGGATTCCAAATTAGACCCTGCCGTTCTCTCTGTGGATGAACCTACCAAAGCAATATCAGGAACCAATATCCTCGCATGTGCTTCCAACGCAATGAAACCTATATTCGACGCATCTTGGATAGAACCTAAAATGCATGTGAGTGCAATCAAAAATCCAGAAATTCCAGGGGAAGCATTTTCCGAAGTAGACCGCGTAGCAGTAGCAACAACACAGCTACCTTCTGGCCCCCATAACTATGCCCCCCGATTTTCAGATTTTGCTCAAAGTCTTACTGAAAAGTGGGCAATTCCCAATTTTGACATAACTGCTGCTCAAGACATTTCATCTCTCATCGCCGAAAACAAAAATCCAGAATCCGAAGAAACTACTCTATTTCTCAACAACATTGGCATTGGAATGCAATTCGCAGCTGTAGGGAAAGTAGTGTATGATCGTGCAATTGAAGGTGGATTTGGAACTGAAATAGACACCGACCTCTTTTTACAATCTGTTTGGTGAAATCCACTCAACCAAACCATTTGATTTAATGCCACCGAACCCCATGCTATATGCATGTCATCAGACTTACCCACCCTAGCGTCATTCGTGAATGATTTCACAGAAGAATATCGCATAAAAATGGAGAATGCAGTTGAGAAGTATTTCACAGATGAATACTTCGATTCACTAGGCGGACCCCTCGCTATGATGCAAAAACAATTCGCATCCCAGGCATGGAGAGAATTCTATATCGGCTGTTTACCCCCTGCACGACAAATGACCCAAATATATGAGATAGGGGATCCTTATGATCGTGATAGGGACTTAATCGTAGGACTAGGTGAACAAATCCGAGATGAAGTAAAACACGCAAAAATTTACGCAAATCTCTCTGAACAAGTTGGAGTACCCTGCGATTTGGCAACCTGGACGGCTGATAATTATGATCGATTAGTTGCAAAGTGTCGCCTAGCAACTGAGTGGGAAAAGCCACAATACATTGCCGCAGGTTTTCAAGTTTCAACCGAAATTGTGGCAGCAGAAACTTCCCGGAGGATGGGTGAATATGTTGAGAATGACTATCCTGAAATAGCAAAAACACTTTTCGACGTAACCTCTGATGAAGGAGACCACATCCATTGTGGACGTTTGATAGTAAAAAGATTCGCAACAGAGGACGATTTCGACTTCATGCATGAGATCGCAGAAAAAAAATATAATGCAGCACTAAGAATTCTTGAATCTCTCTAATCTATGACACAACGAATTCTAAAATTAACCCCAGAAACCAAAGTACAGTTCTCTGAACCTGCAGAAATACAGGATATACATCTCCATGATTTATCTTTTGTGGCTGGAATAGAAACCGAAGGTGATCTTATTACTTCTTGCACACTTGATGTGTCCCAACTAATACAATCAATGACTCTCTATTCCGCTATGGAAAAAAAGCGAGAAAGTTGGCGCCGTGTACGTAGGTAATTTTTAAACTTACCAGTCCGATAATATCTCCTCCCAACTTTTCTCTTCACGTTTTAAATTTTAGTAGAGTATGTTCCCGCCATCTACGTTCACTACTTGCCCTGTCATCATCCCACTTTCATGGCTCAATAAAAATCCAATAACATTTGCAATATCCTCTGGCTGTATGGCCCTCTTGAGCATCTGACTCGCTTCCGCGCGTTGTTGTATCCGATCTTCTCCCCCCTGTAGCGATGCTGGGGATGCAGTCAAACCTGGCATAATCGTGTTGACCCTAATATCCCGATCTGCTAGTTCTCTCGCCATAGTTCTAGTCATTCCTACAACAGCGGCTTTAGAAGCAATGTAGTGTAAGAGTCCCGCTGTGCCTTTCAAAATAGTCCCCGAAGATATATTGACAATTCGAGCACCATCATTTAGCGCAGGTACTGCTTCTTTTGTGACAATAAACACACCAGTTGTGTTAACTGACATCACCTTCTCGAACTCTTCCACTGTAATATCTGTAAATTGTTTGAAATTCCCAATCAATGGTGCGTAATAAGCCGCATTATTGACTAGCCCATCTATTTTAGTATCCTTAAACACAGCACGCATGGACTCTTCACTCGTTACATCGCCTTTGCGAAATTCTGCACTCCCTCCTGCATCTTCTATCTCTTTAACGGCATCTGTCCCATCTTGAATATCTGTTATCAGTATGTGTGCCCCTTTTACAGCCACATTTTTTGCAATTGCCAATCCGATTCCTTGCGAACCGCCTGTTACCACTATAGTTTCTCCAGCTAGATTTTGCATATCTATCTCCTTACCCATCCTGACTCATAAACCATTTGATCAATTTTTATTCTCTCTATGTAACTCGAATATCTACAACAAAATGAGATGTACCTGGGCTGTATCCTTTAATTCTTGTTCTATTCATAACCTTGGCAACTCTTCCCACTTTTGCTGCCACCGTTTTAATTTCACTATATGATTGAGACGGATTTGTGTCAGCTCTCACTTCATGTAAATGGATTATTCCTCCCCGTTTTACCACCGAGTATGCTTCTTTGAGAAATTCAACCGAATCATAGTGGCCCATTACGATTCTATCAAATAATTTTCCTTTCTCATCCGCCCACCCTTCGATAAATTTCCTACAATCGTTTCTTATTGGATGTAAATTTTCTTCAACGCGGTTCAGTTGAATATTCTCTTTCAGATATCTCATGGATGCTACATTCTTCTCCACTGCCGTTACTTCTGCCCCTGAAATAGACATTGGGATCGAAAAATAGCCGATTCCCGCAAACATATCCAATACACATTCTCCCCTGTCAACTATCCTCCCCATTCTTTTTCTTTCTTCCCTATTGCCTGGGGAAAACATAACTTCTGATAGGTCCAATGAATACCTCACCCCCCATTCCGTATGAACAGTTTTTGTTTCTTCCAACCCTGCAATATATTTTATAATTGGTTTTCTTTCGGTCCCTTCAATTCCAACTCGAGATAGCACAGTATTGACCCCTTGTAACTCCATCAAACATTCTCCTATTTCCTTTTCAGTGGTACATTTTTCTGAAAATTGAACTAAAGCTATTTCTCCAATCACATCCCACGATCGGGGGGACATTTTTATTTCTTCTTCCGAAACCCCCCTATCTCGAAGCAAATCTTTCAACCCCTTGGCCCTAATCTGAGGATTTTTTTGATTTATTATGACCCTGTTTTTCATTTCTCCCCCCGGCCCATGAATTGGAATTTCTATTGATTTCTCATCATGGGTCCTAATCTTCCTAGAATCATCATAATCCTGCCCCTTTTTTAATAACTCTAGTTCTTTTTTAACATCTCCTTTACTCACGACAACGGCGTTTTTATTCATTAGGTAAAACGTACACCCCTTCTTCCGTTTTTACTACTTTTACTTCCTTCCAATCTGAATCAACAAACATTGGACGAGCTATTGTTATCGGACGATATGATTCTGGATCCAATATCTGCATTGAATATGTATCATCTATCGATACAATAGAGGTTTTCCCCACCTTAGAAATATGCTTCAATTTATTGAATTTCCCATCTTCCACCGACCCCTTATACGATTCACCCGAGGCGAGTCGAATACCTTTTAAAACACTCCCTGAACTTCTAATTAAAATTGGTCCATTTCCATCTCTTATGTCTATCACGTCTCCAATAATTATTGCTGGAAGGCGCACCAAATATGAAATTCTATATACTCTATTTCCATCCCGATCTTCTGTCACTAATGTCTCCGAAGTTGACACTGAACCCCCTAATTCTTCTACAATAGATTTCGATATTTTCTGCCCGAGCTTACTAGTAGATATCCGTATATCTATGCCCTCTTTTTTTTCTACTATCTTTGAGATAAAATCATTCCTGTCGCCTAGTAATGTTCTTCGATTAACCACGTCATTAGCAATTTCAATAGAACGATTTTTCTCTACACCCGTAGGTTTCCTCGTTGACGCTCGAATCTGTATCTCTCCAGCATAATAACCACCTGATTTTTTTCTACACACATCACAAATTTCGCGTACTATCTGAACTTCAATCATTCTATTTTCTACTATCTTTCTCCCTTTTACATTTCCCTCAAATTCACATTTAATATTCATCATCTTGGTATCAATATTTTCTAGAATAAATCCCCAATTCATCTCCTTCACGTCATCATGAATTTTTAGTCCATCTTCTACCAATTCCAATATTACTTTCTCTTCCAAACCCTCTTTTTTATCTATCCATTTATTTTTCCTACAGATAGCTTCGCAAACTGAACAGATTTGAATATTTCCCTTCTCTTTCACTTCTACCAGTTCAAATTGATCAAAATAACACTGATCACACAACATATTTTCTCTACCTCTTTCCCATTCCTCTGATTCTCCTTGAGTAGTTCTCCCCCGCCCCCGCTCAACAGCGTTCCCACAGTTTGGACAAAACAACCCAAATTCACTCATTATTTGTATATGATAACTGGGACAAGTTAATCTTGTAGCTATACTCTTCAAAATATATTCATTCAATTCGGTACATTTTTAATTATCCCTCTACGTACCGGACCACATGGTAAGTTCCACAACATACTCTTCCACCCCCGCGAAATGGAAAAAAGACCCTGGTTTGCAATTCCGCATGATCTTAACCACGTTCTTATTATTCGCACTATATGTCTTCTTCATCGCAGCAATCACCACATATTTCGATGTGGGGCTCATTTCAATGGCCGCGATATTGGGACTTTTTTCAATAGCCCAATGGTATTTTTCTGATACATTGGCTTTACGTTCCATGGGGGCACGTATAGTTGATAAAACTGAATATCCCGATCTCCACGCTTCTGTAACACGCCTCGCCTGGCAAGCTGGTCTCCCCACTCCAAAAATAGCAGTAACATCTACTCAACTGCCAAATGCATTTGCAACTGGTAGATCTAAGAATCACGCCGCAGTCTGCGTCACAGAAGGCCTCCTCAACTTATTAAACGAAGATGAGCTGGAGGGCGTTATTGCACATGAACTTGCGCATATTAAAAATAGAGACGTCACCACTATGACAATTGCATCCTTCCTATCTACCATCGCATTTTTCATCGTCCGTTGGGGGTTCTTCTTTGGCCGTGGGAGAAACAACCGAGCCGCCGCCCCTGTCTGGGCCGCGGTAGCCATTTCGTTGGCAGTTTGGATCATTTCCTATTTGTTAATAAGAGCACTCTCTCGATATCGAGAGTTTGCTGCCGATAGAGGTGCCGCAGAAATAACTCAAAACCCCGCCGCACTAGCTTCTGCACTTCGGAAAATTTCTACTGGAATTTCAATGATTCCCCCTGCAGGCGAATTAACATCCCAATCCGAAATGAATGCGTTCTTTATAATCCCAATTAAGGTAGGGTTCATTGGTAAACTCTTCTCAACCCATCCTCCCATGGAAAAACGAATCGAACGTCTCAACGAACTCCAATATAATTTCTAAAATCCAATCACTCTTTTTGCAGCGAGATTTGATATGTTTGGATTGCAACTCCTGCTAGGGCAAGCAGGCCCCCTCCCCAAATTAGTTCTTTTTGCTGGACATACTCTCCATACAATAACAATACCAATCCAATAACTATGATTCCTAGTGACGCCCCAAACACGATTGAACTTTTAACCATACTCAAATTCATGCTGCCAGAGATATAAAATTCATTATCCATCATTTGATAAATAAAATAAAAATTTGATAGTTCTTTTTCTATTTAGATCCCACCAAATCATCACATAGGGCGACTTTATAATTTTATTTAGTTTACATTTACACTTTCACTACGCTGTATACGGAGGTTTATATCCCCCCTGCTCTAACACCAATCCGTTATGGAACCAAGTATCCCTGAACAAGAAGAAACTCCAAAGAAACCTGAGACCTCTTTGGAAGATTTACCCGGTGTTGGACCTGCAACAGCAGAGAAACTCCGAGACAGTGGCTTCGATTCTTATCAAGCCATAGCAGTTGCAAGTCCCATGGAGCTATCTAGTACTGCAGATATCGGGGAAAGCACTGCATCAGATATTATACAAGCCGCTAGGGAAAACTCTGATATTGGTGGGTTTGAAACGGCAACAGAAGTCAAAAAACGAAGAGATCTAATTGGAAAACTCACATGGGGTGTTTCTGAGATAGACGACTTGTTGGGTGGCGGCGTTGAGACGCAATCTATAACTGAAGTATATGGTCAATTTGGATCTGGAAAATCTCAAGTTACTCACCAGCTATCTGTAAATGTCCAACTTCCAAGAGAATTAGGAGGACTCGAAGGATCTGCCATTTTTATCGACACCGAAGATACCTTCCGCCCAGAAAGAATCGACGATATGGTTCGTGGTCTTGATAGTGATACCCAAGCAGCGACAATGCGTTTACATGGAATTGACGGATCCCCTGAAGACGAATTTGCTATCGAGGCTCTGATCGAATCTGTACTTGAGAATATCCACGTTGCTAAGGCTTTTAATTCAAACCATCAAATGCTACTTGCACAAAAAGCGAAGGAGCTAGTTGGTCAATCTTCGGATTCTAAATTCCCCATCCGACTCGTTTGCGTTGATTCTCTTACCGCCCATTTCCGTGCAGAATATGTTGGTAGAGGGACTTTAGCTTCTCGTCAACAAAAACTTAATAAACATCTTCATGATTTAATGCGAATAAACGACCTGTACAATGTTGCCACCCTCGTAACGAATCAAGTTTCTTCCAATCCCGATTCTTTCTTTGGGGATCCTACCCGTCCAATAGGTGGAAATATCCTTGGACATACCTCTACTTTCAGATTATACCTCCGAAAATCAAAAGGGACTAAACGGGTAGTCCGTTTAGTTGATGCCCCCAACCTAGCGGATGGGGAGGCAATCATGCTTGTTGAAGGTGGCGGACTTAAATCGGAATAACTCTACAGATCTCAAGTTATTCGATATAATTTTTATTTTATTGTAGGTTGGAGAATTGTTCTTGGGCCTGTTGACCTAATTTTACACCCTGGGCTTTTAACTCTTCAATTGCTTTTGAAATATTTTCTATTCGAGATGTTATTGTCTGAGACCTTTCCGTAAGAAGTATTTTCGCTTGCTCTTTGTTCTGACCTTGAGAATAATTGCCACCTATCCCTACAATGAATTCATCATCATTTACCACCGAAGCACGAACATAAGTTTCACTTCCAAGGGGGACTTGGATGGTAGATTCTGTAGAAATAGATTCCATCGACACCATTGCCATCTCCACATCTTCTTTTATCATCTGTAAGTTTTGTAGTTCGCCATGGAGTACTTCCAATCTGCTTTCTATTTCCATCATCATCTGAGATAATGCTTGGAGTTCAGGGTCAGCTTGACTCATCAGATGAGACCTCTTCAACTATAATTTGATTCCGTTTTAAGTGATGTTTACTACCAAAATTAGCATAGCAATGCTCGACAGCAAGATCGGAGTTTTGGGCATCTATCTCCACTTTAAACGGAGCCCATTGAGTCCCTGACCGAAACCGTCCTTGAATTGAGAACATAGGCATACACTCCAATGAGATACCCCATAGGAAGAACTTTACTAATTTCATCCGTTTGAAATTATCTTGATGGATTCTTTTGGAAAACACACTCTCACTGGAATTCCCTCTTCTAAATTTTCAATCTCATTCTGATTTAAAGATACATACGCCCGAATTTGATCTCTTACACCCTCTATGTGCAATTCCACCGCATATCTGTGTCCTTTAAATATTTTTTCAATAACCGCCCCCTTTACCCAATTTTTACCTTCACCACGTTTCCTCAAAACGATATCCTCTGGGCGTATACATACCTGCACTTCTCTGCCACTTTCTAATCCATCTACTTGGGTTTCTAGTTTGTAGTCTCCCCACTCAACTATGTGCCCCAACCTTCCACTTTTACCCACGACCATCTTTATGATGTTTGATTCTCCTGTTATCTCTGCAGCAACCACTGTTTTAGGATTTTTAAATACATTTTTTGGTGTTCCGATTTGGCATATTTTTCCGCCTGACATAATTGCAATTTTATCCCCAATTTCCCACGCAATATCTCTGTCATGAGTTACATATATTACCGGTATTCCAATCCGTTTCAATATCTTCCGCAGATCCGTGCTCAACTTCTTTCTAACCGGATAGTCCAAACTGCTTAGTGGTTCGTCCAACAACAACATCTTCGGCTTAGATGCCATTGCGCGTGCCAACTCAACTCGATTTTTCTCTCCTCCTGATAATGTATCAATAGACCGATCTAGTATTTTCCCAACCCCAAAAATATCAATAACCTTCGAAATATTTTCCCCTTCTACATTCGCATACATGATATTTTCCCTAACTGTCATATGCGGAAACAAAGTATCCTCTTGAAATACAATAGCAGTACTTCTATTTTCTATTGGTTCTTCGGATATGTCAATTTCTCCCATTAAAATTTCTCCACCATCCCTCTGCAAAATCCCTGCAATTACATTCAATAATGTGGTCTTTCCCGAACCAGAAGGTCCCAAAATCACCAAAATTTCATTTCCCACTGTCAACTCCATTGGCCCCAGTGTAAAATCTCCAATAGATTTGACTATTGATTTAATATGGAGCATAGCTACCTCTGACTTCTTGTCCTAATAAGCTGATTAATAATATTACGACCACTGAACTTCCTAACAACAATATTGCCATTGGGAATGCCTTTTCAATCCCTCCTGTAATGAATGAAACCCATATCTGTGTTGACATAGTCCTTGGATAATATGCCATCATTATAGTTGTACCAAACTCCCCCATTGCCCTAGCGAAAGCGAGCATCATTCCTGCAATTATCCCTCTCATCGATAGTGGTAATGTAATCTTCCAGAAAGTCTCAATTTTTGTTCTCCCCAGGGCCCTTGAGGCATATTCGAGTTTTTCGTTAACCGCGTCGAATCCCACCTTCGCCGCAATCACAACAAATGGAGATACAACAAATACTTGCGCAAGTATTATCCCTACCAGTGATTGGGTCAATGACACACCCGAATCCATAGCCAAAGAACCCAAAATTGATCCTGGTCCGAATAATGTGAGCAACACCATCCCGCTAACTATTGGGGGCAACACCAATGGTAAAAAAACTATGAATAAAACAATATTTTTCCACCTGAACTCAGTCCGCGAAAGAAAATATGCGAGCGGAATCCCCAACACACACGAAATCAACACACTGCCTATCGAAGTACCCACAGATGTAATCGTCGCAGAGATGACTTCTTCACTCATGATACTTGGAATTATGGCACCATTAGCTTTCCAAAACAACAATGAAACGACAGGGACGATGTAGTACACCATGAGAATTCCTCCCAAAATCCCTATGGTAGAGATTTTACCTTTCATCTATCCAACACTCCTTCAATTCCATCTGGAACATCTCCAACAATCTTCGGATATGCTTCTGGGATGTAAAATCCAAATTCCCGGAGATAATTTCCCTTAATATGTTCTTCAAAAACATTCACAATAGCTGCATCAAATTCCTCCGACCAAATAGTCGAACCATATTTTATGACATCTCCCCGAACAATCTCCCCACTATTCAATTTATATCTGACCTTGGAATACCAATCATTCACTTTCTCTGGAGAACTTAGATTTATTTCTAGGGGTAGTTCAATGTAGTCATATCCTCGTTCAACAGCCATATTCTTATACACAATAGCTGCGTCAATCCCACCTATTTCAAAATAACTCATCAGTTCAATTTCCGGAAAAACCCAACTCTTGGATAGGATTTCATCTTTAAGATTTATCTTCTCATAATACAACTCCGCTAGTTCCAATAGGAATAGTGTTCGGTATCCCAATGGATCTAAATTCGGATCTGTTCTCCCTATTTTTATGTTATTTCTTAATATTGGTTCATACCACTTTTCTTCTCCCCTTTTTGCAACTAACTTTCCACCGTCTGTATTTTTATTGTATGCAACAACCATTTGATTTGTAGCGAATTCAACATGCCATTTAGGTTCTATCAATCTTTCAAACAATATTGGATCTGACACTGAGATTATGTCTGGATTTTTCAATCCATCTTTAACCAATTGAGCAATGGCCACCGAACCATGGGCTTCAACCCTCAGTGGAATCTTAATCTCATTTTTCATACCTCTTTCCATTGCTGTTAGAAGACTCCCGGCAACTAGTAAATAGACTGGATCCCTATTTGTCCCCCACTCCCCATTTAAACCACCTCCATTCCGTTTTAAGCATCCCCCTATCTGTAAAATGGACCACATGAATGGTAAAAAAATCAACTCTCTACGTGTCATTCTCATTCCCCTTTCCCCTTTTGTTAATCATTATGTCCCTCTTGACATAACAGTTATCATTATGTCCGATTAGACATAACCTCTTTTATATCTCTACACTCTATGCAATTCATGCAAAATGAATTCGATCTCCATTTTCGAATCGGTTCTGTCTCTTTCAATTCAAAAGATGCCCTTCTTTTACAAGCTGTAGCAAAGCATGGATCTCTAAATTCTGCTGCTTCTTCTCTTGGGAGGTCCTATTCTCGAGCACACAAACGTATTCAGGAATTAGAAAAGCATTCTGGACCTTTGTTAACTCGAACACGTGGTGGCCCCGGGGGCGGAGGAAGCTCTTTGACCAAAAATGCTTATGGATTATTAGATCGATTCTCCCGATTAGAAGTAACTTTCGCTGACATTCTCGGAACTGAAGAAATAGTATTACAAGGACAAGTCCTATCTAGAGATGGTGAACTCGCAACAATACTTACTTCTGCAGGACCAATTAGAGCTCTTCTTTTCACAGATGCAGAATATGTGCAAGTATCGTTGAGATCTGATTCTATCACACTTCATTCTCCCCCTTTCACTTCTTCTTCCATAGTAACTAGTGCACTAAATCGATTCGTCGGGGTCATCACTTCAATCAACTCCCATGAAGCAATCGCAGAAGTCATTTTTGATGTAGGGTCTGATATCACAATGATAGCTCTAGTTTCTCTAGAAAGCCTCCAACAATTAAATTTCGAACTTGGCTCACCCGTAGTGGCTACCTTCAAAGCCACATCCACACGAGCAGTGCCTTTCCAATCTTGATGTGACTATTCGAATATTTTCTTGATTTCTTCAATTCCTGCAATTAATTTGTCAACTTCTTCCATCGTATTGTATAAGTAATAAGAAGCTCTAACCGTTCCTGAAATACCCAACTTTCGGTGAAGTGGATGGGTACAATGCTCTCCCGCCCGAGTAGCAATACCGTAGTCATCAAGGATGGATGCAATATCATGTGCGTGGGGAACTTCTAAATTAAATGATACCAATCCACCCCTCTCTTCACCAATAGGGGGGCCATATATTTCTGCGCCTTCAAATTCTAAAAGCGATTTCATCGTATATTCTGATAGTTCATTATCATGGCGCCAAATTTTATCTAGGCCAATTTTTTCTAAATAATCTGCGGCCCGAGCAAGAGCAATCCCTTGACAAATTGGTGGGGTTCCCGCTTCAAATTTCCATGGAAGGTCATTCCACGAAGACGAGTCAAATGTGACTTTTCGAATCATTTCGCCACCGTACATAAATGGTTCCATCACCCCTAGTATTTCTTCTTTCCCATAAAGACAACCAATTCCTGTTGGTCCTGCCATTTTATGGCCCGAAAAAGCATAAAAATCAACATCTAATTCTTTAACATCAATTGGCATACTAGGTGCCGCTTGGGCACCATCGGCTAGTACTAAACCCCCATTTTCATGTACCATTTTTGATAGTTCTTTTACTGGATTCACCGTTCCAAGAACATTAGATACGTGGACTAATGACATCATCCTGACATCCTTGTCAATTATCTCTTTTGCATGTTCCATATCTAGTTTTCCCGAATCATCAATTTTGATATATTTCACGGTAGCTCCCGTTCTCTTCCCAATCTGTTGCCACGTTACTAGAGAAGCATGATGTTCCATTTCTGTCAGTATTATTACATCACCCTCCTCAAGCTCTCTCAATCCCCACGATTGAGCCACTAAGTTAATAGATTCAGTAGTACTTTTTGTAAAAATCATTTCCTCACGGTCAGATCCTCCTACAAACTCAACCATTTTATCATGGGCTTCCTCATATGCATCAGTCGCATCCATGCTCAATTTGTGCGTGCCTCTATGTATATTAGAATTAATTTTCTTGTAGTATTCTTCTATGCATTCGCACACTATATTCGGTGTGTGTGAAGTCGCAGCACTATCAAGGTATACTAGTGGAACTCCTTCTCTAACTTCCACATCTAGTATTGGAAAATCCCTCCTTATCTTTTCTGTATCTAGTATGTTTGACCCTGACATATCTCGTATTGGCAATTTAACCCGAAGTGATAATTAACCTTCGGTCCTGACTATATTTTACCTATAGTCATTTTCATAAACGCACAAATTGCGCGTGCTGAACTTCCCCAACTTTCAGAACGTGATCTTCACTAATTATCCCCGTTTCTATCGCTACTCTGACCGATTCCTTCCCCATAATATTTGCTATGCTAGCGTTTTTTAAACTTTCTTTGATAGTTTCTTCTTCAGCCTCTTCCCCCAAATAAAATGATTCTGTAACTGTCAATGAAATTTTACCTTCTTTGAAAGTTTTCCCTATCACCTCTCCATCACACAACGAAACCAACAATCCTTGATCTGTCATTCTCTCTTTTAGAATCATTTTTTTATCTTTCATCTTATTTCTCCATCAACTCAATAACTTCGCTAATCTTTTGTCCCTCTTCATAATCTCCAAGAGCATCACACGAACGAAGTTTTTCTTGGAGTACATTTATACTACGATACCCTAGTCCAATTGCATTATCTAGACAATATAACGCTTGATCAAAAAGTCCCCTTTCGTTCAAGAAAAATCCCTTATTGTACCACGCTTCTGCAAATCTATCATCCACTTCAATAGCTCTTTCAACGTGTTCTAGTGCCTCTTCATCCTTCCCAAATTCCCACAATGCAAACGCAAGGTTATTTTCTGCAGTCGCGATGTGTTTCCCCTTTTCATCAGTTATTATCGCCTCTCTAAATGATCCTATGGCTTCATCCCACTCTTCTAACCCTGAGTGCGCAACACCCTTATTCACCCATGCTTCTTGAAGGGATTCGTTATCTTCTGTAAACCAAATAACACGCGAAAATGAATCAATTGCTTGTTCAAATCGATCTATCATCATGTATGATAATCCAATTTCCATCAAATCATCCACTTCGACTAGATCTTTCGGTATTGTGGATTCATCTAGCAGGTCTGGCAATACATGAGAATCAACAGGATCTATATATCTAGGATCTATGTCTACTGTCAAGACTCTGGGATCTAAATCAAACCCCTCATATGGGTTCTCATTTCCACGTTCTTCTTTCCAACTTTTGTCTTCTTCTTGTCCGACCATATTTATACTATGTTTGGCCCTAAGTTAAGCCCTACGACCTCCATTTTCACTATACCTCTCTCCCCTGCGAACCTCTCCTCTATAATTTGGCTTGAACATTTCCTGATAAAACAGAAAGGATAGCGTTTTAATAGACTAAGCAATAGATACACCCCATCCATGGTCAAGAAATCTAAAGCGAAGAAAAAAAGGTTAGCCAAGCTTGACCGTCAGAATAGTCGAGTTCCTGTTTGGGTTATCTTAAAAACTAATCGAGGAACCATCAGAAATACAAAACGACGCCATTGGCGCCTTAGTAATACAGACGAATGAGCTCAAGTAACTTCGATGAACGAGTCGTTACGATCCCCCTGCGTGGCGTAACTGCCGTTCCATCCTACAAACGTGCAGATAAAGCTATATCTCTAATCCGACAGCATCTAGCAAAACATTTTAAGGTCTCCCTCGATGAAATAAGACTCGACCCCTCGATCAACAAGATCGTTTGGGCACGTGGCCAAAAGCACCCTCCTCCCAACATACGCGTCCGTGCAGCTTTGTTTGAAGAAGATGGGCTAAGTGTAGTCGAGGCAGAATATGCAGCTTAGCCGTGTTTCAGACTAATATATCTAGTGCCTCTTGCGTAGGTGTGTTTCTCACAGTAACAGATGACTATCTTTTCATCATGCCAAATATAGATGAAGATCTAATAGATGGCCTCTGCTCCGAATTAAGAGTCGATGCTATTGAAACAACCATAGGTGGATCTATCACAACAGGTGCACTTCTCTGTGGTAATAATTCCGGCCTACTCACAAGTTCTCAGCTAACTGCATCCGAGAGGAAAAACATAACTTCTGAAACAGATTTACCACTCAAAGAACTCCCCGGCGATATCAATGCTGTTGGAAATATTGTATTGGCAAACGACCAAGGGGCTTGTGCCCATGGAAATCTGAGTGATAAAGCTGTGTCCACAATAGAACAGACCCTCGATGTCCCTGTAATTCGCTGTACCATTGCGGGAATTCCCACTGTAGGAACTGCGGCTGTGGCTACCAATAATGGTGTACTTTGCCCCCCTCTCACTTCTGACAGTGAACTCAACCAGTTACAAAAACACTTTGGAACTCCAGTCGATGTCGGATCTATCAATTATGGTGGTCCCTTGATTGGATCCGGTCTAGTTGCCAATATTCATGGATACGTCTCAGGAGGAAATACCACCGGACCCGAGCTAGGCCGAATTGAAGAGACACTTGGTTTTCTCTCAGATTAATTGATCTAAAAAAATAATCATAAATATTTTACTACTCAAGGGCATATCCAACTCGAATATGTCTTTGGGAGCCGATATGTATCGACAGCAAATTCTAGATCATTATAAATATCCACGCAATTATGGGAAATTAGACGATCCAACATTCACTCACACTGGCGAAAATATATCCTGTGGGGATGAATATACATTCGATGTCAAATTAGACGAAGAAAAAACCACTATTATCGCCATAGCATTTAGAGGGGAAGGGTGTGCAATAAGCAAAGCTGCAGCTAGCATGCTTTCTGAAGTTGTCATAGGAAAAACAATTGATGAAATTTATGAATTGGATCGCGATGATATCCTAGAATTATTGGGAGTAGAAGTAACTCCCATGCGTATCAAATGCGCAGTATTGGCGGAGAAAATAATCCAAGATGGGGTGCGGTTATATAAGGCAGAATAGTATACTATGTTCGAAAGCCTGAAGTCTTCTCTCAAACGTTTCAAAAAAGAAATAAAATCCACGTTCGAGGATTCTCCCCCTGAATCGGATGTACTCCCTGCAAGTGATACCAAAGAAGAAACGCCATCCGAAACCATTAGTCTCAAAGATAAAGCTTCTTCTTTGGCACAAGGGAAGGCCATTTTTGATCAGAAAGGTCTCTCATCTCCTCTCCACGATCTTGAGCTATCCCTCCTGTCTTCCGACGTAGAGATAAGTGTAGTAGATGCGATAATTGATGCGGTCCGAAAAGATCTAGTTGGAACTACTAGAAAAATAACAACGGGAATAGACAATGTCGTGGAGGAAACTTTGAAAAAAGCACTACTTTCAGTGTTGGACGAAAGCACATTTGATTTTAAATCATTTTTATCTTCCAACCCCCCTCCTGTGGTGATAATTTTTGTCGGTGTAAATGGGGTTGGGAAAACTACCACTTTAGCCAAATTTGCCCATTTTCTCGATTCTATGGGATATTCTACCGTCTTAGCAAACGGAGACACCTATCGCGCGGGAGCAAATGAGCAATTAAATGTTCACTCAGAAGCCCTAGGAAAGAAACTCATCACACATCAACAGGGCGGGGATCCCACCGCAGTTCTTTACGACGCTGTAGAATATGCAAAAGCACATGGGATGGATGTAGTCTTATGCGATACTGCAGGGAGACTTCACACAAATAAAGACCTCATGTCTCAGTTAGAGAAAATCAACCGTGTAGTTTCCCCCGACCTAACTATTTTTGTCGACGAAGCAATAGCCGGACAAGATGCCATCAATCGAGCACGTGATTTCAACGAAATGGCACCCATCAATGGGGTCATTTTAACAAAAACTGATGCAGATACTTCCGGAGGGGCAGCAATCTCAATCGCCCATGCTATTAAAAAACCAATACTTTTCCTCGGATCTGGCCAAGAATATGAAGATTTAGAGCCTTTCAATTCGATCACCTTTGTCGATAATTTACTAAATTGAATCTTCATATATGTGGTAGTTCTTGTAATGGCGTTTTAGAGTAAATGATTTATTTTTCGCAACCCATCTATCTATCATGACCACTCAATTCGAGGAGTTATTATCCTTCCTGACACCTCGGCATGAAAATGCTGCTTTAAAAACATATCAAAATACCACTGCTATCGCCTGCCCATCCTGCGACAACCCTTTCCACAACCTCTTAATTTGTAAAAAAGATCTGACTAGTCTCAACCTAGACGAGCCTATGAACCTTTGTATCACTACAACTCCTAGTGGGTCTCCCATGATTTTCACACATAAACAATAATCTCGATTTTCCTGTATATTTTTCACACTGATAATGATTTAAAGTTCTGACATCTACCATTACTGATGGTACTTGGCGATCTCGGAAATTCCCTACGAGCATCTCTCGATAAACTTCGAGGAAAATCACGTATTTCTCAAGAGGAATTAAGTGAAGTTATCAAAGATATCCAAAGAGCTCTTCTAGGGGCAGATGTTGACGTCGAACTAGTCATGTCTCTTTCCAACTCCATTCGGGAACGAGCTAGTGACCAGGAGCCACCCCCTGGAGCATCTGCAAGTGATCACGTTCTCAAAATAGTATATGAAGAGCTTGTTAATCTAATCGGAGATAGCTCTGATATTCCACTTAGTTCTCAAAAAATACTATTAGTTGGATTGCAGGGATCTGGAAAAACGACAACAGCGGCAAAACTAGCTCGTTGGTTCTCTACAAAAGGACTTTCTTCTTCGATAATTCAAACAGATACCTTCCGTCCTGGTGCATATGATCAAACAAAACAAATGGCAGAAAAAGCCGAGGTACTATTCTACGGCGACTCTAGTTCCAAAGACCCATTCGAAATACTTCAGTCTGGGATGGAAGCCACGCAACACACTGATATTCAAATCATCGATACAGCAGGGAGGCACGCCCTCGAAGATGATCTTATCACCGAGTTACAAAAAATAGAATCCATCGTCAAGCCCGATAGATCCCTTCTAATACTTGATGCTGCCCTTGGTCAAGGGGCAAAAGACCAAGCAAAACTCTTCCACAAAGCAATAGGAATTGATGGCGTTATCATAACAAAATTTGATGGTACTGCAAAAGGTGGAGGGGCACTTACTGCAATCCACGAAACAAATACTTCTATCGCTTTCATAGGCGCTGGAGAAACTATCCAAGATATAGACCGATTTGAACCAAATGGATTCATTTCTCGATTACTTGGTATGGGTGATCTAAGACAACTTACAGAGAGACTCGAGCGCGCCATGCAAGAATTTGCAGATGAAGACGAAGATTGGGACCCCATGTCACTGCTAAAAGGCCCATTCACCCTTCTCGATATGCGCCGACAAATGCGCGCCATGAATAAAATGGGCCCATTGGACCAAATTCTTGATTTAATGCCTAGCCTCGGAAAGGGTTCTCTGAACAAAATTTCCACTGAGGCAGTTGATTTGACGAAAGATAAAATGGTAACCTATGATATAATCATGAACTCCATGACACCTTCTGAATTAAAAAATCCTCGCACCATAGGTGCTAGTAGAATAGAACGCATTTCTCGAGGCTCTGGCACAAGCGAAGACGAAGTTAGAGAGCTACTTTCTCAACATAGAAATATGGAAAAGGGAATCAAACAAATGCAAGGACTTGGACAAGGTGATTTAAAACGTCTTATGAAACGGATGCAGAAAGGAGGGGGAATGGACCATCTAGACTTATTCAGATAATTCCATTTTTACATTCAAATCGCAATACGGTGCCGTTTTAACATTCCCCACCCCTTCTTGGATAATATGTTAGAAGGAGATGACCCACATGAACCTCCGGAAACTCACCACTCAAGCCTATTTTGAGGGTCTTCCTGCTCTCGTTCTAAGTAGTCTTGGTGGGATCATCGCAGGATTGATTCTTGGAGGTATGAAAGCAGAGTTGCAGGCAATCCCTGGACTACTAGTATTGGTCCCTGCCCTTCTAGCAATAAGGGGGAATGTCTATGGGTCTCTTGGAGCACGAATTTCAACAGGACTCCACCAGGGCCTCATAGAACCAAAAATTTCTTTTTCAGATCATAGAATCAAAGCTGTAGTTTTTGCATCATTTATCAATGCGTTATCTGCAGCAGCGATCGGGGCAATTTTCGCCTACTTTTTACTCACTTTCCTATTCGAACCAGTCGCACCTCTAGGCATTTTGCTTTCAATAGCATTGATAGCAGGAATATTCTCTGGAGTCGTGCTTATAACTGCTGTCATATCTGTTATTTTCACTGCCTACCGAAATGGACTGAATCCTGATACTATTGTAGGACCTCTGGTTGCAACTATAGGTGACATCTTTGGACTCTCATTTCTACTCCTCGCAGTCCGAATAATTATGGGGGGTGGCTGATATGACATGGTCTATGCGATCTATCACTAAAACAATGTTACCTGTTTTAGCAGTCCTTACTTCTATAGAGATCGCCATGGGACTAGTTTTGTCCTCTTTTGAGTCCACTCTCTTCCAATATCCTTCATTATTGGTTTTGGTCCCTGTTATCATAGGAACTGCCGGAAGCCTTGGCAGTACCCTCTCTGCTAGACTTTCTACAGCATTCCATCTAGGGCTTCTGGAATTCAAATTTAGTAACTATCACTTAACTGGAAATATCCTTTCTACCATGGCCCTATCTATCACCATTTTCCCTCTCATTGGCGCGATAACCTGGGTAGTCTCAACCATAGTTTTTGAACCTCTATTAGGGCTATTCCAAATAGTTTTAATCACCACTTTCAGTGGCATACTAATTTCCATTTTCACGGCCATAATTGCTTTAATTACAACTTACTCTTCATACCTACTCCGCCTAGATCCCGACGATGTTGTCATCCCCACTGTGACCAACCTTTGCGACGTTTTCGGTATATTTGTACTTTTAACCACTATATTTTTCTTAATATGATTTCACCTAATCAGTTTTGAAATCTCCAAACGCAATTCTTCAATCGTTCCTATATTCTCTATCCCAATCTCTGCACTCTCTATCGCCTCCCCTAAACCAAATCCCAATTCTCTATCGTCCCTTTGTTCTAGCGTTTCTACTTCAGGATTATCTCTCCCCCGTTCTCCAATCCTCTTCAAACGCAATTCAAATGGAGATTCGATTTTCAATAGTTTGAATTTTTTTCCAAATTCCCTTCTAAATGCTTTCGCTTCATCTCCCGATCTTATTCCATCTATTACTGCCCCTTTTCCTTTTCCTATCGCTTCCTGCACTAGAGGAATAGTCAACTTAGCTATTGCATCCCTTCCTAACTCTTCCCGAAGTTTCTTTGCAATTTCCCCGTGGTGGTCTGCTGGTTCCAATCCTCTCTCTAAACATTCCCTTCGAATAACGTCGCCCATCGATATGACTGGTATATCCTTCTCCTGAGCATAATTGGATATCTCTGTTTTCCCACTTCCTGGAAGTCCAACTATTCCAATTATCTCCATAATACTATTTTATTTTGTACGAGCTTAATGTCTCGTACTTACCGACATTGAACCCTGCAATTTTTGTTCCTTGAAAGCACTAGTAAGCATAGGACACGTAGCTCAGCCTGGACAGAGCGTCGGACTTCTATCCTCTTCACGCATAGTGTTGGGGGGAGTCATCCGATGGTCGCGGGTTCAACTCCCGTCGTGTTCGTAATCAATCCGAAAAAGTAATTTGCAAACTAGTCGCTTGAGGCTATTAGATCCTCTACTGATTCTAGCGCTAGATCGAGTTTATCAACCTCTGGTCCTCCACCCTGCGCAAATTCTGCTGAACCTCCTCCTTTTCCTCCTATCATTTCTGCTAAACCATTCAATATTTTCCCTGCATTCAGCTCCCCACCAGTTGGCACTGCCACAACCATTTTTGCCCCACGATCCCCACTGCCCAATACTGCAACCTTTCCTTCCTCTACTATTGCATTCGCAATCTCCCTGAGCTGCTCCATATCTGTGTCAATCCTCTGAATCACCACTATTAAGCCATTTATCTCGATTTCTTTTGCCCCCTCTCCGCCACGATTTTTAGCCACTTCGCGTCTCAAATTATCTATGTATTTTCCTCTTTCTTTCCATTCTTCAAAAAATCGTTGCGTTGTTTTGGGAACCTCTGCAGGAGATATATTCAGCATATCTGCACTTTCTACCAATATGTCCTCTGTCCTTTGTATCTCTACCAACGCAGCATCCCCTGCTGCAAAAATTATTCTCTCAACACCATCCTGAATCCTCTCTGTATTCACTATCTTAATAATCCCTATGTCTCCTGTTCTCTTCACATGTGTCCCTGCGCAAGCTTGCACATCCCCTGCAACATGAATCAATCTGATATCTACCCCTTTCGGTATTCCTCCTTGGTATAAATCAAACCCATGTTGTCGTTCTGCTTCATGCCTGTCAAGCCATTCCTGCTCTATCATCGTGTTCTCAACAATAATTTTATTTGCAATCGCTTCGATATCTCTGATATTTTCTCTACTTAATTTTCGATAATGTTGTATATCTATCCTGGAATTGTCCACTCCTTTCTGAGCCCCTGCCTGACGTATATGTTCGCCTAGCAATTGCCTAGCTGAGTGAACCAGAATATGCGTCGCGGTGTGATGCCGCATCAATCGCTGTCTTCTTCCACTATCAATCTCTCCTCTAACCGCACTTCCAACTTTTATATTCCCATCGACATTGTGAAAAATAATTCCACCCTCTGTCTGCACATCTACCACTCTCACCTTTGCTTTACCACTTGATATATTTCCCAGATCTGAAGGCTGTCCACCCCCTTCAGGGTAAAACAAAGTTTGATCCAAAACCAATTCGAACGATCCATCTTTGTTGTCTATTACTTCCACTACCTTTGCGTCAAAATGAGTTTGAGTTTGATCGTCATAGTACAACCTTTTAGTTTTACGAATATTTTCTTTCACCTTTGATAGTTTCTCTATTTTTGTTTGTTTTTTACTTTGTCTTTTCTCGTGACTTGCGGCAACAAGAGAATAAAAATCATCAGGAATTTCCACCATTGCCCCAACCCCTTCTGCTATCTCCTTCACCATCGCGGGCTGAATCCCATGAGAATCATAAAGTTCAATTAATTTCTCAGTTGGTATCGATTCTCTTGTCTTAGAATAATCTTTCCCGATTTGATCTACTTTTCTAGATCCTCTCTCAAGAGTTTCCCCATATCTTTCAATCTCTGCACATACAATATCCCTAATAACTTCTCGGTTATTGTATCCAATTTTCTCTGCTTGTATATCTATCAACTCTTCCAATCTCATCTCCACACCGATTGAGCTACACAGTCTCTCTGCCCTCCTAATAACCATTCTCGCGAGATATCCCGTTCCAACATTCGATGGAACTATTCCATCCCCTAGCATAAATGCCAATGCTCTACAATGATCTGAAATGGCATATATTGCTTCCATGGGTGCCATCAGTCGTTCTAATTCTTCTCTCGTAACAGACAGCTCTTCTGCAATTTTATCCCTCGCAATCTCAAATGTTTTCGATTTATCTATATCTAGTTCTCCAGCCAACATAGATGCACCATTCAATAGCTTCTTCTCTTCTTCAGTATGTTCTATTCCCACATCTCCAGCGAGCAATTCTATCATTTCCGGATAGATGGCCTCATAAATTGTAGACGTACCTTGGGATACCCACGCCCATCTCTCCAAACCATAACCAGTATCCACGATATACGTTTGCATTGGGGAATATGACTGCCCGTCTTTTAACTCATACTCTCCCTCCGAATCCAGTTTAAGCGACATAAATACCAGTGTAGCCAACTCTAGACCTCTGTATACTACTTCGAAAGCAGGCCCGGCATTTCCACCACCCACCCATGGATCTTCTATGTATACTACTTCCTGTAGATCTGCACCCATTTCCTTTAAAAATTCATCACAATATCTAACCGTCTCATCCTTCCAATAAATTTTCCCACTATATGCCAACTCATCTGGTCCTCCCTCCCGCACATTAAACGCATGATGAGCCAACATCTCAAAAGCTATCGTATGCCGGCCCGTCCGGCCAACATTGTCGATATCTTGCATCCTTATGCACGGCTGACTTATTGTCAATGGATTTGCAGGAGGTGGAACTTCTCCTGAAGTGACGAGAGGTTGGAAATCATATATGGAAGCCTGAGTTAGCAATACATCATCTCTCCATCTGTTAGCTGCAACAGGATATGGATCAATTCTCGTATGATCATTCTCTTCAAAGAATGAGAGGAATTTCTCCCGCATTTCATCTACTGTGTATTTCTTATTAAACCCCGGATTCCCGATAAAACTATACTCTTCACATGGGGATTCCCCACATTTATGCCTAGATTCATTTCTTGTCCAAAAGAATACCCCACAACCTTTGCATTCTCTTCGAAAAAATCCCTCATTTTCAAAATAATCAAGGAAGTATTCTTTCTCCAAATCACTCATTGTGGCCGTATCGTGCCTATCCGAACAAAAGGATTTCGGGCTTGGCCACCTTTCTCTCTACTAACTTTTCATCGATATAGCCGCAAGAAGTGCCTCTAATTGTATTCTCTCACTTGCCCCTTCCGAAATCCTATATTCCGCTTCCCCAATTCTATCAATCATTAGCACTGCATTCTCATTATTCACTTGGAATTCCCACACCGATCGATATATCTGATCTATTATATCGCCTCCCGAAACTCCACCTTCTATCAGCAATATTTCCAATATTTTTCTGGCTTCTATGAAATCTCCGCTTAGTGCTTTTTCTACCATCGAATGTATGTCCTCCGGTCTTGCAGATGCGGCTGTCTTATACACTCCATCTTCTTCAACCTCTTCACCTGTTATTGAAGCAGCCTGAAGTGAATTTATCGCCTTTCTCATGTCCCCTTGGGATACGTATATAATTGCCCCCACTCCCCCCTCTGTAATCGTTATTCCTTCTTCCCCTGCGATTTCTCTCACCTTCTCTGATATGGCTTCATCCGATAATGGTGGAAATCGAAATACTGCACATCTAGATTGAATTGGATCAATGATTCTATTGGAATAATTACATGATAGTATAAACCTAGTATTATGAGAAAATTGTTCCATTGTTCTTCTCAAAGCACTTTGAGCATCTTTGGTTAGTGAATCTGCTTCATCAAGGAATATGATCTTGTAGTCATATTTCCCAAAAGAAGACCGGGCAAAATTCTTTATTCTATTCCTAACAACGTCAATTCCTCTCTCATCAGATGCATTAAGTTCAAGAAAATTTTCCTTCCATTTCTCTCCATATATCTCTTGGGCAATAGCGACAGAGCTCGTCGTTTTACCCACCCCCGCGGGACCCGAAAAAAGTAGGTGCGGTAGGTCTTTTTTCTCAACATAACCTTTTAACCTCGAGGTTATCGCCTCTTGACCAACAATTTGCGATAGTGATCTAGGTCTGTATTTTTCAATCCATATCCCCTCCTTCGCAGGTGAGGTAGTATCATCCATGCTCTCTCGACGTCTTTCCCAATCTTAAACCCCGTGGAAAGTCGATACTCTAAAATCAATCGATATTCTAAAAACTATGTGAAAGCAACACTTTCAATTGTAGGTGGAGACACCCATGAGTTTGATGTTTCCAACCAGACATATGTCGACTTATTACGAGACATAGGCATATCTCCAAATGAAGTTGTAATATTGGTAGATGGGATCCCTATACCTCATGATTCCCCTGTCACTGCTGCTCATTCTAAATTATTAACGGTCCTCAGTGGGGGTTAATTCAGTAAACCTTTGTCCTGCAACTTACATACTGCTCTTGTGGAATACAGTAGATTCAACATCCGAAGTGCCACCATCCCCGATCTACCTTCTGTTATGAATATAATTGATGGATCTATGCTCCAACTAGACTTGAAAATCGTTCAAAGTAGAATCTCTTCTAAAGAAGTTCTAGTAGCAGAGTCCTCCGAAACGATTCTTGGCATTCTCGTATCTACTGGGAATACTATAGAAGTGATTGCCGTTAGATCCAAGCGCCGTGATCAAGGAATTGGATCCGCTCTCGTGAAAACTGCCGCTAAGAACTCAAACAAACCTCTCATCGCCGAATTCGATAAGGAATCTCTGCAATTCTACCAAAAATTAGGATTTTCAATTTCATCTAAAACAGATGGAAGATACCTAGGATCCTATTAATTCATTGATCAACTCTTCCCCCGCCCTCACCAATTCTTCAACCCTGTGCTTGCTATTTCCCTCTGTATATATGCGCATTTTTGGCTCTGTACCACTAGGTCGTAGGAGAATCCATGATCCATCTACTAATAAAATTTTAACCCCATCGATAGCATTAATCTGTTTTATTTTAACCCCTGAAAATTCATCCCCCACGACCTGATGAATTTTATTCAGTACTTCTTTTTTCTTTGATTCTTGGCAAACTATATTTTGCGTTAGATTGTGAACTTCACCATGCCTTTCTAAAATTAAATCCACTCTTTCATCCAATGACCTTTCTACTTCTGCCGAGGCCGCTAACTGAGCAATTAAAATACCATCTTTTTCTCTAACATGTCCTTTCATAGAAAAACCACCCGAGTCTTCTCCCCCAAATAAGGCCGAGTGAGTTTTCATAGCTTGGGCAACCCATTTAAAACCCACTGGAACTTCAACTACTGATTCATCATGGAATTCTGCTATTTTATCAATTAAGTACGTCGTCGAAACCGTTCGAATTGCGGGACCTGTATCTCTTTCAAGTAAATATTCATAAAGCACTGCAAATAACAAATTTCCATCAAGACACCCTCTTCGCGGGGTCACAACCGCCACCCGGTCTGCATCCCCATCATTAGCAATTCCAATATCTCCTTCTCCACTTTGAATAGACCCAACCAGCAACTCTAGATTTTCGGATTTTGGTTCTGGTGGAGTTCCACCGAATGTAGGATCCAAATAATCTCTTATCGATTTAACATTTGCCCCCGATTCTCTAAGGATTTCATCTGTAATCCCCCTTCCACTACCATGCATAGCATCATATACAACCTCCAACCCTTTGAGGTCCGTTCCAACTAGCCCCTTGACATGTTTGACATATGGCCCCATAAAATCTACCACTTCCACCTTTCCTCCTCCTTTCAGCACGCTGTTTGGATTCATTAAATATTTCTCTAGCTCTGTAGTTACTTCTGGAAGGGCCGGAGCTCCGTCTGCCGGTATGAATTTTATCCCATTATATTCTGGTGGATTGTGGGAAGCAGTTATCACAATGGCACCTGCAAGGTCTCTATCCACAACTGTCCACGCAGCCATTGGAGTTGGATAGTCCCTATCTCCGCATATTACATTTTGACCCAATTGAGTCATTTTTTCATATAACCCCTTGACAAAAATTGGAGATGATTCCCTGGCGTCATGCACAATTATTATTGGTTTTTTTTCGAGACCGACAGACCTAACATAAGACACAATCGCTTCCCCTACTAAATTAACTCTCTCTGCTGTAAAAATATCGAGAGTCGCCCTCCACCCATCTGTCCCAAATTTAATTTGTTCCATGTCGTTTCACCTCCGACACCAATTCTATAAAATTATCAAACAGTCGCTTAGTTTCGCTTATTTTATGATATGTAACCTTTGTCGATTTTGCTAATATTTTTTCAATTTTTGCACGAGGAATAAGTGGGCCTTCTTTTTTAGGTGTAGTATCTTCAATAGTCTTCAAATCATATTCTGGATGAAATTGAACAGTCCATATATTCCCTTTATTCCATCCTTGTATTCCATATTCATTTTCTGCAATCAGTAGAGATCCAGGTGGGATCTCAACAACCGCATCACCGTGGGTAGAAAACGAGACAAATGTCTCTGAAATTCCCTCCAAAAGCCTATTTTCCCCTACTCTTTGAATTTCATTATATCCAATTTCAAAGTCACCCATCGATTCTACTTTCCCCCCCAATACCACTGCCATAATTTGGTGGCCAAAACAAACACCAAGATGGGGAATTTCTCTTCTAACCGATTCCTCAAGCCATTCCCTTAAATTTCCAATCCATTCATCTTCCCAATATACAGAAGCACGGGACCCTGTGACAACAATCGCATCAAAATCAAAATTCTGCGGCAAGTCCCCTCTTGTAACATCAAACTCAATAGTTTCTACTCCCATTTCTCTCCTAAAGTTCCTACGGGCATGGCCATCGTTATAAGACGCATCCAAAACGGCTACTTGCAATCTTTCCATTGATCTCTACACCCCAGTAGCTTTCAATAAATTTATCCATTCCCTTTAAGCAATATTTCTAAAATTCAGATATTCTTTTTATGATCTGGGATCAAAACCGCCTTAAACTAGCCATCCATAACCCGGAATATGGTTGATTTAATGGGTATGGCATTAGGCGTCTTTCTTACAGCTGCCTTTGTAGGTCTTCATTTTTCTAGAGGACAACAATGGCAATCCAAAGAAGACATAGCCCCATCTATTTTAGCGCAAAGGGCTTTGGCAATTTCTGAGACGACTTTCCCGGAACCAATGAGTAGGGCCGCAGGTGCCATAGTAATTGGATCCTCTGTTGCCACCGATTCTTCCACTGAAGATATGGGATCGGAAATCGAAGAATCTTCTAAACATCGACCCCAAGACATCCCAGACAGCGACGCTAGAGTATTTAAAATTGAGTATGTAAAAGAAGGACTCACGGTCGAAGTCCGAGAAAACCAAACTTTACTTGAAGCTGGAGAGGAACAGGGGTGGGACATGCCCTACGCCTGCAGAGAAGGTAGTTGCCTCTCTTGTGCAGGTAAAATCACCAACGGTTCTGCAGCGGAGTTGGCCTTCCACGATGATCAAGAAATGATATCTCAAGACGAACTCAATTCTGGATATTGTCTCACTTGTGTCGCTTATCCAGTATCTAACTTGCGCCTCGAAACCGGCGAATCCCCTTAGATCTATCCTCATAGAAACGAGTAATCATCCTTAAGTTCACTTGTCCACAAAGACGACACATGAAAATTGGAGTCATAGGACTCGGTAGAATGGGTGAGTATATGTCCCGTAGATTGCGCAACAATGACCATGAAGTTTGGGGATACCGACGAAATGTCGAAGCAGCCAAGAAGCTCTTCGAAGACGATGCTCTAGATGGTTATGCGAATGATATTGAAACACTGGTAAGCTCGGTTCACGACACAACCGATTCAAAAAGTGTTTTCCTCATGGTTATTCCCGCAGGATCTGTCGACGATACCCTATCTGAACTTCTCCTTCACGTACGTCCTGGGGATATCATCATCGATCATGGAAATAGTAATTTTAAACACAGTCGGGACCGGGGAATCCGCCTAGCGGATCAAAATATTGGCTATATCGATTGCGGCACTTCTGGCGGTGTTTGGGGATTAGATCGTGGGTATTGCCTTATGATAGGAGGGACTGACGAAGACATAAATTATTGTAGACCAATTTTCGATGCTCTTTCACCTGATATAAATTCCATCGATAGAACCCAACCCGATTCTACTATCACCCCTGCAGAGAATGGATGGTTACATTGTGGTCCCTGGGGCGCGGGACATTTTGTTAAAATGGTTCACAATGGTGTCGAATATGGCATTATGCAATCTTATGCCGAGGGATTCAATATACTCAAATCCGCAAATAAAGGAAAAGAATATGTTGGCATTGACGCCGAAACAGCACCCATGGAAGATCCTCAAAATTATCAATACGATCTAGACATCGCAGAAGTAGCAGAATTATGGCGTCGTGGCAGTGTAGTTGGCTCTTGGCTGCTAGATCTCACCGCAGCCGCCCTCCGGGAATCTCCTGGATTGGATACTTATTCTGGAAGAGTTTCAGATAGTGGTGAAGGACGTTGGACTATCAATTCTGCAGTTGATTTAGGGGTCCCCGCCCCTGCCCTTTCAGCTGCTTTGTTTGCTAGATTCAATTCTCAGGGGTCGAGCCCATTCGCCGATAAAATTCTCTCCGCAATGAGATTCATGTTTGGGGGGCACCATGAAAAGAAATAGAAGAGATTTCCCAATTTACTATTCGACGTATTTTTAACAGAAGTTAGATATGATTGATTTTCCAGAACTTTATAATCCAAAAGAAATCGAACCCAAATGGAGGGACTATTGGTTTGAATCTCAACTATATAGCTACGAAGACACTGGGGCAGAAGACTACGTAATTGATACTCCTCCTCCTTATCCTACCGGAAATTTCCATATTGGAAACTCACTTGGTTGGTGTTATATGGATTTCGCAGCTCGCTACCGTCGGCTTCAGGGCTACGATGTTTTATTTCCTCAAGGCTGGGACTGCCACGGATTGCCCACAGAAGTTAAAGTGGAAGAGAAAAATAGTATTCACCGCACTGATATCCCCCGAGATGTCTTCCGAAAAATGTGTTCTGACTACACCGAAAAACAAATACAATCTATGAAACAGGTCATGTTGGATCTAGGATTTTCTCAAGATTGGAACTACGAATTTAGAACCATGGACCCCCACTTCTGGGGAACAACTCAATTATCTTTTCTTAAAATGCATTCCCAAGGGCATATTTATCGAAGTGAACACCCTGTAAATTGGTGTCCTAGATGTGAAACAGCAATCGCGGACGCCGAAGTAGAAACCCTAGATCGAGAAGCGAGCCTTCACTATTTAAAATTCTCCGGAACTGAAGGAAATGATATTCAAATAGCTACCACTCGCCCCGAATTATTAGCAGCATGCGTTGCTATCGCTGTCAACCCCACTGATTCTCGTTATTCCTGGGCACTTGAAAAGTCATTCAAAGTGCCGCTATTTGAACACGAAGTTCATCTATTCGCAGATGACTCAGTCGATCCCGAATTTGGCACCGGCGCTGTTATGATCTGTACTTTTGGAGATAAACAAGATGTCGCCTGGTGGGCTGAGTATAATCTGCCACTCCGAGACGTCTTCACAGAGGATGGCCATCTCGGAGAACTAGCTGGGGATTATGCTGGATTGACAATCGATGAAGCAAAAAGTGCAATTGTAACTTCCTTATCTGAACAAAAATATTTAGCCAAAAGTGAAAACACAGACCAATCCGTTGGTGTCTGTTGGCGTTGTGACACGCCCATTGAAATTTTAAGCCGCGAGCAGTGGTTTGTAAAGGTAGACTCTAAAGATATACTCAAAAAAGCCGAGTCTGTAGATTGGATTCCTGCACACATGTTCCTTCGATTAAAAGAATGGACGGAAAGTATGGATTGGGATTGGGTTATTAGCCGTCAGCGTGTATTTGCCACACCCATTCCTGCCTGGTTTTGTTCTTCCTGTGAGTACATAGCAATTGCACAAGAAGATGAATTGCCAATAGATCCCACTGAAACCAATCCTTCTATTGGAACTTGTCCCAATTGTGGTTCTTCCACTTGGTCACCCGAAACAGACGTGATGGATACATGGATGGATTCTTCAATAACTCCCTTATATGTTCGTGGATGGCCCGAAAATACCTTTACTCCCACGTCTCTTCGAGAACAGGGACATGACATCATCCGAACCTGGGCATTTTATACTATATTGAGAACCGCAGCAATAGTGCAAAAAGAACCCTGGAAAGAAGCCCTAATCAATGGAATGGTTTTTGGAGATGATGGCTATAAAATGTCGAAATCGAGAAATAATTTTGTCCAACCAAGCGAGGTCATTGAAGAGTATTCCGCAGATGCATTTAGACAGGCAATAGCATTGGGTGGTCATCCTGGAAGTGATATCCAATTCCAATGGAAAGAGGTCATTAGCGCATCCCGCTTCTTAACAAAACTATGGAACATCGTCCGTTTTTCATCAACTCACTTTTCCAATGATTTACCCTCTTTGGAAAATCCATCATATCGAACTGCTGACTTGTGGTTATTCTCTAAACTAAATTCGTTAGTACTGGAAGTATCGCAAGACATGGATAAATATCGATTCGATTCCGCATTAAGAAAACTACGAGATTTCATTTGGCACGACCTCGCCGATAATTATATTGAATTAGTTAAAGGCCGTATATACGGCGATCAGACTCCCGAAAAATCTGCAGCACTTCATACTCTATATCTCACATTACACGCACTTATTGTAATGCTATCCCCTTTCACCCCTTTCATTTGCGAAGAACTATATTCTCGACTTCCTCAGACAACCGACAGTGTCCACACATCACCTTGGCCCACGAACCTCCCTGAATTATCCGATACTACTGATATCAGTTTTTCCGGAGGACTCATAATCGACATAGCCCAAAGTATCCGCTCTTGGAAAGCGAATTCTGGAATGGCACTCAACGAAAAAATAAGCACTGTAGAGCTTTACATCCCCGGAATAAACCAAATCGATACATTGGATCTGTCTGCTGCCATTAATGCCCCAATCTCTTTAAAATCTGGAAAGCCTGATCTTAATCTTGCACCCTCCGATATCCAAATAGACTACAGTTTAATCGGCCCAATTTTCCGTGAAAAATCAGACACCATTGTCTCTGCAATAAAGGAAATGCCCATATCCGATGTAAAACTCCAACTTGAAACAAATGGAATTCTTAAACTCGAAATAGATGGATCTGAGGTCTCAATAAATCCAGACGCGATCAAAATTATGGAAGAATATCAAACAGACGAAGGAAAAGAAGTCAATGTACTCACGCTTCCCAATGCCACAATTTTACTTCATCTTTGATTTAAATCAACACATTGGGTGACTTTTTTTCAAACTCCCATAGGATCCTGTATCTCTCATTTAAGCCAAAACAAGTATATATCTGAAAATCAATAGTCCTTTTACGAAAAATGGATTCTATTTTCAATCGCGATTTGGACTCCACGTTACAAACACTTTTTTCTGAAAATATCGGACAAATTTTTTTAATCGGTCCCTCTAAGCGACTAATTACTTCTATAACTAATCTACTATTCACTTCAATTGACCCTCCCTCCATTAGAATACTGTCCGATGGGGCCATCATTAAAGAAACGACAAATGATTTTATTACAGCTAGCTATCTATCTGAACTGTCTAGTACTGGACTCTTGGAACTCCGAACTGCAGAAACTTTGCCCACGAACGAGCTATTGCTAACTAGCAATTCCCTCATCACTATAATAAACGCCGGAAATTCAACCTTGACACTCACTACCCCTGCCCAACCCATAACCGAAGATGTTTACACCTTCTACAATAATCTGTGGTCTCAATCTATACCTTTCCATATAGCAACTCCTCCCTTCTCTCTAGTCTTGGATTCGCTTCAGTCCCAATTTGGAACTACTCTCCAATCCGATTTTTCCACCGCTCTTTTCTCTCTCCAAAAACTTCCATCAACCTATGACTTTATGGATGAAGTTGCATTGAGTTTACTAATCGCAGCACGCAACCAACTCCTTCTATATGATCTTTCACGCTGGGGCGAAGATATAGGCATTGCAAGCAGGGCAACTTTTTCACGAACTAAACAACTATTGGAACAACTAAATCTGATTACAACTGAAACGGTTCCGGTTAATGTAGGAAGACCTCGCCTCCGCCTCCGGCTAACCCACCCCCTGCTCGAGACCTGCCCTCCTGAGAACTTATTAACCACTGCAACCGAATTACTCCCCCGTAATGGATAAACATCTGTGATGCACAAGTTATACCGTGAAAATAGGTCTTATCGGAGATGGAGCCACTTCAATTTCCATCGAATTTGCACTCCAACAATCTGAAATCTCCGTCACCCCCATTTCTATAGAATCTGTTTCTAAATCTAAATTAAAAGCATTTTCTATGGTTCTGGTAGTTGACAACGTTGGATCTCCACTTTTCGAAAAAGTGAATGATGATATAACTACAAGTTGGATCGCAATAGAACTTGGAGGCCTTGGTGGTTACTCCATACCACCTGTCCTCGGTTCAATTTCTCTATTTAACCCTGCCACTGCCTGCTATTTATGCCTTCGAGATAGAGTAAAATCAAATTTATCTACTTCGGAAGAATTGAATCCCAAATCTATTATTCCCATTTCCCCATCCTTTGAATCTTTACTTGGATCCCTTTCCGCATACCTAGTGAACTCCATGCTGAATTTCGATATGACCCATAGCCATGTGTTCGAGATTTCAGATTTATCTATAGAACACATAAGCGGAGGGAATAGTGCCATCACACATAGACTTTTACTCCCCGTACCTACTTGTTCTTCAAATGACCATTCCTCCACGACCCATATCCCCGGAACCACCATGGAACGTGCAGAATATGCAATCGATGAGCGTATCGGAATTATCAATACAATTTCTGAAGCAGAGTCTTTCCCTGCTCCTTATTATCTAGCAAATTTATGCGATACAACTTCCTTCACCGCCCAATCAGTCCGAAAACAATCTGCTGGAGTTGCCATCGATTGGGACCAAGCTTTCATTAAGACAATCGGAGAAGCTCTAGAGCGATATAGTTCCGGAGTTTACGATCCCGATTCATTCACATCTGGACCCGCTTCTAGTTTCAAAAATTCAATTTCTCCTTCTTCTTTCGTCCAACCCTCTCCTGATCTTTATAAAGATGAATCAATAGATTGGATTGGTGGAATCGATCTTCATTCCAATGAAACTGTTTTGCTACCTGCAGAATTCGCTGTCTTCCCGTACCCTTCCGAACAGTATAAACCCGCAATAACCACTGGACTCGCAATAGGGAACTCACTCATAGAAGCCCAACTCTCCGGCCTATACGAAGTTATAGAACGAGACGCAACCATGTTGTCCTGGTATTCCAACCGTCCCCCTTCTGCATTTTCACCAGACGATCCTGAGTTCGATCTTTTATCTCAGATGGCCAATTCCAAAGGACTCGATTCCACCGTTCTCTTAGTAACTCAAGATATAGATATTCCCGTAGTTACCGTAGCTGTTCATAGATCTTCAAAATGGCCGAAATTCGCTGTAGGTTCTTGTGCAAATATCAACCCAAATCGTGCAGCAATTGGTGCTCTCTCCGAAGCATTACAGAATTGGATGGAATTACGATCTATGGGTCCTGATACCGCAAACAATCAATCATCCGCAATAGGAACTTATTCTAATTTTCCAAAAGAAGCACAATCTTTCATAGGACATAGTGACGCTATCCCCTCAAACGATCTTTCTATTCCTACTTTCTCCACACGAACTGAAGAGCTATCCTTCCTCCTAACTCACTTACATTCCTTAGATTTGTCTTCTTATTCTGTCCAACTCACTCCTCCTGATATCGCCACCATAGGATTCGAAGCCGTTCGTATACTTATCCCCGAGGCACAGCCCCTCTTTTTCGAGAAGCCCTTTTTCGGATCTCGGGCACGCACTGTATCCGCTTCACTTGGCAACTTTAGATCTAGATTAGATCGACCCCATCATCCCTATCCTTAGATTCCCAAAACCGCTCTTAGTAAATCCCGCATTCCTGGACCTAAACCCACTGCTATTATTACAATTAAAAGCAAAATAGTCCAGCTCGGGTTTTCTTCCATCGCCTCCTTATCAAAAATATAAATTACTAAAAGTGCAGCACCTATCTTGATCACCAAGAACGGCCAAGCCGTTCCTATTATATTTGTTATCCAATCTGGAAACTGGGACCCTATTTCCACCAACCCTCTGTTTATGGGATGTTTTGGCACTAGATTTTGCTGCATTCCACTTGTTAATCTATACACCCAATCTATGCCCACTACATTTGCAACACCATCTAAAATTTGAGACCATAAAACAACCAATCCAATCTCACCTACTCCCTCTGCCATCGTACTACCCCCCCGATTTATCACTCGCCATAAAAACATTGTAATAATGGTTGTCATCACTAATACAACCAATGCTATTTCTAAATACAGGTAAACATGAGGCCATGAGAGAACAAGCCAGCCCAGATAACATAATATTGCCCCTGTGAGTCCTGAACCTATTGCAAATAGGCTTCGGTTATATTTATCCACAAGTCCCATTCTCTCTAGTTTTACGGAAACTAGTATTGCTACCATTGTGACTAAAAACATAGTCCCATACACCACCGGGCTTATTAGAAGTATATTAAGTGGATACCCAATCGTAGCTTCTACACCTGCCGGGACGATGTCATTTGCGTCTTCTACAACCCTAAGAGCCCCTCCAAATAGCATATATGGGATCAATGAAAAGACTAGTTGCGTATCCAGTTCGATTCCCATCTGTGAGAACATCCTGGCCACTGCAAAAAGCAACAAAACTAGTATGAGTGCATATCCAACTTCAGACACGTAGGTATATCCTGGATATGCCACTATTCCTTCTAACTCTGAACACACATTTGCATACTGAACTACTTCAAAACCACGGACTAGCTGTCCTCCATACCCTGAAGCAGTAGAAGTCCCCTTCACAGCACAAGCAGATCCGGTTGCATCCGCAAGTATTGGGCCCCAAAAGTAACGCCAAAAGACGTCATATATTGTTCCTCTAAATATTATACATGGTATTAATACAATGGAAATCAAAGCAATTTTGAACCTAATTGACCACGATCCTAGATTCCCCCATCTGTCCACAAGCAATTTTAATTTCCCATCTTCTGTAGGTTTCATAATAGTTCTACTTAGATACTTTTTATTTGATTTCAGCAAATATAAACCCGAAGTAACCCGAGATCGGAAGGGCGGAAACGAATCTCATTGTATGAACTGTATAAACTATCGTATTTCTATTAATTAAACCAATGACGACGATTGGATGAATTTTGCACCCGAGCCTTTCATTTCTTTAATCGCGTTGGCACAATCCCCCTGATTTACTTCTACACCTCTAATCAAATCTTCAATCACTGAAGTAGAAAACCCATTTTCTACAGCCCCGATCGTGGTCCCGTGAACACAATAATCCGTAGCCAGTCCGCCTATAATCACATTTGATATATTATTTTCTCTTAACTGCTCAGCAAAATCTGTCCCATCAAAACCAGAATATGCTTCTTCACCAGTTTCAGTACCTTTGTTGATTATACCTACTCTGTCATCAATCAATAATTCTGGATGAAGTCTAGCCCCCGGGGTCCCCTGAACACAATGAACAGGCCACAATCCCCCATTTGTCTGAAAACTACAGTGATCTAAAGGATGCCAATCCTTTGTAGCATAAACGGGTTTTCCCTCTGTATGAAATTTATCTATCATTTCATTAAGTCCCCTGATCACTTCTTCTCCATTCTTAACCTCTAATGGACCACCTTTGCAAAAGTCATTCTGTATGTCTACTATTATTAATGCTGTGTCATTCATAATTAACAAGACTTTCTTATAGTAGACACCACTCAAAATACCCTCCTATTTAACTCTGGAAAAATGCATCCAACTTATAGTAAAAATATGGGTGATTTCTACCCTTAACTCTCAGTGGGGGGGACAGGATTCGAACCCGTGAACACCTACGTGAGCAGATCTTGAGTCTGCCGCCTTTGGCCTGGCTTGGCTACCCCCCCGAACTTTCGGACCAGAATACGACTTTCTGTCTATTCATCTAGTTCGCCTTATGATCTTATGACCTCATTTATCTAACCTTTCCGAAAATATATCCAATTTTTACCGATAGAAGTACGTATCAGCACCGCCCTGTATTCAATATATTCCCCATTCTATATATCATGGAAACAAAACACAAAATAATTTTTAATGATAGTCGTGATATGCGCTACATATCCAACGACAGCATTGATCTGATTGTAACTTCTCCCCCCTATCCAATGATCGAAATGTGGGATGATCTATTTATCACCCAAAATCCAAAAATCAAAGAAGTATTATCTTCCCAAAACGGGATTTTGGCTTTCAATCTCATGCACGAAGAACTCAATAAAGTCTGGTCGGAATGTTATCGGGTATTGAAAAAAGGTGGATATGCATGCATAAATATCGGAGACGCCACCCGAACATTAGGCGGTGAATTTCAACTATATCCCTCCCATGCCAAGATACTATCCTTTTGTTCTGACATAGGATTCCATTCTTTACCTGGAATCATTTGGAAAAAACAAACTAATTCTCCAGCTAAGTTTATGGGCTCTGGAATGTTGCCAACCGGGGCATATGTCACCCTCGAATATGAACACATTCTAGTGCTCAGGAAATCTGGAAAAAGGAAATTTAAAACAGAAGAAGAAAAGAAAAATAGACAAAAAAGTGCAATTTTTTGGGAGGAACGCAACCAGTGGTTCTCCGATTTATGGCAAGATTTAAAAGGAAATCGCCAAAGTCTACATTCGGAAGATCTACGAGCCCGAAGTGCAGCATATCCCTTGGAGCTATCTACTCGACTGATTAATATGTTTTCAGTCCAAGGGGATCTAGTTCTAGATCCTTACCTTGGCACTGGAACTACTCTTTTAAGCGCAATAGCTTCTGGAAGAAATAGTGTTGGAATTGAGTTAAATGAATCCTTCGGCGGTCATATAACTCAACGTATAACTGACAATTCTGATGTTCTAAAAAATTATTCCCCTCTCCGATTACAAAGCCACTTCGACTTCGTCCAACAAAGAGAAAATGATGGAAAAACACTCAAATATATCAACACAAATTATTCAACTCCTGTAGTAACTAAACAAGAAATAAATCTAACCTTGCCCACTGTTTTAAATATCCACACCGAAAATGATTGTCTTCACACGGCAACGTATCTCGATTGAAAAAGATTTTTATCACTGGACTCACCACGATCAAGTGAGCTATGGTTTCACACGGATATGTCCTTCCCACCCGTGGTATCACCATGCAGAGTGATTCTTCGATGTCTCTTTCTTCCAATACTGCCGCTTTACTAACTTTAGCTTCCCATGCAGAATCTTTAGATTTTTCCTCATTGTGGGTTGGAGATAGCATCTTGACAAGATACCGACTGGAACCACTCACCACACTTGCTTCAATAGCAATTTTGACAAAAAAAGTCCAAATTGGAACTGCAATTTATTTATTACATTTGCGCCATCCCATTCATGTTGCCCATGCAACTGCAACACTTGATCAACTATCTGGTGGAAGATTTATTTTTGGCGTCGGTGTCGGAACTTCTCATGAATCTACTCTAAACGAAAGCATGAATTTAGGTGTCCCCTTCTCCGAACGTGGAAACATTCTCAATGATTCCCTCGATCTAATTAGAAATTTGTGGCGTGGGGAAACTGTTAGTTCCCCTGGGATTTACTCCTTTAACGATGCTTGTCTCAACGTTCCTCCCACCCGGGAACCACCCATCTATGTGGCAGCCACTAAGTTCGATTCAAAATCTGGTTTTCCAAATTCAATCCAAAAAAGAATAGAACAACACGCAGACGGTTTGATGCCCCAAACAGATCCTTCGAACTATTCTAGTATGATCTCTCATGCTCGGGATATCGTGGAAAAATCAGGGAGGGAATCTTCGATTGTTGCAACCAATTATACCGATGTAGTAATCGCCCCCAGTGAAAAAGAAGCATTTGCCCAAGCTAGGGACTATATAGGCGCTTACTATCCCTGGAATATCCCCGATGCCAATCTGAAAAAAGCGGGAGTATTTGGACCTCCTGAGATAGTCGCAGAAAAAATACATTCATTCATTGATGCTGGTGTTGAACATTTCATAGTCCGCTTCCCCACACTTGATCAAAAAAATCAACTAGATTTGTATTCTGACCTATTCAATCTATAGGGCCCTTGCAACTACGCGAGTAGGCGTACCTTCAAATCCTTTTATCAACATGGGGAAACACCCAATCCAAATACTCTCATATCCTACTATTTGTTCTATATTGCAAATATATTCGACCACCGGGATATCTGCTCCTAAAAGGGCTTTATGAACTGGTCGGTCTGGTTCCCCTGGGACCGCCTCAGTGAGAAAATCGTTCACTATCAGTTCTACCTCCCGTTCAATAAGCCACTCTGCCGCATCAAGAGTAATATCTGAAGCCTCTTTGAAAAAATCACCTGTAAAAAAATTAGCATCAACGTCTCCTGTAACCATTATGACTTTATCTTTTTTCTCAATCACACTCTCATGATCATCTAATATTTCTGCTGTAATCGACTTCCCCTTGAATTCCCTCAAATCTACTACTTTTGTAGGGCCCACTAACTCCTCAAATGTCAATTCATCTACAGTTCTTCCACCTGGGATAAAGTGATAAGGTGCATCTATATGTGTACCCTGGTGAGTATTTGCCGAGTAATAGTGCATCAACGCACCACCTCCTTCATTATGCCCCCCCCACTGTTCATATTCAAAACCTGGATACCCTGGAAAGGATGGGAGCTCCTTTCCCATAGGAACTGTAAGATCTATCATATTGATTTAAAGACAATCTATCTGCAAAACATTTCTGTTTTTCTACGCTATGGTGGTTATAATTATTGCTGCACAAATCATTACTATAACCCCTAGCACCAATCTCCATGAAATACGCTCTATATCTTGTATCCAAATATATGAAAAAATAACCACGAATAGTGGACTAGTTTGGAGGAACGGGACTACAAACACCACTGGGGCATTCTCTATTGCAGCATAGTAGAATACCATCATTGAGGTATTCGCCAATCCTGCCAAGATATGCCATTTGGCAATTTCTCTATCTGCTAAGAACTCTTTTACATCTGGTAATTCTTCCTTCCAAACGAAGTAGAGCAAAAATCCAGTTGCGGCAATTAATATCTTTATACTCACTCCAACTTGAGCCGGTGTCCCTTCTAATACTCCAATTCTAGCAAATATGGGCTCAAAACCAAAACACACTGCAGCCAACACCGGATATATAATGTCCCTTCTCTTTCCTACCACACTTTCCCCACCTTTATTCAGCATAATCTCCGACGAAATGATCCACACTCCCATCACGACGGCCAATATTGCAAGTATATGGGTTGTAGTAGGATCTTCTCCTAATACCAATATGGCCGTAATCGTAGCAAATATCGGCATAGTCGCCTTGATGGCATCTGCCCGACTAGCCCCCACTCGGCTAATTCCTTCAAAATAAAATACTCTCCCAGTCAAAGTCCCCGTCAATCCTGCCCCCACGAATGCCAAAAACGATCTCAATGTTATGCCATATTCTGGATAGTATATCATTGCTACTGCTGGGATTATGATAATCAAATTCAAAACGAGACTAACAATAACTGCTGTAAATGCATCCCCTCCCTTTTTTGTAGCCATTCTCACAAAAATAGCCATGGCAGCGATTGATATACCTGCCAACAAAGCAAACAATATCCCTACGGTATTACTCATCAACCTAGTAGTCCTTTGGATAGGATGTCACTGTTCCGAAACAATTTCCGCCTCATTTCACCCTCGTTAGCTATTTTTTAGCCCCACTTGTAAAACTTCAACCTCGACGTGTATGCCTTTTGGAAACTCTATATCTGTAACTCTTCGAACAGAAGCGTCGTGTCCTGATATTTCTATCCACCTCTCATACACATTATATTCCCACGGGGGGAATTTTCTTTCTATATCGTCCAATCTTTTATATTGTGGCGCCCGATAAGTTTGAGGTGGTGGAGTATGTGGACCTCGCACTCTCACTCCTTTCTTCTCCGCAGAATGCTTGATATCTCCTACTATTTTATCTAGAGAGTTTCTATCCCCACTCCTCAGCGTAAGTCTAGTTACAAACGTCATACTCTTGCCATATAGAGAATCTCCTAGGCACTAAATTTATCCCATTCATCCCGATATTCTGAAATAACCTCGAATTCTAGTATATGCTATGATAGAAGCGGTTAGCGCTGGCGCTATAATCTACCGAGACAAACCAACCAAACGAGAATATCTTTTATTAAAAAGCAGAGCTGGCGACTGGGAATTCCCAAAAGGTGGTGTAGAAGGAACAGAAGAACTCCAACAAACTGCAATTAGAGAAGTCCGCGAAGAGTCTGGACTCTCTAATTTTAAACTTTTAGATGGATTTCGAGAAGAGTATGACTATTTCTTTCAAGCAAGCGGCTCTACTATTCATAAAACCGTCCATTTATTCGTTGCAAAATCATTCGATTCCAAGGCGGATATTTCTGATGAACATTCCGATCTCCAATGGCGCGATTATACTCAGGCAATCAATACAATTAATCATGATGGCCCCCGTGAAATTCTTGAACACGCGAATCAATTTTTAATAGATTCTGGATACTGATTTTATTCCCTCTCCGCTCGATTTTTTTAAGTACTTTGGTGAACTTATATCACCTCTAGTATAATTCTTTCACCATGTCAGAACAAGATAAATATGCCGCAATGTTCCAGAAACTCACCGGTCAAACTGGGACGACAGAAACACAAGAAGAAACTGACATAATTGATACCAGCAATGTCACCGAACGAGGTTTGCCTACTACCAACTCTAAATGTTCTAAGTGTGACAATGACACTGCATATTGGTATCTGCAACAAATACGTGGTGCAGACGAATCCGAAACACGATTTTTTGTTTGCACAAAATGTGAGTATCGCTGGCGCGAGAATGACAATTAGCTATGCATACTTCCTAGCAAAAGTCAAATATCCCGAATGCCCCACACCTATAGTTTGGGGCCTCGTACCGCGTGCACCAAACTCTACTTCACGCTGAACTGTATCTATCGTTTTTATATCTAACAAACCCACCTCTTTAGCACATTCCACTACCTTTTTAGCACTTTCCATAAATGGAGAATATGCTACTAAGATTCCACCTGCTCTGAGAATTTTTCTAGCATGCTTTACCACTAACTCTGCGTCCTTCATGTCCAGCGTTATTACACTAAAATCATTCAATACATCTAATTCCTCAATCACATCTCCCTCTCGTACTTCTACCATATCTTCAACTCCTGCTTTTTTTATATTGGATTGGGCAACCTCGAAAAATTTAGTATTCTTTTCATATGTTATTACACTTGCCCCCACCTTTCCCAGACAGATTGATAAAATTCCAGTCCCCGTCCCCACGTCCAATATTCGATCATCTGACCCAATCCCTGCCATCCCTATAATCAACCCCACGTCGCGAGGAAGTATCGGGGCCCCTGTCCTTTCTAAATGATGGAACAGATCTGTAACTCTCGGCTCTATAACTGTAAATTTTTTACCAAGATGCGTCTCTATTGTGTCCCCTATTTTCACATCTTCTGGAACTCTCATTATTCCCAAATCTGTTCCGATCTCATCTCCTGGATGGCAAAGATACTCTCTATTCTCTCCAACTACTAGCACTATCACTTTAATCTGTATATTGCAGCAGCAAGATCTCCTTCAGTAGCCTCAATCGATTCTCGAGCTGTTTCTTCATCCGCGCCCGATTTTTGCATTACCATCTCGATATCCTCTTTAGATATTTTCATTCCACTATCTGCTATCTGATCACTTCCCCCTATTTCTGGGTCTCCAACCACCTGATATGTCTTTTGACCTCTTGCTTCCATTTTCGTCACTTCAGCTTCTTTAAATATTAATTTTTCACCACCCACTAGCGTCATTACAACGTCCTCTACTTCTAACTCTTCTAGTTCAATCCCCATCTGTTCCATCATCTTTTTCATTTTTCGAGGGTTCAAACCCCCACCGCTAAACATACTCGTCTACATGTCCCGTCAAAACAAAAATATGGCGCTCGGAATCTTATTCCAATTGGCCCTCTCTAACCTTTACCGCAACACCTCTGTTAAAATCCAACATGGCATCTGCACTCATTTTTGCCCTCCCCACCGCCAATAAACAATCATTTTCTCCTACTACCATCACCTCATCCTTGGGTCTAATATTTGGATCAACATCTATGACAAATTTTGCAAATGCGTTTTTCCCCTCCCTGACATATATCTCTGATTCTTCTCCTACCCTGACTCTGTATGCTGGAAATTCAAGTGATTTCCTAAGTCTTTTTCCACCTTCTATCCCCAATGAAAGCCTTCCCCCTTTGGTATGTGTCGCTATATACTCATCTTCTGAATGAATTTGACGAGCCCTACCCGTTCTCGATCTCTCTATCCTTATATCCCCTGTAAATAGCCCCTCTCCCGCCCCCTTCCCAAACTGATAATCTGCAATATCTTGAAGATCAAGTATCCATTCTTCATCACTTTTTTCTTCCATGATATTTCTCATATCGTTATCGCATACTCGTATTTCTTTGGAAAAGACTATTTCCTTATACGTCTTACAAGACTCAGCACAAATCTAATCTTTCCAAGCACTTACTATGACTTCTTTAAACCTAACTGGTGTTTTCCCTGCAATGACCACCCCATTTTTCAACGATGGGTCCATCGATTTTAATCAACTCGAACACGATGCAAAACGATTAGAATCTGCTGGAGTTGATGGGTTGGTCCCTACTGGTTCCACTGGCGAAAGCGCGACTCTATCTCACGATGAACACGTCGAAGTAGTAGAATGTGTGGTCAATGCGGTGAAAAATATTCCTATTATTGCTGGAACTGGGAGCAATTCCACTAGTGAAGCGATAACCCTTTCCAAACGCTCTGTAGATGCTGGTGCGGACGGGATACTTTTAATTTCTCCCTACTATAACAAACCAGAACCTGCTGGTATGGAATCTCACTTCTTGGCTATTGCAGATGCAGTCGAAATACCTCAAGTTATTTACAACGTGCCTTCTAGAACTGGAAGAAATATAGAAATACAAACAACAATATCACTCGCTTCCCATGATAATATTGTTGGGTATAAGGCAGCTAGTGGTGATATAGGTTTTATATCTCAAGTAATCGAAAGTACTAGAGCGGAAAATTTTAACATTTTATCTGGGGACGACGAAATGACTGTCCCAATACTATGTCTTGGCGGAACGGGTGTTATCAGTGTTGCAGCAAACATAGCACCTGAATTGACCTGCGATATGGTATGGTCCACTCTACCCGGAGAGCGACATAATTTCTCCCATGCATTGTCCCTAAATCGCAAGTTGTGTCCCATCTTCCGTGGATTATTCGTCGAATCGAATCCAATACCCATCAAAGAAGCAATGCATTTAAAATATGATTCATCACCCCACCTTAGATTACCTTTGTCAAGAATCTCTGATGACAACCGTCAACAACTTCTTGACCTCTTAGGTGATTTAGCAGAATTAGAGCATACAATATGAATATAGCAGTAACTGGAGCAACAGGACGCATGGGCAAATCTGTAATTGAAGAGATACTTCAGAGATCGGATTCAACCACTGTGTCCTTTGCCACTTCCCAAAAAACTCAGAAAGAACTTCCAAACCATTTATCATCCGTAGAATTTCCAATCTGCAATCCTCTTGATTTTTCCTCCCAACTCCAGGAATCCAACCCAGATGTGATTATTGATTTAACAGTCCCAGAAGCAAGTTTATTTTTTGCTGAGAACGCAGCAAAATTCTCAATTCCCCTTGTAACAGGAACAACAGGATTTACAGACGAACAATTAAATGTGCTACACGATCTCAGCAATGAGATTCCTATACTCTTCGAAGCCAATTTCTCTAGAGGAATTGCATCATTACATCTAGCAATAGATGCAATTTCAGATGTTTTATTCAATTACGACGTCGAGCTAACTGAAACTCATCATAACAAAAAAATAGACGCACCGAGTGGAACACTTTTATCCATTCTAGATACTATCAAGAAATTCCGTCCCAACCTGGAAGCTATATATGGCCGATCTGGAATTCACGAGCGCCAACCAAACGAAGTTGGAGTCCATTCTGTACGGGCCGGTAACATTCGTGGTTCACATGAGGTACTTTTTTCTGGAAATGATGAAATGATTACTCTAACCCATCAGGCAGAGAGCCGTGGAGTCTACTCTTCTGGTGCAATAGACTCCGCCATCTGGCTTTCAAACCAACCACCTGGGTGGTATGATTTCAAAGATGTATTAGGTGTTTCAACATGAATCTCAAAAACGACGTTTCTACTTTGTGGGATCTCTATACTTCTGGTGAAATCAATTCAGAAAATCGAACCGAAGAACACCTATCCCTACTCGATGAGTTTCTTGACTCTCTAGAGTCTGGAACAACCAAATCTGCGGAAAAAAAATCTGAAGGGTGGACTGCAAATACTTGGGTCAAACACGGAATTTTATTAAATTTTTCTCTTAGAAAAAAATACCCTATTGTCTACGGGCCACCTGCGCCCTTACCCGAAGACTTTCCTGTAGTTGTATATAATGATATTTTGCCCCTGGCAGATACTTCCGATTTCCTTCAACGCGGAATTCGGAACACTCCATCTGCAACAGTCATCCGACGCGGCGTTCATATTGGTTCTAATGCAATTCTAATGAGCCCCTGTTTTGTCAATATAGGCGCATCAATTGGAGATGGGACTCTTGTTGATTCCAACGATGTGGTTGGTTCCTGTGCTCAAGTAGGCGCTAATGTGAAACTCGGGGCAAACACCGTTATAGGAGGGGTCCTGGAACCTGTAGAAGACACACCCGTTATAATAGAAGATAATGTTTCCTTGGGGGCCGGATGCCGTGTAACCAGCGGATTCGTAGTTGGAGAAGGATCCGTCGTGGCCGAAAACACTCTTCTAACTCCTAGAATCCCTGTATATGATCTAGTTTCAGAAGAAATTATTCATGGCCATATTCCTCCAAATCGCCGTGCATTCACTCGATTTGTACATTCTGATGTTGGAAATCATCCGTTGTTTGAAGGAGGTGGGGCATTGAAACCCGCAGTTGTGGCACTATCCATCGAAGAATCCACACAAATCGCAGCAGAAAAAGAGGACCTTTTGCGGAAGTGATTTCCTGATGTCAGAGCACAGAACAATCTCCGATTGGTCACACGAAACACTACTATCTATTGTGGAAACTCATGGGACTCCAACCTATGTAATTGATCTCGAAAGAATCCGCCAAAATTACCGCAGATTATCCTCTGCTTTTGAGGACGCAGATATATACTATGCAGCAAAAGCCAATACCTCTGGGGCAATACTACAAACACTTGGAAATCTGGGAGCCGGGATTGAATGTGTCTCTGCTGGAGAAATTTACAGGTCTATACGTGCAGAAATACCTCCTTCAAGAATCCTGTATACTGCAGTAAACCCTCCTGATTCTGATCTAGATTTTGCAGTTAATCTTTCTGGATTAACAATAAATATTGGCTCTCACGATACACTCCGTAGATTATCTGAACGGGATTATCGTGGCCGTATATGCCTTCGAATCAATACTGGATCTGGGGCAGGCCACCACAAATATGTATCAACAGGATCCGACGCAAAATTTGGATTTTCCCCCGATCAAGCCCTATATCTACTTTCCTCACATTCTTCTCATGATTTCGATATCGTTGGAATACATGCCCATGCTGGAAGTGGAATCTCCCCTCAAGACATGGACGTCCATCAAAGTCTTTGCAGGACCCTTGGAGATATATCCCGATCTTCGCCAATTGATCTAGAGTTCATCGATGTAGGAGGGGGATTTGGTGTTCCATACCATCCCGAGGATCTGTCTCTGGATCTATCTAAAGTCTCGCTCGAAATACAGAAATCTTTAGGGGATTTTTCTGCAAAACTTGTCCTTGAACCAGGGAGATACATAGTAGCAGATGCTGGAATACTCCTCACGAAAATTAACACAATCAAAAATCTAGATTCTCACACTATAGTGGGGGTGGATGCTGGAATGCACACTTTACTTAGACCTGCTTTGTATGGTTCTTATCATGATATTCAAAATATTTCTTCAACCGAAACTAAACAGTCCTTGCCAAATACCACCGTAACCGGCCCAATCTGTGAAAGTGCCGATATCCTAGGAGTCGATATAGAACTTGAGGCTTCTGCTACTGGTGATATTTTAGCTATTGGAAATGCAGGTGCATACGGCGAAGCAATGGAAAGCCAATACAACTCTTTCCCTCGTTCTGCGACCGTGGCAATTGATGGAAATAATATAGGTCTCATCCGAAAAAGAGAGACGCTCGAGGATCTTTGCTCCCATGAACATGAGGTAGGTTGGTTTTGATACCATTCGATAAATATCATGGTGCTGGAAATGATTTTATACTCATCCACAAACGTCTGGATAAAATCTCTAACCGTTCCGAATTAGCCATAGCTCAGTGCAACAGAGAAGATGGAATCGGCGCAGATGGGGTTCTCTTTTTGACAATTGAGTCTACCTCCTCCCCTCCCCAAATTACCATGGACTTACGCCAACCAGATGGTTCAGTTGGCCCCATGTGTGGAAATGCCGCTAGATGTGCAGTAAAATGGGCTAGCGAACTTTTGAATAAAGAAGAAATTATTCTGCACACTGCTGCAGGAACCTTCCCATCCAAAATAGTCGATGGGGGTGATGTTCAAGTTGAAATGGAACCTTCCACTTTCGAACCCAAAAGCGTACCTATCATCTCAGATATTCCCTTCATAGATCAGGACTTGTTCGGTCTAAACACTACTGCGATCAATTCAGGAGGGGTCACCCAAGCTGTAATATTTGTGGACGATATAACTGATCCAATTTTACTCAACAAAGCATTTGATATCCGCCATTCCAAGATGTTCCCCAAAGGAACCAATGTCACATTTGCCCAAAAGATCCAAAATGGGTTTAAACAAAAAACTTTCGAGCGCGGAGTGGAGGGCATAACTCTCGCTTGTGGAACTGGTGCATGTGCAATAGCTTCGGTGTTGCACCACTCCAAACAAATTAAACCAAATCAATCAATACGCATAACTCAAGAAGGTGGAGAAGATCTCTTTGTGACTATTAACAAAACAGGTTCTATGATTTTAAGAGGTCCTGCAGCAAAACAGTTCTCTGGAGAGCTCCCACTAATATGACGAATTTTGATATAGTATCTTTCCTCGAACAATCCGTACAAATACCCTCTCACGACGATGTCGATGAAATGAGAACTTTCCTTGTAGATACCCTCACATCTCATGGATTTGAACCTTCAGTTGATTCGGCAGGTAATACAATTACAACTAGAGGGACTGGATCCCCCCATATTGTCTTAAATACTCACATAGACACCGTTCCCCCTTATCTCCCCTTCCACAGTGACAGCGACATGGTCTATGGGCGCGGAGCTTGCGATGCAAAAGGACCACTCGCAGCTTTTGTATACGCATTTATTCATAGCAACCCTTCTGGAAAATTAACACTAGCCATAACGCCCGACGAGGAACTCACATCCCGCGGAGCGAACGCATTACACTTCGACGACGTCCCAGACGCGTTCATCGTAGGGGAGCCAACCAATCTTGATATCTGCAATGCTTCCAAAGGTAGATTTGAAGCAAAGATATTGATCATAGGGGAAAATGCACATGCAGCTGAATCTCATCTAACCAACAACGTCATCGATGTTTGCGTTTCTATCCTTGCAGCATTGAAAACATTCGATAAAGAACAACCAGTCAACACTGAAACATCCCTCGGATCTCCTCTTCTCACCCCCACTATAATTAAGAGCGGTGATTTCTCAAACCAAATACCATCTAAATGTGAAATCACCGTCGACCGAAGAAGTGTTCCTCCTGAATCTGCAGATGACTTCAAACTTTCTCTGGAGTCTCATCTTAAAAATCATATACCTAAATGGGCTACCATTTCTATATCCCTATCCGAACGAGAAACTCCATTTCTAGGGCCCTTTTTTACCCCCGAAGATACAAATTTGGTTAAATGCTTTCAACAAATAAGTGGAACAAAAACCCGCCCCTTCACCGCAGCTAGCGAAGCATCTTATTTTTCTTTAATTGCCCCCACCGTCATTTTTGGCCCTGGCGTTCTAACTGACTCCACTGGTGCAGTTGCACATTCCTCCCGTGAATACGTCCCCATTTCTGAAGTCAAAAAAGCCGCCCATATTTTGACAGATGTCATTTCAAAACTGGGATTATGAATCTACCCTTCATTTTGTTCATAATCTCCTATATGGCAAAAAAGCCATGTTTTTTATCCACTGACCTCTGTGATCTTCGGTATGAGTTACAGAAACTCTCTGTTGACTAAATCTTCTTCTACGAAAATCAAATCTATTCTTCTTATCTCTAGTATCCTAACCACCATTTGTTTATTTGGATTTCTCTCTTTACTAATGGGACCACAAGATGGATTTCTTTCTAGAATGCCCCTCTATGTTTTCGGAACTTCTATTTCATTTGTGGTAGCCATAATTCTTTACGATGGACTCTTAAAAACAGGCCAATCTTCAATTCGTTCCGCATTTCTAATGGGATTTATAACTTTTATTTTTTTAGTTTCATTTGGAGAAGGAATTATATCTATCTTGGTGAATTCTAATCTCACATTAACCACGAAAAATCTATTCTATCTTCCTTCTTTAAGCTTATTTTTAACAGGCATCGGATACTGGATGTCCCTGCATAAATCTGATCTTATCTCTAAAAAATAATCAACGAATTTCATCAACTAATTCACCCGCCAAACCAAAATATCTCTGTGGTACTAGATCTTTTAATTCTTCCCGTACAACATCTTCTATTTCCAACCTGTCTACCATTCTATGCAATTCTTCCATAGTGATATTTTTCCCCCGGGTTTCGGACTTCAGAATTTCATACGCATCTTGATATCCCTCCCTGCGTAATATGGTCTGATATGCCTCTCCTAATATCTCTACATTTTCTGAAAGACTTTCAATCATCTTCTTTTCATCTGGTTCTATCTTGGCCAATCCCTCTTTTGTTTTACAATAACCCAATAAACAATGAGCAAACGCAGAGCCTATATTTCTCTTCACAGTCGAACTAATCAAATCCCGTTGTAATCTCGAAACTGTAATCGTTTCTGATAAAAATTTCAAGTCGCTATTTGCCTTTCCTAAATTTCCCTCTGCATTCTCAAATTCAATTGGGTTTACTTTATGTGGCATCGTAGATGACCCCGTTTCCGCTTCATTCTTGCGCAAAGTAATTTGTTTGTTTGAAATATACATCCACATATCTCGATTTAAATCTATTATTATCTGATTGACAATTTGTATCATTGAAAACAGAATAGCTAGGTCATCCCCCGGATTAATTTGAGTCGTCAATGGTATTTGTTTGAATCCTAATTTTCCCACCACTTTCTTTGAAACTTCTGGCCAATCTACTCCTGGAATTGCAACTACCTGGGCCGCATAATTTCCACTCGCTCCTGACATTTTCCCCACAAGTTCTCCCGTTGAATGTTCAATTTCCCTTTGCATTTGGTTCAATCGAGATGCATAAATAGCCATTTCCTTTCCGAAGGTAGTCGGAGTTGCTGGCTGCCCATGAGTTAGGGACAACATAGGCGTATCTCTCCATCCTATGGCAAGTTTTTCTATCTCATCTTTCACGGCATTTATAGCTGGAATTAGAATCTCTTCCATCGATCCTTTTACAAGAATTCGATAAGCAATATTGGTCACATCCTCACTAGTCAATCCAAAGTGTATCCATGGATGTATCTTCCCAGGTGTCTTCTCTCGCAAAAAATATTCTATTGCCTTTACATCATGATTCGTCGCTTTGTACTCTTTGTACCCTTTCCTTTCAATTTCTTTCACCATCCTTGCGTCGGATTCTCCAAAATCCACGTATACCTTGCGCAATGCTTTCATTTCTTCCTCTGATAATTCTAAAGAGATTTCTTCTTCTTCTGACAGAGAAATTAGATATTCGATTTCAACTTGCACACGCTCTCGCATAAGGGCTGCTTCCCCCATATATTCCCTTAGAGGAAATGTCTCAACTGCATAGCGCCCATCAATCGCTGATATGGCAAAAAGTGGGTCGTCCATAGTCTCCCCTTTGTTCTGCGCCCGTAAAAAAGACTCCAGTCTAATTTTCTCAATTGCTATGTTCACCAAAAAAGAATTATTCTTCATAAAATCTACCTCTCCATAGTGTAAAAAGCAAAAACGCAACGAATTTGGTACATCAAGCTTGCATTCTAGTATGGATTCCTCCCAAGATGATTTTCCCGCCTCTCTGATGATAAAAAACGATCACTATTGTGAATTACGTTATGGGGAAAATCCCCACCAAACTGCAGCTTTATATGCCGATCCTACCGTACAGGAGGCAAATGTTGTATCAGCACTACAGCTAAACCCTACTGCAAAAGAACTTTCTTATAATAATTACAACGATTCTGACGGGGCCCTCAACCTTATCAAAGAATTCAAACAACCCGCGGCAGCAATAATTAAACACGCAAACCCTGCCGGGTGCGCTGTCGCAAAAACCATTTCTGAAGCATATGCAAAGGCACTTTCAACCGATCCTATGAGTGCTTTCGGGGGGGTAGTTGCACTCAATCAAGAATGCGATGTAAAAACAGCAGAACAAATAGTATCCTCTTTCAAGGAAGTCGTAGTTGCCCCTTCTTATACTGAAGATTCATTGAATATTTTACGCACAAAGAAAAACCTACGAATATTATCTGTTGGAGAATTGAATTCTCCTTCTGTAACTTTAGTTGAAAAACCTATAGTTGGAGGGAGATTAATTCAACAAAGAGACCTGAGTTCACTATCCTCTAAAGACCTCCAAGTAGTTACAAAAATAGAACCAACCCCTGCCCAAATAGAAACTATGCTTTTCGCTTGGAAAGTAGTAAAACACGTTAAATCCAACGCCATAGTTTTTGCCACCGGAACCGAAACCGTGGGACTGGGAATGGGTCAGGTATCTAGGGTCGACGCCGTTAGGTTGGCATCTATTAAAGCAGTTGAACATTCCGAAAATAAAACTCCAAAAGGGGCTGTCATGGCATCAGATGCATTCTTCCCCTTCCCCGACGCATTGGAAAATGCAGCAGAAGCGGGAATTTCTGCAGTAATCCAACCCGGTGGATCCATAAACGACGATGCTGTCATCGATGCTGCAAATAATCTTGATATCTCCATGGTTTTTACAGGAACAAGATGTTTCAAACATGATTAATACATTCTTAATTTCAACGTGGTGAATTCAAAAAATGGAATATTTTGAAGCAATAAAGTTTTTATTTAATTTTCCACGTTCTAGAATAGGACCTGGGACTGATTCCACATCAAAGCTTCTGGATTACCTCGAAAACCCTCATATAGGAAATAAATATATCCACGTAACTGGATCAAATGGAAAAGGATCCACTTCTCGAATGATATCTTCAATTTTAATGGAATCAAATCTCAAAGTAGGACTTTATACCTCTCCTCATCTTTCTGATTTCCGCGAACGAATCCTCGTAAATGATCAACCCATTCCTCATCAATCCATTCGCGATTTTATTGATATTATCTCTCCCCACGCTACCTTTTGTGAATCCAACCCTCCACTTCCCACATTTTTCGAAGTTACAACTGCTCTGGCACTTTGGCATTTTAACAATGAAGATGTAGATGTTGCTGTAATAGAAGTTGGCATTGGTGGAAAACACGATGCAACTAGTGTTATCACTCCCATGTCTAGTGCCGTCACTAATGTTTCCCTCGAACACACAGATATATTGGGAAACACCGTAGAAGAAATAGCACGAGATAAAGCGGCAATCGCATCTAAAAATTCTCCTCTAGTTACTGCAGCAACAGGAGCCGCCCTCTCCGAAATCAAACGAGGCGTAAGTGACCTGTTACTTGTGGGTGAGTCTGGCGATTTTAAAGTCAAATATGAAGGTAGTTCTTCTTCAGAATCTTTTGTAGAAATAACCGCACCCAATTGGGCTATAAAAACAGAACTAGGACTCATTGGATCCCATCAAGCGATAAATGCAGGCATAGCCGCCGCAATATGCGATCAATCATTTGGCACAACCCCTCAAGATATTTCAACCGGCCTCAAAAATTCTTATTGGCCCGGTCGCTTTGAAATCTTTAGCCAAAACCCATTAATCATTCTAGACGGGGCCCACAATCCTGCTGGATGCATGGAACTTAGTAAAACACTATCTGAATTTGAATATCAAGACCTTTTCATAGTTTTCGGGGCTCTTGGGGACAAAGACCATGAAGGAATGATCTCTTCATTGCCCCTTCCTAAAAAAGTATTTGTAACAAAACCCAATATACCCCGTGCAGCAGAACTTCTCCCCCTTGTAGATCTATTCACAAAGAATGGATATCCTGCAATATCCTCTCCTTCTATTGATGTAGCCCTGAATCAGGCTATATCTTCTTCAAATGAAGTGGATTGTATCCTTGTAACTGGATCTTTATACACAATACGTGAAGCCCGTCAAAAGTGGGAAAATCATGTAATCAAAAAAGCAACACAATCTTCTTCTTCATATTCCCTAAAAACAAAAACTTATCCTGTATATGCTAGACAAATCCAGAAAGAATTCCTAAAACTTGGAGGCTCCTCCGAAATATTCCTCTTCGATAAACTTGAGGAAGAATTAACTGATATAATCCTTTCTGGTTCTCCCTCTCAATTCAAATCTTTACTTAATATAATTGAAGATGGAAAATTTCATTTCCCCACCCTTGTTTCTCAACTTTCCTCTGTGATTGACTCTCAAAATGTACCTATCAAATCCAATGGATTCCCCTGGGAAAATAGTACTATTTTGATGGGAATTTTAAACCTCACCCCTGATAGCTTCTATGATGGTGGAAACTATCGCACGAAAGATCAAGCAATAACTCACGCAATTTCCATGGTTGAATCTGGAGCAAACATCATCGATATAGGTGGTGAAAGCACTCGACCCGGTGCAGTTCCTATTTCTTCCAAAACAGAATTAAATAGAATCTTACCTGCCATTAAGAAACTATCCAAATCAAACGTGCTCCTCTCTGTTGATACAAGAAAAGCCAATGTAGCCGAGGCTGCAATAAACGCAGGCGCAAATATAATCAACGACGTTTCTGGCCTTTCGGATCCTCAAATGCGTTTCATCGCATCCGATTTTGATGTGCCTATTGTTTTAACACATAGCATCAATACACCAGTAGATCCCACTTGCATCATAAATTACAACGATGTTGTCGAAGAAATCATATCTCATCTTTCCAATCTAATCATCCGAACTGAAAATGCGGGGCTAGACCGTTCAAAAATAATCATTGATCCCGGAATTGGTTTTGGAAAAACACCCTTACAAAATTTTGAAATCCTTCGCCGTTTAGACGAATTCAAAACTCTAGGCTGCCCCATCCTCGTAGGTCACTCCCACAAGTCTCTATTTTCTTCTCTTAAACTCACTCAACATAATCGTTTATCTGCTACTATTGCAACTACTGCTATGGCAGTTTGCAACGGCGCCAACATAATTCGAGCCCACGACGTTTCGCAAAATCTTGATGCCATTCGAGTTGCAGAGGCGCTTAAAGAACTCCCATATCCGATTGATCTCTAACCAATCCACTCGATTTAACTCTTTTTGCATTCTCAATGAGTCCTATATATTTCTCTATAAAATTTTTTTCACTATATCCAAAATACCCATCTTCAATTTCTTTTCTAGGTAATTTTGCAGCTTCTCTAATAGTCTGATGCAACACTTCCCCTTCTGTTATTCTAAACCCCCTTTCTCTAGGTCTTATTAATTCATGAGCACTAGAATTCTCGTGATATTCTGCAATCCCCACACACCCGCAAGCAAGAGCTAGTAAAAAATCCTTGGGAAATCCACTCTTCACCGCCGTGTGCACACAAACATGTGCCCCCTTGAAAATTGCTATTTTCCTTTCTGTGGGAACTTCCCCCAAAAATTCTACCCTGCGTGAAATCCTTAAATCTTTTATTTGCCTCTCATAAAATTCCTTCATCTCACCCTCTCCAATTATTGCAGCTTTCCATTTCACATCACGAAGCTCTGCTAGGGCCAACAAAAAAGTCTCCAAGTTGCAATTTTTATCCAATACTTTGGAGTAAATAATATCTGCGACCTTCTCTTTCTTTGTATCCTTTATGGGTTTGATCTTGATTGGGTTTGGTAGCTTTTCAATCAGTTTCTCCTCACACCCCGCCTCTATCACACTCGTTTGAATCATTTCCGATGGGACTACTACTAGATCTGCTAAACCCATAATGAGTTCAGATTTTCTCTTACTTCCTTTTCCAATTTTAATTTGTTTGTAGAAATCCAATATAAGTGGTTTTCTCAAAAATAGACACGTAAATTTTGATCCCATTACCACTGCCCGTTCTGTCCCATCTGCAATTATCACATCTGGTTCATATTCTTTAATTTTTGAGGGTAGTTGTGCTGCAAATCTCCATTCAACATCTTCTATATTCTCTGATACTGCGTAATATCTCACCCCATTGTGTATTTTCTCCCTATCTTCCTCTTCCCACCACTTAAGACAATAAAAACTAACTGCATGCCCTTTTATAGCAAGCAATTCTGCCACCGTGTGCAATCTTTTTGCAGAACTCCCCCCTTCTTTGTGGATAGTCCGCCGCTCTACAATTGCGACTCGCATGTATATTTATTGAAGATCGAACTCAAAAATAACCATCGATCTGTATTCTCCGTTAAATAACTCCTGTTTTTTCTGCTACTATCTCTGCGTCTTTTTCCCCAATACCCTTCCCTAATATTGTATGTCTATCTCGTATTTCGTGCGCGGTCGATAGGGCCTTAATGATATTTTCTCTTGTGACCCCTAGTTCCTCGGCAGTCGTTGGGCACTCTAATTTTTTCAGCGTATCTTTTATTTTTCCCCATTCTCCCGATTCTCCAGAGTGGAGATATTCAGTCAATATGGTCCCTACCCCCACTTGATGCCCATGAAGTCTCTCCCCCTCCGCTACTCGATTCAGTTGGTGACTAAACAAATGTTCTCCCCCACTCGCCGGGTGGGAACTACCTGCAATACTCATTGCAACTCCTGATGACACAAGTGCTTTCATTACGATAAAAATTGACTTCTCCGATTTCTTCAGAATTAAATCCACATTCTGAATAAGCATCTCCGCTGTCATCTCGGATAATGCAGCTGCGTATTCTGAATATTCAGTTTCCCCCTGCAGTTTCGCCAACTTCCAGTCCTTCACTGCAGTGAAATTAGATATTATATCTGCGCATCCTGCACTGGTTAGTTTCCAGGGCGAACCCACTATAACTTTTGTATCTGCTATGATTGCAATTGGAGGTTTTGCAGTAATGCTATGTTGCACTTCCCCATCTGGTATTGAAGCCCTGCTACTTGCAATCCCATCATGACTAGCCACTGTAGGAACTGAAATAAATTCTTTGTGAAGCTCCCCACTGGCTATTTTTGCAATATCTATTGGCTTTCCACCTCCTACCCCTATCACAAAGCCAAAATCATCTTTGTTTAGCTCTCGTATGACTCTCTCGACTTCTTTCATTCCTTCTGATTTTACCACAACCATCTTGGGACTATATCCCCTCTCCTCAAAATCTCCTACAATCTCTGAACCTGCAACCATTTTTGGAGTTTTAGTAGTGATTATCAAAGGATCTCCTGATAAACGAAGTTCTTTCACTATGGGGGCCATTTCTGATAAAACCCCCTCTCCTAGTGAGACTATTCGAGGGAGCTGCTTCCAGGTAACTGTATTCGTCATATCCAGGTCCTATATTAACTTTACTTGTATCACTCAACTATTTACGTATTGAGTATTTTACTACGCAGCATCTGCCACGGCAACTGGGAGTGTTTTTCTAACATCTGCATCCGGCCATTTTCCAATAGCTTCCAAATAAGCTTCGGGCATAACTTTGACAAAAGACCTGCGTTCATTTTCCCAGGCTTCTAGTATACTCTTTGCTAGCCTTGATTCTGTATATGCCACATGATTTTGCAACAGACGTTTTATCATTTTTTCATCCGATTCTTCTAACACCACTGCGATATCACAAATCTCTGAATTACAATACTTATTCAATCGTGCCTCTGGATCATACACATACGCAATTCCTCCCGACATCCCCGCGGCAAAATTCTTTCCAGTTTCTCCTAGTACTACAACGACACCCCCTGTCATATACTCGCACCCGTGATCCCCGACCCCCTCAACCACTGCTTTTGCCCCTGAATTCCTCACTGCAAATCTTTCCCCAGCAAGACCATTTACGTACAACTCACCCTCCGTAGCTCCGTACAGTGCCACATTTCCTATGATGGTATTTTCTTCCGCAACGAACCCTGAATTTCCGGGAGTCCTAATTGCAATTTTCCCTCCTGATAATCCCTTCCCCACATAGTCATTTCCTATCCCTTCCATTAAGATTGTTATTCCCCGAGCTAGAAATGCACCGAAACTCTGCCCTGCTGTTCCTCTCGATTTAATTATTATGGTATCCTCTGGTAGGCCCCCTTCTCCATGCATTTTCGAGATTCTATTCGACAGAATAGTTCCAAAAGCCCGATTCGAAGTTTTTAGATCCAAATCACCTATTTCTACCGATTCTTTTTTGGATATTGCCCCTTCGCATTTCTCTATGACCTCCCAATCAATTGAATTCTCTACCAAATGAGTTTGTTGACGTGTCTTGTATCTATCCGTTCCAGTTATTCTAGCGATTAACGGAGACAAATCAAGAGTTTCAGCTTTAAAGCCCCTATCCACTTCCCGTTGCTGTAATAGATTCGCCCTCCCTATCATCTCCTCCATTTTTCTAAACCCAAGAGATGCCATAATCTCCCGTAAATCCCGTGCAATAAATTCCATATAGTTCATCACGTGTTCTGGTTCTCCCTTGAAACGATCACGAAGTTTTGGATCTTGCGTTGCAATTCCAACTGGGCAAGTATTATTGTGACATTGACGCGCCATTACACATCCACCTGCGACCAGACCACCGGTACCAAACACATATTCTTCTGCACCCAGCATGGCTGCTATGGCAACATCCCGCCCCGTTTTTATTCCTCCATCTACTGCAAGTTTTACTCTAGATCTCAATCCCGTAGCACAGAGCATTTGATTGGCTTCAGACAACCCCAATTCCCACGGAGATCCTGCATGTTTTATCGATGTTTTAGGACTCGCACCCGTACCTCCCGAATGCCCTGAAATATGTATCACATCCGCATTTGCCTTTGCCACTCCTGCAGCTATCTGACCTATCCCGGCCTCCGCAACCAATTTAACATTTATGTCTGCTTTTGGGTTAGAACATTTCAGATCATATATGAGCTGCTTCAAATCTTCAATTGAGTATATGTCGTGTTGGGGTGGCGGTGATATCAGCCCAACTCCTGGAACAGACCGACGAACCCTCGCGATCATCTCATTCACTTTGTGACCCGGCAATTGTCCACCTTCTCCTGGCTTTGATCCTTGGGCCATTTTTATCTGCAACTCATTTGCGGAAGCCAAATAGTATGAAGTAACTCCAAATCTCCCTGATGCAACTTGTTTCACCGAACATCCTCTTTCCGTACCAAAACGTTCTGGGGGTTCTCCCCCCTCACCAGTATTTGATTTTCCCCCTATTCGATTCATTCCAATCGCCGTATTTTCATGTGCTTCTTCGGACAGACTACCAAGTGACATGGCAGCAGATGAAAATCTTTGCACAATGGATGCTACTGATTCCACTTCTTCAATCAAAACCGGTTCCTTATTTGGCTTGAATTCCAAAAGCCCTCTCAATGTTTGAAAGTTCCCGTTCTGTTCATTAATGAGTTCTGCAAATTCTTGATATTTTGCATATTCTCCCGTTCGGACAGCTTGTTGTAAGCTGGAAATAGTTTTTGGGTTCCATTGATGATGAATTCCAGTCGTTCGAAATTCAAATTCCCCTTGTCTTTCCAGATCCAATCCACTACTAAACCCTGCCTGGTGCCTTTCCCTTATTTGTCCTTCAATTTCTTTTATCCCAATTCCTTCAATCCTATTCGCAGTACCTGTGAAATGTTCATCTATTAACTTAGAATTTAACCCAATTGATTCAAAAGTTTGAGCCCCCTTGTAACTCTCAATAGTTGAAATTCCTATCTTAGACATAACTTTGAGCAGTCCTTCTTCTAAAGCTTTTATGTACGCTTCAATTGATTCGTCTACACTACATCCCTCTGACCCATCCACTATACTTTCTATTGTCTGATAAGCCAAATACGGATTAATTGCTCCTGCCCCATGACCTATCAGTGTGGCCATCTGGTGAACGGTTCTAGGATCTCCTGACTCCACCACAATCCCAACACGCGTGCGTAATCCCTCCCGAACCAAGTGATGATGTACACTACTTACAGCTAGTAAACTTGGTATGGGAAATTTATTTTTATCTACATTTCTATCTGTTAATACAAGAATTTCCACTCCCGTTTTTACTTTTTCTACACATTCTCCTCGAATGCTTTCAAGCGATTTCTCTAGGTCTTCTCCATCATATGTAATCTCGACAGTCCCCACTTTCAGGCTGTGCCCTCCGTGTAGAATGGTGTTTACATCCCCATCTGTCAATATGGGACTCTTCAAAACCAATTGCTTCGCATGATCTTCTGATTCCTCCAATATATTTCGTTTATGCCCAATTCTAGTTTCTAAACTAAAGACTAAACTCTCTCTTATATTGTCCACAGGGGGGTTTGTCACCTGGGCAAATAATTGCCTAAAGTAGCTAGATAAAGGCCGATTAAACTCTGATAAAATCGCCAATGGTGTATCGTCCCCCATGGATCCAACAGGATCCTTCCCCGTTTCGAGCATGGGTTTGATCAGCCGGTCTAATTCATCGTATGTATACCCAAACGCAGCTTGATACGATCTTAGTTCCTTAATTGATCCTCTCGGTTTTGTACTTCTTTCTACCAACTCTTCTAATCTAATCTGCTTAGATTCTACCCATTTTTTATATTTTGAATCTGAAAATTCTTTTAATATTTCCTCTTCAGAATATATGCCTTTACCCGGCTCTGCTAAAAATAGTTGCCCCGGTCCTAGTCGACCTCTTCTGATTATTTTTTCTGGAGGCATATCCAAAACACCCGCCTCACTTGCCATGACAAGTATATTATCTGAAGTCACATCATATCTACAAGGCCTCAACCCATTTCTATCGAGAATCGCACCTACCCGTTCCCCATCTGTTGCAATAACTAGCGATGGACCGTCCCATGGTTCTACTAACGATGCATGAAACTTATACCAGTCTTTCCGTTCTTCATCTACTAAATTCGCATCCTCTTGCCAGGCGTCTGGAATTAACATTCTCAACGCATGAGGCAAACCCCTCCCTGTAGCTAATAATAATTCTAGAACATTATCTAATGAAGCACTATCTGATTGATTTCTATCCGCAATTATTGGCTTTAATCCCTCTATACGTTCTCCAAATTCAGGATGTTCCAAATCAGCTTCTCTGGCATTCATCCAATTTACATTTCCCTTAATGGTGTTGAATTCCCCATTGTGAATTAATCTACGATATGGGTGGGCCAAATTCCAAGAGCTACTAGTGTTAGTTGAAAACCGAATATGAATGAGGGCAAAACTAGTTTTTAAATTCTCATCTTTGAGGTCTTTGTAATACTCATCTATCTGATTCCCCCTAAGCAATCCTTTGTACACGATTATTCTTCGATCAAGGGAACAAATCCAAAAGCTCTCTTTTCCTTTTATGTTCGACATTTGGATTTCTTTTTCAATCATCCTACGTCCTATATATAATCTCCTGTCGAACTCTTCATCCGTGTGCCCTTTTCCTACAACAAATGGCTGGAATATTGCTGGTTCAGAATCCCTTACTGTTTGTGGGAGAATTCGATTGTCCGTTGGGACACCTCTCCAATATCTCACTTCTAGTCCCTGCTCTGATAGTTTCTCCTCAATTATGTTTTTCAAATTTATTATTTCCTTCCCCTCCTGTGGAAAAAAGACCAATCCAGTTCCATACTGACTTGGAATTTCGATAGGAATCACTTGTTTAAAGAACTCATGCGGGACCTGCAACATTATCCCTGCACCATCCCCTGCATCTTTTTCTATCCCAATAGCGCCCCTATGTATCATATTGGATAGCACTTCCATTCCCATTTCGACCACAGAGTGCCGCCTCCTCCCTCCTAGATCCATAACAGCCCCCACTCCGCAACTCGATCTTTCTTCTTTTGGATTTATCAGCAGAGCGGGCTCACAGCTCCTCGCTAAATTGGCCACCATATACAAATAATACCTGCCTTTCTATATAATTCTATTCCTATGATTATATATGTATATGTGTATCACATTAACATAATTAATGACATTATATCTTTTATCAGAATATTAATATTTTTTAGCAAAATAAACAATTTCTTTCGCATCACTTCCACACACCGAACATAAATCTCCTTTTTGCACCTTCCCCTCCATTTCCGACGGTATCATAACAATACTCGCTGCAATTTTTTCCTTAACTGTTTCTTCACACCCCTCTTCCCCACACCACGGCGTTTTTGCATATCCCCCTTGACTAGTCAATTTATCTACAAGCTCTACTTCGTTTGACACTTCGTGAATGTTCTCTTGGAGGCTATCAAAAGCACGTTGGTATAATTTCTCATAGATTTTCTCAAGGTGGGATCTCATCGCATCTTCGACACCTTCTATCTCAATCAAATGGCGTTCTCCATCCGGTCTATGTACCAATGTTATTGTTCTATTTTCTACCTCTTTCGGACCAATTTCAATTCTTATTGGTACCCCTTTTAATTCCCATTCATTAAATTTGAAACCCGGATTTTTCTCATCTCTGTCATCCAATTGGACCCTGAATTCTGACAATGCTTTTTGAATTTCTCTAGCATATTCCATAACTTCTTCCCGTTTATCGCCTTTCCAAATGGGGACAATAACTATTTGCTCCGGGGCAATGGCAGGTGGAAGTACCAAACCCTGGTCGTCCGAATGTGTCATTATGAGTGCTCCTATCGCTCTCCAGGAAAGCCCCCACGACGTTGTATGAACAAGCTGATTCTCTTCATTTTCATCCACATATCCGATTTCAAAAGCCTTTGAAAAAGTTGTCCCTAGGTAGTGACTTGTTCCCCCTTGAACTGATTTCCCATCTGGCATTAAAGCCTCCACTGTACTGGTCGTTTCTGCCCCTGGGAATTTGTCATGTTCTGGTTTTCTCCCCTTCAGTACGGGAATGGCCAATATTTCTCGATATAGTCTTTCATATTGATCCAATCGCTGAATGGTTTCTGCCCATGCATCATCTCGATTTTTGTGCGCAGTATGCCCTTCTTGCCAAAGAAATTCTTTCGTTCTAAAGAATGGTTTGGTTTCTGTGGCCTCCCATCTCACCACCGAACACCACTGATTCAATCTGAGTGGAAGATCTCTATGACTTCTTACCCAGCGCGCCATAAATGGGGCAATAATAGATTCAGAAGTAGGGCGAACAGCAAGTCTTTCTCCTAATTCTTCTTCCCCCCCATGTGTGACCCACGCCACTTCCGGATCAAAACCCGCGATAATTTCTTTTTCACGCTCAAGATATTTCTCGGGAATCAAAACCGGGAAATAGGCATTTTCAACTCCGGTTTCTCGAAACCATGAATCTAAATGAAAACGGATCGATTCCCATAGGGAGATTCCCCTTGGACGTACAATAATAAATCCTCCTACTGGGGAGTAATCAGCAATCTCGGCTTTCTTGACAACTTCTGCATACCATTCTCCTGGACTTTCATTTTTAGAATTGGAAATACCAAGCTCCTGTTCGCCTCTCATAGACACTCTTTCTACCTCATAAGAGTAACCCTTTCCGATTTTTCTGTTCTCCTCTGTTGAAAAAGTTTTTATAATCACCCGGTGTAAACATACCAGCGGATTTTACCCGTCTCCTATGTTGGGTAATATTCTATCTTTGGTTTTCTAGAGGGCTACTTACCACAGTGCTCAAGATGTCCAAGATTCCCCTGAAAGATTTCATAGCAATGAATGAAGTAGATAAAAAACTAGAATCCATCCACGAAAAAATTCTTGATATATTACCCGAAAACCTTTCCATTTCCTCGGTCAATTATGAAGGACCTGAGCTAGTCGTATATACCTCAGATCCCAAAAAATTCGCCGAAAGTGGTGATATTGTTCGAACCCTTGCCAGTAGTCTCCAAAAAAGAATCACAATCCGTCCTGATTTGGACTCCCTTCTTCCCCCTAAACAAACAGAAGAAATTATTCATAAAATCATACCCAAAGAAGCCAACGTGACTAGCCTTGATTTCCATGAAGATACTGGAGAAGTTTTAATTGAAGCAACTAGGCCTGGAATGGTCATTGGAAGACATGGGTCTACTATGCGCGAAATAACACAACAAATCGGATGGACGCCAGATGTTGTGCGAGCCCCTCCTATCGATTCCACTGTAGTTTCTAACGTTAGAAATTTCCTAAAACAACAGAGAAAAGAACGAAGATCCATTCTTGAAAGAGTAGGGCGCCATATTCACAGACCTAAAAAATCCTCTGATAAATGGGTCAGATTGACCACTCTGGGATGCTGCCAAGAAGTTGGACGAGCTAGTTTTTTACTTTCCACACCCGAGACACGAATTTTAATCGATTGTGGTGACAAACCAGGATCTGAAGATGAGTTTCCATATCTCCACGTATCAGAAGCTCTTGGAGCTGGAGCGAACTCTATAGATGCAGTAGTCCTCACTCACGCACATCTCGATCATTCTGCTTTCATACCTCTTCTTTTCCGTTATGGATACGATGGTCCAATTTACGCCACAGAACCCACTCGAGACCTCATGGGTCTCCTCACTCTTGATTATCTAGATGTTGCTGCCCAAGAAGGCAGGACGCCTCCTTACACGTCCGAAATGATCCGGGAAGCGATAAAACACACAATCACCATCCCCTATGGAAGTGTCACTGATATCGCACCTGATATAAAAGTAACTTTGCACAATGCCGGACATATTCTGGGATCTTCGATAGCCCATTTCCATATTGGGGATGGCCTATATAACATATGTTTTTCAGGGGACATACACTACCGTGGAACCCGTTTATTCAATGGAGCCGTAACCGATTTCCCACGGGTCGAAACTCTGATACTTGAATCTACTTACGGTGGGAGGAATGATTATCAAACTGATCAAAAACAAGCCGAACAAAATCTTATTGAAATAGTCAAAACAACCACGGAAAACGGAGGAAAAGTCATCATTCCCGCCTTTGCGGTGGGACGATCTCAAGAGATTATGCTAGTATTGGAGGAGGCAATGCGAACAGGAGAACTCTCTGAGCTCCCTGTTTATCTTGATGGAATGATTTGGGAAGCAACAGCCATACATGCCGCCTATCCTGAATATCTTCGAGACGATCTAAGAAAGCGAATTTTCTACGACGATGAGAATCCATTCCTTGCACCTCAATTTCATCACATAGAACGTGGAGATGAACAACGTCAGGAAATCAAAGATGAAGGTCCCTGCGTTATCATATCTACAAGTGGGATGATAACCGGAGGTCCGATTATGTCTTGGTTAGAGCATTTAGGCAACGATCCTGACAATACGCTTATCTTTGTTGGATATCAGGCACACGGAACGCTCGGACGTAGAATTCAATCTGGCTGGGAAGAAATCCCAGTTTCTGGTTCTGGAGGACGAACGAGAACACTCAAATTAAAGTTCAATGTTGAGACTGTTGATGGATTTTCTGGACACGCCGACCGCCAAGGACTTTTAGATTTTGTCAAGTCAATGCACCCTCGCCCCGAAAAAGTTCTATGTGTGCATGGAGACGAAAGATCCACTCGGGATCTCTCATCTGCCCTTTACCGCCAGTTTAATATAAGAACATTCGCTCCCAAAAATCTTGAAACATTCCGATTCGTTTAGTATCTCCCCTCTATTCTCTACACAAATCTATACGCTTCCCCATTTTCCCCTAAAATAGGTCAGCACTTCCGCCTCCGATCGTAGAAGTTTCGCATCTTTTACTTTACCCATATATACTGTGTGATCTCCCTCTTCGACATTATCATATAGTGAACAATCTACATATGCAATCGAATTTTCAAAATACAACGATCCTGTTGGCAATACTTTCGTGATACTCTCCTCAAATGGATTTTCTTCAGCTTCTCCCATGTTCGCAAAATACTCCCCAATCCATTTTTGATCCGCTGCAAGTATATTGATACAAAAAGTGTCATTCATACCTTCTTTTAATCTTTTATAAGCCTCTGAATTATGGTCAAGACAAATTGATATCAAGGTTGGCTCTAGAGATACACTAGTAAACGAATTAACAGTAATCCCATGCGGAGGATCTCCTGGCAGTGTCACTACCGTTACACCCGCAATGAAATTCCCCATTACACCGCGAAAATCTTTTATATCCATGTTATTTATGTTGTTTTCCATAGACTATATGTCCTCTCATATCCCTCAAATCCCCATCTAGTAAACATCAAGTCAAATCCCCTCCAAAATTCAGTCGTGTCTATAGATTCTACTAATGTCCCTGAGGAATCTCTTCTTCGAGGTTATACTGGTAAAATCTCTCTTCTATTAGCATTCGGATGGCTCATGATAATGTCTGGGAGATCCCTCCTCCCCGCTCTACTTCCTCTAATCTCTATTGAACTATCATTGACTCCTGACAAAGCAGGGTTTGCCCTAACAGTCGTTTGGTTATTCTATTCTATAGCACAGTATCCCGGGGGACGATTTTCAGATCAATTATCCAGAAAAACAGTTCTAGTATTTAGCCTATGTGCATTGGTTCTTGGACTTGCCCTCTTAACCCAAACACAATCATATCTCCAATTCCTTGCCGCAGGCGCTCTTCTCGGCGTGGGGGCTGGTGGATATTTCTGCCCCACACGTGCCCTTCTTTCTGATTTTTATTCGAAAAAACGTGGTCAGGCATTTGGAATTCAAGTTGCTTCTGGAAGGACCGGAAGCGCCGTTGCAGCGTTATTTGGTGGAGTAGCTCTCGGTGGGGTAGCAATACTTGGAGGGCCATTTTGGAGAGAAGCATTTTTCCCTGTAATACTACTGCTAATATGTGTAATTTTCTTATTACATAAATGGAGTAAAGAACCCTATAAATTCAGTCGAGTAAGCTTGGACCTCGGAAGCACTGGCTCTCGTGTATTCCGTAATAAAAAAATTAGACTAATTCTAATTGCTTATATTTTCTTTGCCATAACTAGCCAAGCATTTTCCTCTTTTCTTCCCACTTTCTTATTAATCGAACGTGGATTCTCAACTACCCTTACAAGTATCGGATTTGCAACATTATTCCTCGTCGGTGTTCCTTCCACCCTACTTGGTGGATTCATCGGGGATAGATTTTCAAGAATGTATGTCACAATAGCTGCACTCTTCATCGGTGCCATCGGCCTAATCATACTCCTCCTTTTCGAGTCACCCGCTTTGGTAATTTTTGGAATCATTGTATATGCACTTGGAACCTGGGCATTTCCCCCTGTAATGCAATCCTATCTATTCGAACTTTTCCCCGAGGACACGGTGGGAGGCGATTTCGGCGCTCTTAAAACAATCTACACCGGAGTTGGTAGTTTTGGATCTACCTATGTTGGCATAGTAGCCGCATATTATGGTAGTTATGGGTTAGCGTTTGTAGGGCTCATAGTTGCATTGCTGTTAGGATCTTCTATTTTATTTTCCATCAGCCGTTCGAAGCTCTAATATTTCCATTCCGTTGTAATTTCTAGTAGCTGAACCAAAATACGTGCTGTAGCTCCCCATATGGTGTCTTCTTCTATGTAGAAATAAGGCAGCAATATAGTTTCTTTACCATTTGTGTGTTCCTTCCATTCAAAACAATCTCCGGCAATTAAAGCTTCAATTGGATATCTCACGATCTCTGCAACTTCTTCCTCATTCCTATCATATTCTCTATCTGGTATCCTTGCAACAAATGGGGTTATAGTGTATTTTGTAATCGTTTCGCATTCATTGAGCTGGCCAATAAACTCGATTTCATGTGCCTGTATACCTATCTCTTCTCCCGCTTCCCGGATTGCTGTTCTTTTTAATATTTTATCTTTCTGCTCATACCTTCCCCCTGGAAAACTCATTTGCCCCGGATGTTCATCAAGCCAATCGGTTCTCTTTGTAAATAGTATCTCTTCTTTTTTCTCTCCTAAAATTAATGGAACAACTACTGCAGCCCTTGAATTTCCTTTTACTCCCAGCCCCTTCGGCACCGCGCGACTTATTTTTTCAGTATCCATTTCCCCGAATCATTCCTCAATATTTCCCCTATTGTCTATTATTCTTTCCAGTTTCTTTCGAATACCATCAACGTCTACCCCTGCCCAAATCTCTAAATCGTAACACACATTTAGCAAACTTTCTATCTGATTTCTATCTTTTTCAAAAATCGCTATTTCAACTTCTTTGCCTATCCTTTCCACAACACTTTTTTCCACTTCTTCTCTATTTATCTCCCGTTCTCCCACTAAAATAAGGTGAGGTAAATCTTCCCCACCTTCTGGAAGCTCGGGCAAAGCAGATGGGCCCGCCACCAGTAGCCCCTGATCCACCAATTCTACTAGATAATATTTTTCAATAGCCTCGTCAATACGAAAGTTCAACCCCTTGATATCTACACCATCACCCATCCGGGCGCCAATATCTTGGAACCCTCCTATCAATTCTTCCCGCGACAAACCTCCGAACAAATCCACCGCACCTACAAGCTCATCTAGTGTTGGGTCCATTTTTCAATCCTTTTACTCCCCACTCAAATCCACATCTTCTAAGGATGCTCTTTTTATATCTTTCATTTGTATTCCAAGCTCTTCCCAAGATGCTATTCGAGTATCCCCCCTTGGGGCCTTAATCGACTCTTTGTATTCTTCAACCTGGGCACATTCCTCTTGCGCATCATACTCCAACCCATTGAATTTCGCATCCAATTCATATTGGCGAATAAATTCACTTGCCATAGATTCATACGCCTTACGAGCCACGTCATATTTCACTTTCACCCCCTCTCTTCGAAGTATGCCGAACAATGCGTCACTCACTTCTAGACTCATTTCAGCTAACCCATTTGGACCACTTTTTTCTCTGTGAAAATGTTCGTATATGCCCAAATCTACCTGGGCTGTGGACTCAAAACCCGCAAAATTAAAGGCTTCTCCTAGAAGTCCCACTTCCAGACCAAAACCCCGTTCCATTTTGATTCTCTTTATCTCTTGAGATCTGATGCCAAACTCCCCTGATAATCCGTATCTAAATACATCTAGATATCTTAAAATTGGAGTATCATATAGGTCTCTAAGAGACCTTACCAGAGGTGCATAAAACAATCTACAAAGACGACCATATAATCTGTCATTTTCTATTCTAGCATAATATCCTTTCACAAATTTATTTCCTTCAGTTAAGGGGAAAAGTAGCCTAGAAATATCCTCTCCCACATATGTTTTCCTGTCAACATCATGGCATACTATGAATTCTCCATATTCACTAGCCAATCCAAGAGCGAGCCAAATATCATGGCCCTTTCCATTTCTCCCCTCTAATCCTTTCTTCCTCAACGTTTCTGTCATTCGATTTCCATTACACCAAAGCATCTTCACATCTAGATTAAATTCATTCAACCACTCCTCTATGTCTCTCACACTTTGCTCCTCGCATCGCAATGCCACAATTACCTTTTCAGGTCCAATACGTTCTATTTCCGAGAAGGTCCATTCGGTCGCATCCAAGCGAAAATCCCTTTCCAACATCGGGACCACCACCACCACGTCCTCCATTGAACATTCTGGATTTTTTTCAGTTAGTTTATGAAGTGTAGTTACCTCACCCGGAACATAGTCCATTAATTGTTCTCACTTTAGTCTGGTACCACAAAACTTACTCGACTTATTATTGCATTTCGCCGGTCATCGCAGTGAACAAACGTTCTGGAAGCTCCTTGCAATATTCACGATTCTGCTTTTTCGTCTTTGCCGTTATTTGACCGGCACCCGCTTTGGGTTTTCCCCCTGCATCTGCCTCTGGTATATCAACAAGGGCAGCCTGTAATGTATCTCCCATGTGAACTCGGTCGTCTCTAGATCTACCTTTAATATGTGTTGTAGTACCCTTGTATCCATACACCACCACGGCTGTGGTTCCCTCTAGCCCTAGCAATTCATCTGCCGCTTGGGATAACGCATCCACGTTAGACACCTCTCCTACATTACTAATCACAAATGGACCTCTTGACTCTCGTTTTAGAATAGAAGATGCAATAATATCAAGCACTTCTGCATCTATTTCTGGATTTGCTATCCTATCCAAACTATCCTCATCAATCCCCTCGTAAAGATAAGCACTTGCAGCAAACTCCGCTTCTGATGCACCTTTCGTAAAATTCTTCGTATCTGTTAATATTCCAAATAATAACCCCGTGGCAACTCTCCTTGGAAGGTCAATTCTACCTATTTTGGGTTGGATAATTCTCCCTGCTACTGCTCCTAAGTCTGAAAAATATTCTGTAACGATGGAAGAGCATGATCCATACTCCGGACGGATATCTGTAAATCCCACGCCCTTCCCCTCTCCGGGGTGGTGGTCTATCACGGCGTATGGTATCAGCTTTTCTGCCCCCGGAAATCCTCTTGCAACATTGTGATCCACTAGAAAAATAGCCCCTCCTGCTATATCTTCGTCAGATTCTATTTTCTCCATTGAAGTCCCCAACACCGTTTTAAATGCCCTATTTTCTTGGTGCCTTATTTCTCCTGGATATTGTATCGTCGTCGCAACCCCCATGGATTCTGCTATATGCGCAATTCCTATCGCAGAAGCCATCGCATCAGGATCTGGATTGGAATGAGTTAGTATTACAATTCTTTCTAGTGTACTGAGTTTCTTTTTCAAAACCCGACCATTGGGACGTTTTCCTATATACTTAACTAATAAGATTATCAATAGGGCCACAACAGCCATTATAGCAACTATGATCTCTATCCCTGCTGTTTCATATACTAATTCAGCTACAGTGGTGAAATTTTGCAGGACGGACGACGTTAAATTTATAAAAACTTCTCTAATCATGTGGTATTTTCTCTAATACAAAGAGTTTCTTGCGTACTTATCCTTCCATTCTCACCCTACTAGATTAAACTTTCTCCATCAAACACGGCTGGATCATGCTCTATTCCCATTAATCCCAAGATTGTTGGGGCTATGTTATATAAATTTGACCCCTCTATTACCATTCCGGGTCTATCTATGATCAATAACGCATTTTCAAACGTATGCATGCCATTTCTAGGCCCTTTTCCAAACACATCTTCCCTTTCTCCAAAACCCGCTTTCAGATCAAAACCATCATTCGGCAGTGCCACCAAATCCGGAGCAATTCCCACATGGTCTCCTGTAAAAACCTCTTCACTTTTTTCAACACTTTTTATGACCTTTCCCCCTTCTGGTCCTTCTACCTCTAGTAACATTTCTTTCAGTTCTTCACGTACATTTTCATAATCTTCTAGCTTAATCTCGCCATTTGGCTCTCTGCCTTTCAAATTTATATAAAATCTACCCGGTATCAGTGAGTATGCTTTGGACCCCAAAGAAACATCCTCCAAGTTATTTTTCCTATTTTCTCTATATTTTACCCAACCTAATCTCTGAAGCCACTCATTCGCATGGAATTCATATATCAATTCCGTAAAACCATGATCAGAAGCTATCATCATTGTTACATCTTCTGCTAACATTTCTTTCAGTTTGCCTATGTATTCATCCAATATTCTATAAAATCCAAGAAATTCTTCAAAATATTCTCCCCCTTGCTTATAATCTCCATATAAAAAGTGGTTCACCCGATCTGTCGTCATGAACACTCCAAAAAATAGATCCCAATCATCCTTTTCAATAAAATACTCGAACGCTTCAAAACGCTTCTCCAGCGTAAACAAAGCATCCTGTAAAAATGCTGTTTTATCTTCTTCATGACCCAATCTCGAATCAACATCAATTCTATATCCCATCGACATTAAATATTCTTTTACCTCTTGTGGTTTTGCTGCACTCTCCACTGAAGTAGACAAAAAACCAGAAACCATCCGTTGCACTCCACCCCTTGGGGGATATGTTACAGGAACATTCATCACGGTTGCCTTTTTTCCCATTTCTGCAATCAATTCCCACACACGCTTGGACTTCACATCCTCCCCCATTGGAATATATGTCTCGTGACTTCCAATCTTCCTTTCCTGGAACCCATAGACCCCTGTCGATCCTGGATTCTTTCCGGTCGTGATGCTAGGCCAGCAGGCACTAGACTCTGGAGGGACTATACTTCTAATCGAACCTGAAGACCCTTGCCTCGAGATGGCTGTTAGATTCTGAAACACGTCCGGATTCTCCACTACAAGAGAATGCGGGACGCCATCAATCCCAATAAATGCTACCCTTGGGCCATCTTCTCTGCGCAAACGGTCAAATAATCCCATAAACCTAATGTTCTCGTCTACTTAGGTATATCTCGACTTTGAAAAACCCTGTCTTTTTCAACTAAATTTCTCCAAATATAGTCCAATTCCTTTATTAATGGCTTCAATAGCCGACGATTTACCTTCCCATCCTAATACCTTGACAGTCTTCCCCGGCTCAAGATTTTTATACGTTTTAAAGAATTCATCTATCTCATCTTGTATCTGCTTTGGGATGTCTCCGATGTCTTCTATATGGTCAAAACGGGGATCATCTACTGGAACTGCTATCACCTTGTCATCTATTTCCCCACTGTCATCCATTTTCATCAATGCAACCGGTCGTGCACTAACGACACACCCTGGGAATGTATGATCTTCTACTAACACCAGTATGTCTAGTGGATCTTCATCTTCATACCAAGTTTTTGGAATAAATCCATAATCCCCTGGGTAGTGTACATTTGAGTGTAATACCCGATCAAGAAAAATGGCCGAAGAGTCCTTCTCGTATTCATATTTATTCCGCTCACCTTTGACACACTCTACCACTGCGTATACCTCTTCAGGTGGATTTTTCCCTATATCTAAGTCTTTCCATAGATTTCCCATGGTCATTAGATATAGAAGCAGGCAAAAAGATGTTACTATACAATTTTTTGTTTAAACCACTACTTACTACCCGAATGTTAAAGTTATCTTAATTCCTACTCTAAATGTGTCCCTCGATAAACATCTCGAGGGTTTCGAACCCCCTTTGGAAGACAAACGTAAGAAACTCGCACAGGAAAAATCCTACGCCATCTTAAACCACATAAAAGATACACGGAAACTATTCGATTCCTTTACACCGAAAAAGAACTTATTTGGGAGCACCTCACCATCTGTTTTCGTAGGGCGATCAAATTACCCCGATGTTTCGACAGGAATTCTTGCCCCATTGGATCCCGATTCCGATGCCTCTGATTTCGCCACCAGTAGTGACTGGTATCATAAAAATCTTCAAATTGAAGATATTCTTCAATACAGGATAGGACTGCTTAACTCGAATCGATCAACTCCTGTCAATGTTTATGATGTTTGGAATGGGTTTGTAGGGGTACAACGGGAAGTAGCTATTTCTGCACGGCCTGTCGATATAGAACTTTCACTAGTGAATAAACCAAAACTAGATTTTTCACCTAATAATATAACTGCAGCAATAGGATTCCAAGCAGATGTAGAATCTGCACGAATCGTAGACAATCCTAAAGTTCCAAAACCTGTCGAAACAACCCTCTCCGACGACGACCTGGATGCCAGAGGTGCTATCTCCTTTCTCTATAAAAAGGGCATAGACGTCTATGATATCCATAGAATTTTTTCTGTCGGGGCCATTGGCCTACGCGACCAACGGCGTTTAGTTCCCACAAGATGGTCCATCACCGCAGTAGATGATATGGTCGGTAAACTTTTGCATAAACAAGTACTCGCCCACCCCAACATCGATGGAGTCACCGTTTGGAGAAATAACTATATTGGGAATGCATATTGGATTTTCTTGATCCCTGGAACTTGGGAATTTGAGTTAATAGAAATAAAGTCACCCGGTAGTATTTGGAATCCTAGTCAATCAAACCAAATTTGGATTTCTAGTGAATACGAAGGGTATGGAGGGCGGACTTCTTATGCAAAAGAAACTGCAGGTGCCTATTACGCCGCACGATTAGGAGTTCTAGAACACCTACTCTCAATAAAAAAACAATGTAAATGTCTCGTCATCAGGGAGGTTTCTGATGCCTATTGGGCTCCAGTTGGCGTTTGGCAAATCCGAGAGAGTATTAGAAATGCTTTCAAAGAAGAACCCTATCATTTCGATAATTTTCACACTGCACTAATTCAAATCTCGAATTCCCTCTCCCTCCCCATACATGATTTGAAATCTAAATCTACGATACTAACTGGAATCCAGTCAAAACTAGCTGATTTCTCACCCACCTCTTAACTCAGTTCAATTCAATTATTTATTTTCCATTTCATTCCGAAACTGAAATAGTCCCTTTCCCTATTTGCTTTTCGAGAATTTCCACAAACATCTGCCGCTTAGAGAAGTACGTTGTATCTACTTGCTCTAGTAAATCTTCCAATTTTCTTGCACCATTAGGCGTCCTAATAAGTTCTTCCCCCTCCTTTCGCACAATTTCACTTTTCTCTTGTGGCCACGTCAATCTAGATGCGATTCTTTCGATAGGAGCCCCCTCTACTGTACCATCCACATCAAGTTTCATATCAACAAAACTAGATTCTTCTTCTATTTCCTCTTTGGTTTTCTTCTTAGTCATACTACTACAATTCTTGGCAAAACCATTAAATTCTTCGAGACTCACTCGAGATACTTTTCTTCACAAAACCACATTCAAATTTTTAATTTCATTTCAGCCTTTCATTTCTACAGCATCCTTTTGTTATCTGAACCCGAATAAAACACATTATGACTAGTTTGGCAGAAGCCTATGATCGTACAGGTAAAAAAAGTCGAAAAAATCTTTACACCGGAACTGCACTTTTCGCGACAGGTGGCATTCTAGTTATAGCCGGCATATTGTTTAGTACTACCAATATCCTGGTAGACCTAGATTTTGGCTATTTCGTCATACGTAGAATCTCTGGTTTATTGGCAGGGTTGGGATTCCCTATATTTCTACTAGGTGTCTTTGCAGTTCTCCCTGCAACAGAATATCAGCGCGCTTCTGCCATAGTTGGAGCTAGCATATCTGTTTTTGGAGTTCTACTTTTCTGGTATGCATATCCTTACAAATGGATAGGGGCAACTTCAAATCACATCACACTCTTCGTTGTCATAATCTACTTCTTGGGTTCCATCGTGATCCTCTGGTCTCTCTTCACGGCTGTAGTAAATTTCAAAACCAGAAACGATCCTGGTGGGACTGTAATTTTACAAAGAATAGTGAATGGAAAAACCCAACTTATAGAGGTCCCCGAATCTGCTATCAAGGTAGTCAAAAGTGGAACGCCAGAGGAAAAACAAGTTGGTACTGTTGGAGTTTTTGGAAAACTATCTCCTACAACTCTAAACCCTGATACTCCCAACGAGGATGTGGACATAGATCGATTATAATTTTCTCACATAATCTTAATTTATTCACCCTCTCCAAACCAAACTCATTTTACACCCAAACCCCAAACCCGGTCATGGCAATCTGTCAAGTTTGTGGTCAAAACGAAGCCATTCCCTTCTCATGCCGAAATTGCGGCGGTGTTTTTTGTGGCCTCCATCGTCTCCCAGAAGCTCATAATTGTGATGGTCTTAAAAACTGGAATGATCCCCTTATGCCCTCTGAAAATAGCTATTCCTCTTCCTCTGATGTGCGAGGAATCTCTAAATTTTTGAATTTGATTTCTAACCGTTTCTTGACGTTCACACTCCCTTTCTTTCGTGGAAATTTAACCTATCTATTCCTAGCCTTAATGTGGATTACTTTAATACTACAATGGTCCGTAATCATAATTTTTGGAATCAATGCACATAATTCTATTTTCACTGTTTCTACATACCATCCCGAATATGTTTGGACCTGGATTTTCTCTATTTTTGCCCATTCCCCTTCTTCATTTTCACACATCCTTTTCAACAGTATAACCTTGTATTTCTTCGGTCCTAGTGTCGAACGATATATAGGTACTAAGAAATTTTTCTACCTTTTCATGCTTGGTGGTATACTCGCCGCACTGTCCCAGATGGGAGCTGGAATTTTGACAGCAACTCCTGGATTTGTACTTGGAGCTAGTGGGGCAATACTGGCTATTATGGGGTTCCTCACAGTGCTCAATCCCAATCTCAAAGTACATCTTTATTTTTTGTTACCCCTCCCACTTTGGGTATTGACAATAGGCTTCGCAATTATCTCTGTGTCTCTTATTTCTGTAGGTGGAATTGGAGCTGGAGGAGTGGCCCAACTAGCCCACCTCGTTGGATTGCTAATTGGAATCGTATATGGCGAACGCTTCAAACGGAACAATCCTTCGAATTTCATTAGCCAAAGATCATTCAAACCAAAAATTGGTTTCTAGCTATCTTTCAAAAGCCCATCTATTTCCTCTTCCCATTCACTCATCAATGATTCATAAGCTGTGTCTATATCTATCTCCAACTCTGCCAACTTTTTTATGTGTTCCCGATACCGAATATCATTTGAATTAGCTCCATATGCAAGCATATATTTCACTCTACGATGCACGCCTATGACATGTTGGATCGCAAAAATACCGTCGGGAATTTCCTCTCCACACACTTTACAGGAAACATGAGGGTGTTCCTTAATTTGATGACGAAGTAATCCTTCTATCGTTCCAAAATGGATTTCGCATTCTGCGATTCCACAAATCCATTCTGCCATCGCCTCTCTCTCCCCTCTCTTAACGATCTCCCGAATCTAAGACCCTTATTTGATCTCCCCTGACTGTAACCGGAATTGGAACAGTTGCTTCATAAAGTTCCACAGTCACCTGATCTTTAGCCTCATCTATCCTTTGAACTTGTGCCCTTTCACCTTTAAATGGCCCTGCGACCAACTCAATTATATCTCCTTCTGCAATCCCTTCTACATCCGATTTAGGTGTGAGGAAATGTCCAATTTCTTCAATTGAACTCTCCCCCTTTATTATTGTTCTCGCATGTGGAATTTCTTCAATTATCAATCCAATCGCATCGGGTTCATCTGACTCTACCATTACATAACTTGTTAGTGAATCCGGGGAAAGAATAGAATGTATTGCAGGGTGCTCCTTTCTGGCTATCATATCTGACACCGCTTGTTCTTGACTAGCTGTAGTTTTAATGGCATATATTTTTGATATACTCTGCTCACTATCCATTATGCTTTCTCCTCCAACTTGCTCCTTCCTTGGTTCATTTTCATCTATAGACATTTTTATCACTTCGGGATCAATTTCATTATTCCAAATATTATGAACCCTATGCCCCCTACCACTAGAATCCCTATCCCTGCAATCTTAGAAATTTGTATAAATTCCTCTTTAGTAGGGACGCTAGATAGTTTTATTAGGCGCAAATACGAGGCCAGATCACGTGGGACATCCATAATTTAATCTATATTCTCCTTTATTTCTACTTTTCCTATTCTTCACTCAACGTAATCTATTTTACCAATTCTGCTTTCTTCTCTTTGTCTAGCCGCATCCATCCTTCCATATATCTGTGGTGATTGAACTCCCGTAACCACTATCATGGTTCGTATTCTTCCTTCAAGCTCATCATCAACAGAGGTCCCCCATATGATTCTTGCATCTGGATCAATCCGTTCGTAAATTTCTTCTACCACACCTTCTGCTTCTTCGATCGACATATCTGGCCCACCTGTAACGTTTATCAACGCTGCATTTGCTGTTGAAATATCTACATCTAACATGGGGGATTTCAAAGCTTCTTTCACCGAATCTTGAGCCTTATTTTCTGAATCCGACTCTCCCAATCCGATCATTGCAACCCCTCCTCTTTCCATAACCGTTCTGACATCTGCAAAGTCTAGATTAACAAGCCCGGGTTTTGTAATCAATTCTGTTATCCCTTTCACCGACCGCATAAGTGCCCTATCTGCAGCTTTAAATGCCTCTTTTACAGGTAGCTTCCCCACAACTTCAAGTAATCGATCGTTCGGAACAACAATTACTGTGTCTGCTACATCTCGTAATCTCTCGAGCCCTGCATTTGCATTTACCCTTCTGACTTCTCCCTCAGCTGTAAATGGTGTTGTCACAATTGCAATTGTCAAAGCACCTATGTCTCGAGCGGCTTTCGCAACCACCGGCGCGGACCCCGTGCCAGTTCCCCCTCCCAATCCTGCTGTGACAAATACCATGTCGGACCCTTTCATAACTTCAAGTATCTCATCTTTACTTTCAAGAGCAGCTTCTTCTCCAATTTGTGGTAAAGACCCCGCACCCCTGCCCTTTGTTCTATTCCTCCCTATCAATATCTTAGTGTCCGCATTCACCTTGACCAAATGCTGAACATCTGTATTGGCAGCTATTAGATTTGCCCCATGAATTCCCTCTTCAGACATCCTATTGACTGTGTTGTTTCCTCCCCCTCCACATCCAAAAACTGTGATGTTCGTTTGTAAATCTTCCAAAATTTCAAGGAGCTGTTCATCCGTCATTAGCCCATCTCTTGATGGCACCTCTTCAAGAGCTACATTTTCTTCTGCTTCTTCGATCACATCTTCAGCGGTAAATTCCATTTACGTGTATATTATGTACTCAAGCTCATTAGTGTTACTTTTATACACCCTGTTAAAATAGTCACTTTTCCCCCATCTTGTTAATTCATCTCATCCGGTATACTGTACTATTAACTTAACTTGTATCTCTTATTTTTTACTTCTTGTACTTCTTCTGGATCCAACATCTTACCCTTCACCTCCACAGATTTTCCCGATGCCAACTCTCCAAATTTTGGCCCCTCTTCCACTCCTAAAATCCGTGCTTTCTCTGGACTAAATACCAACTCTTCAACAAAAATCTCGCTCCCCTTTCGAGAAACATGATTATATCTTTGCTCTAATATGTGACAAAATTCTTCTATTATGTCTTCATATGCTTGCCGAGCCCGTACTGCTACTTTTCCCTTAACCAGACTTCCATTTTCAACGGTCTCGAATGCAATTGTATTCCTCAATATCACTTCTCTCACCCTTTTTGAACTTATAACTTGAACATCCTTCAGCAGCGATTGATCCAATTCTCTAATTTCCACTCGATCCGACCTAACTCTCCCAAAACGTAATCCTTCTTCAATAGTTGACATGGAGATTTCCATGCGCGAAACAACCTCTAGTCCCACTCCCGTTGTTTCTCTCACCCATTTTTCACTAACTATTTCATATCCTTCTTGTTTTATTATTTTTTCCAATTCTAAATTTTTATCTACTATGATGCATCTATTTGACCCACTTTTATCGAATATGTTCCTTATCATCTCCGAATTAATTTCTCCCATATCTTCCAAACACCAGTCGGCAGCAACATGCCCAATCGCCCAATCTGTATCTCTCATAATCCTCTCGAATCGTGGCATATAATGTCCCCCTCCAAAACCCACAATAGTCTTTTCACAATTAGATTTCTCCCCTTTGATACTCATAATTGATTTCGCGACCGACTCCGCAGCTTCTACATCCACCCATTCTTTTTCTGAACTCCCTATCTCTACAAACATTGAAGGAACATTGACATCCGACGGGCCATGATGTGTACATTCGATACCCACTTCATAATTTTCGGGGGCATATTTTCTAAGTGCATCAACAACGGCTTTATGCAAATTTGGGCATGCCATTGATAACTCTCTAGGTTTACCTCCAAATTTTGCTTCCCCAAAATTCCCCGTATAGTGAGCTGTCAGTAAAGCCCCGGTTTCTCCCACATGTCTAGAAACAAATATGATGCATTCCACGGTACCAAAGGCCAATCCAACCTCTTCAAGTTGAATATGCAGTCCTTCAAATTCTCTGAGTTCAAACCCATCTGTACAGTAATATTCTCCTCCTCCTTCTGTATCAATTCGACTCGAATCTATTTTTTGTACCCATTTTCCTATCTTCAATATTTCCTCCCCAATTAGAACTGAGACAGAATCCGACCGGCTCACAACAATGCCTATCACAGTAACCCATGGGTCCTCGTTCGAATAAAACCAATCGGTGATAATTCCCACCAATTCTTCTCTCTGTTGAATACAGTAACCCTTTAGTAATCCTTCTAATAATTTTATATATGAGTGAACTTTTTTCTATTTCTTCCACTTTACTGAATATATCCACACTAGTCGTTTCGTTCATCGCACTTCTCCTAGGCGCTGCAATATTCACCAATGGAATTGAATGGGTAGGCCATAAAACCAACATCTCTGAAAGTGCAACTGGAAGTATTCTGGCAGCAGTTGGAACTGCGCTCCCTGAAACCATGATACCTGTTATTGCTATCTACACTGTATGGAGAACTGGTGGGGCAAGTTCTGCAGATGAGATTGGGGTGGGTGCCATTTTGGGTGCTCCTTTCATGTTGGCTACCATCGCCATGTTTCTCATAGGTTGCAGTTTGATATATTTCAAACCCAGGAGATCTTCTGGACTAAAATTAAAAATCTACTCCTCCTCAACGAAGAGGGACCTATCCTTTTTTATCATCGCATATTCTCTAGCAATAATCGCCGCACTTGTCCCTTGGAGAACTTTGTCCTTACTCATAGCTTTCAGTTTAGTGGCGCTTTATTTATTTTATCTCCAACGCACCCTTTCTAGTGGCATTGCAATTGAAGCAGAATCTCTCGAGAATCTACAAGTTGGTGTTGTACTTGACAAACTAGCACAGATAGTACCCATCCTCGCCGCGAAAAAAACCCGAGCTTCTGATCCCACCACTCCGTTGGTCATTTTCCAGGCACTATTCGCACTCGGAATCATCATTGCAGGTGCCCACCTTTTCATTCATGCGGTAGAGTGGCTTTCTTACGATGTGCTAAATCTTCCTCTCGCAGTAATTGCTCTTCTTCTTGCTCCTTTGGCAACTGAACTCCCTGAGAAATTTAACAGCATAATATGGATATCTCGTGACAAGGACGTTTTGGCTCTAGGAAATATCACTGGGGCATTGGTATTTCAATCAACTCTTCCCGTAACACTTGGGATCATTTTCACATCATGGGATCTTTCTTTTGCCTGGGGCACTGTTGGATTCTTAAATGCAATTTCTGCTGTATTCGCAATTTTGGGTGCTTCTATCCTTTACATCCGTGCTAGATATTCCACAGACGAGACCCTGGGTAATCTCCCATTTTTGATTGGTGGGGTATTATATCTCCTATTCATCATCTTGTTGGTTTATCATGTAGGAAACTTCGATTTGACTGTAACTAGCCATGGTTAGTCCTAAAGAGAATTTATGTATCCTGAGATCTGTAATTAATCTATAATGCAGATCTTTGGTCTATTGGGAAATCCTATAGGCCACTCTCTATCTCCTGTAATGCATCAAGCAGCATATTCCCATCTGCTCATGGATGCTAAATATATCGCAATGGAACCCGAAGTTTCTGATCTCGAGGAAATTATAACTGAAGCTCCTCAAAATGGGATCTCTGGGTTAAATGTCACTATACCTTTTAAACAAGATGTCTTACCCCACGTCCAACCCAACAAACTAGCAAAAAGAATTGGAGCTGTCAACACAATTGACTTCTCTGGAAAAAAGCCAATTGGATACAATACCGATGTTGCCGGTGCCCGTAGATCATTTGAACACCACGATGTTAGTTTATCTGGAAAAAATTCTGTTGTTCTTGGAGCGGGGGGAGCTGGCCGCGCATTGGCCTTCATGCTATCTGACGAAGGATCTGATGTTTCCATTGTTAACCGAACTGAAAGCAAAGCACGTTCTCTATCCGAATCTGTACCCAATTCAACTGGATATGGATTATCTAGTTTACCTGAGTTGCTCCCCGAAGCCGATATAATTGTCAACACAACTAGCGTTGGCATGAAAACTGATATCTCTCTCATACCTGAAACTTTCCTCCACTCCGATCTTGTCGTAATGGATGCTGTTTATCGCCCTCTCCAAACCAGATTACTCCGAGAAGCAAAAGATTCTGGTGCACTTACTATCGACGGCGCCTGGATGCTTTTGTACCAAGGAGTAGAGGCCTTTGAAATTTGGACTGGTAAAAAAGCCCCTGTGAGTGTAATGAATAAAGCAGTACGCTCTCAACTGTAGTATCTCACCTTGAATTTCCTTTCATTCGAGTAATACCTTTTGCCATCGGTAATCTATTGGCCACCGTGGACTCTATCAATCCTCAGATCGAGGTATACACTGACAAACACGATTATCTATCCGTCGCAGCAACTTCGCCATCCAGATCTAGAATCCCTGTAGAAGTTCGAGTTGTTGTAGACGATCCGTTTAAAGCATATCTCAACTCTCGGGAAGGTTCCCAAAGTTTTTATCTAGAGACTACTGGGGGGACACCTGGCTGGGGATATTTTGGCATCCGACCCAGTGCTTTCCTCGAGATCAATTCTAATTCCTCAACATCTTCATCTGCCCTATCTCAATTATATGATTTTTTTTCCAAAGAACACCTAGTACGAAATGGGTGTGAAACCCCGTACCCTTGCGGAGTAGTTGGATGGCTATCTTATGAATTATCAAAAGAAATAGAAAACATTCCGCCCCGCACTGATACTTTAAACCCCTTTCCTTTGCTTCAAGCTGGATTTTACGACTGCATAGTATCTTGGAAAGAACCCCGTGATGAAAAAACAACACTTAGAATTACTTCATGCCCTCTCGTAGAAATCCCCGAAGAAACTTTTGACACCACGTTAACAACAATACTAGATTTAGCTAGGTCTCTCCTAATTCCATCTCCCCCTTCAGACGATCTATCTGATGCCTCTCCGATCACTGATTTTAAGAGTGATTGCGGGCGTGAAATTTTTTGCGAACGTGTACGAGAAATCAAACACCATATACGGGAAGGTGACACTTTTCAAGTCAATACAGCACATAATCTAACTTTGGATTCTGATATGCCCCCTAGTCTCTTATTCAGTGCCCTTCGGCAGATAAATCCTGCTCCCTATTCTTCAATATTCGAATTCCCAAAAATCGATCTAATTGGAGTAAGTCCCGAGTTACTTTTTCGACTAGAGGACGATTTAATCATAGCAGAACCAATCGCAGGAACTAGACCCAGGGGTGCCAATTCTTCCGACGATCTCGCACTCGAAAACGAGCTTACCAATAGTCCAAAAGAACGAGCAGAACATGCAATGCTCGTTGATTTGTGTCGGAATGATATTGGAAAAGTAGCCGAATATGGAACTGTCCATATCGACGAATATTGTAGGGTGGATCGATACTCTGCAGTAATGCATCTAGTTTCCACAGTAACGGGAACTCTGCACCCTACTAAAAATATACTTGATATAATCAAAGCAATGTTCCCTGGCGGTACTATCACTGGTGCCCCAAAACCCCGTACCATGGGGATAATAAATGAACTAGAAACTTCTTACAGAGGTCCTTATACCGGTAGTGCTGGGATCTTTGGTTTTGATAATCGGGCCACTTTAAATATAATCATTCGAACTTTCATCCATCAAAATGGAACTTATCTTCTTCCTGTTGGTTCTGGCATCGTACATGATTCTTCTCCCGAACTTGAATATGAGGAAACTCTTTCTAAGGCTAGAGCCCTAGTCCAAGCAATGAACCTAGCACTTTCAGATCCCTCTTCTCTGGAATGACTTAGAAATTACCAACCACCTATTACCATGGATTCCCCTCACATTTTAATCATTGACAATTATGATTCATTTTCGTACAATCTAGTTCAGGGAATTGGAACTCTGGCAAATGTAGATATATACCGAAACGATGCTATAACTATCGATGAAATACAGAAGTTAGATCCCGATGGAATCATCATATCACCTGGCCCCGGATTCCCCCACAATGCCGGTGTTTCTATGTCTATTTTTTCGGAGTTAAATTACCCCACTCTTGGAGTTTGTTTAGGCCATCAGGCCCTGTGCGCCGCAAATGGAGTATCCATTATTCACGCACCATCCGTTGTACATGGAAAAATTTCACATGTAACTCATGATGGATCTGGTGTTTTATCAGACCTTCCCAATCCCTTTGTCGCCGGACGTTATCATTCGTTAATAGCTGAAGAAAACAGCATGCCCGATTTCCTCATCCCAACCGCCCGGACCCTCGGTGAATTCCCCCTCCTTATGGGGGTTCGTCACACGAAAAAGCCCCATGAGGGTGTTCAATTCCACCCCGAAAGCTTTCTGACACCATTGGGGGCTAAAATATTAGAGAATTTTTGCACCCAATGCATTAAATAAGGCGTTCATTTAATCACCATTTAAGCTTTAGCAGCTTCATTTCTTTAGTATGAGTGCAAATGACATAATAAAACGTGTCCAAAAAGGAGAAATTAAACTCCACGAGCTTGAGGAACACGTAGATTCCGATATGGCAGCTAATGTCCGTCGGCAGATAATAGAGTCCGAATTAAATGTCAAACTCTCTTCTATTGGAAATTACACTTTCGACGCAAAATTAGCCTCTACTAATATCGAGAACATGATCGGATCTGTACAAATACCTATGGGGATAGCCGGCCCAATCACTGTATTTGGATCTGCAACAGAAGGATCCTTTTACCTCCCTTTAGCAACCACTGAAGGGGCCTTAGTCGCTAGCGTAAACCGTGGGTGCTCTGCCATTCGACACGCGGGCGGGGCCATATCCCGAGTATTCAACAATGCAATGACACGAGCCCCTGTGTTTAAAGTTGCTAATGTCTCTGAATCTCTAGATTTCATAAATTGGATTTCTACTAATTATTCAGAAATAGAAGAAATAGCCAATTCTACCACCAACCATGGGGAATTGACAGGGATCAAACCCTATGTAGTTGGGAATTCTATTTTCCTACGATTTTCATACGATACAAAAGACGCAATGGGGATGAACATGGTCACAATTTCCACCAAAAAAGTATCTGAATTCCTAGAACAACAAACTCCCGCGAAACTCATTTCCCTTTCTGGAAATCTCTGTTCTGATAAAAAACCAGCCGCAATTAACGCAATTGAGGGTCGTGGCAGAACCGTTTCAGCTGATGTTCTAATCCCCCGGAAAATAGTAGAAGAAAAACTCCACACAACTCCCGAAGCCATTGTGGAAATCAATACGCAAAAAAATCACATTGGTAGCGCTAGGGCGGTTAGCCTGGGCCACAATGCCCAAGCGGCAAATATTATTGCAGCAATTTTCTTAGCAACGGGCCAAGATGCAGCACAAGTCGTAGAAGGAGCAAACGTCATCACAACCGCTGACGTCCGAGACGGGGGCCTATACCTGAGTGTCACACTCCTGAGCCTTGAAATAGGAACTATTGGAGGGGGGACTCATCTACCCTCTCAGTCCGAGGCCCTTGATATCTTAGGCGTCCGTGGCGGGGGGACTCCTCCCGGATCCAATGCAGATGCATTTGCAGAAATAATATCATCCGGCGTCCTTGCAGGGGAACTGTCATTACTTTCTGCACTGGGTTCTCGAGATCTCTCAAGTGCCCACGAACGACTCGGAAGATAACTATTCTCCTTGCTTTAAGTTTCTTTATTTTCGCTCGTTCCTATTCTCTCTGACAACAACTGAGTCCGTACTACACGAGCAACCTCTATGTCTTCTTCTTCTGCGAATTTCCTAAGTTCCCTAAAATTATGTCTTTTGCTACACCTGGGGCATTTAACAGTCTTCGGCCGCATCCCAACTATCCATATTGTCTGACATCTGTCACACCCAACCACGGAATACATACTGGTTTTCTTACTTTTTTCAATAGATAAAGCATATGTTCTATGACCTCTATGTGCTAATTACAAAATAACACTATGTCCTCTGAAGATCTAATAGTCGACTTAGAAGTGGCAAAAGCATATTCCAATGATTCTGGCCGTGGGATTGCACGTTTAGATCCTGACACATTTCTTCATTTAAAACTCAGCCCTGGGGATATAATTCGGATCAACGGTGGAAAACAAACTGCAGCAAAAGTCTGGAGGGCAGATCGACAAGATTGGAATACGAATACCGTTAGAATAGATGGTTTCACACGCCAGAATGCTAATGTTAGTCTTGGAGAAACAGTCTCCATCCAAAAAGTAGATTCCATTCCTGCAGAAAAAGTAGTTTTCGCTCCCCCTCCTGCTAGTAATGTTCGTTTCGGTGAAGACGCAGCTAGTATGATTCGAAGGCAGATTCTTAAACGGCCTGTCTTTTCAAGGGATGTAGTGCCCATAATGTCTACTACAAGCCATCCCTTCATGCGATCTCCTGGACAGGCCATTCCACTCATTGCTGTCGAAACAGTCCCGACTGGGATCGTTGTGATCTCTGAGGAAACCGAGATCCAACTCAGCGAAGTACCCGCGTCTGGGTATGAAAAATCGAGCAACGCCATCACATACGAGGACATAGGCGGGCTTTCTGACGAAATCCACAGAGTCCGAGAAATGATAGAACTACCTCTCAAACACCCCTCTATATTCGCAAAACTTGGCATTGACCCTCCCCAAGGGGTACTTTTACATGGTCCTCCTGGAACTGGGAAAACACTTCTAGCAAAAGCTGTGGCAAGCGAAACCAGTGCAAGATTTTTCTCAATCGCAGGACCCGAAATTATTTCAAAGTATTACGGCGAATCTGAACAACAATTACGTTCCATTTTTGAAGACGCAGCTAAGGAAGCTCCTTCTATAATCTTTATAGACGAACTAGATTCTATAGCACCTAAACGTGAAGAAGTTACTGGTGAAGTTGAACGCCGTGTAGTCGCTCAATTACTCACTATGATGGATGGCCTTGAATCCCGTGGAGAAGTCATTGTTATTGGAGCTACCAACCGCCTCGATGCAATTGATCCTGCCCTTCGACGACCTGGACGTTTCGATAGGGAAATCGAAATTGGTGTCCCCTCTGCGATCGACCGCCACGAAATCCTCCAAATACACACACGTGGAATGCCACTTGACGACTCTATCGATTTAGTTGAGTTAGCTCGAGACACCCACGGATTCGTTGGCGCAGATCTAGAATCTCTAACGAAAGAAGCTGCAATGAAAACTCTTCGAAGATATTTGCCAAAAATTGACCTCGATTCAGAAGAGATTTCCCACGAACTAATTGACACCATGATTGTCACCAACGAAGATTTCGACCTAGCTCTCTATGAAATAAGTCCTAGTGCAATGCGGGAAGTTTTGGTTGAAGTTCCCAATGTCAGTTGGGACTCTGTTGGAGGACTTGAAACCGCAAAAAGAGAACTTCAAGAATCTGTCGAATGGCCACTGACCAACCCCGAAAGATTCACTAGAATGGGGATTTCCCCTCCTTCTGGAATTTTGTTATATGGTCCTCCTGGAACTGGGAAAACACTTCTAGCAAAAGCTGTAGCAACAGAAACTGATGCAAATTTCATCTCCATAAGGGGCCCCCAACTCCTTTCAAAGTGGGTCGGGGAATCCGAAAAAGCGATTCGAGAAGTCTTCCGAAAAGCTGCCCAAGTTTCACCAGCAGTTATCTTTTTCGACGAGCTGGATGCACTTGCTCCTAACAGGGGGTATGAATTCGGTAGCAATGTATCGCAACGAGTTGTTAACCAACTACTCACAGAATTAGATGGACTAGAGGAACTTGCAGACGTAGTGGTCATTGCAGCAACCAATCGACCAGATATGATCGATCCAGCACTAGTACGATCTGGAAGATTCGACAGACTAGTCATGGTAGAAGAACCTGGATTAGAAGGCCGAAAAGAGATTTTCAGAATCCATACCCAAGAAATGCCGTTGGCATCCGAAGTCGGTTTAACTGAACTTGCTGAAATAACCGAAGGCTATGTTGGTAGTGATATAGCTAGTATAGCCAGAGAAGCAGCAATTGAAGCACTCCGAGAAGATTCCGATTCAACCGAAGTAGAAATGCGTCACTTCCGCAAAGCTTTAGATTCAGTTCGCCCGACGATGACCGCTGATCTTCTAAAGTATTATCATACAATCCAAGATGAGTTTAAAGGTAGCACTGGACTTCCCACTTCCGCTCAGAGAACTCGTATTGGATTCCAGTAACTAAAGAGCTCTATTCTTCCTTTTATTCTATAATTTTTGTGGATAACCTAACCGAGGACATTTAATATTACAGATACAAAACTTTGTATTATGAAAACTTTAATCATTGGTTCTTCTGGTTTAATCGGGAGAAATCTTACCTCTCAACTAAGTGAACAAGGTGAATCTGTAGTTTGCATGGATCTTGACACAAACACAACTCCCAATCTCGACGGTGTAGAATTGATCCAAGGAGATGTGACAAACTACGACGAAGTTTCACAGATTATTAATACACATGAACCCGACCGAATAGTCCATCTAGCATATCTCGTTGGTCGTGGGGCGCTTGAAGATCTTAGCTTATCATTACACGTTAATCTTCTAGGTGTCGATAATGTATTCCGGGCATCTGTAGAATCTAGTGTCCCCCGTGTTGTATGGGCAAGCACTCTTGGTGTTTATAGCTCTTTAGATTATGAAGACGGACTCATAGTAACTGAAGATTCTCCCCGTCCTTATTCTCCTTATACTGCATTCGATACCGCTTCATATTATTCCGCATTGAAACATATGAACGAATATCAGGCGTTGTTATACGCTTCACGTGAAGATTTAGATGTATGTGCCATTAGACCCAGCACAGTTTTTGGACCTGGAAGATATACTGGATATCCTTGGGTGGGCAGTTTCGTAGAAGACGCTGTGGCTGGAAAAACGACCAATGTTCCTATGCATCCCGATTCCACATTTGGACTCGTCTATGTCGATGACGTTGTTGATTTATTTGAAAAAGTAACTCTGGCAAAAAAACTCAATTTTGATGTTTACAATACGGGGGGAAACCTCATTTCCCTCTCTGAAATAGCAGAAACTGTTAACACAGTTTTGGGTGGCAATTTCGTCCCCGACCCCTCTAGAGAGCCAACATTTCAATTTAACATATCAAATAACCGCGCCCGCGATGAGTTTGGTTATGAAATATTATCTTTTGCAGATGCAATAAGTCGCCATGCCGCTCTTCTCTCGTGATTTCTTTAAAAAATTTACTTGGTTCTGAAGGAAACATACTTTCCGACCGGAGTTTACAGCTTTTACTACTAGCCAATATGGTATACCCTATGGGGACTACCATGATTTCCCCTGTTTTAGAATCTCTAATCCTACCTTTGTCAACAACTCCCGCTGCCGTCGGATTGCTAGTAACTGCATTTTTTGCCCCTTTGATGATTCTTTCCCCCATCGCAGGAGGGCTCACAGACGCTTATGGGCGAAAACCAATATTGGTTGTTGGACTGCTAACATTCGGTATTTCTGGACTCTTGATGACGTTAAGTACATCTTTCCTGTTGACCCTTTCTCTCCGATTTTTACAGGGAGTAGGTGGGGCATGCATCCTACCTGTTATTGTGGCATCTATAGGCGATCTTTATACTGGATCTGCAAGTGCAACCGCTCAAGGTTTGCGCTCCACTAGCCACGGTTTGAGCGGCGCACTTTTCCCTATCTTCTCTGGTTTCCTTGTACTTATTGCATGGAACTACCCATTTCTCCTATATGCAGTTCCCCTTCCTATCGCACTCATCATATATCTATTTCTAGAAGAGCCATCTACTCCCGTCTCTGAGGTCCAATCCCAAGATAGAATTTCATTTAGAACAATAATGCAAAAAGCACCATCACTATTGCTCTACCCTCGGCTTTCTGCTGCAGTTCTTGGAATGTTTATAACTTCTTTTATTTTCACGGCATACGTGACCTATAGCTCTTTGATAATTGTACTCGGAATAGGTGGATCTGCCGGACAAGCGGGCATATTGGTATCTCTATTCAGTGGTGCATCCGCGATAGCCGCTTCCCAATCTGGGCGAGTGTATTCTTATTTTTCCAACTTAACTTATCCTTTCTCAATTCTTTCTGTAGTCATCGGAGGTGGTTTGATGTTAGTTGCATTATCCCAATCACTTATGCACATGGCCGTTGGGGCATTTTGTATAGGAGTGGGTTTCGGACTTTTATTTTCTCTTTGGCGTGTTTTGATAATTGAATTCACACCCGAAGCCTTCAGAGGCGTCATAATAAGTTTTGGAGAAACCGCAAAAGGAGCCGGAGCAACTCTTGCCCCTGTAATTATGGGGATTGTATTTATTGTCTTACAATCTCACTACGAGTTAGTATTTGCATTACGTTTGACAAATGCGCTCTTTGGATTCTTGGCGATCATCGTGAGCATATATCTGTCTTTCATAGCCGTTTCTCAAACACCCGAACGGATCTCGATGGCAGATTTTTAAATTCTATCTAATTTATTATAGTGGGACTCTTACGTCCCAACTAATGCGAATTGTAATAAATTCAATAAACACGAATCGTAACCCGGGGCAAATATGAATGGAAAAAATAAGAAAACCCCTTATGCAATATTCCTAGTGGTGATATGTCTCCTCCTTGCGGGGTGTTCAGGTGCCTCGGGAAGTGCAGTAGAATCTTCCGTACCAGTGGAGTCTGCAAACGCAGCAACAGACACAACAATAGCACCTACAAACGCAGCAACAGACACAACAATAGCACCTACAAATGCCGCAGAAAAGAAGGACACTAAAAATTCTGTGGGGATAGGAAACGCTGCACCTACTGGGGGATCCATGAACATGGAAGATATGAAGAAAAAGGGAGAATCCATGGGTATGAATATGGAAGACATGATGAAGATGGGAGAATCCATGGGTATGAGTAGAGAAGACATGATGAATATGGGTGGTTCTGCTGGTTCTATGCCTTCTGGACACTATGGCCCTTCAACAGAAACAGCCCCAAAACTCCAGAATTTGATGATGCAGAACTTAGGTCCTTGGGATTCCTCAAGTGCAACCTTTGGAGATCTAATATTTGATGCAAGATATTCTAAAACAGTTTTTGATGACTTCGGAATGTTACATAATCCCGGAGCACCAAATCAATATGACAATCCCACATTCGAGTTCAAAGCACCTGCAGATGCAGTAGTAATAGCTCCAATCAGCGGTGTGGTCACTCGAATAACTTGGCAACCCACGACTAGTTATAAGCAGGACGACTGGGATCTAATTATAGCACCTTCTCAGGGTTCCAAATGGGGCGTTAATCTCGATCATGTTGTAAGCATAGATTGCGACCGAAGTGGTGCAAACCCCGTTACGTGCGACTTACCACTTACAATAAATGGAAAAGTCATCAAAGAAGGCACTATAATTGAAGCTGGCCAGGCACTTGGATATGTAGGAAACTGGCCAGATACCACTAACTCTGGCATCAACGGCCGTACTGAACTTACCCTATTTGAATATATTCGGGAAGGCGCCATGCCCGGCCAAAATATGGGCGTAATCAATCACTGCCCAACCATGCATCTAGATGGATCTGTCGAACTTATCTACAAAGCAAAAATTCAGGACTTGATGGACAGTTATGAGACATGGTCTGGCGATAGTTCCAATTACCCGCAGGAACAGATGGTTTCTCCAGGTTGTAGATATAAAGCAATTAAAGAGACCTCCAATGGTGTAACTGAACCTATAACGGGATAGCTAACTTAACAAATATTAACATAGAGAAACGATATGAATGGAAAAAATAAGAAAACCCCTTATGCAATATTCCTAGTGGTGATATGTCTCCTCCTTGCGGGGTGTTCAGGAGGATCAGGGGGTGGCACACAACCCACTTCACCCGAAGAATCTACAAATCTAGCAGCAGACCTGGCAGAAACGACAACCCCTCCAAAAATGGAAAAAATAAAAACCATGGCAGAATCTCGTGGAATGACCATGGGTGATCTAAAGGATGCTGCCGAATCAATGGGCATGTCCGTGGAAGAAATGATGGATATGGGCGAATCAATGGGCATGTCCGTGGAAGAAATGGTTGACATGGCAGAATCTATGCGAATGAGACAAACGATGGACATGGGTGCTCCTATGGACTATAGCCAAAACACGGGACCTCACCTCGTGGATCATAGCCAATACCTTGAAGCAAATCAACAGAATGCCCAACCAGATATTGATCCTGCCAATCCTCCAAAACTCGCTACCAGTAATTTCATCGATCTCGACCCCTATATTCGGATTACTAAAATCCGAGCTGCATATGGACATAACTATAATTATGGTTCAGTTGACTATGACCCCACGGGAAAGTCCTGTTCGAGCATGAAACACTACTTCGATGCCTACACCGAACAACAGCGCTGGGATAGTGATTTTGGTTCTTATGACACACGTGGAGTTGTAAAATTTTATTCTCCTGTGGATGGGGATATGTATCAATTAATACCCAAAGAAATTGAACAAGGCACCGAATATCAATTTTATATTGGCCCAACGGGATATTCGCAACTTGTATTCACTTTCCATCACGTAGATCTACTTGATGAATTCATTGTTGCCGGTGGAGGTAGCGTAGCAGCTGGGCAACATATTGGCTATATCATGCGCCCCCATGGACAGGGCGAAATCGCTGTAGCAGTAAGCAATGGGGCCGACACAGAATACATCTCATTTTTTGATGTTATAACCGATGAAGTGTTCGCTGAATATCAAGCACGAGGCATTACGAGCCGTGCTCAAATGACTATTTCCCGAGAAGAACGAGAGGCAAATCCAATTCCGTGTACCCTAAACGATGGTTCGGGTGGTAAGTTCTATTCCGAATCTGGGGATGAAGAATCATTCCAGGAGTGGCAAAGTGGTTCGGATAATTGGGTCGAATTAACACGCTGAAAAAAATAGTCCTACCCGGATTCGAACCAGGGTCAACTGCTCCAAAGGCAGCTATGATTGGCCACTACACTATAGGACTATTAGAATCGATTGGCCTTGGTCTATGTTAAAAGTTTATGTTCGAAGTCTCGCCTCTATTTGATTACGCAGATCATCTCTAAATTCATCTACTGCTATCTCCTCATATATTGGCCCGAAAAATCCCTTAACTAACATATTAGATGCGATTTTCTCTGGTATTCCTCTAGTTCGCATATATAGTAGACTATTTTTATCTATTTGACCAACTGTGGCAGAGTGACTGGCAGATGTATCGTGATTATTGATAATTAGCTTTGGACTGGCATCTGCCTCTGACTCATCACTTAACATCAATGTACTCTCTCTCTGGTAAGACGATGTATTCCAAGCTTCTTGCCCTACAAATTGTGTCCCTTCGTACACAGAACGGGCGTGATCATCCACCACACCTCGAGTTACTAGATCTGCAATTGTATTTTCTGCATTGTGCCAAACCTTCGCATCAACATCTATATGTTGATCTTCATGTCCATAAAATGCACATACTATCTTTGTCTCCGATCCATCCCCATTTAACTCAGTTTCCACCGTTGTTTTTGATAATCTAGAACCCACATCCCCCTCGATCCAATTTATCTTTGCGTCTCTACCCGTCGAACCACGTTTCATCGAATATTTGTATGTATCTTCTGACAAATTTTGCAATGATCCATATTTTATCTGACTATTTTCTTTTGCAACCAGTTCCACTATGCCTCCATAATATTTCTCCCCCCCCTTCTCATCTCCCGTTTCCTGTGAAGTAACAATTGTAGCAGAAGACGATTTTTCTGCCACGACCAATGTATAGTCAAATAGAGATTTGGATTCCATTTTTGTTTGTATTAATATCTTTTCAATATTAGCTTTTTCAGGAACCAGAATAACCGTACCACTCGTAAATAATGCTGTAGACAATGCAACAAGATAATTTTCTTTTGGGTCCACAACCGTTCCAAAATTTTCCTGGATAATGGATTCATTCGATTTCACAGCATCAGCGAATGATAAAATTTCTACCCCTTTGATTTCATCCCTTAGAGTTTCTTGTTGCTGTGTAAGTGGATCTATTAAATTCTCAAAATCTAAATCAGCCAAATCTGTCCATATCCTCCCCGGAGTGCTAATTACTTTTGGAAATTCTAGTCTGCCCAATGCACTCGCAGCATCCAATCTAATCTCTAGTAACCAATTTGGTTCTCCAAGCCCTTCTGAAATCTGGGAAATCACTTCATCTGTTAGTTCTAGATCAACGCCATTTGTCATTCGATTTCACTTATCCTCAGATATCTGCTGTCGGACCCAATCATATCCTTTATCTTCAAGTTCAAGTGCAAGTTCTGGCCCGCCCTCCATGACCATCTTCCCATCAACCATTATGTGAACTTTATCTGGCTTCACATATTGCAAAATACGTTGATAGTGAGTAATTTGTAAAATACCCGAACCCTGCTCATCTCTCAACGCGTTAATTCCCTTGGCAACATCTTGAAGACGGTCTATATCCAAACCAGAATCAATCTCATCCAATATGGCAATTGCTGGTTCTAGAACTGCAGCCTGGAGCACTTCATTCTGTTTTTTCTCCCCTCCTGAAAACCCTGCATTAAGATATCTCTGCATAAATTTTACATCCATGTCTAACAATTCCCGTTTCCCTTGTAGCAGCTTCTGAAATTCCATAACTCCCACTGGGCCATCATCAATAGGGCCTTCCATTGGGCTGGGTACTTTTTTCTCCTCTCCTTCTTCCTCTTCCTCCTTGCCAAATATCAACTCCGATCTACCTTCTATTGTCGCGTTAAGTGCAGTCCGCAAAAAGTTAGTCATGGTGACTCCTTCAATTTCCGCAGGATATTGGAAACCCAAAAATATTCCTAGTGCTGCCCTTTCATCTGGTTCCAGTTCTAAAATACTCCAAGATTTCTTATCTTTTGGTATACTTTCTTCAATCTCGTCAAAATCATCATCATCAACTTCCAGTATTATCTCCCCGCCCGTGACCTCATACGCAGGGTGACCTGCAATAATTTTTGACAGTGTTGATTTTCCACTCCCATTTGGCCCCATTAAAGCATGAATTTCCCCTGAAGATACCACAAGGTCAACCCCTTTCAGTATTTTTTCTCCATCTCCTGCCACTTCTGCATGTAAATTCTTTATTCGTAAAGTTGCCATAATTTGCGTAAGAAAATCTAGCTTTTTAACTGATTTAAACTTTTTCTAGTTAGATTTCATATCCTCATTTTCCACTCCTTATGAAATCACATGTATTGCCCCAATCCCGTTTGTTCCTGCCCACTTCTGATTTCGTCCCACGACATGTCTATGCCTTCTAATATTCTTTCAATAGGTCCTTTAATATCTTTCTCCAACATTAACTCCCAATCCACCGCAAAACTATCTGGTATCTGGTCGGCAAATTCAAATGATATCACATCTTGTTTCATTTGAAATTCTGTAAATGTTTTTCTCTTTTCTCTCTGTCCTGCCGTCAGCCCCCTGTGATCTTCCGTAATTGTCCCTTCTGCGGGAAATATATCCGGATTTTTCTCTCTAAAATTTTCAAAGAATACCGAATCGACCCTCTTAAGATACACACGCTTTGGCTTTGATCCCCGATCAAAATTTGTCCCCAACACAGCATTTGCATATTTTGCCCCTCGAATGTGTGCCGGTTCTGTTTCATATTCTTTTAGTTTCTTCCCTATGCCTCCTGGTATTCCAATTTCTTCTATATTCAAATTTCCCCTTTCAAAATCTTTTATCACCCCTTGAATATATTTCTTCACTTCATCTAATGACCTCCCCCGAACTATTTTTTCTATCACCGCCTGCTGTGTCACTCTCGTCACTAGTGAGTTATCCGATCTTCTATACTCAAACCCAACTATATCAATATCATCTACATCTCTCCCTTCTTTCCAAATTATATGCCCTGCATATCTCTTTTTCCTCCCTGTTTGGAAAAACCGTCTATACAACTTTTCAAATTCAATTTCAAAATGATGATCCTCCGCATTCAATTTTTGTTTTGCAAATTCTCCGTATGATTCATTTATTTTACCTTGGACTTCAACGGCAGTCTCCAATGCTCTTTTCTTTAATAAATCCTCTTCAATATTTTCTAAATTTTGAGAATTCATTTTTTGATTTTTTAGTTCCAACATAATGGAATCCGTATCTCCATATGCAACTGTGTATCCCATTTCGTTAGCCATTTTCTGAGTATGCCGGATCACTTCCCTTCCTGTTGCAGTAACTGCATCTGCCATGTCTTTGTCATATAACCTAAAACGTTCCCACCCCAAAACACCGTACAACGAATTCATTATGACCTTCACTGCTGCCTGCTGACGATCAAATCTATCATATTCTACCGTTTCACGATCGTATTTTTCCCTTTGTTCTTTTTTGGCCTCTCGCTCTTTCAATAAATCATCTACCATCTCCCTAATTATGCCAATCGGCTCCCTTCGAAACATCTGGCCATTTGGAGCCCGATACACTTCGCCTTCGTATTGCTCTTCCACTTTCGTTTCTGGAGATGCATTGAGCGTTACCATGCACATTGGATACAAAGATTTCAAATCTAGTACTGCTACCATCTCTCTCACCCCTTTTGTCGGGGTAAGAACTTGCCCACCTTCATAATCTTCCGACTGTGCTCTTCTCTTTGATGGAAGTACAAATTTCCCATATACTCTATGAAGTACTAGCATATCTACCGTATCCCCTGGCGTAGTCGCGTCTTCTAGTTTGCAACCCACAAATGCTGCAACTTCTTTCCAGAATGGAATGATCCCCTGCTTACGATCAATCTCAACACATAATTCTACATCTCTGATATTATATTTCAATAATTGGGTCGGATCATTTTCCCAGAGGGCCCCAATAGTTCCAGTATACCTTTCTTTCCCAATCCCTAGTTCTGTCATGGCCACTGCGTCAAGTCTATATGATTCCAATTCAGAAAAGTTGGTTCTCCTATATGCATAGAGCAAATCAAATGCAATCCTCCCTTTGATATTTGGACCCCTCCAATTATTCTCCCAGACTTCATTAACTCTCGATAACCTGTTGAAATCAATGTCATATTTCGCACCCTTGCTTAATTTTTTCAACCTCGCTACAAAATATGATATATCAAAATCTACAAAGTTCCACCCTGTAAGCACATCCGGATCACTCTCATCGATGTAGTCTATAAATGCTTCAAGCATTTCTTCCTCCGTTTCAAAGACATATGTTTCCATAGACGAACTTTCGTCTATTAATTTGTGATCCCTGATATCAACCTTCTCCTCATCACACCCATGTATCCATGCAGTGTATTCATTTGTATATGAATCATGGCTCGATATACACAAAATAGTCTCCTCCCCATTTTCTGGGAATCCGTTTCTATCTTCCACTTCTATATCGAGTGTATTAATCCTCAAACTACTGGACACGTTCACCGCAACCACGTCTTCGTAACTCACTTCTAGAGTTCCATCTGGAGCTCTTTTTTCTGGTATTCGTATCCCACTTTCAATACTCTTGTCGATCAAAAATCGATTTGGAAATAAAATATCTGCTTCATAGTGATCAAATTCTTCTCTAAATTTCCCCACATCCCTGGGAGTCTGGCCATATATTTTGACTAGTCGCTCCCCTTTAATTCCCACATATGGCTGACCTTTTTCATTTTCACGCTCCCATCCTGTTACTCCTGGAATGCCCTCTACTACATCTCTATCGAATGAAGATTCGAGTGTATATAGGTATGGTCGAAACCCATGAACTTGAACACGTTCTGCTTTATTTTCTATAGTTCTTCCAAAAACATGTATTATTGGCTTTTCCACATCCCCAATTCTCTTAAGTGTGTAATTCACCTGGAAAACTGCTATTTCTACAAACCCATCTAATTTCTTCTCCCCTACCTCTTCCAAGTCAATTCCCAATCTCTCCTCTGTATATCCTCCCGTTTTCATTTCTTCTCCAAAAAAACCTAGATTTGATTGACCCATTTTTTAGCTATTAGGGCGCCACTCCTAAAAAACCCCTGCAATCCCCTTTAATTATTTTGTCCATTTCCCAACAGACCAAATTTTTTAGGCAGATTATTATCCTAGTCCCCCCTGTAATTTCATCAACTCTTACTACCTATGTTCACAGACCACCCCTTCTCAAAACAATTCTGGATCATTGTATTTTTATTCAATTTCTCATTCTTTTCATTCTCCATTGGTCTCCTCTTATTGTGGTTTGAACAAAGATACATCCCTGGTACTATCTCTTTATTGCTTGGTGTATTCGGATCAATCCATGCTTTGAGATACTATCGAATCGCTAAAAAAAATATTTCTTCAAATTAACACAATAAAAGAAATTTCCTCAGTGTGTAGTCACTTCCGATCGATTAGAAGTAGGTTCCTTTTCTACCGTAATAATAGATCCACCAGAACCAAGTAGCTCATCGTCATGACTTACAATTAAAATTTGTTCCACTCCTATTTCTTGCATTGAACTAATCAATTCACCCAGTTTACTAACGTGACCTCCATCGAGAAATACTGTGGGTTCATCCAATATCAGGGGTGGCATGGGGGCTATACCCTGCGTTCCCTCTATCAACAACCTGTATATTGCAGACCTGAGACTTAGATTGAACAATGCACGCTCTCCCCCTGATAATTGCCTGGGATTTAGTGATTCACCATCTTTTTGATAAACCAATAAGTCGTACGATTCATCAAGTTCAATTTGAGAATATGCATCATTTTGATATATTATTTGAAATGTATTATTCAACAAAACTTCTAGGCGATTAAGATTTCTCTGTCTTAATTCCACTCTCAGTTCTTCGTAGAATTTTTTTAACTTTTCACTTTCATCCATGACCGATTCTATATTTTTCTTATCTCCCTCCAACATTTTGAGCCTTTCATTTAATTTTTTAAGCTCTTTCTTTTCCAACTCTTTCTGTATTTTTTCGACACCTATTTCCTCTTTCTTTTTCTTCGATATTTCTAGCTCATCTTTAATATTTTTTAATCCTATATCTGCCAATTTTTTCTTATTCTCGATGTCTTTCAAATCCGATTTTTTACTCGAATTTTCTTCTAAATTTTTCAATTTTGTTTGGTTTTTTGTAAGTAAATCTTGCTTGTCTCTAATTCCATTTTTCACTACTTTTTCAGTCGTATCTAGTGTATTCAATTGCACATGAATTAGCTTAATTTCACCACCGGTATTTTCATACAATTTTAATTTCTCTGTTAATTCATTACCCACTTTCCATTTTCTACCCATTTCTTCTAACAAACGCTTTTTTTCAGACAGTATTTCTTTATCTTCTTGCAACGATGAAATTCTTGGTGCCCCTTCTATCTCCTTTCCACATTCTGGACATTTCCCTTCCTCTATCAATTTTTCCATTTTTTCAATTGCATTTTGATTAGTCTTTATCTCAATTTTCAAGTTAGTTATTTTATCTGAAATGGAATCCATCTGGGATAGTTCGTAGGGAGTTTCTTCTCCACCTCTTTCTAAAAGTTTGTCTATCTTTTCTTGCAACTCTCTCTTTTCTTCTGTCTTCTCCTGCATCTCTTGCCTCCCCTTTGATATTCCTTCTCTAATCTTGGAAGCGCTAATCCGTAACTCAATTAAATCTTCACTAAGTTTGTCGATGTTAATTCTCAGATCTCCCATTTCCCTTTGCGCTTCGCCATGAGACTCAATAATTTCTTTAAGTGTTTTTACTTCATTTTGTTTCCTTTCCTGGTCTTTTTGTAGCTGTGAAATTTCTTTATCAATCTTATTCCCTTCCCCTTCTAACTCTTTAATTTCTCTCGATAGATTATCTCTTGATCTCTGATTTAATTGATTATTTAGTTCCTCAATCGCACCCCTTTGTTCTGAAGCTATCTCTGCCACAGCTCGACGAGATATTGAAACTCTGTCCCCATATTTTTTGAGCAAACCAAGCTGCAATAGCCCATCTATTAGCGCCTGTCTCTCTGTCGCGGTCGCCTCTATTAATTTATTTATGTCCCCTTGGCGAACATACGCGCAACTTACAAAGTCTTCAGAACTCATGCTTAGTATTTTTTCAATTTCTTTCCCAACTGGACCGCTACCTGATATGACATCTTTTGGAGTCTTTAATGTGCACTTCGTAGTTACTGCAGCATCTCCCCGCATCGTGATTTCCCTTTCAACATGAAATACTTGTTCGCCCTGGGAGAAAATTAAACTAATCTGTGCTTTTTTTTCACCTTTAGTTATTATCTCTTCCAATCTACCTCTTGAAGATACTTTCCCATATAGTGCAAAAAAACATGCTTCCAATAACGTCGATTTTCCAGACCCATTTGGTCCATAAATTATAGTCACCCCCTCTTTGAAGTTGACCTTAACCTCTTTGTATGGCTTAAAATTCTGCAGTTGTAATTGATTGAATTTCATGAAAAATCCCCGAGAGTGTATTCATTATTCTCCCCCCCATTTCCTGGTGATTCTCCCTCCCCCTCTTGAATGGGTACCTTCTCGAATTTCTCCGATTCACTCATCATCTTTTCTATTGATTCCTTTACATGCATTTTGAGATTACTATCTACTATGTTTCTATCTCTCACCAACATATCTATACACCGTGCAGCTTCACTCAATCCCAGTGACCCCATCTCATTTTCTACTACTTCTGCTGGGTCTTCAAAATAAACCCATTCTCTCACTCCCAATTCCTCCATCTCCCCTTTACTCGGTTTGATTATTGCGTGAATTGCACCCTTACTCTTACAATATTCTTCTATTTCTGCAATAGGTATTTTTATCCCCCCGCCCCCCACGGAAACAATCACAATCGCATCTAAAAATTCATGTTCCCTTTCTTTTATTCTTTCGTACAGATATTCAATATTCCCCCCTTCTGGAATTTCTTCTTCCACATATACAAATTTACGAGTTTGAATATTTTTTGTGCCAATTTTCACTCCGCCCTCCAAATCAATAATATTATAACTTCTTCTTTCACGTTCTGCTATTGACGCCCTTTCCGTAGAACCACAATACGTTACCCATACATTCGCTATTTTCTTTTGTTTTTGGATATGTTCATCCCCAAGTAACACTACATCAAATTCAACATTCGAAGATTTCAACACCAATTCTATGTCCCATGTATTTCTTCCTGGCACGAGTACCAATGGGGTAAACTGGCCATGAGAAACTAGAATTTTATATTTCGATGAACTCTCTTCAAATTGATAGTCAAGCCCTTCTCTTTTATCAGGATGGACGTAATCCATTCCATATATCGCAATATCTCCTTCTTCATCTTCAATAGTATGTGGAGTTTTCCCAAGATGTGTAACTAAACCCAGTCTCTCAAATACATCAATCCATTGCAATCCCCGTTGCATCTCGTGATTTCCTGCTATTGCAAGAATCGGGATGTTATCATCTTTAGCTAATTGTAGAATCTCGATCGTACCTGCAATATCTATGAGATCTGGATTTGCTTTATGGAACAGATCGCCAGAATGAACAATCGCATCGACTTTCCCTTCTATCGCATCTTCTACTACCTCTCTAAACGCATATAAAAAATCTTCCCTTCTAGAATGCAAATGGTATTGAAGATATCCGATGTGTGTATCTCCTGTATGTACTATTCGCCCCATATGCGTAACTACTATTCTTCATTCCTAAATCATTTTCTTTAGGCCTCTATATTCTCAGTAAGTTCTATGTGTTTATAGAATATATTCTCTTTCGGGCATCCAATGTAGAGAATCTAACCTTGACTAGACGGGCACTTTCCAATCTCGAAAGGGCATATCTCACAGTGCGGGATGGTAGTAATGTCTCTTGTACTAGCTCCTTTTGTGTCAATTCTTCATTATACTCTAAAACTTTCAATACCAATTTCGCACTGGGTGGGAGCCTCTCTTTGCTACTTTTTTCGATACTAACTGCTTGCAGATTCCTTCCAATTCCTGTAGCCATACTCCTATTACATAATGTCTGGTATTAATATTTTCGATACAATTTTATTACCTAAAAACATATTTCTGCTTCTTTTCACCCATCCCCTCGGGCATGCCCAACGTCCGACGACCAATCCCCGAAACGTTCCTTTCTCTTGAAACTATCATTATTCTCCCATCCGAAAATTCATAAGTAATGGCACCCAATCCCGAACATAATGGATGCCACCGATAGTGTAGATTCTTCTTCTAAAGACGATTTACCACTAGAACAACAACTTGAGAACCTCGCTCAGCAACTACAAGAAGCCCACGATAAAAACAGCGAGATGCAAGACAAGTTGCTAGATATCACTGCCGAAAATAGCAAATTCTTACAGAAACTAGAGCGCCTCAATCACGAGAACCAACAATTACGCCAACCTCCTTTATTCATCGCTACTGTTCAAGAAGTCTCCAAAGAAGGAATTATAATACGACAACACGGAAACAATCAAGAAGCAATCACCGTTTCACTCCCGGAACTACACGACGAAATCAAATCCGGATCTAGAGTTGCGGTCAATAGTGCACTTTCCATTATCCATATATTGGACGAAGAAACAGACCTCCGTGCCCAAGCCATGCAAATAGATGACTGCCCCACTGTTACCTACGACGACATTGGAGGGTTAGACGACCAAATCCAACAAATACGAGAGGCTGTTGAAATACCTCTTGAGAATCCTGAAATTTTTAAAATAGTAGGCGTAGAACCTCCTGCAGGCGTTTTGCTACATGGACCACCCGGAACCGGAAAGACACTGTTAGCCAAAGCAGTTGCAAACAAAACAAATGCATCCTTTATCAAACTAGCAGGTTCCGAACTCGTACATAAATTTATTGGGGAAGGGTCTCGCTTGGTGCGGGATATATTCCAGCTCGCTCTAGCAAATGAACCTGCTATCATTTTCATCGATGAAGTAGATGCAATCGCGTCCCAACGTATAGAGTCCAAGACTTCTGGAGATGCAGAAGTCCAAAGAACTATGATGCAATTACTCGCTAGCTTGGACGGATTCGACGAACGTGGTAACATCCGTCTAATAGCAGCAACTAATCGCTTTGATATGCTCGATGAGGCCATCCTGCGTCCTGGTAGATTCGACCGTTTAATTGAAATTCCATTTCCAAATGAAGAAGCAAGAGAGAGAATTTTTGCAATCCACACTCAAAATATGAATCTTGCAGATAAGATAGACTTCAAACTTTTATCTGAGCTTACTCCTGGTAGTAGTGGCGCCGATATCAAAGCAATTTGCACTGAGGCCGGGATGACTGCAATCCGCGAAGAGAGGACTGAAATATCAGCAGATGATTTCATTACCGCCGTTAATTTATTAACCACTGATAAAAGCAAATCCGACGATTCCGAGTCTGTCATATACGCCTAAAGCCTCAGCAATTTTTTCTAACTCTTTTCTACTCTTTGCCAAAGTTTTAATCTTCCAATCTCCCCTTTTGTCTATAGCAGAATTGTAGGAATTATAAACAGAATTATCGCCAGTATGGACAAAAGTACGATGTAGACTATCACCGTTCCTCCCATGATTTTTAATATCTCCTTTCTGACTGGCATATTCTACCTTTCACATTGCAGTATCTTATGCCCTATCTTTCTCTCCGTAACCACTAAAGCCCCTCGTATCTATATCATCATCAATGGCAAGTCTCACAGAGAAATACCGCCCAAAAACGCTAGATGCAGTCCGTGGAAACGACAAAGCAATTAGTACATTTTTAGAATGGGCTTCTCGCTGGAATCCCCAATCCCCTGCAGTTGTTCTTCATGGAAGTCCTGGGATCGGAAAGACCTCTGCAGCACATGCACTTGCATCGGACATGGGGTGGGATGTAATTGAATTAAATGCCTCCGACCAACGTACTGCAAAAATAATAAATAGAATTGCACGCAATGCCGCCAACACTGGCACAATTTCTGGAGGATCTTCTGGGCAAAAACTCGTGATACTTGATGAAGCAGATAACTTACATGGAACCTATGACCGAGGTGGAGCTGCGGCACTTACCAAATTAATCAAAGAGTCTTCACAACCGATTGTTCTAATCGCGAACGATTATTATAATATGAGTAGGGGACTTCGAAATGTCTGTGAAGCAATACGATTTAATGACATCTCTTCTCGATCAATACTGCCCATTCTACATGACATCTGTCGTAGCGAAACTATCTCTCCTGAAACCGGAGCACTAGAACTCATCGCTGAAAAAAATAGTGGCGATCTACGTGGGGCCATAAATGACTTACAGGCCACTGTGTCTACAGATGGAAGTCTGGCTCAGAAAAATATAGTAACTAGCTCTCGAAACCGTGAAGAAAATATATTTGATTTCTTAAATAATCTCTTCAAAAATTTGGAGCCCCGAGATGCACTCATATCATCTTACGATGTCAATGAAACACCAGACAACCTTTTATCCTGGATAGATGAAAACGTACCCAAAGATTTTGATAGCTCCGAATTGTCTCGCGCCTATGCCCATCTATCTCGCGCCGAAACGTGGCTCACTCGTACTCGCACAACTCAGAATTACTCTTATTGGAGATATGCCCGAGATATAATGGTCGCGGGAGTTGCAGCATCCCGAAACCCCTCTCCAAAAGGTGGATGGACGCGATATGGCCCTCCTCGATACTGGCAAAGACTAGGTGCATCTAGAGGCTCTCGCGATCTCCGGGATACTGTCGCAAAATCAATCTCCAAAATGAGTGGGATCAGTGTTGGAACTTCCCGAATAGAAATAATGCCCTTGTTAAAAACTATGGTTCAAAATTGCAAAAATCGACTTTTGACAATTCATGTAGCTGCAGCGTATGAATTAGAACTCGATACGATCTCTTATCTAACTGGATCTGGAAAAACCACCAAAAAAGTTAAAGAGATACTTGACGAAGCAACCACGCTACGAGACTCCGAAAATCACGTTGAAAATTCTTCTCCAGATGTATTTCCATCTCCTCAAGATTCATCCCATATTGAGAACTCCGAACCCTCTCCAGACGAACAACCCTCTCAGTCCGACTTGTCAAATTTTCTGTAAATTTTCTCCTTTTTATTTTTCACTTATAGTTCTCGTTCCCATAACATAGCAGCGAACAATGAAACTAATATCACTACCCCAATTGCATTGTGTGACACACTAATCAACGGCTCAAACAAAATTCTGTCACCTCTGGAGAACAACTCGAATTTTACTACCGTCAAAGCACCTAGTATCACTTGCATTGGAAGCAGTAGAACCGCCAACAACACGGCTTTCGTTATCCTAGATTTACTCCCATGAATCTCCCATGATTTATACAATGCAACTAGTATCAATATTCCCACAACAAGCGCCAAAAAACGATGTGACCATTCGATCGCGCTAGGTAAATTTGCGGGGAATAGTCCGTATATTGCACCATCACACATTGGCCATTTCATGCCACACGTCAAATCCGCTCCCACTTCTTTAGTATAGACTCCCACCATCAACAGAATAAACGTTAGACTGGTAACTATTTTTAAAAAATAAGACTTCATGATCTATGTTGTCTTGTATCTACTTATTTCTACTTAATTTAGTACCTTCATTGTTTTTACGGCTAGTGAATTCCAATCTTATACGTATAGAATCCTTTTTACTTCCCCATATCCCCCATTATTGTTATGAACAACGAAGAAACATCCATGCAAGATGAAGCACTTAATTACCATAAGATAGACCCTCCCGGAAAATTGGCCATTTTTACTACAAAACCCGCTAACACACAATGGGACCTCACCTTGGCATATTCCCCTGGCGTAGCTGCCCCCTGCATGGAGATACACAATAACGAAGAAGATTCCTATGTTTATACTGGGAAAGGAAACCTCGTAGCAGTTGTTTCAAATGGAACTGCAGTACTTGGACTGGGTAATATTGGTCCTTCTGCATCGAAACCTGTCATGGAGGGTAAAGGAGTCCTCTTCAAAAGATTTGCCGATATAAACGTTTTTGATATCGAGATAAGCCCAACTACTGTCGAAGAGGTTGTTTCCACTGTAAAAGCACTTGAACCAACCTTCGGGGGGATCAATTTAGAGGATATTAAAGCACCGGAATGTTTCGAGATCGAACGGCAATTACGATCCAAACTTGATATCCCTGTGTTCCACGACGATCAACATGGAACTGCAATAATTTCTGGAGCTGCATTACTCAATGCTGCAGATATAATTTCCAAGGATATCTCTAATCTTAAAATTGTATTCTCTGGAGCTGGCGCAAGTGCAATTGCAACTGCAAAATTTTACGTCTCTTTAGGTGCAAAAAAAGAAAACATAGTCATGGTTGACTCCAAAGGAATCTTATCAAAGAGTCGTGAAGACATCAATGAATATAAACAAGAATTTGCGAGCGAAGAAGATGGAAATATCGCTGACGCCATGGTTGACTCAGATGTCTTCGTGGGTCTATCTGTCGGAGGACTAGTCAGTGAAGAAATGGTTCAGTCAATGGCAAGCGATCCCATCATATTTGCAATGGCAAATCCCGATCCGGAGATAGGATATTACGAAGCAAAAGCTGTTAGAGATGACACTGTAATCATGGCAACGGGACGATCTGATTTCCCAAACCAGGTTAACAACGTTCTTGGTTTCCCCTTCATTTTCCGTGGAGCGTTGGATGTACGTGCAAAAGATATAAATGAAGATATGAAAGTAGCTGCATCACAGGCCCTAGCAGATCTCGCCCAAAAAGATGTTATAGACGACGTAATTGAAGCATATGGTGGTGAAAAAATAGAGTTCGGACCTGACTATATCATCCCAAAACCAGTTGACCCCCGTGTCCTATTTGAAGTAGCACCTAAAGTTGCTGAAGCTGCGATTACATCTGGAGTAGCTCGGCATTCAATTGACCTCGATGACTATCGAAAAAATCTTGAATCTAGGCTCAAAAAATCCCAGATGGCAAACGATATGGCCCTCAATTCACTTTGATTCTTAACGCACGATTCTAGAAGGTGGTGGAATCTCAGTTCTTTGATTTTCTGCATTCCCATATGTCGTATATCCACCAACTAAGTTCGCCAGGCGATGCGCTGGGTTTTCTTTAGATTTAATACAAACAGATCTTACTTGTTGACACATATCAGCGAATTTGATTATTGCCTTCCAATCCTTTTTAACAGTTCTCGGAACTGAAATTCTGTCTTCAAAATCCATCCTTTCTCTCCCTCTTGATATGGTATTAATATTTGCGGAGAGCCGATCATGATCTGTTATAATCCCGATTCTGCAATTTTGATCTACAAATCCCAGTAAAGTTTCTAACCCAATTTTGAGTGCCCCATATTCTGCCGCGTTGCTGTCTGGAAAATTCCCTTGCTGAGAAATCTTCAACACATTCTCCCCCTGGTAAGTTTCTATGATAACTCCCAATCCACTTGTTTCCCCCCTGAATGATCCATCCACTGCCATATAAAAATCTCCAACATAGTTCGAAAGAGGATATTGGGAAAATTCACTCTCAAAAATTTCACGAAGAACGATATTTTTGATATCTCCCATCAAATGACTATCTCTTCCGAAGCCTATTAACTCATATCGGAAATTCTTCCCATTTCTATTTCCAAATTGAACATCGACCTTTGTAAATTAATTCCCTACTTAGAACCATTTACTACCCATTAAAAGTTCCCCATTTAATACGCTAGCACCCGCAGCCCCCCTGATGGTGTTATGAGCCAAACAGTTGTATTGGATTCCACTCAATGTTTCCCTAATACCCCCTACTGAAATGGACATCCCCTCCCCTAGATTCCTGTCTAATCTAGGTTGGGGTCTGTCTTCCTCCTCAAAAACTTCTATGAACACATCAGGAGATGAGTAAAGCTCCAATCCTTTCAATTTCTTAAATGCATTTTTAACCTTTTCAATTGTGACTTTTTCTTCGGTTTCTGCCCAAACATTCTCCAAATGTCCATCTATTACCCCCACACGATTACACGAAGCCGATACCTCCATATTGTGCATTAAAATCTTATCCCCTTCTAACCCTCCTAGTATCTTCTGAGGTTCTGTTTCCAATTTTTCTTCTTCACTTTGGATAAATGGAATAACGTTGTCTAAAATCTGCATCGATTTGACACCTTCATACCCTGCCCCTGAAACAGCCTGGAGTGTTGCAACATGAACTCTCTCGAGCCCAAATGCGTCTAATGCCTTTAATGTTGGTGCTAGTGTTATTACAGAGCAATTGGGATTTTTGATTAAAGCCCCATCCCATTTCCTATTATCTTGTTGAATTTCAATTAAATCTAGATGATCTGCATTTATTTCTGGAATGATCAACGGAACATCTTCGCTCATTCTTTCATTCGACGAATTAGATGCAATGATATATCCTTCTTTACACAATTCAGGCTCTGCTTTTGAGGCAATTTGAGAGGGAAGTGCTGAAAATAAGATTTCCACTTCTTCTGGAATACTTTTCGCATCTGTTGGTTTCACTTCAAACTTCGATATGTCATTAGGCATGGGTGTGTCCAATCCCCAGTTAACCGCATCCCGGTATGACTTTCCAACACTTCTGTCGCTGGCGGTAACAACCTTGATTTCAAAAAGCGGATGTTTTTCGATTAACTGTATGTACCGTTGACCAACGACTCCCGTGGCCCCAATTATACCTACCGAAACTACCATGTTAGCAGGATAGTGCGACGATGGACAAAACGATTATGATACTCTGACGCATAGAACTCCGGTTCACGTCTCGCTTTCATTTACTAGTTTTTTCTGTTTTTTCTCGTTACGTATCCTGCTATCCTGTTTCTCACCCTCTTGGATTCAACATTAGTAACAAGTGTAACCGTTTCTTTGTTCTCCTCAAAATCATCTGAGAACCTTTCAGGATATCTTTCTATTAACTCCCGAGAAATACGCTTGACGTAGGCTGGTTTGATTGGCATACTTCCGGTTTGTCAATTCTCTGGCTTAAACTCATCTAATCAGACATCATCCCAATATGGTCTTGCTTTATCTAACTCCGTATTCTAGATTTTCTATCAAACGACCCATAAACAAGCCCAATCTTGGTGAAACTGTATCTCTATTTCCCCCCGGAATAATTTCCGGTTGTGATCTTAATGTCATTAGAAATTTCCCTCCAAATGTCATCGCCTCAATAGTATCTCTCACATCAATAGTCAACCCCTCGTCTGACGTATCTAGATCCATTCTAGCCCGTTCCTGATCATCATACCTAATCGTCCAAGATGGACCTCCTATGATCTCTATTATTGTATTCAAAGGACCCACCTTTATTCGCCCCAAGTCCGCCTCTACATACACAATATCACTTTCCACTGTAGCTCGATAGCGTCCCATATTTTCCTCCTATTCTTCCGATTAGCATCTTTGCGAGAACTTGCAACGCTAAAACTTTTTTCTTTGTTTATCCCCTTCAAAATTTTGAAAAACTAGTCTTTCAACTAGAACCTTCGCCTCACAATCACGCACATTACCACATTTTTCTGCAATTTTCAACAAACTTTCAATTTTTTGCAGATCTTTTTCTCTACTTTGGGATATCCTTAGCCTAGATGCTATGACTGTTGCTTCTATAATTGCATTATGCCCCCTATTCACTATGGGGACTTCTTCCTTCACTATCTGGCCCTCTCGTATATTTATATCCCAATCCTCCCATTCTGTACCTCTTTCTCTCCCCCCTCCCCTCGATATTGCTTCTATTTTCGCCCAGGCGTACGACCCCTCTATATGTGGATCTTTTTGTTCTTTAATACAAAGTGCAGCTTCTACAAACAAAACCGCATCACGCACAAAATGAACGTATGCGTCTCTCCCCTTGCTAAAATTTTCACGCGTTCTTGTCCTACCCCACGTCCTAGCAGTGATAATTTCTCCCCCTCGCAATCCCAACAGCGCAACATTCCAACCCTTCGACGCATCACACGTCGTCACTACCACTTCTACAATACCTTCAATTTCAAACGGCCATTTTTTCATTTTTTATCCACCTCTTCAAACGCCTTTAGGCATGATTCGTATACTCGAACTGCATCCACTTTGCCATCTATTCTTATATTCGTTTTTACTACTGGACGATCCATTTTTGTTTTATCAGTGGAATCTATTACAAACGCATCGACAAATGGATACATCTTCATCAAACCTGCTGTATTCGCATCATACCCGTTTGCTATCATCAACTTCTTAATTGGACCCGAAAAAGATTCACCTCCTATAAACGGAGACACTGCAACGACTTTGGTTTCTGATAGCAATTCTTCAACCCCTTTCAATGACAAAATAGGGCCAATACTAGTTACTGGATTTGACGGACCGATGATAACTTCATTTTTCAGTGCATCTACAACTAGCCTGGTTGCTTTAGCCGCCTCAGATCCTCTGAACTCGATACTTTCTACCTCTGGTTTTCCTTTCCACCCTGCCCAAAAAGCCTGAAAGTGCATCTCTCCCCGATCTGTCCTCAAAATGCTAGACACAGGATCATCACTCATAGGAAGTAATTTTACACCAGCTTTCAACACTGAACATAGATTTTCTGTGACTTCCGTCAGTGTCTTCCCCTCTTCGATCAAACACGATCTAAGCTTGTGTATCAAACGATCCCGATCCCCAATTTTCATGAACTCTTCCGCTCCAGAAAATCTACGCCAATTTGCTATTCTCCTCCCACTTATCTGTTCGTTTTTCTTCAAAAAATTTGGATTCCCATCCCATCCATTTTGTTTTGCTAGCCCCACCACACGTCCATGTGTATCAAAAGTATCTTCTTTTATCCCCCACCACTTCTTTTGATCCAATATTCCTGCTGATAAATACATCACAGTGTCCAAGTCTGGACAAACTAACAAGTCCCCTATCTCAACGTCATCTCCTGTATTCCCTATGACAATCGTCTCTGATTTTTGAGCCATCCCTGACAATAATTTTGGCGTCCCAGTTCCCCCTGAAAGCAAAGTAATCATAATAGTTTCATCCTTTTATTTTGTGTTAATTTTATCCTATATTTCGCCACTTATCGTTCTATATGTTATTACTTATATGTTATCCTATTCTATCCCTTTCTAGATGAAAACTATTAAAGACAGTGTCCATGATCATATCACTATTGATGGACTCGCATTGGATCTACTAGATACCTCTCCTGTCCAACGGTTACGGCACATAAAACAGTTGGGCACTGTCTCTCTTGTTTATCCCTCTGCAAATCACACAAGATTCGAACATAGTATTGGAGTTTATCATCTAGCATGCGAGGTCACTAATCACCTCGAAATCCCCTCGGAAATAGCTAATCATATACGGGCCGCAGCAATGCTTCATGACATTGGCCACTCTCCATATAGTCATAACATTGAACCCTTGCTTAACCATAGAATCGGTTTTGAACATGAAAATATAGAAGAGCTTCTTACTTCTTCCCCCCTCTGCTCAGTCCTTGAAACACACAATCTAGATGCCAATCTGATCGCAAATTTAATCATCGGAAAAGGACAATATGGCCAAATAATCTCTAGTTCAATTGATGTAGACCGGATGGATTATCTGGTTCGTGATGCCCATCATACGGGAGTTCCTTACGGCGCCATTGACCACGGACGATTAGTCCGGGAGCTGACTTTCATCGACGATGAATTAGTTTTATCGGCATCTGGTGGAAATGTTCAAGCCGCCGAAAATCTCCTTCTTGCTAGAACACTTATGGGTCCCACTGTATACAATCATCACGTAGCACGAATCTCAAAATCGATACTACGCCGAGCAACTGAGTTTTTACTAGATTCCAAAGTTATAAAAGAAAATGACCTCCGCAATATGGACGATCACGATTTACACGCCGCCCTTCGATCGAATTCAATAACCGCCCCTCTCGAGAAGCGAATTTCCAATCGAAATCTCTACAAACGAGCAATCTGGGCCGAAATGAAAGATGTCCCTGACGATGTCATCAACGCGGATTATGATTCTATTCATACATTTGAAAACCGTATAGCCTCTAAACTCAATATAGATAGTCAATCTGTAATAATAGATATACCATCTTCCCCTTCGACAACTGCAAAAGAAATAAAAATTAAAGTTGGAGACGAAATTCGCATGCTCCATGACCATTCTCCCCTCATCGATGCATTGCAGGATGCCCAAAAAGAACAATGGCGTCTCGGTGTATATGCTCCAACAAATCTAGTAGACCGAGTCGGAAGTGCAGCAGAAAACGAACTCAATCTCGAAACAAATGGGCACCTGATATCTATGCGATCAAAGAAAAATTTTAGTCTTGATAAATTCATTAACTAACAATACACATGCGACTCATTCAAGTCTCTACCTAGCAAAGTGTGATTATGCAGCTTCAGGGCACAATCCTTTTTGGCCATGAATTTGATTTAATCGAAGGCACTATTACCATTGAGAATGGTCGCATCTCCCATATAGAAGAAGAAGCTAACTCTAGTACTGACATAATTCTTCCAGCTTTCATAAATTCCCATACTCACATTGGAGATTCAATAGCAAAAGATGCCGGATCCGGATTATCTCTAGATGACTTAGTAGCACCCCCTGATGGGCTTAAACACCGTCTATTAGCTGCAGCAACCCCTGACGATCTAATCTCTCAAATGAGGAAGTCTATCAATCTGATGGAAAGTACTGGGGTGGCTGCATTCGCCGATTTCCGTGAAGGTGGCGTTGACGGCGTCAACATGCTACAAAAAGCACACTCCAATTCCAACGTGGATGCGATCGTTTTAGGCAGAGAAACAATTGATGTTTTGGATATTGCAGATGGATTTGGAGCTAGTGGGTCTAGAGATTCTGATTTTACCCACGAACGACAATCAACCAAAACCGCAAATAAATTATTTGGGATTCATGCGGGTGAACGCGATAAAACCGATATAGAAACTGCGCTAGCATTGGAACCCGACTTTGTGGTTCATATGGTCCATCCAACTTCTGAACACCTCGACCATCTACAAAATACCAATACACCAGTTGTCATCTGCCCCCGTTCAAATATCGTCACTGGAGTTGGACTTCCTCCCATCGAAGATTTACTTTGCCACACTACTATTGCACTCGGAACCGACAACGTAATGCTAAATAGCCCTTCTCTTTTCCGTGAAATGGCGTTTGTTTCAAAACTCTTTGATATAGACCCCCGCGAAATCCTACGAATGGCCACTTCTTCCGGGGCAACAATTTTCGATCTTAATTATGGTATCCTCGAACCCGACCGGGAAGCTAAAATCTTGGTACTAGATGGGGATTCTAATAATCTTTCAGGATCTTCGGATATAATTAGCTCTATAGTTAGGAGAGCAAGTCCTTCTGATATTAAACAAGTCTACCTTTAAATCTAGCCCCTTTATTTTTCATCTCATCGCCGATATCACTCCGCCCGCTAAAGTATATATTGTGTCTTTCCCCGCTACAATTGACGGAGGACTCACATACATGGGTTCCTCGGATATCTTTATCGTCTTATCTATTTCTCTTCTGTGAGTTTGACCTGGGACTGGTGTTCCTTCAGGCAGATCAATCCCAATCACGTTGAAATATGCAATATCTGATCTGTTTGCTCTTCTTTGCAACCCGCCCACATATATCTCGTCACCTACTATTATTGGATTCCCCAATTCAACAGACGCATATCTCATATTTTCTAATTTTATAGTCCATAACCTCGACCCCCCATCTCGATCCAGTGCGATCATTTCAGCAGTTCCATATGCATTTTTTGTACCCTCCCTTTGAACAGAAACATAGAGTTCTTCTGGATTTGCGGCCATGCCCATCCATGACTTTTCATCCTTCGATACAACCGACCATTCCATCTGCCCACAAGAATCATCTATTGCAAATATTTTCTCCTCCTTCTCCTGATTCGATTTCCCAGTTGCGTATATAGTCTCTCCATTTGCAACAATTTGCCCACTTTTATATCCATACCCCATCGGAACCGACCAGATTTCTGATCCATCAACTTTTGAAATTCTATGGATGTTGCCACCCCCTCCTGTATATACCGAATCCCCTTGGACTGCAAAAAGACCGGATATATCACTTGATCTAAATTCCCATTCTATCTCCCCTGTCTCTGGATCAACCGCATACAATCCGTCTATCTTATTTTTACTAATCCCAAACGCATATAATTTATCAATTCCTCTAACTCCTCCTACGAATTTCCAGTCGCCCTCCGGACGGAATGACCATGATAACTCCCCCGTCTCTACACTAAAAGAGTGAATTCCATCTGGGCTCCCTGCATATATGCTATCTTCCATAACTGATCCTGGCAAAAGTGCTCCACCTTCATACTCCGCAACCCATTTTTGTTCCCCCCGATTAGCATCTAATGCGTATAGCTTCCCAATTCCTGTGATCGATTGCCACCCCACATACACCACATCATCTCTTATTAATGGCCGCATGGCCGACGTACTCGAAATAGACAATCTATTATCCCACGCCAATTCCATCGCATCCGAATTTGGATTTGCTCCATAATTTTTATGATCTCCTGTAAGATTGCATCCAAAATGAGGCCATCCTCCTTCCGTACCATTCCCCTCTTGATATTCATTCTTCTCTTTCTCAGTCCCGTCTAAACATTTATCTGCTTTTGAATTTCCCATACATCCCACTAAACCCAATACCCCCAAACTCGATATCTGAAGGATCTCCCTCCGACTTTTCATTTCATCCATGCCCTTTTCTGTATCTCCAAAAATTTATATTCAGTTATTTTTGTTCACAATACTTGCAATATCAATTCGATCCACCCACCACAAACCAACGATAAGAATTCCTACAATCGCACTTGGAATCCAATTACCATAGAACGTATTAACCAAACCCCATAATAATACAAAACTAACCATGTCATCTAGTCCAAATTCACACTGATCAATACGGGCCAGAAGTTTTTTTCTATCAAACATACTGTTAACCACCAACACCGCTATTCCTCCACTAATTAACCATCCTTGGTAATTTGTATGCGGGACTCCATAAAATTCTCCCCCCTCTCCATAAGACCAAAAACCAAGAGAAACTGCAGCAGGATCTAAAACCAAATCTATCAAAATGACTAATACAATAGCCATTGGGATTATTATTTTTCGATCCAACCTCGACTTTTTAACGATTAACAATGTTAACAAATAACCATTCAACACCAGCGGGATGAAAAATAGCGGGAGTGCCATTGGAATCCCCGAAACCATAGGTCCCAATTCAACTAAGTATTGGAAATTACCATATGGCCATCCATGATTTATGCCTATAAATTCAATTATGTATACATAAACTGTCAATAGTAATAACAACACACCATTTCTTCTATTTATAAGTGGCATGATTGCAACAATTAGTGGCAATCTCATCAATGCAGTCCCCATCAACACAATGTATGGATTAAATGAAAGCCAAGCTGGCAATATCATCTCTTCACTTGCAACTAGTAATACGGCCCCTACGATTGGCATCACTATCGCCAAAACCAAACGATTTTCACGTACTAATAATTCTAATTTTTCTCTCACGTTGCAATCCTCAAAAGCCCCCCAATAACTAGGAGAAACCCTACTATCGCATTAATTCTTGGATACCACCAATATGCTACTCCAATTTCTATTTTTCTCAACATTATCACTCCCAATACTACCAAATAAATTGACAAAAGTATCCCTAATCTGATATCTACCATCGCAAATAATCCTGAAGCAATCAACCAACAACTTCCACAGTAGACTATGGATCCCATTTGACCCAGCGATGTGGCCAGTGTTTCAATCTTTGATTCCCTATCTGGTGCAATATCGGGAATGGCCGAGAAAGTATGCATCGCCATCGCCCAAAAACATCCTCCTATTATTGCAAGCCATGGTGGGCTGGAGCCTGAAACTACTATGTACGTAATAACTCCTGGAAATATATACAAAATATTTGAGCAAGAATCAAAGACCGGCTTCGTTTTGAATCTAAATGGAGGTGCACTATATGCCCAGCTTAGGAATAGAAAACCAATCATCCACGGAATGGAATTCGCGGTAAGCATACTCATTAATGCCACCCCTAAAATTATACTCAATATCACCAAAATAGGCAACTCAATCCCCCCTCTGTATTGAGTCTCTTTAGATTTCTTTTTTGGATTTTTTTGATCAATCTTCGAGTCGAATATATCATTAATTCCGTAGACTAAGAAGTTAGCTGGAATCAAAAAATACAATATAATCAGAACAACTTCCATTCTCATCAGACCAGCAACCGTATCTATCCCATATGCAGCACCCACTAGTGCCGGACCCGCTAAATACAACCAGAATCTAGGCCGTGAAGTCGCAATTAACTTCATATACCTTTCTACATTCATATTTATCTCTCTAAATCTTCAATAACGGCTTTTGCTGTATGTTCTCCACTTATTAGGCACATAGGAACTCCAATACCAGGTCTAGTATACCCACCTGTAAAATACATGCCTTTCATTTTTTTCGAACGATTATCTGGTCTAATGGGGCCCGTTTGAATTAATGTATGCGCCAACCCCAGAGCTGATCCTTTTGCACTATTATACCGCCTAGAAAAATCGGATATGGAAAAATGCTCTTCTAGTATTATTCTATTTCTTATATCCACACCCACATTTTCTGCAACATCTGCTAATATTTTGTCTCTGTACTCCTTCCTCATTTTCTTCCCATCTTTAATTCCCACTGCTATGGGAACTAATATGAATAGATTACTACATCCCTCTGGGGCAACTGAATCATCAGTATCCGAAGGTGCGCATATATAATATGCAGGATCTGTTGGCCATGTAGGTTTAGTAAATATTTCTTCAAAATGACCATCCCAATCTGTAGGGAGGACTAGATTATGGTGAATTAATGGATCGATATCCCCTTCCACACCCAGATATATTAAAAACGCAGATGGGGCATAAGTTCGAGATTCCCAATATTTCTCATCAAATTGTCTTTTTTCTATCGGGAGTAAAACTTGTTCTGTATGATTATAATCTGCATTGCTGATTACCACATCTGATTTTATTTCTCCCCCCGTTTTGCTTTTCACAGAAAATAAACCATTTTCATTTTCAATTGAATCTACCTCGAAACCTAGCTTATATGTTACTCCCAATTCTTTTCCCAATTCTGAAATAGAAGATATAACCTTCCCAATCCCCCCTTCCGGGTAGTATACTCCCAAATTAAAATCAACATGACTCATTAGGTTGTACAAAGCCGGAGTATTCTTTGGAGATCCTCCTAAAAATACCAACGTATATTGCATAATTTGTTGCAACTTCGAATCTAAAAAATACTTGTTAACGTGTTTCTGCATAGAACCAAATAAGCTTATTTTATTCGCATTTAATAATACATCCAAGCTTATGTAATCCCTCAAACGTGGCCTATCTTTATACACAAAATTTTGCATACCCAATTCATAAGTTCTTTTGGAGTTATCTAGGTATCTCCCAAGAGCCTCTCCGGCACCTTTTTCTATTTGTTCAAACACAAGCTTGTTTTGTTCAACATCAGCAACTATGTCCACCGTTTTTTGATCCTTGAAAAATATCCTGTAATGTGGATCTAATCGAATTATCTCATAGTAATCTTCTGGCTTCCGATCAAAAAATTCAAAAAATCTCTCGAATACATCTGGCATAAGATACCATGACGGACCCATATCGAATTTAAATCCACCTTTCTCTAAAACAGAAGCCCTCCCTCCTATTTGCTCATTTTTTTCTACCACTGTTACTTGCATACCCTCTTGCGCCAAGTAACACGCACATGATAACCCTCCTACACCGGCCCCAATTATAACGGCAGATTTATCGGACACTTTGATCTCCTCATTTTTGAAAGTTAATTAACAATCCCTTCACATCAAAAACACGACCTAAAACCTTCCCATCATGTTGATTTTCTTCCATCACGCCATTTGACATTCTGGTGGATAAATAAAATGTAGTTGTAGGATCTTTTGTCACTCTCAAATGCCACCAACCTTTGATTAAACATGCAACTTTGTCAGGCATGCTCAATGTAGATCTTCGAGTCAAAACATCATACTCCTGATTTACGATCAAACGATGGTGATCTGCATATAAAATAGATGCCAATAACACTGCAAATTGACAATCTTCCGGTAAATATTTGATTCCCTCAACTCCCTCTCTATAAAACTCCTCAGCCCTAGTAATTTCTTCCCGCATCACTTCTGCAAACGATTCTGAAAATTCTAGATCTTCTATATTTTTGTATTCCACTCCGTACTTTTCGAGCGTTTCCTTCGGCATGTATGATCGATCATACTCTATAATATCTTCTCTTACATCCCTGAGGAAATTCGTCAATTGGAATGCCTTTCCTAAAGCTGCGGCAGATCTAGTAATCTCTTCAGTCTCTTCCACTTTCATGATCGATACCATCATATTTGCAACAGTAACCGCAGAACCCCGCATATACTCCTCTACTTCTTCGAAAGTTGTATACCTGTTTTTAGAAATATCCATCCGCATGGCCTCTAAAAATGCTACTATTTCTGTAGTTGGAATGTCGTATCTCCTTCTCAATTCCTCAAATGCTTTTAGGGACGGATCTTCTGTTAAAGATTTGCCCAGAACTGCTTCTTGTATCTCATCGAGCTGTTTAATTTTAGTCCGAGAATTTTTGTTCTCGGATGTATCTACAACTTCATCTGCAATCCTAAAAAATGCGTATAAAATATGAGTTGCATATCTGACCCTTCTAGGTAGTAACAAAGTAGCAAAATAGAACGTTTTCCCCGTTTGTTGCTGTATGCTTTTACTTTTGTTAATTTGTTCACCAGATACCATTTATAACCACCAAACAATCCGCATCTCACAGCGAAGTTGACTTTCTACCTCTTCTATTAATCTCCCCTTTAAAAAGCTGACCAAATATGGCATACGATATATTGCTTTTAATAAATATAACTTACAATTTTAATAATTTCCCTGCATTCCATTGCATTTTCCTTAGGGAATAATCACAATTTTTCCCATATTACTTTGACTATATATCCTCTCTTGGGCTTCTCCCGCCGCTTCTAGTGGATATTTTTTTGCTAAGGAAACTTCTAGTGACCCTTCTACCATCATTTTAGAAATCTCATCCAAAATAGTACTAATATTTGGAGTATTGAACATGCTCATCATGTACAGCTCTAACTCTTTCGCCCGAGCAATTGCAAAGTTTGGAATTATTACTTGGGTATCTTCTTGCCCAATGCCTACTATCCTTGCATTTTTACTAGCAACTTGGATATTCAATTCCATATACTCATCACACCGATGATCGAGGATTACATCCATCTGCCCTGTATTCCCAATCAATTCTGTAAGATTATTCACATTGTAGTCAAAAACATGTTTCGCCCCCAATTGCTTTAATTTTTCATGGTATTCTGATCTAGCAGTGGTAGTTACTTCTGCTCCAATCCCCTCCGCTATTTGAACAGCAACGTGCCCCACCCCCCCACTTCCCCCATGTATTAGGCATTTTTCACCAGATATTAGATTCGCATGATCTACAAGTGCACGCCAAGCCGTAACTCCTACTAGTGCAATCGCAGCACCTTCTTCAAATTCAATCTGATCTGGGAGCACAGCCAGATTATTTTGTGGAGCTATGATGGATTCTGAATATGTCCCATCTATGTCTCGACCTAGCCCTGTACCGTACACTCGATCTCCCACTTTTAAATCGCTTTTTTTAGATCCTATTTCCTCCACTACTCCTGCAAAATCCGATCCCGGTGTCCATGGAAGCTGGGGCACTTTGTATGCACCTCCTCGAAAATAAGTATCAACGGGATTTACCCCAATCGCCTTAGTTTTGATTCTAATTTCTCCCCCCTCTAGTTTCCGAGATTTTATTTCTTCTAATTGTAAAACCTCCACTCCCCCATACTTATGGAAGCACACCTTTCGCATGATTACTATACCATTCCCATGCGGATAAATCATCATATTCTATTCAAAATAGACTTTTTATCAAATCATGAGATTTAACATCCACAGGGTTTCACTTTACATCAATGCGTTTGCATGAATATCAAGCAAAATCTATTTTCTCAGACGGGGGAATTCCAATCCCTCCGTCTGGATTGGCCAATTCTGTTGAAACAGTATTAGAGGAAACCAATCGAATAGGCTATCCCGCAGTGATCAAAGCACAAGTCCATGTTGGTGGCCGAGGCAAAGCGGGAGGAATCACCCTGGTGCAAAATGATAACGAAGCCGAAATAGCTGCAAATAAAATATTAGGAATGGACCTGAAAGGCTATCTGGTATATGAAGTTTTGGTAGAACAGGCTATTGATTTCGTAGATGAAATCTATCTTGGAGTCACTCTCGATCGAAGTTCTGGAATGCCCGTAGCCATGGTGTCTTCTGAAGGTGGTATCGACATCGAACAAGTAGCATCATCCACTCCTGATGCCATATCTAAAACTTATGTAAATCCTTTACTCGGTCTCTCCGATTCTCAAGCTAAAACTGCAGTACTGGATGCTGGAATTTCTCCAACACTAACTGATAAAGTCGCCAACATACTTCTGTCTCTTTACAACATTTGGGAAACTTCCGATGCGACCGAAACCGAAATTAATCCTCTAATGGTGTCCAAGGACGGAGATGTGATCGCAACAGATGCAGTCTTGAACATAGAAGACGATGCACTTTTCCGACAGAAAAAATTAGCCGATCTCCGGGATATAAGAAACAACAATAAATTGGAATCAAAAGCAGATCTATACGGATTTAATTATGTCCGTTTAGACGGTAATATTGGAATTATTGGAAATGGAGCCGGACTGGTTATGACTACACTAGATCTAGTTGACCATTACGGTGGGAAACCAGCCAACTTCCTTGATATCGGTGGTGGGGCAAACTCAGTTAGAGTCGAAAATGCACTTGAGATTTTATTTGAAGATGAAAATGTTGATTCAATACTTTTCAACATCTTTGGAGGTATAACTCGAGGGGATGAAGTGGCTCAGGGAATAAACGACGCACTTGAAAATTTTGATACACTTCCAAAACCGATTGTAGTTCGCCTCGACGGAACAAATGCAAAAGAGGGAATGGAGATTCTAAATACAGACCACCTAACCGTCGAATCGACACTTGAATCCGCTGTTCAACGTGCCATTGAATTGGCATCAAAAGGAGGCGATTGAAATGAGCATATTGGTGAATAAAGACACTCGAATAATTGTTCAAGGAATTACCGGGGGTCAGGGTGCATTCCACACTGAACAAATGATAAACTATGGTGCCAATGTAGTTGCAGGTGTGGTACCTGGAAAAGGCGGATTGGATTTCAATGGAATTCCTATCTATGATACTGTTGATTCCGCTATGGATGAAAATGATGCTAATGCTTCAGTCGTTTTTGTACCACCCGCATTCGCTGCAGATGCCTTATTTGAAGCCTTCGATACCTCACTTGAACTCGTCGTTGCCATTACTGAAGGCATTCCCTCTCACGATATGATGAAAGTTAATTTTTCCATCCCTCCCCACGCCCGACTTTTGGGTCCAAATTGCCCCGGAATCCTCACTCCTGGAGAAACAAAACTAGGAATTTTACCAGGTGATATTTTTACCCCCGGTCCAGTCGGTCTTGTTTCACGGTCCGGGACCCTTACTTACCAAGTTGCTTCAAATTTAACCAATTCCAATCTCGGACAAACCACTGTAATTGGTATTGGTGGAGATCCTATAATTGGAACAAATTTTATCGATTGCCTCGAACTATTTGAAGCTGATCCAGATACTAAGGTAGTCGTTATGTGTGGAGAAATCGGTGGTGAAGATGAAGAACAAGCTGCTGATTTTATAAAAGAGAATATGACCACTCCAGTTGTTGGATTTATCGCAGGAAGGACGGCACCACCTGGAAAACGTATGGGTCATGCAGGCGCTATCGTTTCTGGGACCGGAACCGGAACTGCCCAATCAAAAATTAAAGCCCTTGAAGCTGCAGGAGTTTCTGTTGGACAAACCCCATCCGAAGTAACCGATCACGTCAAAAAATTCCTTTAAACTAAGAGATTGTCACTTACTTCTATTCACAGTTTCCAAGCTTCATGAGCGGATCCTCTGACGTGTCAGATCCTCCTGTACGAACATATCTTTTCTCACCTGAAACTGCAGATACTAGTGCTATTTCTTCACCATTTACTACTACGTGATATCTTGTTAGATCTGATTCTATCATGCTGCATGCCTGATCCACATTTCTTTTTCGTATCTGACTTGCAACTTTAAATCCAATTTTTTCAATAGCCCTGCAATCATCATGCTTACTTTCTTCTCCCAATTCAACACATGTAACTTCCCATGAATGCATACTTAATTTATCCTCTCGACCAGTTGTATTAAACTTGACCCTTACCTATTATGGTTCACTCTTGTAACTTCCATCCGGTATCCCTGTCGGAAGATTAAACCCATAATCATTGAGCAGTTCAAATGCTAAGACGTCTTTTTGCTCTAACTCTTCGCGTGTACAAATCCCCCATTCAGGATTGAGGTGGCCATTTCCCTCTGAATCGGTGAACACACATTTACCTGTGAGCGCGGGATCCAATGCACCAATGTTTGTCGCCACTATCCAATAAAAATATTCGTGGACCTGACCCCCATATCCACCCTCCCCATTATCGTAGATATACCAAGCACCGTCTGGGTACTGCTTAGGTGTCTCTCTAAAGTAACCACCACGAGCCGTGTCCATCGCAACAGTAAGTTTAGAGGATCTGTCCTCTCTATCTCCAAAATATTCTGGATATGCTTCGTACCATCCATATGAAACAATATGCCATATTTCTTCTATATTGGTATCCCACGGACCTGGAACTCCTTTTTCTTCATAGGACTTTTCAATCCCACCAATTGCCCAGTTATCTCCACTATCTGAACCATAATACACGCTTGCAGCAGTTCTTAGACCATTCTCGCAAGGCGTCCCCCTATTTGCTTCCCAAAATTTATCCCTGTCATCGCTCTTCCACACTGGGGCAACAAAACCCCCCTCAACAAGTATATCCAACACCTTTGGATCATCTGGAACCCCATCTTCGTCATTGTCTATGTATTGTGCCAATACATTTGCAGTATGCAGGACATATTCATCCGTTGCATCTTCTGGGGCAATCACATAGACTCCAAATACGTCTACAAATTTAGTTACAACCTCATTATCATTCATACATTTCCTTGGATGTTCTGATAGGATCTCAAACGTAGGTACCCCGGGTGCTATAATCGAGGAAACCTGCTCTTTTGGAACTTCTTTCTTAGTATCTTCTTCCCCATGATCCTCGTGATCTTCATCCCCATGATCGTGGTCAGAATGACCCCGATCCGTTACAATCTCTCCTCCTCCTACACACCCTGCAAGCACAAGGCACACAACACACAGAATGATTACAGAACGTTTCACCCCATCGCCTCCCACAAATAGGCAACGTTGATCAGAGATGCAAAGCTCATCCATGCGATATACGGCCAAACCAACATTGAAGCAACCCGGCTAACATCATAAACCAACATCGCATAATATGCGGTAAATGCGATCATGCCAAGGAGCATAATTAATGATACGGCGTAGGATGCAGAATTGAACACCTGTGGCCATAACAAGTTCAATGTCAACTGAGCTATGAATAATCCAAAAACAAGATTTGAATTTTCCAACCCCTCTCTGCTGATCCAAGCGAGAGAAACACTGACTCCCATGCAGATGTACAGGAACGTCCATACCGGCCCAATAACCCAACTAGGAGGTTGAAACCATGGACTATATTCAGAATCAAACGTCATTCTAAGCCACTTCCGCTACAAAAATTGGAATCATTCGATCTGTTTTATCTTGGTAGTCTTGGTATGGGGGATATGCTTCTACCCCTAGCCCCCACAATCTCTGGTATTCTTCTTCGTCTTCGACCTCTCTAACTGTCATAGAATACACTTGAGTTTTATCTCTAACTTCTACATTCGGATCCGCTTTCAAGTTATGGTACCAGTGAGGATTCACTGGCCTGCCCCCCTTCGACGCTATGAGGACATATCGATCCCCATCCATCACTTTCATTAGTGGAGTTTTTCTAATTGCTCCTGTTTTGTGACCGGTATTAGTGACAATAATTACTGGCAAATCCGTGTCTCTTAAATTCGTTCCTTCAGTCCCCCCGCTCCCTTCATATAACTCAACTTGATCTGCCACCCACTCCCACGTACTGGGGATATATTTGCTCATGTCCTCCTTCAAAGACATCTCATTCTATAAGTTCTACGATTGTGTCTTGGGCATAACATTCTGGACAGAGTTTGTCCCCTTGCGCTGGCTCATCAAACACAGCGCTACACAGACCACATTGAAACTTCTTCGCAGAGCCTCCTGTTGCTTCTCCTTTCTTTTTATTCCATCCTATGGGCATGGCGCTAGCTAGCATACGCCACACACGGTTATAGTTTGCGCACCACTGATACTTAGAAGATATTTATCATATACTATGATCTTACACGTATCATGGATTCATTATATTCTATGCTTGCGTTAGACGAGGCGGAACAAACCCCTGGAAAATCAGGGACCCCTCGTGTCGTCTTGACCGACCAATTAGATCTGCAAGAAACCAGATCCAGTGTGTGGTACATTTCGCCCGGGCAACAAACAACCTATCACACTCAGGCGACACAAGAGGAACTTTATTTTCAAATACAAGGCCCAGGACAAATACAACTTGGAGATGAGCTCATCGCTGTCCCTGAACGATCTGTAATAAAAGTTCCCCCCGCTACCCCTCGGCGTTTATTTAATGAAAGCAATCAGCAACATGTCTGGCTAGTCGTAGGTGCCCCTCCTGTAGAAAATGACGGTCGCCCGATCCAATAGCACATAGCAAGAAATAATATTTTTACATCTCACCGAATTAATGGGGCAACTCTCGTCCCGATCAAATCAATAGAATGTAATAACTTTTCATGTGATAATCCCGCATTTACCATTTGGAATGTGAATCTAGAAATTCCACCAAGGGCTTCACTGTGCCTTAGTATCTTGGCAGCCACTTCTTCCGGATCTCCTATTAAAAAAGCCCCATCAGGTCCATTCTGAGCATCAAATCTATCTCTAGTCACAGGTGGCCATCCCCTTTCTTTTCCAATTCTGGTAAACACTTCTGCATAACCTGGGTAGTACTCTTCAACAGCTTGTTCAGATGTTTCTGCAACATATCCCAATGAATGTACTCCGACCTTCAACTTTTCCGGTGAGTGACCTGCCCTTTCTCCTGCTTCCTTGTACAAGTCTACCAGTGGGCGGAACCGACCTGTTTCTCCTCCGATTATTGCAATCATTAGCGGCAACCCTAGAACTCCTGCACGAACAAACGACGAAGGTGTTCCCCCTACTCCTAACCATATTGGAAGTGGATCCTGAATTGGCCTTGGATATATCGATTGATTAATTAGAGAAGGTCTAAATTTTCCCGACCAATTGACAGTTTCATTTTCACGAATCGATAGAAGTAATTCTATTTTTTCTGAAAAAAGTTCGTCATAATCTTCAAATCCAAATCCAAACAAAGGAAATGCTTCTCCAAATGAACCTCTCCCCACAACCATTTCCGCACGCCCTTTTGAGATTAGATCTAGTGTAGCAAAATTTTGAAATACTCGAACTGGGTCTGCTGCGCTTAACACTGTAACTGCACTCGTTAGACGAATGCGTTTAGTACGAGCCGCTGCTGCAGAGAGAATAACTACATTTGCAGAATCCAGAAACTCTTTCCGATGATGTTCTCCTACCCCAAACACGTCAAGTCCAACCTTATCTGCATATTCTATCCGTTCTAGTAACTCTTCAAGAGAATCTCTGCCACTAGTCTCTCCCAGTCCCCCACTTGGATTTGCCGCAGCAAAACTATCAACCCCGACTTCAATCATGCACTATCACTCTCTCCCCAACTAAAAAATATAAAGTTAACTACTTTTTTCCTCGACCGCTACTACGTCTAAAGTCCCTGTCATCTCTTCATGATACGTACAGTGATAATCGTATGTACCTGCCTGAGTAAACGTCCACATCCATTGTTCTCCCGGCCCAATTGGTCCAGAGTCAAAGTCCCCTGTATCTGAAGTAACTGTGTGTGGTTTGTCGTCGTTGTTGGTCCATGTAACCTGCGGGCACGGGAAGCAACCTCCCCTAAACCCCTCTACCCATTCTACAGTTAATACCTGCGGACCAAATGCCATATCTTTGATGGCTATATTATCGCCACTATCTTTTCCTTGATCAAAATTCGGTGTGGTACTATCCATATACACCGAATCTGCCATCCCTGTCACATCGGTATCACGTGGATTCTCTCCACTTCCTCCTGAACACCCTGCAAGAACGAGACACAGGACACAAAGCAAAACCAATACTGGGATTTTATTCATTCTTTTATAACCTCGACTACCTCTATAGTCCCCCTGTCACCAGAATCAGACTGGTACTCATATGTACCGGGTTGAATAAATGTCCACGACCACTGGCTTCCCGGAGCGATTTCTGGGGATCTAAACATAGTGGCAGGATTGGAAGCTTCCCCTTCATCTAGAGACGTAATTGTGTGTGGCTTGTCATCACTGTTGACCCATATCACCTGTGGACATGGGTTGCAACCACCTTGATAACCCCCCGATCCTCCCGTTACGAGATATCCCACGGTAAACGTTTGTGGACTAAATCCACTACTGTCAATAGAAATATCTGGAATATTTACTTCCACTTCCACGCCGGTGTCCATGTACACTGAAGGCTGAGTTCCATGGGTTGTGGCATCTGTTGCTGCCGTCCCGCCACCACCCGAACACCCTGCAAGAACAAGACACAGGACCCCAAGAAATACCAATACGGGGGTTTTCTTATTTCGCCCGTTCATATCTCCCTCCTAGTGAAAATGCTATTGTGACTAACACCGCTGCCCCAATTGTCGCCATTAGTGAAGTTTGGGTACTCATCGGACTAGTAAATGTCCCGATTGCTGCTACTGCAATCAACGCATAAAGACCAAAACACGCTATGTTTTGGTCTTTATTCTTACCTATTAAATTATTCAGTATTCCCATACTGGATAGCGTAAGGGCTCCTTGGTATATATACTGGTGTCCCTTTCACTCCAAAAATT